>CAUAWO010000001.1:0-155689 GCA_958432865.1 Bacteroides stercoris
TATCTGCTTGGCAAGATAGCGGAACAGGCACCACACATCCGTCCCATATCTTTCTTCTATGGAACACAAGCATTGCCTATTTCAATATGCATTCCTGTAATCCGTTCTAATTCACGCTTGTATCTCGCAATCCGTTTTTCGAGTAATACTTTCTCGTCTATACCTACTTTTTCCGGATTATAAGTTGTCTGGTTTGCAACCATGGCAAAGAATATCTCAGCGACCTTGTGGGCGGTGGCAATGACTGCGGCTTTACCTCCGGCCCGTGAACGTATCCTGCGGTAGAAGTTTCCCAACTGGTTCTTCGCATTGGCGAGCGAAGAAGCGATACTTCTAAAAATCAATCCGACATTGTTCCGACGGTGTGGCACGTGGCTTGATATTTTTTTCCCTCCTGATATTTTAGTATTCGGTGCGATGTTGCACCAACAGCAAAACTGTTTGGAAGATGGGAACTTCCGGGTAAAGTCGTGTCCCAACTCACTCATCAGTCCAAGTGCGGTCAGGTGGCTTATTCCGGGTATCTCAAAGACATTCACTCCCCACATGTCATATGCCTTTCTTTCCACATCGAAGCCTACATTCCGTTTACGCTTGTGATAGTCACGACGTTTTTTCGTCGGACTGTATGACGGACGCCCTGTTCCGGCAACCTCCGTGCGATAGTTTTCCATAAGTTTCTCCAGTTCCGTGTCGCATCGGTCAAGTTGGGCGCAAAAATGCTTGAAAGTGTCATAGTTTTGCCTGAGGACAAACAGGAGATCTTCTTCCCAGTTGCCCTCAAGCGCCTTGGCTATTTCCTCTTTCGGAGTCTTGCACTGGATGTCGGCCAAGTCCGCAAGTTTCTTGGGGTCACGTTCACCTGCAAGAATGGCCTCGATGATACGTATGCCGGATTTTCCCGTAATGTCAGACAGGACAAGCGTAAGTTTTATGTTCATCTGCTGCATGGCTTTCTGCATACGCAGTACTATGCTTGAAGCCTCACGGGAGAGGGTGTCACGATGACGGGTGAGTGTCCTCATCCGTTTGGCGTCGTTGTGCGGTTGGAAACTTGCCTTGAGCAACCCGTACTGGTGCAGCAACATCAGCCATTCGGCATCCGACTCGTCGGTTTTCCTCTCCGTTATGTTCTTCACGTCCCTTGCGTTGGTCAATACGACATCCATCCCGTCCTCCTGAAGACGGCAGAACAGCGGTATCCAGTAAACCCCGGTGGATTCCATTGCGACTGTCTTTATGCCGCACTCTCTGAGCCATGCCGAGATGGCGTGCAGGTCGGATGTATACGCTCCGAACGCGCGGTTGTTGTCCTTGGAGCGGTCGGCAGGGACGCAAACTTGCATGATACCGTCCGCGATGTCTATCCCCGCCGCATCGGGATTGACTATCCGAAGTTCCGCACCTTTGGCCGTCTTGACTTTTTTTGCTTTCTTTGCCATGATAATAATTGTTACTGTTGTTGATGGATAAAGGCATAAGCCATGTCCTGTCAATGAGCATTCTTCTATACGGCCTCCGACGACCAATCTTCAATTCGCAGGACAAGGAGCCATACTCTTTTGTGGAATTAAAAGCCCAAGAAAAAACCGGCTTGCTTCTTATGCCTACAGCAAAGGTAACTAAAAACGTTTCTGCCGCCGAAGGCGGTGGAAACGTTCTGTGTTCCATTCTGATTTCAATCAAAACAAAGGCTTGGCTTTACTCTTTTCGCCAGCAGGCATCCGAACCGAGTTTCCAACATTTGGAGGTGGGCGAACTCACCCATCCGGCATTGCTCCGATACTTGCAGGAACGGGGCATAAACATCGCTTTGGCAAAGGCGCAATGTAAAGAGCTCCACTTCACCCATAACGGCAAGCCCTATTTCGCCATCGGTTTTCCGAATGTGGCGGGAGGATTTGAAGTGCGTAACCGTTTTTTCAAAGGCTGTGTCGCACCCAAAGACATCAGCCATATTCGGCAACAGGGAGAAGCGAGAGAGAAATGCCTTGTATTCGAGGGCATGATGGACTATCTTTCATTCCTCACGTTGCGGAAGAGGAACTGCTCGAACTTGCCCGACCTTGACAGGCAGGATTACGTCATCCTCAATTCGACCGCCAATGTTTCCAAAGCTATAGATGTGCTGCACGGGTATGGACGTATCCACTGCATGCTCGACAATGACGAGGCGGGAAGAAAGGCGTATCGGGAATTGGAAAGGAAGTTCGCCGGACGCATCCGCGACTTCTCCGACAACTACAAAGGGCATAAAGACCTGAACGATTACCTGCGTGGAATCCGGCAGAAATTAGCCGTTAGTCCACCGCCAAGAACTATCGTAAAACCCAAGAAGAAAGGGTTGGGATTATGACATCCCGAATGAGAAAAACGGGAGATGCCCGAAACTCATTCCTTAAGGATTGGGAGGTAGCAAGTTTGTGTTTCGGGTGTACCGAAACCGCTTGCCACCCACCATCCAAATTGCAGGAGGTGGCATCCCGTCGGTCTATACAGTTGAATCAGTAACCGAATTAAAAGGAATAAAATATGGAACAGACAAAGGAACACAAGGAACGCAACAAGGGAGGTCGCCCCAAGAAGGAAGCAACCGAGAAACTGAAATACCGTATCGCAGTGAAAATGACGGCAGCCGACTACTTCCGCCTGCTGACACGATCGCATGAGGCGGGCGTATCACCAAGCGAGTACATGAGGGAATGTTTCCGTAACGGTCATGTGAAAGAACGGCTGTCGGAGGAACATGCCGGATACATCCGCCAACTCTGCGGCATGGCTAACAATCTCAACCAGCTTGCGCGTAAGGCAAACGCCGGAGGCTTCCACGATGAACGGTGGGACTGCAAGGTGGCAGTGGCAAGGATTCATGAACTTATAACCAAGATAGGGATATGATGGCGAAAATCGTAAAAGGAAGCGACTTCAAGGGTGTGGTGGATTACATCATCGACAAGAAGAAGGATACGCAGATAGTAGCAAGCGAAGGCTTGTTTATGGAAAATCTGGAAACTATCGCCATGAGTTTCAATGCCCAGTCACGGATGAACGATAAGGTGACAAAACCTGTCGGACATATCGCGTTGAGTTTTTCCAAAGAGGATGAGTTACGGCTGACGAACCGTATCATGGCAGGCATCGCGCTTGAATATATGGAACGGATGGGAATCAAGAATACGCAGTTCTTCATCGCCCAGCATTTCGACAAGGAGCATCCGCACGTGCATATTGCTTTCAACCGCATAGACAACAACGGCAATACCATATCGGACAGGCACGAGCGTCTGCGCAGTACCCGCATCTGCAAGGAATTGACCTTGAAATACGGCTTGCATATGGCTGGCGGAAAGGACAATGTCAAACGCAACCGCCTGAAAGAGCCAGACAGGACGAAATATGCGCTTTACGACATCATCAAAATGGAAGTCGGCAGATGCGGCAACTGGAACGTGCTTATCGCCAACCTGAAACGGCAGGGAGTGGAAGTACATTTCAAGCATAAGGGGCAGACCAGCGAGGTGCAGGGTGTTGTATTCTCCATGAATGGCTACCATTTCAACGGCTCCAAAGTGGACAGGCGTTTCAGTTATTCCAAGATTGACGCGGCTTTGCAGCACAACAGATGCAGGGAACGTATGGGAATAACAGCCGGAATATATGAAACGGCTACACCAAGCGCACCGTCCGGCACGGCACAAAGCGAGTTGTTCAACGGCTCTTGGGGATTGCTAAAAAGCAGTGGCTCATCTTATAAC
Source organism: Bacteroides stercoris (assembly GCA_958432865.1). GTDB lineage: Bacteria > Bacteroidota > Bacteroidia > Bacteroidales > Bacteroidaceae > Bacteroides > Bacteroides stercoris_A. Next base: position 3,756 of record CAUAWO010000001.1, read on the forward strand.
GCTGCTGATGCGGAAGCCAATCAGGAAATGGTGGATATACTTCGCAGAAGGAAGAAAGTTAAGCGCAAGAGAGGTGTTGGGTTCTAATATTCTGTACTAATCCAATTCTCACGACACTTGCGCTCTATATTCATTCGGAGTGTAACCTACCTCTTTCTTGAACAGTCGGGTAAAATGTTGCGGGTACTGAAAACCGAGATTATAGGCGATTTCATTAACGGTGTCGTCTGTAGATGCAAGTTCCGTCTTGGCTATTTCAATAGACTTGTCATGAATGAAATGCAGGGCGGTTGAACCTGTTTCTTTTTTCAATAAATCACTGAAATAGTTGGGCGAGAGGCAGAGCTTGTCTGCACAATACTGTACAGTGGGCAAGCCTATCCGTTTAGCAGCCCCATCATGGAAGTATTCGTCAAGCAACCGCTCAAATCTTGCGAGGATGTCTCGGTTTTGGTTGTCGCGTGTGATGAACTGGCGGTCATAGAAACGTGTGCAGTAATCAAGGAACGTCTTGATGCTGTCTGTGATGAGGTTCTTGCTGTGACGGTGTATCGGATGGTTCAATTCATATTGAATCTTGTGGAAGCAATCCATGATGATTTGCCGTTCTTCCACACTAAGGTGCAATGCCTCGTTTGTCTCGTAGGAAAAGAACGAATATTCACGCATTATCCGCCCGAGAGGTGTATTCCGCAGCAGGTCGGGATGGAACATAAGCAGGTAGCCATCTGGTTGGAACTGCATGCCGTCATCTTCCGCACCGAACACCTGTCCGGGCGCGATAAATATCAGTGTGCATAATTATTCCTAAGTCTGTGAAACCGGAACGCATGAAGCAGAATCTCGACATATTAGACTTCACCCTGTCGGCCGACGACATGGCACGGATAAAGACGCTGGATACCGACAAGCCTTTCTTACTCGGCTCGCACGAAGATCCAGAAATCGTAAAATGGTTCATGCAGTACAAAAACGCCTGAACATCAACAACCATATTTCGATAGCCGCTATCGACTATATTAAGAAGTTATTCGTATATGCCTTTATTGTAATCCGTCATGTACTGAGTAAATGTTTTGCCTGTTTGCTGTTTGAAGAAGCGCATGAGATGGCTCGGATCAGAGAAATTGAAATCATCCGCCATTTCACTGACAGTGCGGTTGGAGAATAGCAATTCGTTCTTCAGTTCCTCAAGCAGACGTTGTTTTATCAAATGGGTAGCTGATACTCCGAATTGGGCTTTTACTGAGTTATTGAGTGTGATGCGACTGACATGAAGCATGTCTGCATATTCCTGCACCCGCTGGTGGGTGCGGATATTCTGTTCCAACAAGTCCTTGAACCGAAAAGCGAAATTGTTTTTAGCAATTTCAGCGGGCAAGCAATAGGCGGCAGCGTATGTACGATTGATAATCAGCAAAAGATAATATAGTAAGGAAACAATGATATTGTACGTATCGGACACTGGATTCATCAGCTCATACTTAATCTTTCCGAGCAGCCGCATATATTCCTTCATTTCGTCATGTGTGGCATTGATGTAAGGCGGCGTATCTGTCTGGTAACAATACAAAAGGCGAAAAACGAAGAACTTGTCGGCGATAAAAGTACGCATGAAATCTTCGCGGAATATAAGGAACGTGTAATCCAACGCCGTCTCATCTACATGCCACTCTTGTTGCTGATGGGGTGAAAGCAGGAGAACCATGCCGTCGCGCAGTTCAATCTTGCGGAAGTTCAGTAGCAAATATCCGTTTGCCTTACGGAAAAAGTAGAAGCTGAAGAAGTCTGTCTTAAACCGCTTGTTTTCTGTCAGCACAAGTCCGATGTCCTTGTTTATGGCAGTATTGATGTAAAAATCCACGCCGCAGCGTGTCTTGTTGAACGGTACGCTGACCAGTCGATCAGGGTTGATTATCTCGTCCATATCCTTGTCGTTTTTGCAAAGATAATAATTTCATTTATCAAAATGGCATAATTACCGTTTTTTCAGGCATAGATGTTTCGCCGGATTCTTCCGAACTTTGCACCCGTAATCAATAACAAGACATATAGTCATGAAAAAGACATCCACAGTACAATTGGTGCGCAATGCCACCTTGAAAATCAGGTATGCGGGACACACCATGCTAATTGACCCCGTTTTAGCCGACAAAGGCACTTTGATATCGGCCCTCGGTGTGAATAAAACACCGAGGGTACACCTCACCATTCCTATTCAGGATATTATCGGAGGCGTGGACATGGTGCTCCTGACCCACAATCACATCGACCATTACGAGCCGAGTGTCCCCACACATTTGCCCAAAGAAATTCCTTTCTACGTTCAGCCCCAGGACGCGGACGCCATCAGAAACGACGGATTTACAAATGTGATACCCATCGAAGAAATAAAAACAATAGACGGCATATCCATTTACCGCACGACCGGACATCATGGTTTCGGGCAGATCGGGCAGATGATGGGACCTGTATCAGGTTATGTGCTAAAAGCCGAGGGCTTCCCGACCGTTTATATAATGGGTGACTGCCGATGGGAAGCATGTATCCGAGACACCGTGGAACGGTTCAATCCTGACTATATCGTGGTAAACTCCGGAGGTGCAATCTTTCCCGAATTTTCCAAAACGGACGGTCCTATCATCCCCGACGAGAACGAAGTGATGCAGATACTTGACGAATTGCCTTCGCATATCAAGCTGATAGCCGTACACATGGATGCCATCGACCATTGCCAGACCACCCGTGCAATTCTGCGCAATGAGGCAACGCATCACGAAGCCGACATGAGCCGGCTGATTATCCCGGAGGACGGAGAAACAGTTGTGTTATGAGTGTCTGCATTAAATCCCTGATAAAAAACATGAACATAGTGGTAGGGTGCACTATAGGATGCCCTTACTGCTATGCCCGTAACAACTGCCGCCGTTTCCACATTACCGACGACTTTTCCGTGCCTGAATACATGGAACGAAAACTGCGCATCATCGATACGTCCCGTCCTCATGTGTGGCTCATGACAGGAATGAGCGATTTCTCCGATTGGAAGCCTGAATGGAACGCAGAAATTTTCGAGCGGATCAGCAGCAATCCCCAGCACGCCTATATCTTTCTGACGAAGCGCCCTGACAAAATCAGTTTCTCCTCTGACGACGAGAACGTATGGATGGGCGTGACCGTCACGCGCAGTTCCGAGAAAAGGAGGATTGATGATTTGAAAAAGAATATCAAAGCACGACACTACCATGTCACGTTTGAACCTCTCTTCGATGATATCGGCGAGATTGATTTCGAGGGAATTGACTGGATTGTCATAGGCACAGAGACCGGAAACCGAAAAGGAAAGTCATATTCGCGCCCCGAATGGGTGCTTAGCATTGCAGAACAGGCAAAGGCTCATGGCATACCGGTGTTCATGAAAGAGGATTTGCTGCCGATTATGGGCGACGAAAGAATGATTCAGGAATTGCCGGAACAATTTACCAGACGAATACAATGAATATGGATACAATAAAGGAAATAGATGTAAAGAGTGTAATGACCAAATCCTCTCTGCCGGTGGGAGGATATTCGGTCAACCCTTATGTAGGGTGTCCCCACGCCTGCAGGTATTGCTACGCATCGTTCATGAAACGGTTCACCGGGCACACCGAGCCGTGGGGTACGTTTTTAGATGTAAAAAACTGGAAGCCGATAACGAATCCTCATAAATACGACGGTGAACGTGTTGTAATAGGGTCTGTGACGGACGGTTACAATCCGTATGAAGAAGAATTCCACCGTACCCGAAGGCTGCTCGAAGAGCTGCGAGGAAGCGATGCCGAGATTATGATATGCACAAAGTCCGATCTTGTCCTTCGCGATCTCGACCTGTTGAAGAGTTTTCCCAAAGTGACTGTGTCATGGTCTGTCAATACGCTCGACGAGCAGTTCTGCGCAGATATGGACAACGCCGTAAGCATTGAACGCCGTCTGAAAGCGATGCGTCAGACATACGAGGCAGGTATCCGCACCGTATGCTTCGTCTCGCCCATATTCCCCAGAATAACAGACGTGAAGGCAATAATAGAGGAGGTAAAAGATTATGCTGATTTAATCTGGCTTGAAAACCTGAATTTACGCGGGCAGTTCAAAGGCGGGATAATGACGTATATCCGTGAGAAGTATCCTGACCTCATACCGCTTTACGAGGAAATTTACAATAAAAAAAGGCTTGAATACTGGCAGGCATTGGAGCAGGACATTTCAAATTACGCCAAGGAGCAGGGCTTCCCGTATCGTATAAACGATCTGCCATACGGACGCTCGGAAAAAGGCAAACCTGTCATCGTAAACTACTTCTACCACGAAAAAATACGATTGACAAAATGAGGCTATGCCGGACTGATGCAGAAAAGTTGTAGCGCGGATAAAAGCACCATGTATGTGGATAATATCCGGCAATCTTCCGAGCGTATGCGGGAGATGCTCAACACGCTGCTGGATTTCTTCCGTCTGGACAACGGCAAGGAGCAACCCAACCTTTCCCCTTGCAGGATTTCCGCAATCACGCATATTCTTGAAACGGAGTTCATGCCCATTGCCATGAACAAGGGGCTGACTTTGATAGTGGAGAGCCACACCGATGCGGTGGTTTTGACCGACAAGGAACGTATCCTGCAAATCGGCAACAACTTGTTGTCAAACGCCATCAAGTTCACGGATAACGGTAGTGTATCATTGGCAGCGGATTATGATAACGGTTTGCTGAAACTTATCGTTGAAGATACCGGTACGGGCATGACCGAAGATGAGCAACAACGAGTATTCGGTGCATTTGAACGTCTTTCAAATGCCGCCGCAAAAGACGGCTTCGGATTAGGATTGTCCATCGTGCAGCGTATTGTGGCGATGCTCGGTGGAACTATACGCTTGGAAAGCGAGAAAGGCAAAGGGAGCCGCTTCACGGTGGAAATTCCCATGCAGACAGCCGAGGAACTGCCGGAACAGACAATTCAAGCGCAAATGCGCCATAATCATATCTGCCATGATGTGATTGCCATCGACAATGACGAGGTACTTCTCCTTATGTTGAAAGAAATGTATGCCCATGAAGGGATGCACTGCGATACCTGTACCAATGTTTCGGTACTGATGGAGCTGATACGAAAAAAGGAATACAGCCTGCTTCTGACGGATCTGAATATGCCTGAGATAAGCGGTTTTGAACTGCTGGAACTGTTGCGCTCATCCAATGTAGGCAACTCGAAGAGTATTCCCATAGTCGTGACAACCGCTTCGGGCAGTTGCAGCAAGGAGGAACTTATAGGGCGTGGATTTGCCGGATGCCTGTTCAAGCCGTTCTCCATATCCGAACTGATGGAGATTACGGATAAATGCGCATTAAGCAGCATATTGGATGAAAAGCCGGATTTTTCCACTCTGCTATCTTATGGCAATGAATCCGTCATGCTGGACAAACTGATAGCGGAAACCGAAAAGGAAATGCAGGCGGTCAAGGATGCAGAACAGCGTAAAGACCTCCAAGAACTGGACACACTTACACACCATCTGCGAAGTTCATGGCAGATTCTCCGTGCCGACCAGCCATTGAGGGAACTTTACGCCCAACTTCATGGAAGTGCCACTCCAGATGACGAAGCGATATGCAAAGCGGTGACCGGCTGTGCTGGATAAAGGTGCTGAAATTATCCGGCAGGCAAAAGAAGAAAGGAAAAATACGAAAATGGATAAAACAAGAATCATCGTGGTGGAGGACAATATCGTGTATTGCGAGTTTGTCTGCAACCTGCTGGCACGGGAAGGATTCCGTACCGTGCAGGCTTACCACCTCTCGACCGCGAAGAAACTTCTGCAACAAGCCTCAGACGGGGACATCGTGGTTTCTGACCTACGACTACCCGACGGTGACGGCATCGACCTATTACGATGGATGCGCAAGGAAGGCATGACACAACCGTTAATCATCATGACCAACTATGCCGAAGTGCATACGGCAGTCGAAAGTATGAAACTCGGCTCGCTGGACTATATCCCCAAGCAGCTTGTGGAGGATAAACTTATGCCTCTGCTTCATACCATCCTGAAAGAACGGAGTATCGGACGAAATCGTATGCCCGTTTTTGCCCGTGACAGTTCCGCCTTTCAGAAAATCATGCAACAGATAAGATTAGTTGCCCCTACTGATATGAGCGTGCTGATATTCGGAGAGAACGGCACGGGCAAGGAGCATATCGCCCACCATCTGCATGATAAGAGCAAAAGGGCAGGGAAACCGTTTGTGCCTGTGGACTGCGGTTCACTCTCCAAAGACCTTGCGCCCTCGGCATTCTTCGGACATGTCAAAGGCGCGTTTACGGGTGCGGACAGCACAAAGAAAGGATACTTCAATGAGGCAGAGGGTGGCACATTGTTCTTGGATGAGGTAGGCAATCTCGCATTGGAAACCCAGCAGATGTTACTCCGTGCCATACAGGAACGGAGATACCGCCCTATAGGTGACAAGACGGACAAGAGCTTCAATGTCCGCATCATCGCCGCCACCAACGAGGATCTGGAGAAAGCGGTCATTGAAAAACGTTTCCGACAGGATTTGCTGTACCGTTTGCACGACTTCGAGATAACTGTTCCGCCCTTGCGTGACTGTCAGGAGGACATCATGCCGTTGGCGGAGTTCTTCCGTGAGATTGCCAACAATGAATTGGAATGTAGCGTGACTGGGTTCGATGCGGAAGCCCGTAAGACATTGCTGACCCATCCGTGGCCGGGTAATGTCCGTGAGCTTCGGCAGAAGATAATGGGCGCGGTGTTGCAGGCACAGACGGGAGTTGTCATGAAAGAGCATCTGGAACTTGCCGTAACGAAACCGACCTCACCTGTCAGCTTCGCCTTGCGAAACGATGCGGAGGACAAGGAACGCATCTTACGCGCGTTGAAGCAGGCAAACGGAAACCGCAAGGTTGCCGCCGAATTGCTCGGAATCGGACGTACAACGCTGTATAGCAAGTTGGAAGAGTATGGATTAAAGTATAAATTTCAGCAATCATAGCCCGCAACTTGCCGAAAATAGAAGTAACGGTTAAACCGGATTATTCAGCGAAGATAAAAAACGTCCTGTGATAAAAATCATGGGACATTTTGATGTGTATCCGATTTTTATTGCTACTTTTGTACCAAGACGAGAGACATTGACAGCAACTCACAGCAGAACGTAGAAATAGACAGGGTTGCCAAATCATTACCTCATTTTTACCTTATCCTCAGAACTGCTTGCTAATAAAGTGGTTATAAAAATCTTCCAGAATTACAAAAAAAACTCAATAACGTAACATTGCACTATGAGAAAAGGAAGGACTTGTTTCACCGGAAATTTATATTTGTTTCACCGAATTAAACTTATAGTTTATTGGCTTTGAATTATAAGTTTATTCCTATTAAACAAGTGGTGTGCTTTAAGGGAATATAAACAAGTGTGGCAGAGAGGAGTGAAGAGTGATATCTTTTGCCCCTTTCTGCCACACTTGTTGATGCCTTTTTTTTATCTGTTTTTATTCAGCAGTTCTTTGGTGGGACATTCATAGTTGCTGATGGGGAGATGTATCTTTTGCAAGTCTTTCAATTCGTGTATAGGGCGTTCGATCTCGTAAGGTATGGGCATGCTTGAGAATTTTTGGAAATAAAGAAGGCAGGCGTCTTTCCACCAAACAGCATCGCGGGCCTGTATCTTCAAGGCGGACTGTACTTCATGGAAACGTTCTGCGTCAATGTATTTTTCGGCGGCATCCCATATCTTCTGAAAGTCTCTGACTTGTCGGACTCCATTGTCGTAGTGATAGCAGAGCTCGTCCCATAGAATGCGACCGCTTTTCATGCGGTAATTCCAGGGCACATGGTGGAACCATAGGAGATATTCTTCGGGACAAGTGCTGATGTTGTCGTATTGCTTAGACAGGTTTTCCGGATATTGTGCAACGGCATTGCTTCCTTTGCTACTGCGGTCGAAACCTATCCCTTGTTTGTCTGCTCTGTGATAGTAGGATGGAAGCCAGTCCGGGCGGGCGCCGGGGATGTTGCACCAAGGCTCGGGACCGTAATGATGCCCCCATGCGAAAATGTGATGTAGGCCAAGGGGCATCATATAGTTTACCACAGCCTCGTGGCTGTCGAGCATCATCTTCTTTAATTGGGCATTGATGTCCGAGGGCTGGAAGTCAAAAGTTTGCTTTAGCCATTCATCAGCAATATGTTCGGAAGATAAAGAGGGTTGCCATGATAGGCGTCCGAAAGCATACCAGTTGGCTTGTGCAAAGGTGTGACCGCACCAGTTGGTATCTGTACCTATATTGGCAACACCGGCCACTGCCTTTAAAGAAGCGGGTGTTACGAATTCAAAGAATTCTTTCCACATCGGGGCCAAATAAGCAAGATGATTGGAGTGTCCCAGGTATTCCTGTGTCACTTGGAACTCTGCCATTAGTGGTGTATGTTGCATCGCACTGAACAATGGACTGTACGGTTCGCGGGGTTGGAAATCTATCGGTCCGTTCTTCACTTGGACGATGACGTTGTTGCGGAACTGTCCATCCAAGGGCTCAAACTCCAAATATGCTTGTTTGGCACGGTCGGCATCGGAAGGGCTGTATACAAAAGCGCGCCACATAACGATACCTTTGTAGGGCTTCAATGCGTCTGCCAGCATGTTGGCACCTTCGGCATGGGTACGTCCGAAATCGTAAGGACCAGGCTGTCCTTCCGAATTGGCTTTCACCAGAAAACCGCCGAAGTCGGGGATGATGCGGTAGATTTCCTTAACTTTGTTTTTCCACCAGCGGATAACTTTTTTGTCAAGAGGATCGGCAGTGCTCAGACTGTCGAGAACCATAGGGGATGCAAAATTAACGGAGAGGTACACACGTAGTCCGTATGGGCGGAAAATATCTGCCAATGCTTTTACTTTCTGCAGGTATTCGGTAGAAAGAATTTGGGGTGAAGCATTTACGTTGTTCAGTACAGTGCCGTTGATGCCGATGGAAGCATTGGCGCGGGCATATTCCTTATATCTGGACAGGGTATTCGGCAGTTCTTCCCAATTCCAAAGCGATTGTCCTGCATAACCGCGTTCTACGGTACGGTCCATATTGTCCCAATGGTTGAGGATGCGCAGGCTGTAGGCGGGATTCTCTGTTGTTTGAGTTGCAGTGACGTTTTGCCCGGTCGCTTGCATCCTGAGCAGGTGATAGGCGGCATAGAGTAATCCTGTCTCGGTGGGAGATGTGAGCGTGATTTTGTTATCTTCATGTCGGATGCGGAAACCTTCTGGTTGCAATTGTTTGTCCCTTTGTATAACGAGCTGGACAGGGGCTCCTTGCCATGCCTGATGCAACTCCTCGACTGCTATGTTTAGTGTAGCCGATTGGCGGGGAGCGGAAATTTCTGCATGGGCATTGGCAGGCAGTCGAAGCCACAAATGGCTACCGTTTTCGGCAGCCATTTGGGTAACGAATACTATTGCGATGTAGAAAAGCGAAAATATTCTGTATTTCATGTCATTAGGATTACAAATTGATAAATGGTTTCTATGCCGCGTATGTTAGCGCGGTATAAAGGCATCTTGGTGCATTGGATTATTGTCCTTCAATAGTGATTATTTTGCCATTAGCATCATATTCCAGTTCGCAAACTTTCAGACTGCGGAGCCATGTCTTTCCATTGGAAGGCACACAGTCGTGGTGGAATAGATACCATTTTCCTTTATACTCTACAATGGCATGATGCGTGGTCCAACCCACTACCGGAGTGAGAATGGCACCTTGGTAAGTGAAAGGTCCGTAAGGATTGTCACCGATGGCGTAACATAGGCGGTGGGTATCGCCGGTGGAGTAGGAGAAATAATATTTGCCGTTGTATTTGTGCATCCAGCTGGCCTCGAAGAAACGGCGCTCATTGTCGCCTCCTGTCAGAGGTTTTCCATTTTCATCCAAAATGACAACAGCTTTCGGCTCTTCTGCAAACTCCAGCATATCTTTGCTGAGTTTGGCCACACGGGCGGGAAGAGCCTGTTCGTTACCTTCGGGTAAAGCGGCACATTCCAAAGCTTTATTGTCGCGATAGCGTTGCAGTTGGCCACCCCACAAACCGCCGAAATACATATAGAAATCACCGTCTCCATTATCCAGGATGGCAGGGTCGATACTGTAACTGCCTTTCATCGGGTTGGCTTGGGGAATGAACGGTCCTTCCGGATTGTCACTGATAGCCACGCCGATACGGAAAATATCATTTTGGTCTTTCAAGGGGAAATACATGTAATATTTTCCGTCTTTCCGGGCTACGTCACAGTCCCATAGCTGACGACCTGCCCAAGGTATGTCCTCTATCTGAAGGACTACTCCATGGTCTTTGATTTCGCCGTTCATAATATCATCGGTGGAGAACACATGATAGTCTTTCATGTTGAAATGATCGCCATTGTCGTTTTCTTCGATGCCGCTTTCCCAGTCGTGGCTGGGGTAGATGTAAACTCTGTTGTTGAAAACATGTACGGCAGGATCTGCCATATAATCTCCCGGAACTAAGTATCTCATTTCTTTTTTCATGGTGAATCAGAATTTAGTTATAAGTTATTGAATTATTTTTTTATAGAAATTGAATTATTACTTGTCTGTTTTTAAACGGTTGTGAGTCTTTAATAATCTGCTTTGCTTCTTCGTTCTTTCAGTTCGGCCTGCATGTGTTCGTTATACTCTTTGGTTATGGGGTAGAAGTAGAGTGCAATAACACCTATAAAGAATGTTGCAGCAGGAATCAAACTGGATGAAAGCACGATACCTTGGATGGCAGAGTCTACCTGTTCCGTTCCCGCTCCTGATACATAACCGAAACCGGAAAGAAGGAAACCCAGTATGGCGCTACCGATGCCCAAACCGGCTTTCAGTGCAAAGACAACTCCAGCAAAGACGAAGCCTGTGGCACGTCGGTGGTTGACATATTCTGAATGGTCGGCTACATCAGCAATCATAGCCCAAAGCAGAGGTACTGTCGGAGCATATGCAAGGCTCTTGAGGAAGTTCAGTACAAACATAGTCTCTACATCGGTTTCGTTGGGGAAATAGAAGAAGGCTGTGAATAGTGCGGTCAGTGCAAGGCAAATGATGAATACACGTTTCTTTCCGTAACGGTTTGCCAGAAAACTGGAAAGTAGGATTACGCCAAAGAACTGAACCAATGCACCCAACATGTTGAATACGCCAAAACCTACTTCGTATGCTTTATCCGGACTGCTGACTATTAATCCGAAAGCATTTAATATACTGTATCCTATTCCGTCTCCGGCTTCAGTGGCAACTAAGCCTATCTTATCAAGAAAGGCATAAAGCGCACTGGCGTCTACATAGTTCTCGAAATAGTAATTCATTGCGCTTCCCCACATGGCAAGGGTAGTAAATATAAATAATGTCAGAATGAACATAGCCCGCCATGGTATGTTCTTGAAAACATCCTTGATATCTTGTTTGGTATCTGTCTTTTGGTTAGTCGGAGGTGTAATACGTTCACGTGCAGAAAAGAAAGTAATGATGAGGAATATCAGACCGATGACGGCAAACAATGATATTGTGCAAAGCCATCCATGTCCTTTGTTACCAGATTCACCGGTAAACTTGCTGACTAATGGCAGTGTTAAGCCTTGTACAATGAATTGTGCGATAGTGGCTGCCACAAAACGTATACTGGTAATGCTGTTACGTTCTTTAATGTCACTTGTCATAACTCCTCCCAGTGAGGCATAAGGAGTGTTATTGAATGAGTACAAGGTCATTAATAAAGTGTAAGAAATTGTTGCGTACAGAGCTACAAGTCCTTTGTCTTCAATGCCCGGATTGTAAAATGCCAAAATGTAAAACACCATGAAAGGTAGAGCTGTCCAAAGAACCCATGGGCGATATTTACCCCATTTGGACTTTGTGCGGTCGGACAAAATTCCCACCGTTGGGTCTACAAAGGCATCTACAATGCGCGCTAATAGCATTACACTACCAGCTACAGCTCCTTCCAGACCAAATACGTCTGTATAGAACTTAGTCTGGTAAATCATCATCATTTGGAACACAAAATTCGCAGAACAATCTCCGAGGCTATAACCAATCTTTTCGGCTATGGACACTTTTTGGTTAAGTGTATTCATTCTATTAAATTTTTATTAGTTGATCATTATCAAAAAAAGGTGTATCATTGTTTTGTGCTGTTCAATACACTTTCTGCTGCACGTTTGCCTAAGGTTTTTTTGTCAAGAGGGTGAATATCATTCCACTCTCCCAGGTCACTGTTGCGTATAAGATAAGTATTGGAATTGAAAGCGGCTGCTTTGGCTTGTTCCTGGCGCATTTCTGCCCAAGCTTTCCGGCCTTCAATATTATCTTTTGACAGAAAATCGGCTAACTCTACGATATGGAAAGGCAGTCCGGGCTGGTTGAATGTACGGCGCCAATCGGCAATCATTGCTGACAAGAGTGCAACATATTCATTTCGGCGTGATACGTTTGATTCACCTTGATACCATAGCACTCCCCGTATGGAATAGTTCTGCAGTGGAGCTATCATGGCATTGTATAAGCATACCGGTTTGTACCAGAAAAACATCATCTCCGGAGCGGGTGGCATGGGAGCTCCTAACCGGTATTTCCATTTTTGTTTCAGATTGATTTCTTCGTTGTCGCAGATAATTTTGTATGGTTTTTCCTGTACGAACCCCGGTTGTCCACCGTTGCTGATAATGCGGACGGTTATATTGTTTTTTCCGGATTTCAATATACCGGCAGGTATCCGGTATATACGGGGAGGATATTGATAGCTGGTGGTTCCTACAAATACTCCGTTTACATATACGGAATCGGCATCGACAATACAGCCTAAGCGCAATGTAGCTTCTTTGCCGTTCCATGATTGCGGTATCTCTATGTCTTGGCGCAGCCAATGGGAACCGCCAATCGGGTTCAGACCATTATTACCCCATGATTGTGAAAACATATTTACCGTTTGCCAATTGTTATCATCATAATTGGTTGCATACCAGGGAGTGGATTCGTGCAGGCCTGCATCACTGCGATAGAGCGATAGGTTCCAACGATAGAAGTTTTCAGCCTCTAATTTCTTGATATGGCTGCAATAGGCATCATCTTCATACAAGCGTTTGCTATTGATATATAAGGGAAACTCCTTCAATCCTTCTTCACTTATCCATGCTTCTACAGGAGTACCTCCCCAACTGGAATTGATGAGTCCTACAGGTATACCAGTCTTTTCGTACATTTCTTTGGCGAAGAAATAGGCAAGAGCGGAGAATTCCATCACATTTTTTTGCGTTAGCGTCTTCCAGCTTGTTGCGGATATCTCCTCTTGAGGTGCGTGAAAATTGTATTTCTGGGGTATGAGGATATGTCGTATTTTCTCATTGTTGTAGTTTAGTATCTCATTAGAAAACATATCCATTACCCTTTTCACTGGCAGTTCCATGTTTGATTGTCCTGAGCAGAGCCATACATCACCTACTAAAATGTCATTCAGTTTGATGTCATTGATTTGCATTAGGAAAGGACCGCCTGCTTTCAGCGGTGGTAGTGTAATGCTCCATTGTCCGTTGGCATCAGCGGTAGCATGATAGCTCTTTTTCTGAAACTCTATGGTGATATTTTCGCCTGCATCCGCTGTACCCCATACTTTGACAGACTGTTCGCGTTGCAGTACCATTCCATCTGAAATTAAAGCAGGCAACTTTACCTTTGCATCTGCCCATGAGGTAGCGCAAAGGTAAAGTAGCACTGCCACTCCTAACCTGATTTTATCATAAATCAAACTTTTCATATTTTTTCGTCATATTGCCAAATTCAAATGAATCTGTCATGTTTATTGATATTCGTACAATTGTACATGTAATATTTTGAAGTCTCCTACAGGTATGCGTACGTGGCGTCCTTGATGATTCTGGTCTCCATTGAGCCGGCGGACATAATGAAGTTTGCCATCTTTGTCTACTTTGACTTCATCCACGTATCCAATGCCACAACGTTTTCCTTTGAACTTGTGGTGTTTCGTTTTTATTTGGTCGTTTCCCAAAGCAAATCCGTCTTCTCCCAATTGTTTTTGTTTTTCAATCGTTTGCTTTTCTGAGGTTTTGCTAAATTCCAATACGATGCCGCTACCGGCTACGACATATTCATTTTTAGAGAGTTTTAATAAAATGCCGCCGCCTTCAGGCCATATACTGCCATTTGTTGCACGTGGATCCCAAGGGAGAGTGAAGAAGTGCCGGGCAGTTACGGTTAAATCATCATCTATGATGATGCGTTCTTTGTTTTCATTGTCAAAAAGTAGCCCTTTCATTAATCCTTTACCTTGATATTTAGTGAGTAAAGGCATTAATTCCTTTAATTGGGTATAGCTTTGGACTAATGGTGATTTAGGAGAGTCGGAACCGTCTTCTATTGAAAAAGGACTAATGCCAATGGCATCGTGTTCGCCAAAAATATAAAAAGCCCGGATACTATTATCATCTGTCAGACGAATTTCCGGAATGAACAAAGGATTGTTGTGCAATTTATATTGTGCTACCCAGTCTGTGAATCCATTATCATACAAGTCGGGTGCAAGAATATCAATGCTGGGTGCTCCACAATGCCATACATCAATTAAATGTGCCAAAGGACCGGCAGAGGGATATTCACCTGGTTTGCGTCCTCGGCTGTTCATTGCCGCATTGACATATAGCGGGATGTTATAGATGGAACGGGCTGTTTGTGCCAGTCCTTCCACATATTTGGCATAGTGCCATGCCATGAAGATTTCATCGGTGTAGATGTCTGCCCCAAATACTTCTTGCCAATTACCTTGCTTTTTACATCCTTGACTTTCCCATTTATCTAACATTTGCGGATGAAGCGCTTTTTTGTTTTTTTGCAGATAGGTCATGAATTCAGCCGGTATAGGAGCGTTGAATGCTTTATTGGCTTCATGTGAATAATCACGAGCGTCTTCCAACATGCCGATTTCATTTTCTATTTGTATCATGATCACTGTGCCTTCCTTTTTATCGACCATTGCTATATGTTGCATCCATTGGGAAAACGCACGTTGATCAGCTTTATATACAGCTTCGGAAAAAGCGCTGGCTATTTCAAGTGGCTTGCCGCTTTGGGTATATGCACGTGGATATTTTTTGTGGTTTTCTTTAAACCATAAGGGTGCGTAGCAACTCATTGAGTTTTTCCAGGCGCCAAACCATAAAAATATAATCTTGAGATCGTTCAGTCGTGCTTGTTGCAGTACTTTATCTGTAAGTGTGAAGTCGAATTGTCCTTCAATCGGTTCTATCAGCTCCCAATAGGCAGGAACCAATACTGTGTTCAGCCCCATTCTTTTAAGTTTCGGAAAAATACGTTCAATATCTTGCGGACAAGCAGCAGATGAATTGCCTAATTCTCCTCCTAATATAAGGAAAGGCATTCCATGTACAACAAGTTGAGTGGCGGTTCCTTGTCTTTGTAAAAAACTATTTTGACCAATGATGTATTCGAAGGCTAAACAGTTTAAAATTAAAAATAGAATTAATTTCTTCATATAGTTCTCAAATAGGCTGCTTGATGAAACTTTACAAAGGTAGTCAACAGCTTTTTAATTTACTTTGGAATATGTATCACAAAACTTGTTGTATGTTACATCTTTTGTTTTATATGTTACATTCTTTGCTATGATATGTTTTATTGGTCGTTTTTAGGCTTTATGAAGCATTTGGATGCAGTCTTAAAGAATGCTGTTATTTTGAAATCGAAACATGGATTTTTAAATTTTGGAAAAAAATGGCAGAATTTTACCGTTACTATATGACAATATATTTTGTGACTTGAGGCACTGATCTGATGATTTTTGATAGGATTGTTACATAGAAAAAAGAAAGGGTAACATTGGAAGCGAACTTGTAATCCCAATAGAAGAAAGTGTAACATATTTACTAATCCGTATAAGAAGGATTTTTTAAATTTGACCTGTAAATAATTCTAGTATAAATTATGAAAAGAATATTTTTTATTGTTAGCCTTATTTTGTTGGTTTGTACGGCTTCGCTACCGCTTTCGGCTAAAGTCAGACTTCCTCGTTTGGTAAGTAACAAAATGGTGTTGCAGCGTGATACGGAATTGAAAATATGGGGCTGGGCTTCTCCCGGAGAGAAAGTAACCGTACGTTTTCGTGGAAAGCATTATAATACTGAAGCTGATGCGAAGGGGAATTGGTTGGTCCTCCTGCCACCGCAGCAACCAGGAGGTCCTTTTCTTCTGGAAGTGAATGAACTTGTTATTCGTGATGTTCTGGTAGGGGATGTTTGGCTTTGTTCCGGCCAGTCCAATCAGGAAACTCCTATTGAACGTCTTACGGAAATGTTTCCTGAAATCAATGTATCTAACAATCACATGATACGGCATTATAAAGTACCTACTCAGAATTCAGTGGAAGAACTGAAAGATGAAATTGCGGGAAATGCCGGGTGGTATTCGGCCATAGCTTCCGATGTGTTGAACTGGACTTCATTGGCATATTTTTTTGCTCAAGAGGCATACAATAAATATAAAGTGCCTGTAGGTATGTTGGTTTCCAGTTTAGGAGGCTCTGCCATAGAAAGCTGGATAAGTCAGGAACATCTGAAAACATTTCCGGAGCTTCTTTTTGATAAAGCTGCTTTGGACAGTATGAAATTGGCACAGCAAGATAAGGGAACAGGCTGTTGGCAACAGAAGAATTTTGATGACACAGATTGGGCAACAATGGATGTGCCGGGATACTGGCAGGAGAATGGCATCCGTACAAAAGGTACTGTATGGTATAGAAAAGAGTTTCGTGTTCCCGATTCGATGGTGGGAAGACATGCGCGCCTTTATATGGGAAGGATGGTTGACAGTGATTCTGTCTTTGTAAATGGAACTTTCGTTGGTTTTACTTCCTATACTTACCCTCCTCGTAAATATGATATTCCGGCAGGAGTTTTGACACAAGGTGAAAATGTGATAGCCGTAAGGCTTACTGCTAATTCTTCCAATGGCGGTTTTGTTAAAGATAAGAAATATAAGATTGTAGGAGATGATGCAGAAGTAGACCTTACTGGTACATGGAAGTATAAGGTAGGTATTAATCTGGATGAAGTGATGAAATATAACGGGAAGCTTAAGAATCTTAAGAAGGCTGGTTCCGGACTCTATAATGGAATGATCTATCCGATTAGCAATTATCAGGTGAAAGGGGCCATTTGGTACCAAGGTGAAAGTAATTCCGGTCGTTCGCAGACATATGCTTCTTTATTGGAGGCTTTGATTCAGAACTGGCGGGAACTTTGGAAAATGCCTGATATGCCTTTCTTATTGGTGCAATTACCCAATTATATGGAGAAGAGTGATAAACCTTCCGATAGTGGATGGGCAAGAATACGTGAGGCTCAGTTTAAAACAGCATTGAATGTGCCACATACTGCATTGGCAGTAACTTATGATGTGGGCGAATGGAATGATATACATCCTTTGAATAAGAAAGCGGTTGCACAGCGGCTTTTTCTGGGAGCCCGTAGACTTGTGTATGGAGAAAAAGTTACTGCTTCCGGTCCTTTGTATAAAGAAATGAGAGTGGAAGGGGATAAAATAATTCTGACTTTTACTGAAACAGGTCGTGGATTGACTTGTAAGGGGAAAGAACTTAAGCATTTTGCTATTGCAGGTGAAGACCGGAAATTTGTGTGGGCAGATGCTGTGATACGTGGCAATAAAGTGGTGGTGAGCAGTGAGTTTGTGAAGAATCCGGTGGCAGTACGTTATGCTTGGAGTAATAATCCTGAGGATGCCAATCTGTGCAATAAAGAAGGACTGCTGGCATCGCCTTTTAGAACAGATAATTGGTAATAAGCTATTTGCAAATTACTATTTGAATAATAATTATAAATTAAGAACTAACATGAAAAACAAAAAAACGTTATTGGCAGTGTTGGCAGGCTTGGCTTTAGGCTCCTGCACTACTCGTGTTGCAACGGAAAACGATGCTTCTTTGAAGGGAGTGTTGGGTGATAAATTTTTGGTAGGTGTGGCATTGAATGCTCGTCAATCTTCAGGTGTGGATACTGCGGCAGTTAAGATTGTAAAACACCACTTTAATTCAATTGTTGCAGAGAACTGTATGAAGTGTCAGACCATTCATCCGGAGGAAGACCGTTATGATTTCAGCCAGGCAGATGAATTCGTAAAGTTTGGTGAAGACAATGGAATGTACATAATCGGTCATTGTTTGGTTTGGCATTCCCAACTTGCTTCCTGGTTCTGTGTTGATAAGGACGGTAATAATGTTGCTCCGGAAGTACTGAAGCAGCGGTTGAAAGATCATATTACAACTATTGTCAGCCGCTATAAAGGACGTGTTAAGGGTTGGGACGTTGTGAACGAGGCCATTCTTGAAGACGGTTCCTATCGCAAGAGTAAGTTCTATGAGATCTTGGGAGAAGAATTTATTCCTCTTGCTTTTCAGTATGCTCACGAGGCTGATCCTGAAGCCGAATTATATTATAATGACTATAATATGCATGAAGTTGGGAAGCGTACAACTGTTGTGAAACTCGTGAATGACATGAAATCGAAAGGGCTTCGTGTTGATGCTATCGGTATGCAAGGCCATGTCGGTCTGGATTATCCTTCTTTGACAGATTTCGAGGAGAGCATGCTTGCTTATGCTTCTACTGGAGCTAAGGTCATGATAACAGAATGGGATATGTCTGCATTGCCTACCTTGAAACGTACTGCCAATGTATCCGATACGGTTGCGTATAAAAAGATGCTGAATCCCTATCCGGAGTCTTTGCCCGATAGCGTTTCCAAGCAATGGAACGATCGTATGTCTGATTTCTTAAATCTCTTCATTAAACATTCCGACTTTGTGAGTCGTGTAACAGCTTGGGGGGTAAGTGACGGTGATTCTTGGAAGAACGGTTTTCCTGTGAGGGGTCGTAAGGATTATGCTTTGCTTTTCGATCGTAATTATCAGCCGAAAGATTTTATAAAAAAGATATTGGAATAAACTTTTGGGGATGTTTTCAGGACTTTTTGAGAAATAGGTTAGTTATAAACATTGCTTAGGGTTATTGGGAATGCCCTATATAGGCAAACACAAAATATTTTATAATAGGGGGTTATCCAACGGATGACCCCCTTATCTTTGTTTATTGTTACAAGAGAAGGTCTGGAAATGTTCTTAATCCTTTAAAATACCCATGCACAGGATGTCCTGCACATGGGTAAAATGTTTTTAAAGACGTTTGATAATGATAGGCTTGTGATTTTCATCATGGTAAGGCATACCGTAACGATTGGATTTCACTCTGCTGTTCATTAGAGAGTCAATGGGGATGTTCAAAGGTCTTACACCTGCGGGGAGCTCTTTGTTAGAGAAAGTCTGGAAATAACCTACACAAGCATCTCTCCACCATTCAGCGTCATTCTTCTGAATATCCAGTTTCTCGGATACCTCATTAAAAATGCTTTCGCTGACATAGGGCTTGAGCTTTGCCCACATTTTTTTGTATTCCTCAACTTGCGAGATACCTTTGTCATAGTGCAGGCATATCTCGTCCCAAAGTTCTCTACCAGAAGAAAGCTTATAGTCCCATGGGAGATGGTGGAACCAAAGAAGAAGATTTTCAGGGCAGGTTTCAAGTGAATTGAATTGTGAAGCTAACGGTTCATGGTATTGGTCTACATTAGCAGAACCGTTGCGTGTACGGTCGAATCCCACTCCATTTTTGTCTGCTTTATGATAGAATACAGGTGACCAGTCGGGACGTCTTATACTATTTTCCCATGGTCCCGGTCCATAATGCGAACCGCCAAATATATGGTGGAATCCAAGCGGCATCATGTAATTTACGGCTGTCTCGCGGGAACTCATCATCATATCCTTGACTGGGATAAGAAAATTCTGTTCATAAGCTGTGGGTGTTATTCCTTTAGGTTTGATGAAAGTCTGGTGTATCCATTCATTTGCAATCTGTTCAGCACTTAATGTAGGGTCCCAGGCAAGGCGGCCGAAAGCATACCAATTGGATTGGGCAAATATGTAACCGCAGAAATTAGGGTCTTGACCGGTATTTGCAACACCTGCAATGGCTTTAACCATTTTTGCTACGGTCGAACCTTTTCCGTCTCTATAAGTATCGCTGTCGAGACATTCTTCATAAGTAGTGCCATGGTAGACGAGATGATTGGAGAATCCTAAATATTCTTGAGTAATTTGGAATTCCATCATCATGGGAGTGTTGTATAACTGCCCGAATAAAGGACTGAAAGGTTCACGTGGCTGAAAATCAATAGGACCGTTTTTGATCTGGATAATGACGTTGTCTGCAAATTGTCCGTCAAGTGATTTGAATTCTTCTACAGCCTGATTGGCCCTGTCGCTGCTGGTAGGGTTGTATACGAAGGCTCTCCACATAATGATTCCACCATAGGGAGATACTGCTTCGGCAAGCATATTTGCGCCGTCGGCGTGGGTCCGGCCATAATCTTGCGGACCAGCCTGTCCTTCGGAATTTGCCTTTACGAGAAAGCCGCCGAAATCGGGAATGGCAGTGTAGATTTCAGCGGCTTTATTTTTCCACCACTGACGTACCTTGGGCTCAAGAGGATCTCCTGATTTTAATCCGTCAAGAGTGACAGGGCTTGTCCATTTGATGGAGAGGTAGGTGGTGATGCCATATTCTCTGAGTATGTTGGCTATTTGAGCTACTCTTTCGATATGTTCTTTGTCTAAGATAAGGGGATTGGCATTGACATTATTGAGGACTGCACCGTTCAATCCCACAGATGCACAGAGTTCGCCATAGTGGTGGATTCTCTCAGTGGGAATTTCTTTTGCTGTCCATTCCCACATGGATAGTCCGGCATAACCTCTTTCTACAGTATCATCAAGATTGTCCCAATGGTTGAGAATACGGTATTCGTAATATGGTTTTTCATGAATATCCAGACCGGCATCTGCTTTACCGAGAACCTCTGCCCTTTGCAGGGCATATACTCCATAACGGATTGCTGCTTGTGAACCGCCATCAATATAGCGTTTGCCATTGGCATCGTAAATGTGATACTCTTCTTTGGAAAGAGTACTGTCTATCCGGGTCTCAACCGAAGCCAGCACTTCTTTATAGCTTCGTCCGTTTGCAAGCCAAAGCATGGTTCCATCTTGGTCTATAGGCTCGGGAGTATTACATGCCGAAAAATTCAGTATGGAAAAAACTATGATAATAAAAGTTTTAATGTTCTTCATATAAGTATTTATTTAATATAAAAGCTATATTTTCTCATCATATCAATATTTATAAAAAAAACCGCTTGCAGATACCTTGGAGACATCTACAAGCGGTTTCGTTGAATACCTATTGCGAACTTATACCAAAAGACAGTTATCTGTATTCAGGATTTTGGTAGTTCTTTTTCTCGTCAGCACTCATTTCCATACCGTCAAGTTGTCCTTGTGGAATAGGACGTAGATAATGTCCAGGTTTGATAGTACGTGTATAAGTCACGATATTGCGGTCTCCTTTATCATTTCCGCAGATTTCGTAGCTATCGGCATATTCGTTCCACTTTTGTGTGCGGACAAGGTCGAACCAACGATAGCCTTCACCATAGAATTCACGTGAACGTTCATCTAAGATGAAATTGATGTCAATTGTTGCCGGAGTTTCAGCTGTTAATTGAGAACCATAATCCACGTCCATTTCTTCGTTTTCTGCATTATTGAATGTCCATTTTCCAGCACGATCGCGTAAAACATTAACTAATTCACGTGCACTCTTATCAGGCTTGGTTGTTGCTCCCTTTACTGCCGCTTCTGCTGCAATAAGGTAAAGCTCGGAGAACTTGGCAATATTGTACGGGCGTGTACTACCGGCATTTGGCTGGCCTGGACCAGTGCCGTTATCTGTACGATAGGGACCAAGCTTCCAAAGACCGGGGTATACGCGGCGGCTGATTGCACTGGGACCCATTACATAATCACCACGTCCTGTTATAACTCCTGCGCCAGTATTACTGTTTCCTGCACCATCTGGATATTGAATGTTAGGGTCATCTTCCGGAAGGAAGGTCAATAAAGGTTCTCCTTCAGCTACTGCAATTCCGTTAGCTCCTGAAACGGTTGTCCAATTGTTTCCATTTGTAGACCAATTACCGCGGTAAACGGTTGTAAATGTTCCATCGTAACGGGAATCTTTGGTCTTATCTTTAAACGTCTTTGTGAATACACCATGAGGAGGGGCCATACGAGTCCATGGACGACCATAGGCTTGTTCTGCAACACGAATTACGGGTGAAATAGTATTGCCATCTTTGTCTTTAGCTTGAATGTCCGTGTAATTCCAGTTCATCATCCAACCGGCAAAATTATCAGGGGCACCACCACTACCGTAACTCAAGCTACCACCATTGTAATATTCATCTTCTTGCGTGTGATCTGCATATAACAGAATTTCTTTGTTACGATCGTATGGACCGGCATTAACTTGGTAGAAACTTTCCATCAAGCCATATGGACCAGGATTGTCAATTGCTTCAGTTGCAATGTCATACGCTTGTTGATAATACCATGTAGCATCATGTCCATCGGGATCTGTGCGGTCGCATTCCGGATATGTGGGGATATTATTGGGATTTTCCAACCACCAACCATATGTCAGATATGCTTTTGATAAGTATAAACGTGCTACAGTTTTAGTAACTCCACCTGTTACACGAGGGTTATCAGGCAGATTGGTGATAGCTGTTTTTAAATCGGGAAAAACGGCTTTAGTGTATACTTCGGGAACGGTGTTGCGTACAGAAGTGCGTGATGTTGATATGTTGAATTTTAATTCACCGGCACCCAAATCCAATGGCACACCGCCGAAAGTCTGTACTAATAAAAAATAGTCCATACCGCGGAAGAAATGTGCTTCGGCGAGAAGAGCCTCGGAAACACCTACTTTAGAACCATTTTCAAGGACACCATTAGCTGTATTGATATTAGAGAAAGCTGTTCCCCACAGTACATCCGAACGACTGCTGCTTGCTGTCAAACTCCCCACACCTGATAAGTCGGCATCTTTGAAGTTTCCATCGGCGGATTGGGCATAAGTTGCTTCATCTGTTCCTGTCAAACATGAATTGTAATAGTATGCTTGTCCGTAAATATAACGTAAGTGTGCATACATGGAAGTTATACCGCCTTCTACACCTTTTTCAGTTTGAAAGAAAGTTGGTTCATAAATACTACGTGGTTGTTCATCCAGGATATCTGAGCAAGAAGTTGCAAAGAGCAAGGCTAATGCCGTAGTTCCCAGAACTCTTATATTAATAAATGTTGGTTTCATGCTTTCAAAGTTTAATTAGAATGTCAAGTTAATGCCAAATAAATAATTACGTGTGGAAGGGGCATTGGTTCCCACAGTCAAGAAACGCTTTTGAATGCCACTTGTTACTGCCACATTCTCATTACCGTAAGAGTTGGTTTCCGGATCCAGACCTGTCTCTTTATGGAATGGAGAACATATTACAAACGGGTTCTGTATTGATACATAGGCACGTAAGCTTTGAATACCGAAGTTTTTCAGCCATTTCTGTTCGTCAAATTTGTAACCTAAAGAAATGTTGCGGACTTTCCAGTAAGAAGCGTCAAAATATCCTAATGTACTACCATATTTGGGATTATCACCACTTTGGATACCACCCGGTTTCGGGTATTTGGCATTGGTGTTTTCTTCTGTCCAATAGTCCACATCTACCTGGCCTCTACGTCCAGTCAACATGTTCAGATAACCGTTAGAGTGATGTAAGGTACTGATAAGCTTGCCTCCGCATTTAAACGCTGTGATGACATTCAAGTCAAACCCTTTATAGGCAACGCGTGTGCTGAAACCTCCTGTAAACTTTGGTTCCATACTGATAATTT
Source organism: Bacteroides stercoris (assembly GCA_958432865.1). Lineage (GTDB taxonomy): Bacteria > Bacteroidota > Bacteroidia > Bacteroidales > Bacteroidaceae > Bacteroides > Bacteroides stercoris_A. The sequence goes on from CAUAWO010000001.1 coordinate 27,750, forward strand.
GGCGGTCGTCTGGTCCGATTTGACGAACAGGGGTGCCATCTTCATTATATTCACCGGTATATTTTACTTTAATCATACCAACGTTTCCACCTGGTTCCAAAATATCAAGATAGGGGTCACCTTCTTGCCATAGACCTATTTTTTCATAGTCATAAATAGCATCAATAGGATGACCAACAAACCAGTTGTTGGCTTCATCACGCTCAGCTCCGGATGCTAATTCTGTCAGTTTATTGCGATTTGCTGATATATTTATACTTGCATCCCAAGTCCATCCGTTGTGGTTGTCAAGAATTGTTCCGTTTAATGTGAATTCTACACCTTTGTTTTCGGTTTTTCCTACGTTACCTACATAGCTGCTTACACCTGAAGTTGAAGGAAGATTAACACTTTGCAGCAAATCGGATGTTTTCTGAATGTAATATTCAAATGTTCCCGATAAACGGCCGCCAAGCAATGTGAAATCCAGACCAAAGTTCCATGTAGAAGAATATTCCCATCCTAAGTCATAATTCGGCAATGCAGATACATAGTAACCTGTGGCATAGCCAGTAGGTCCGAAGTTATAAGGGCGTGTGGATAATTTTCCCCATGTGGAATATGGGGCTACGGCTTGATTGGAAGTTTGTCCGTATCCTACACGTACTTTAAGGATGTCCAACCATTCAAGGTCATCCATAAATGATTCTTGACCAATATTCCAACCTGCAGATACAGCCGGGTATGTATGCCATTGATGGCCTTTTGCCAAGCGGGAAGATGCATCGGCACGAACAGTTGCCATCAGCATATAACGGTTATCGTAAGTGTACATGGCACGTCCCATCCAAGACATCAAACCACTTTTTTGGTAGTCCCAATTGTCTGGATTAACGGTGATAGTACCTTCTGCACGACCTAAATTATAGTATTGCAAATATTCTGCAGGAATATCACGTGCAGCAATATGCGATTTGGTATAAACAGTTTCCTCTGCAGAATACATACCTACTATGTTCAGTTGATGCTTGCCAAATGTACGGTCGTAAGTTATTAGATTCTCTATTGCCCAGTTAGTCGTTTCTGTATGTTCTAAAGATGCAGTAGATGGAGTATCGGCTGTTGAGCTATTTATACCTTCACCGGTGAAGACACCACCTTTAGTAGAACGGTAGTTCAAGCCCAAATTGACACGATATTTTAAACCTTTTACCCATGGGCATTGTACTTCAGCAAAAAGGTTGTTGTAGGTACCAAAACCTTTCTTTTCATTTAACCAGCTATCTTCCAAATTTTCCACAACATCACGTGTCACAACAAAATTTTCATCCTGGCTGTTGAGCTTCACTGTTCTCTTCAGACTTCCGTCTTCATTGTACGGATTGACAAGTGGAGTGTTGTTAAGTACGCTATATAAGTCAATATTAGAACCTTTTGTTACATTATAGTTGCTATTGGTAGTTAATCCGAAGCGGAAGTATTTACCTACACCTTGGTCAAATGAACCGCGTAATGAATAGCGGGTGTAATTTTGTGTAGGAATAACGCCCTGATCCTTGTAATAGGCTGCACCAAAACTATAACTTCCATTGTTTGTACCGCCAGCTACACTGACATCATGGCTGTTTACCATGCCTGTACGGTATAGAAGGTCTTGCCAGTCCGTGTTCATATCGTCTGATTCATCTAAGGAGTTTTCAAATTTACCGGCATATTTACGCATTTCAGCATATTTGGGTCCGTCCATCATAGGATATTTAGAGAATACGGATTTTGCACCTACATAACCGTTATATGTAAATTTGGCAGGTGTACCTTGGGCTCCTCTGTTCGTAGTGATTAAAATAACACCATTAGCACCACGTGAACCATAAATGGCAGTGGAAGAAGCATCTTTTAGAATATCCATGCTTTTAATGTCACCGGGATTAATATCAGACAGGTTTCCCATGAAAGGAATACCATCCAACACTACTAACGGGTCATTAGAAGCAGTCAGTGAACGAGTACCACGAATACGGATTTGCATGGTAGCACCAGGCTGTGAAGATGTCTGCGTCATATCTACGCCGGCTACACGATTTTGCAAGGCGTACGTAATATTCGTAGAAGGCATTTCTTGCAGTTTATCACCACCTACTGATGCGATAGACCCCGTTACATCTGATTTTCTTGCTGTACCGTAACCGATAACGACTACTTCCTCCAATGCTTTGGAGTCTTCTTTTAATATAATGTTGAGATTAGTGTTTCCTTTGATAGCAATCTCTTGTGTGACATATCCGATATAGGAAATTACTAACGTTGCATTTTTTTGTACAGTCAACGAGAAGTTTCCGTCCAAGTCGGTTATCATACCATTGGTTGTTCCTTTTTCTGTTACGTTGGCGCCAATAACCGATTCGCCTAAGTTATCTTTCACAATACCCTTTACCGTGATATTCTGAGCAATACTGCACAGAGGTATCAGGCAGAGTAACAATAATAGCCCCAGGGGCCTAAAATAATAAGTTGTGCATTTCATAAAAAACAAGGTTTTAATTAAATAAAAATGTTAAATTAAAGTATAGACTTATTAAGGTTCTTTTTATGTTATCATATACTATCTTTTTTATGTTAAACATTTGTTTTGATTCTCTGTTGGTTAGCAATGAAGTGAAGAACGTATTCCCAGCTTCTGGCGTATACAAAAATATGAATTATTTAGCGAACGGTTGGTTATGAATGATACCTTTGCTTTGTTTTTTGTAACATGGGCTTTTATTAGTGTTACATTGTTTTTTGTATATGTTACATTGATGAAAAGATGTAATGCAGGGATGTTATATAGAGAAAAATAACTAAATTGTTTTCTTGCATTTTATGAATAAGCAAAGTTTTTAATCACAAAAACTATATAAGTATCGGAATAAATTGCTTTTTGTTTATCTTTGTCGCACTTTTGTATCTAATAAAAAGAGAAACTATGAAAAAATGCGTTTGGAAGATACTTATAATATGTTTGTGTTGTATGGTTCAAGGAGTTGAGGCACAGACTGGGAAAGTATATACCACAGACATGGGATTGTCCAGTAGCTTGATAAATCAGATATTTCAGGATCAGCAAGGCTTTGTTTGGGTTGCCACTGAGTATGGATTAAATAAGTTTGACGGCTTACGTTTTACCAATTATCGGCATGTTTCGGCAGACTCTTCTTCTATCAAAAGTAACTATGTACGTACATTGTTTGAGGATAGCCGTTGCAATTTGCTGGTAGGCTGTATTGACGGGTTGATGAAGTACGATCGTGAGACAGATACCTTTTTGGAAATTCCAATGTTCCGTGCCGGTAAGCGGGTGTTTTCGCACATAACACAGATGCAGGAATTGCATAATGGGGAAATTTGGCTGACAACTACCGGTCAAGGCATGTTTCGTTTGGATGAGCGGCAGACACAGGCTGTTTCTGTAGATGATCTTCTGAAACAGTCGAATTACAATTTCCAATCTTGTTTTTATGAAGACTCCTATTATAATATTTGGATAGGAACTTATGGAAATGGACTGATTTGTTATATGCCTGCAACGAAAGAAGTGCGCGTCTTCAAAGAACCGGTTCTTGTTGATAACAATATTGCTACCATAATAGAGGATAAGCAGGGAAATCTTTTTGTAGGTACCAAAAAGAAAGGGCTATTACGTTATAACAGAAAAGAGAACAACTTTACTCTTGTTCCCTATATGGGGAATGAATCTTTGTCTGTTAGTTGTATGTCTTTGGTGGATAACCGGTTATTGGTTGGCACTGACGGGTGGGGGCTGAAAATATATAATTCTGTAAAGGGACAGTTGGAAGACTATACCATTAATTCGGCTCCAATGAATTTTTCGGATGGTAAGATCCATACAATCTTGGAAGATAAGGATGATAACCTATGGCTGGGATTATTTCAGAAAGGGATAGTTTTGATACCGAAACAAGAAAATCCTTTTGAGTATTATGGACACAAGTCCATTTATTATAATCCTATCGGACAAGGATGTATCATGTCTATTTTTCAAGATAGTAATGACCATTTATGGATCGGCGCAGACAATGAGGGTGTATACGAACTGGATGCAGAAGGGAAAAGGCTGAGGCATTATCAACCGGGGAATTCTGTTCGTTCTGTAGCTGGTACAATAATGTGTATTTATGAGGATACAGACAAAAATCTCTGGTTCGGTTCCTATACACGTGGGGTTGCTAAATTCAATCGGAGAACAGGGGACTATGAATATCTTTTGCCTATTGATGATGAAAGTGTATTGGCAATAACCGAAGACAAACAGAAAAATTTATATATCGGGACATTAGGTTCCGGCTTTTATCGATATAACTTGAAGACTGGAGATTTAAAGCATTATGAATCTTCTAAAGATGAAACCAATGATTTAAAAAGGAATGAACTTGCTAATGATTGGGTGAATTATATATATTGTGACAGCGAAGGACTGATATGGCTGGGACATTATAAAGGAGTAAGTTGTTTTAATCCGTCGACGGAGAGTTTTATTAATTATAAAAAGGTTAATACATTGATTTCCGGTTGTGTAGGCTATGTTATCCAAGAAGATTTTTCGGGTAAGATTTGGGCTGGTACGACCGATGGGTTATATTGTTTTGATAAAAAAACGGATAGGCTGGAAAGGTTTACAATGGCAGACGGTTTGCCTAGTAATGTGATTTGCGGGTTGAGTGAGGATTCCCGGCATGACATATGGATTAGCACCTATATGGGGATCAGCCGGTACGATATAAACGATAATCGCTTTATTAATTACTATTCGGGAGATGGGCTGCAGGGCAATGAATTTACTCATGGTGCTTTCTACAAGAATAGGAACGGAAAGATATATTTCGGTGGTGTTAATGGTATTACGTCTTTTCTTCCGGAAAGCATAGGCAATACTTCAAAAGAAGCTAAGGTATGGATTACTGATTTTTATATATTCAATAAGCCTGTACATAAGAATACTCTTTCAGGGGGGAAGCCGGTAATCTCTACTTCGGTACAGGATGCTAAAAATTTCCGGTTGTCTTATAAAGATAATACATTCAGCATCGTTTTCTCTACATTGCAGTACAATAATCCCGAGCAAATTTCTTATCAATACAAAATCGATGAATTAGGTTCCCAGTGGCTTAATACCGAACCGGGAGAGAATCGTGTCACTTATAATAATTTGCCGCCCGGCAAATATACTTTCCAAGTGCGTGCTCTCAATTATGGCAATTATTCGGAAACGCGTACTGTAAAGATTTTGATCACTCCTCCCTGGTATCAGACCTGGTGGGCATATTGCATTTACACTGCTTTAGCCGGACTGTTGGTATTGGGCATTATCAACTATATTCTGTCACGTATGCGCCATCGCCGTGAAATAATGAAACGGGAACATGCCGAACAGTTGAATGAAGCAAAGCTGCAATTCTTTATCAACATATCCCACGAGATACGTACGCCGATGACGCTTATCATCAACCCGTTGGAGAAACTGTTGGCGGATAAAAAAGATAACGAGCTGCATAAAACGTATTTGATGATTTATCGCAATGCGCAACGTATTCTTCGTTTGATCAATCAGTTAATGGATATCCGTAAGTTGGATAAAGGGCAGATGTTTATGAAATTCCGCGAAACGGATATGGTAGGTTTTATTGATGATTTGATGCAGACATTTGAGTATATGGCTCGTAAGAAAAATATCCGTTTTACTTTTGAGCACGAGATGCCTCAATTAAAAGTGTGGATAGACCTTAATAACTTTGATAAGGTGCTGATGAATATTTTTTCCAATGCCTTTAAGTATACTCCGGAAGGGGGTGAGGTACAGGTCCGCTTGTCAACAGGTCGGGATATTACACGTCGGGATGCATTACGCGAATATTTTGAGATTGTGATAACGGATAGCGGTATCGGCATTGACAGGGATAAAATAGAGCGTATTTTCGAACGTTTCTATCAAATAGATAATGACGTAACAAAGTCTAATTTCGGGACCGGTATCGGTTTGCACTTGTCTCATTTATTAGTGCAGTTACATCATGGTGAGATTTTTGCCCAAAACAGGGAAGATACTTCCGGTAGTCGTTTCATTCTACGTATACCATTGGGATCAGCACATTTGCGCACTGATGAGTTGGAAGCAGTAGATGAAGAAACAGTGATGTTTCACACTGTTGAAAAGCCTGTTTTAGCGAAACTGGAAGAGTTGGCTGCTGAAGAAGAGGGGGAATCTAAAACCAATATGAAGGCAAAGACACGTTTACGGGTATTGGTTGTGGAGGATGAGGATGAAATCAAGTCTTATCTGAAATCGGAATTATCGGATGAATACAAAGTGGAGACTTGCAGCAACGGTAAGGAAGCGTATGATTCGATTTTGCGTGATGCGCCCGATTTGGTTATCTCCGATGTTATGATGCCCGAAATGGACGGACTGACTTTGTGTCGTAAAATAAAGCAGAACACTAATGTAAATCATGTTCCTGTAATCTTGTTGACAGCTAAGTCCAAACCGGAAGATACTTTGGAAGGGATGGAAACCGGTGCCGATGCTTATATGGTGAAACCTTTCAACACGGAATTGTTGAAAAAGACTATTGCCAACCTGATAGCCAATCGCAAACTGCTACGTAACAAATTCAGCGGGGCTCAACAGCAAGAGGATAAAATGGAAAAAATTACAATGAAGTCCAGTGACGAGATATTGATGGACAAGATTATGAAAGTGGTGAATGAACATTTGGATGACCCTGCACTGAACGTTGAGATGCTTGCTTCCGAGGTCGGATTGAGCCGGGTACATGTACATCGTAAGCTGAAGGAACTGACGAATCTTTCTGCCCGGGACTTCATCAAGAATATTCGTTTACAGCAAGCTGCGACTTTATTGGCGCAAGACCAAAAGCTTACTATATCGGAGATTGCTTATGCCACGGGATATACCAACCTGTCGCATTTTTCCAGTTCTTTCCGCGAAAAATATGGAATGTCTCCGAAAGAGTATATGAATCAACATAAATAAATATCAGTTTGAAAGCAGAAAGGATGCTAAAAAGTTCTTGACTATTGAGTGTGCGAGGCAGGTTGTGCGTATTCCTTTTCAAAACGAATTGAAAGATGAGAAAAGCCATATTACTTTTACTGCTATCGGCGGTTACAGCATTGCAAGCGCAAATCGATGTCCGTACCCTGCAACTTTCTCAGACGCATCCCCGTTATCTGACGAATGCCGACGGAAAGCAGGTCACACGTGATTTAATAGAGAATGAACCATGGGCAAAAGAGGTGTTCGATAAACTGAAAGCAAAGGCGGATTCCTATACCTGCCTGACCGAGGCGCAGCCGGACTGGCTTTTGTCGCGTCTTGCCATGTATTGGAATTCCCATGCCACCGATGTATATATAAAAGGTGAAAGTTTCGATCATGCAGGCGGAGCGAAAGCTCCCGTTCCTACGGTGCGTTATACCGGTACGCGTGGCACATTCGCCACTCACGGACGTCCCAAATTGGCGGATGTCATTCCCTATGACGATGATAAAGACGGTAATGTCACTTTCCATAACAACTCTCTTCCCGGCCGTCCTTTGGAAAAAGTGCATCCCGCCAAGACGGGGCGTAACATCGAAAGCCTGAACCGCGAGATTATGGGAATTGCCCGTGATGCGGCTTTCCTTTATTGGCTGACCGATGAAGAACGGTATGCCCGCCTGGCAGCCGGTGTTTTCGATACCTATATGCAAGGTATCTATTACCGCAATGTCCCTGTCGATTTAAACCACGGTCACCAGCAGACACTGGTCGGTATGAGTTCGTTTGAGGTAATCCATGAAGATATACTTTATGATATTGTTCCCCTTTATGACTTCCTGTACGGGTATTTGGCGGTTCATTATGCCGATAAGATGAGTATCTATGCCGGAGCTTTCAAGAAATGGGCGGATAATATCATAGCCAACGGAGTCCCCCATAACAATTGGAATCTGATGCAGGCGCGTTATGTAATGGACATCGGCATGATACTCGAAGATGATGCTCATTACGCCGACGGCAAAGGGCGCGGTTATTATATCGATTATGTACTCAACCAATCCGGCATCCGCCAATGGAGCCTGAAAAAACTTGCCGACTACGGATATGATCCTCATACGGGTATTTGGGCGGAATGTCCCGGTTACAGTGGTGTGGTGATGAATGACTATGCCAACTTTACAAGCCTCTTCGACCGTAACCTGCATTGTGACTTGACGAAGGAACTGCCGGTACTTCCCAAAGCTGTGGCAGCCACTCCGCAGTATTTGTTCCCCAACCGGATGATATGCGGTTTCGGAGATACCCATCCGAATTATCTGAATACCACGCCTGTTGTCCGGATGATTGAGAACGCTCAAGTCAATGGAAAAGAGGAGCAAGAGAAATATTTTACTGCTTTGCTGAAATGTCTTGATCCTGATGCCGGGAAAGCTGCGGCTAAAAAAAATGTACGTGTGTCTATCAATTCTTTTTTTGACGACAAGCCTTTGACACTGAAGCCGGATATCCGGGCAGGCAAGATAGAGGATTATGTATCTCCTTTATTTTACGCACCAAACGTGTCGTGGCTGGTACAGCGCAACGGTATGCACCCGCGCCATAGTTTGATGATTTCCCTGAACGCCAGCGAGGGCAATCACATGCATGCCAATGGCATTTCGATGGAGCTTTACGGCAAGGGGTATGTGTTAGGCCCTGATGCCGGTATCGGTTTATACCTGTACAGCGGATTGGATTATGCCGAATATTACTCACAGTTTCCCAGCCACAATACGGTATGTGTAGACGGCATTTCCAGTTATCCGGTGATGAAGAGCAATCATTCCTTCGATTTGCTATCCTGTTTTCCGGCATCTTCCGCAGCTGCGGCTGTAAAGGATAAATTCCCTTCCGTTACGTACAGCGATGTTTATTTCCGTGAACCGGAAAGCCGTGCAGACCAGACACGCATGATGAGTATCGTTACCACTGGTCCCGAAACAGGCTACTATGTAGATATTTTCCGTAGCCGCAAAGAACGCGGCGGAGACAAGATGCACGATTATTTCTATCATAATCTGGGACAGGAGATGACCTTGGCTGCTGCCGACGGTACGGACCTGCACCTGCAGCCTACCGAAGAACTGGCTTTTGCCGGTGCGCATCTGGGAGCCTATTCTTATCTGTTCGACAAGAAATGCGCCCGTACCGGTAAAGATGTAAAAGCTGTCTTTACAATCAGAATGCCCGATAAGGATGATATTCGGATGAATATGTGGATGAAAGGTGAAAAAGACCGCACGGTGTTTTCCGCTCTCAGCCCTATGACCGAAGGTCTGAGCCGTACGCCGGGCATGCCTTACAATATTAAGGAACAACCCACCCTTACGTTTGTTGCCCGTCAGAAGGGTGAGGCATGGAACCGGCCTTTTGTAGCCGTTTACGAACCTTCGACGGTAAAGGAAACCGAGCAGATTTCTTCCGTTACTTTTCCGGAGGTGGAGAGTAAGCAGCCGGGCAGCCATGTAGGGATTTGCGTAAAACAGAAAAACGGGCGTACGGATTATATTCTGTCTTCGGACGGTGCAACTCATCCTTGCTTGATGGGTAACGGCATGAAAGCCTCTGCCACCTACGCTCTGTGGGGAAACCGGCAGGGAGAGGACTGTACTCTCTTTTTAGGGAACGGTACGCTGTTGCAAACTCCTTCGGCTTCGGTCAAAGCCGATGTTCCGGTGAATGTGTTGCTCGAAAAAGAAGCGGACGGATGGTATTACACGGCATCCGGCACTTGTACGGTAACATTAGGCGGAAAGACGTACAAGATAAAGAAAGGTGTGACGAAGAAAACCAAATTGTAGGAGGAGCCGGGTGATGGGACAAAAGGTATGGGTTATATTGCTTGTGTGGGCATGTCTCGGCATGACTGTCCGGGCACAGTTGAAAACTTATCCGGAAGGGTTGCATACGGGGCTGCCACACAATGATGATTATACGGTGCGTGTCCGTATGCCCGGTGGAGAGTGGCAGGATGTGTTTGAATACAAGGTGCAGGTCGATTTGGACAAGCCGCAAGACGCTTCCATGGTACAGTTTGATATGGGCAGTCCCGTGGAAGTCATGGTAAAAAAGAATAATGGTACGGTGCGTGAGGTTACCATACGTCCCTTGAACAATGAGATAGCCTTTCGGCAAGTGCAAAACACAATCTTTTTCTCCTTAGATAAGCCCCGGTACCTCTCGGTGGAGTTCAATGGCGACCGCCTGCACAATTTACATCTTTTTGCCAATCCTATGGAGAAGGAGGTTTATTCCGGGGAAGCGAAAGGCGTTATGTTCTTCGGTCCCGGTGTGCACCGTCCGAAAGACTTGCCCAACAATCAGATACGCGTGCCAAGCAATACTACTGTTTATCTGGCGCCGGGTGCGGTGCTGAAAGCCAAATTACTGGTTGATAATGCGGAAAATGTCCGTATCATCGGTCGTGGAATATTAGACCACCCTATCCGCGGCATTGAAATAACCGATTCCGAAAATGTATTGGTCGATGGAATTACGGTGGTGAACCCGGAACACTACACGGTGTTCGGCGGCGGTTCTTCGGATATAGTTATCCGTAACCTGAAATCCTTTAGTTGCAGAAGCTGGAGTGACGGCATTGACATGATGTGCTGCCGCAAGGTCCTTGTCGATAATGTTTTTCTCCGTACGAGCGATGATTGTATTGCGCTCTATAACCATCGCTGGAACTGGTGGGGAGGTTCAAGCGATATTACCGTACAAAACTCCGTCCTGTGGGCGGACGTTGCGCATCCTATCAATGTAGGTGGGCATGGCGATCCGGATTCTTCAACAGGCGAGGTTATCGAGAATCTTATTTTCCGTAATGTGGATATTCTGGAACATGATGAAGACGACCCGATGTATCAGGGATGCATGACGGTAGATTGCGGTGATAGAAACCGGGTACGCAATGTCTTGTTCGAGAACATCCGTGTAGAGCATATTCAGGAAGGCCGTCTTTTCTATGTGAAAGTCCGTTTCAATCCCAAGTACGACAGGCAGCCCGGCAGTAGTATCGGGGGGGTTGTATTCCGTAATATCACTTATACGGGAGTCGGAGAGAACCGTTCGCTCATTCAAGGGTTAAGCCGGGACGGCATGGTAAGGAATGTGACGTTTGAGAATGTCACTATCAACGGAGAGAAGATGCGCGATTTGAAAGAGACAGTGACAAATGAATTCATTAGCAATGTAAGCGTAAAATAACCCAAGCTCAACCGGCAAATAATGGTATATTTGTCATCACTCGTCATTTTTGGCTTCAATTAGCTGATTATATGGTAGTTGTACGGTTATAAGACACCTTATAACCGTGACGACCAAACATCGGTCATCACCGCTTTTGGGGTACATTCCGTTGCTTTTTATTCCGTAATGCGTTGATTAACAGCTTTTACATCTGCCTTGTGCCTCCCTTATTTCAATATTGTTAAAATACCTTTCTCCATCGGCAGATTGAGGTCGTCCAGCGTATTGTTCTGCATAAGTCCCGTAATTCCGCTGTAATTCTTGCGTGTAAATTCGGATATTCTCCACGGGCTGTTCGGGGAAAGCCGGAAGATAAACAACGCTTTGCTTCGTTGTTTTTGTTTGTCCGGACCCTGCAAAATACCGTTATACTTATGGTAAAACCTCGTTTTGCAGTTGCAGGCTCGGCGGTTGCCGGTTGCGGGCTGTCGGGCCCGCATATGCAGGCTCTTCGGCCCGCAACTGCAAAACGAAGTTTTACACCTTATAAAGGCATAAAATCCATGAGGGAACGCGGGATTTTCAACGGTTTGTTTTCTGATTATTCCCGGTTGTTTCAGGGGTGGACACGAGGGATAAATCTCAAAACAAGAGGGGATTGCTTGCTTTCAGTCTGCTTTGATACGTACTTTGTGAAGCCTGAGAGATAGCTGCACCTGCAATATAAGTCACCGGGCCGCTTATCTTCCTTTCCAAATACTCATGATTTTTCTGCGTATCATTACAATATTCAAAGAAGATACTGCGAGGCATAGCAGGCAACCTGCTGTCCAGCATGGGAGCAGTGTCCCCGTCTCCAGTTGCGGAAAGAGCGCGCCGATAATTTCCGTATAGTAACTGCGCACCCATGCCACTCCGCCGACAGACAATATCAGTACCGCCAGATTCAAGCCGCAGGTCAGGATATTGTAGGGAAGCGCCACACGATTGGGGCTATAGCCTATCAGAAGCAGGTTTTCCAATTTTACGGTATTCTTTTGCAACAGCAGGAAGATGCTTAACATCAGGATATAAAAGGATAAAATGCTGATGAATAATCCTACTCCCATGACGATACCGGTGATGAGGCGCAGGAAATGCGTCGTTTTTCCGGCATCCAGCCCGTCGCCTTCGGGTTCATAGTGCTGCTGTTGGAAATAGTCGCTGACGGCTGTGTCGGCAGGGTTCTTCACCTCGACGATGAGGCGGGAAGGTCGGGCTTCTTTGCCGGGGGCGAAACGTTGGTTTGCCCAGTCCATGAATGCTTGGGGAACAAGTATTGTATTCAGGCGGTTGGAGAACCCTACAATCTTACCTTTGAACTGCTCTGCACGTCCGTTGCCCCGTAGCATGATGTCCATCTGTATCAGGCTCATGAGGCCTTCGGAGAGTTTTGGCAGGTTACGGCTTTGTGCAAATCCGAAGTTGTACAGATTCAGGTAATTACGGGGAATGATGATGGGAATGACTTGGGCGGACTCGTCAAAATGCCAGTTATCCAGGCTGACATCTACATATTCGTCGGGTACGGACTCGAAAAACATTTCGGTGGAAAGATGTATTCCGGCTTCCTGCATGCCTAAGCCTGCGGATACTTTAAACAAGGAAGGGGTGAAGGCGCCCACGCTTTCGGTGAAAGACTGTTCTTTCATCTCTTCGATTTCCTTGGGGGAGAAGGTGTTGCTTCTTCCGGTAAAACTGCCGAGTGCGCTGATTTTCTTTGTGGCGATGATATAATTCTTTTTCATGAAGCTGTCTCCCTGCGTGAAAACGGGGAGTACATCCCGGTAGAATTGTACGCTCAGTAATACAATCAGCATGCCGAAGAGGTTGGCGAGGAAAAAGCCGGTCAACTGGCCTATACTGATATGTTGGCGGAGAAGTTTCCAAACAAGTCTGTTCATGGTGCGGATAATGGTTTATGCGTTATAGGCGGAAGGTTTCATCGTATTCGAGCTCCAGGTGTTTCCCGATGGATGTGACAATAATGCCTGCTCCCTGCTTGCCCGCCTCTTCCATGAGCAACCGCCTCATTATAGCACTGTTGTCGTTGTCCAGGTGGCTGATGGGTTCGTCCAGGAAGATAAAGTCGAACGGCTGGCAAAGGCTGCGGATAAAAGCGACGCGTTGCTGCTGTCCGAAGGAAAGCTTGCCGGCTCTTTCGTCGGTTTTGTCGGGAATGCCGGTTGCTTCGAAAAGGGCGAGAATTTCTTTTTTCTTCTTATGGTTGGTCAGGCGGTTCTTTAACAAGACGTTCTCAAGGGCGGTCAGCTCGGGGAAGATACGCAGTTCCTGGAAAAGGATGCTGAGCGAATGTTTCCTTACATCTGCCCATTCGCCGACGGAGAATGAGCGGATGTTGCGTCCGTCGAAACTGATGATGCCCTGATAGTCGCGCCGATACCCGTAGATATAGCTGCACAGGGAGGATTTTCCGGTGCCGGAGGAAGCCTCTATCAGATAGCGCTTTCCTTTGTCGAACACGATGTCCTGATGCCACACCTGTGAAATGACGGTGTCACGGCCGGCAAAGACCTGGGGCAGGGTATGCTGTAAATGAATGTGGTCCATTACTTATGATTTACAAATTACGCATTGCGTGCTGAATATGAATCGCTGAATACCGGCTGCCGGTTACATCCCAATGAACAACTTGGCAAAGTCGGTAAGCTGTTTCAGGGCATTTTCGTTCTTTTCGTTCAGAACGACCGTAAAGTTGGTCCGGTTCTTGTCTCCCCGCAGGTTCAGCTCTTCTATTTTCATAATCAGCTGATAGAGGATGTTGACTTCCGGTTCGTTCGGAGCATATTCCATAAGTACCCGCAGGTTGCTTAAAGTAAGCAATTCGTTGCTGGTCAATGAAATGTTGAAGGCTCGTCCGTGCATCATGTTCAGCATGGCTTGTTGCAGCTCCCGCGAATTTTGAGGGTGAAAAGGCTGGTTGCTTTCTTTGGTATTTCCTTTGAAATCGGCGTTTTGCAGGGTGGCGTATATACGTCCGTTTTCAAACAGGACATAACCCAGCAGTTGCGTGCCGTGCGGCCAGGTCAGTACACCGCGAACGTCCATGGGGAGGGCATCGGGAGTTGCCAGCAGGCGTATGTCTCCTTTTTGCTGCATCATCGGGGTGAAGTATTTGCCGGTGCGGATGCTTTTGTCGGCAGGTTGTTGCATGAGGACGGTGATGGCGGGTTGCAGCTTCTTCAACTGTTCCGTACTGCCGCCGTAAACTCCCAGCAGAGTGCCGTCGTTGTAGGCAAGCAATACTCCTGCGTCTTTTATTTCAACGCTCCGGTAACCGCCGGCCTCGACCGGGGCGGTGCACAACTGTTCCTGGACAAGCAGCCGGAGCATGGCTTCGAACTTCTTTAAATCGGCAATTTTCAGGGTGATTGCCGTGTTGTGCAGCGTAGGGGCTTCGAATACGTAGAGCGGGGCGTTCCAGTCTATCCCGCTTTCGGCAGGGTCTTTCAGAAGAGTTTCCGCTTCTTGTTTCAGGTTGGCGCTCCCGCCTTCAAGGAGCAGCCCCAGGAACTTCTGCAAGGTGGCCTGGCTGTCTGAGGTATTCAATCCGGCTTTATCGACGATGCTTTTTAGGTCGAGTGCCGCCACTTCCGTGGCATTGGCGGGGATTACATGCGTGTATTCTGTTTTTTGCCCGGTTTCGCTGCATGAGCTCAGGCATAGCACTGTTAATAAAACCGGCAGCAAATAGAAGGAAATACTCTTTCTCATATCGTATTATTGGTTTTGTAGATTCAATATGTGGCAGGCTACGAGTGCCGCCGTTTCAGTGCGCAGTCGGGAACGGCCGAGGCTGATGGGCTCGAATCCGTTTTCAATGGCCTGTTTCACCTCTTCTTCACTGAAGTCGCCTTCCGGTCCGATAAGCACCAGCGCGTCTTCTCCTTTACGGACAACGTCTTTCAGTAAAGGTTTTTCTCCTTCGTAACAATGCGCGATGAATTTGCGGCCTTCGAAAGGCTGGCTGATGAACCGGTTGAAGTCGGTCATTCCGTTCAGTCGGGGCAGGCGTGCTTTCAGCGACTGCTTGATGGCGGATACCAGTATCTTGGCAATGCGCTCCGTTTTGATTACTTTACGTTCGGAAAAACGGCAGTTCAGGAAAGTCAGTTCGTCAAAGCCTATTTCAGTGGCTTTCTCTGCAAACCATTCCGTGCGGTCCATATTCTTGGTGGGAGCCATTGCAATGTGCAGGTGCCCGCTCCATAAAGGCGCTTGGGGGATGGTTTCAAGTATGTTGACAAGGCAACGTTTGGTTGTGGCGGTACTGATTTCCGCACGGTAGAAGTTGCCTTTGCCGTCGGTCAGCGTTACCTCGTCGCCTGTTTGCAGCCGCAGTACGCGGACTGCGTGAGCGGCTTCTTCTTCGGGCAGTTCGGCTTGCGATTGTATGTCGGGGGTGTAGAATACGTGCATGATTGTTTATGGTTTCTTATGCTGGTTGATAATATCCCTTAGTTGTGCAGCCCGTTCGTAGTCTTCTGCGTCTATGGCGTTTTGAAGGGCTTCCTTTAATTGTTTCAGGGTCTTTTTCTGTGTAGCGGCATCTGCGGCGGCATCATCCGTCTGTTGGGTGGGAGTGATGCTGTGCTCTGTTTTCAGGCATTCGGCTTCTAAAATATCATCGTATATGAAAATGGGGGCATCCATGCGCAAGGCGAGGGCCACGGCATCGCTGGTACGTGCGTCGATGCGCAGGATGGTCTCTTCCGTTTTCATATAGAGGTAAGAATAGAAAACACCGTTGTCCACTTTGTAAATAAGCACGCGCAACAGGGTTGCCCCCAGTACCTTGAGAACTGAGGCAAACAGCGTATGCGTCAGCGGCCGGGGAGGAACGATGCCTCTCATTTCAATCATCATGGATTGTGCCTCGGCACTGCCTATGATAACCGGCAGTTGCCGCATGCCGTTTATCTCGCCCAGCACCATGGCATAAGCGCCGGCCTGTGCCTGGCTGTTTGAGATATTCAATACTTGCAGCTCAATCTTTTTTTTGTTCATCGGCTGTAGTTACTTTAAATCTTCCGGATGGTGTTTGTACTTGAATACGATGGCAAACACCACTGCTACGGTCAGTGCGTAGATTGCAAATACGTACCATGCCGATTGCCATTGCGCTATCTGCGGGACATTGCTGTTGAAATCTACAAAGTGATTCACTACCGCCTGTGCACCCAGTGTGCCGATAGTGGCACCGAAACCGTTTGTCATGATAACGAACAGTCCCTGTGCGCTGGAACGGATGCCCCGGTCGGTCTCTCTGTCAACAAACAGCGAACCGGATATGTTGAAGAAATCGAATGCCACACCGTACACAATCATGGAAAGTACAAACATCCATACGCCGCTTCCGGGATTGCCCATGCCGAAGAGCCCGAAGCGCAATACCCATGCCAGCATGGCAATCAGCATCACCTGCTTGATGCCGAAGCGTTTCAGGAAGAAAGGTATCAGCAGGATGCAGAGTGTTTCGGATATTTGCGACAGCGAAATCAGGATGTTGGCATGTTGCACTCCGAAAGTGCCGGCATATTCGGGAATACTGCCGAAACTGCTGATGTAGGGATTGGCAAATCCGTTGGTAATCTGCAAGGAAACGCCCAGCAGCATGGAGAAAATGAAGAAAACAGCCATTTTCTTCTGCTTGAATAGCGTAAAGGCGCGTAAGCCCAGTGCCTCTACCAATGATTTGGCATTGTCGCCCTTGCTGGTGGGGCATTCCGGCAGGGTCAGCGCATATACGCCATACGCTACTCCGATGATGGCGCAGGCAAAGAACTGCCCGTAATTATTTTGCAGTCCGAGCAGGTCCACCACCCACATGGAGCAGATGAATCCGATTGTGCCGAAAATACGTATGGGAGGGAATGTCCTGATGGTATCCAGTCCGGCTTTGTCGAGTGCGGTGTAGGCCACGGAGTTCGACAATGCCAATGTAGGCATATAGAAAGCAACGCTTAGCGAGTAAAGTGTGAACAGAGTACCGAAATCTACCTCCGCACCTTTCGTCATGCCGTAGTATCCGGCTGCGGCCATGAACAGGGC
This sequence comes from Bacteroides stercoris, assembly GCA_958432865.1. Taxonomy (GTDB): domain Bacteria; phylum Bacteroidota; class Bacteroidia; order Bacteroidales; family Bacteroidaceae; genus Bacteroides; species Bacteroides stercoris_A. Next base: position 45,130 of record CAUAWO010000001.1, read on the forward strand.
TGCGGTGAAGTGACTGAAGCTTAACAGCTTTTGTGCCGGTATCCAGCGGTCGGCAATGATGCCGAGAACGGCAGGCATAAACAACGATACGATTCCCTGCATGGCGTAAAACATACCGATGTGCTCGTGCAGGCCTACGTTTACCAGGTAACTGCCCATTGATGTGAGGTATGCTCCCCACACGGCAAACTGTAGGAAATTCATAATGATTAAGCGAATCTTGATGCTCATAATGCTTTCTATAAATTAACGTGTCTTTCGAAGTTGAACTAATTAATAAAACGCAAATGTAGACAAATTATCGGAAAAGGCGATGTATAAAGCATCAAAAAAAGGGAAGGCGGGAGGTATAAAAAAAAGAAGGCTATCTATCCCAGACAGCCAATCTTTATTAACCTTAAATCTAATACCATGAAAAACACGGTGCAAAGATAAAGGGATTTATGTTATAAAACATAATGTTTTGCTTGTTTTCTTTGGTATATTAACAATGTTTAGTACATGAAGGGCTTTTTCTGTCCTTCCTGTACAGAAGCCGGTTCCTGCTTATTCCACGTATAGCACAAGCCCTTTCAGGTATTCGCCTTCGGGGTGGTAGATGCTTACCGGGTGGTCGGCGGGCTGCGTCAACTGGTGCAGGATGCGCACGCTGCGGCCGGACATGGCAGCGGCGGTGAATACGGCAGTGCGGAAATTCTCTTTGCTGACAGCCTGCGAACAGGAGAATGTGAAAAGTATACCTCCCGGTTTGATTTTCTCGAAAGCTTTGACGTTGAGTTTCCGATAGCCTTGCAGGGCGTTGCGCAGGGCATCGCGGTGCTTGGCAAATGCCGGCGGGTCCAGAATGATAAGGTCGTATTGGTCGCCCATGCGGTCAAGGTATTTAAAGGCATCCTCTGCATAGGCTGCATGACGGTTGTCGCCGGGAAAGTTCAATTCGATATTCTTGTTGGTCAGGTCGATGGCTTTGGCCGAGCTGTCTACGGAATGTACCAGTGTGGCATTGCCTCGCATGGCGTAAACCGAAAAACCGCCGGTATAGCAGAACATGTTCAGTACACTGCGGCCGTTGGCATAGCGTTCCAGCAGTGAACGGTTCTCGCGCTGGTCTACAAAGAAACCGGTTTTCTGGCCTTTCAGCCAGTCGATATGGAATTTCAGACCGTATTCCATGGCGATGTTATCTGCGCTTCCCCCTTTCAGGAAACCGTTTTCAGGATAGAGGTCGGCTTTGAAGGGAAGTGTCGTCTCGGATTTATAGTATATATTGTCTATTTGGTCGCCCATCACCTCGGTCAGTGCATCGGCTATCGCCATGCGGTCGAGGTGCATACCGGCGGAATGTGCCTGCATCACGGCTGTGCGGGCATAGATGTCAATCACGAGCCCCGGCAGGTTGTCGCCCTCGCCGTGTACCAGACGGTAAGTATTGTTGGTGGGATTTCCGGCTATACCGATGCTGCGCCGCATATCGTAAGCTATGCTGAGTTTACGTTTCCAGAAGCCGGCATCGATAGCCTCGTCCCGGCAGAAGCTGAGTACACGGACGGCAATGCTGCCGATTTGGAAATGTCCTTTGGCTATGAACTCTTTCTTGGATGTATAGATTTCAACAACTTCCCCTTCCTCCGGCTCTCCGTCGAAATGTGCGATGGCACCTGAAAACACCCAGGGGTGAAAACGTTTTAATGATTCTTCCTTACCTGGCTTTAGATATACTTTATACATAATTATAATTAAGATGTGGTAACGTTATAATGTGGTTGTGTGGCAACTTTCTTCGATTGCCAGTTCAAAATCACCGGTACGCTTCAGCTCCTGCAGCCGGTTGTATATGTTCAGGCAGGCCCATGCGTCGGTAGCTGCGTATTGTTGTTGGGACGGTGTCAGCACATCGGCTTCCCAGTTGGACAGGCGCTGGCTCTTTGAAATCTTTTCTCCGAAAAGGATGGCATATATCTTTTGAAGGCTTCTGTCCTGAATGCCGAACGTGCGGACATATTCCTGCAGCTCGATGCAGCCGCGCTGTTCAAACGGAGCACGTTTGTGCAGCATCATGAAGTCGTCGCGCAGGGAGAGGCCGACTTTGGTTACGGCGGGGGTTTCGAGCAATGTGATAACCGGAAGGGTGAGTCCGGTGAGATTGAGGCGGAAAAGGAAACAATGCTCTTCCGACGAAATCTGCAATAAAGCCACCTTATGCGACTGCCCTTTGGTGAATGACGGACGCGTTTCGCTGTCGATACCCAGTATGGAGCATTTTTTCAGATAAGCCACAGCACGCTCTGCCTCTTGAGGAGTCTGGACAACATGTATCTGTCCGGGGAAGACGGCTTTCGGCATGTCCTTTACTTCTTCTTTATTTATACTTCTTCTGATAATCATAGCTTAAAGTTTATTCATCTTCCTCCGCTTCCTCGTTTTCCTCTTCCTCATCCGGTTGGTTGTACTTCACATCGTGCAGGGCACGCAGGGTGTTCACCAGCTTTTGGCCCCAGTATAGGGCGAAGTGTTCCTGGCAGGCGGCGAGTGAATCGTTCATCGTCTCGTTGAGTCCCAGCTGGAATACGAAAATAAAGTCTCTGATGTCCTGGTAGATGTCGGCCAGATCCTCGGAAATGTTTTTGGTGATGGGCTGGTCGCTGTACTTCATATCCGATACAAATACATCCAGGTAATCGTCCTTTTCGGCAAGAATACCGGCCAGGTTCATGCGGAGTATTTCGTAAGTTTCCTCTGTTACGAATGTTTCGAGGGCTTCATCGCCTATCGTTTCGCATTTGGGAAGCATGGATGCCTTGAGATAAAGCAGGGGAAGTATCTTTAAGGATGTATCGACGAAGACGGAACGCTTCATGGTTTCCGTCTGTTCCAGAAACTTGCAGAACTCGGCAGCTACGGTTACGAATTCCACGACATTGCGGTCGAATATCACTTGACTTTCTTTTTTCATATCTTCTTGATTTGAAACGCAAAGGTACGAAAAAGGTTTGAAAGCATTACTGCATAAGCTTTTTTTTGTTACTTTTGCGTCATTGTACGGATATTAGCAGAATACATTATGGTCAAAAAAAATACAACCAAAGATACGGAACACTCTATCTCTTTTTTCGGAAAGGCAGCTGCTGTCTTAAAGAATGAAACCGTTCATTTTGTTGCCGGTCTGATACTGGTAATCTTTTCGGTTTATCTGCTGCTGGCCTTTTCGTCTTTCTTCTTTACGGGGGCGGCAGACCAGAGCATTATAGATTCGGGTAATGCGCAGGAACTGATTTCCACGCATAACGGCGTGAAGAACTATGCCGGTTCGCGTGGGGCGCAGCTTGCCAGTTATTTGATAAACGATTGCTTCGGCATCTCTTCCTTTTTCATCTTGGTGTTTCTGGCTGTAGCCGGATTAAAGCTGATGCGTGTCCGCGTGGTACGTTTGTGGAAGTGGTTCATAGGATGCTCCCTGCTGCTGATTTGGTTCTCGATATTCTTCGGGTTCGTGTTTGTGGACCAATATAAGGACTCTTTCCTCTATCTGGGCGGCATGCACGGATATAATGTCAGCAACTGGCTGGTGTCTCAAGTGGGAGTGCCGGGGTTGTGGATGATACTGCTGGTTACTGCCATATGCTTCCTTATTTATCTGAGTGCACGTACCGTTATCTGGTTGAGAAAACTTTTCAGTCTCAGTTTCCTGAAACATAAAGAAAAGGCGGAACGCAAATCCGGTGAAGCTCCGGAAGAGTTTACAGATTCCTGGACTGTAAAGGGGAAGAAATCGCCGGTAATGGCGGAAACGGCTTCTGATGCGGGAAGAGAAGAAGAAACGAAGGCTCCGGAAGAAGCCGGAAAAGAAGAGAAGGATGAGGATGCTCATGAGATAATGCTCGACCTGGGAGATGCCGCAACGCATAAAGCTTCACTTGCCAAAGAAAAAGAAGAAGACGGAGTGCTTATGACGATTGAGACTCCGCCGTCCGATACCGTTTCCGCCATTCCGGCATCGGGACGGCAAGAGGAAAAAGGTCCTGTCTTTGAGGTGGAGACTGTGGAGGATGAAGAGTATCGCGGTCCGGAAATAGAGCCGTATAACCCTTGTCTTGACTTGGAAAACTATCATTATCCGACCATTGACCTGATGAAGCATTATGACAATGCCGAACCGACCATCGATATGGCAGAACAGAATGCCAATAAGGATAAGATTATCAATACGCTGCGCAGCTTCGGTATCGAAATCAGTACCATTAAAGCTACGGTGGGCCCTACGGTGACGCTGTATGAGATTACGCCGGAACAGGGTGTCCGTATCTCCAAGATACGCGGTCTGGAAGATGATATCGCACTCAGCCTTTCCGCGCTGGGCATCCGTATCATTGCTCCGATACCGGGAAAGGGAACAATCGGTATTGAAGTGCCTAATTCCAATCCGAAGATTGTCTCGGGCCAGAGCATCATCGGCAGTAAGAAGTTTCAGGAGTCTACGTACGACCTGCCTATTGCATTGGGTAAGACCATTACCAATGAGGTCTTTATGGTGGATTTGTGTAAAATGCCCCACGTGCTCGTGGCGGGTGCTACCGGTCAGGGTAAGTCTGTCGGGTTGAATGCCATCATTACTTCCCTGCTCTATAAGAAGCATCCTGCGGAACTGAAGTTCGTGCTGGTGGACCCGAAGAAAGTGGAGTTCAGCATCTATTCGGTGATAGAACATCATTTCCTTGCCAAGCTGCCCGATGGTGAGGATGCCATTATAACGGATGTTACCAAGGTTGTACAGACTTTGAACTCTATCTGTATCGAAATGGACACCCGTTACGACCTGCTGAAAGCTGCACATGTGCGTAATATCAAAGAATACAACGAGAAGTTTATCAACCGCCGCCTGAATCCGGAAAAGGGACATAAGTTCATGCCGTATATCGTGGTGGTGATTGATGAGTTCGGCGATTTGATTATGACAGCCGGTAAGGATGTGGAACTGCCTATTGCCCGTATCGCCCAGTTGGCGCGTGCCGTAGGTATACACATGATTATCGCTACCCAGCGTCCTACGACGAATATCATTACGGGTACGATTAAGGCCAACTTTCCGGCACGTATCGCTTTCCGGGTGTCGGCTATGGTGGACTCCCGTACCATCCTCGACCGGCCGGGAGCCAACCAGTTGATCGGTCGCGGCGATATGCTGTTCCTGCAAGGTGCGGACCCGGTTCGTGTGCAGTGCGCGTTTATCGATACGCCGGAAGTGGCGGAGATAACGAAGTTCATAGCCCGTCAGCAGGGGTATCCCACTGCATTCTACCTGCCTGAGTATGTGGATGAAAATGCAAACGGCGATTTGGGCGATGTGGATATGGGACGTCTTGACCCGCTGTTTGAAGATGCCGCCCGGCTGATAGTGTATCAGCAGCAAGGTTCCACTTCGCTTATCCAGCGTAAATTTGCCATCGGTTATAACCGTGCGGGGCGTATTATGGACCAGTTGGAGAAAGCCGGGATTGTAGGTCCGGCGCAAGGCAGTAAAGCGCGTGAGGTGTTCTGCGTGGATATAACGGACTTGGAAACGCGTTTGAACAATTTGTAACAAATCAACGTTTGAAGTACATGAAAATCAACAGTCTTTTATTTACAGTCTGGATGCTTTTCCTGACTATCCCTATGGTTGCACAGCAGCCGGATGCCAGAGATATACTTGACCGTGCGGCAGATGCTTTCCGCAGGGAAGGTGGGGTCAAAATCACTTTCTCCGTCCGTGCGCCTGAAGGGAATACGAACGGTTCCATCCGTTTGAAAGGCGATAAATTTCTGCTGGAGACGGAAGGAGTGACGACATGGTTCGACGGACGCACACAGTGGAGTTATCTTGCTTCGAGCGATGAGGTTAATGTTTCCGAACCCACTCCGGAAGAGTTGCAGAGCATCAATCCTTATTCGTGGTTGTCGCTTTATAAGCAGGATTATAAGCTGAAAGTGGCTAAAACCGGCAATGCTTCGGATGATACGGCGTATAAAGTGGTGATGAACGCTACCAAACGCAGTCAGGATATGCAATGTATTATCCTGTATATAGAAAAAGGTTCGTTCCGCCCGTTAAAACTGAGTATGGTTCAGCGGGGCAGCAAAGATGCGGCAGTAGTGTTCATAAATTCCTATCAGACGGGCAAGAACTATGATGACAGCCTTTTTGTGTTTGACAGGAAAGCATATCCTACAGCGGAATTGGTTGATTTAAGATGATAAACGTTACTAATAAAAAAGAATAATATGGAAGCAGAAAAAGTAAAGTGTTTAATTATAGGTTCCGGTCCTGCCGGATATACCGCAGCTATCTATGCTGCACGTGCCAATCTTTCTCCGGTGCTTTATGAGGGGCTTCAACCCGGCGGACAGTTGACTACCACCACCGATATCGAGAATTTTCCCGGTTATCCGGAAGGCATCAGCGGTACGCAGATGATGGAGGATTTGCGCAAACAGGCTGAACGCTTCGGTGCGGACTTGCGTTTCGGCGTGGCTACGGCTGCCGATTTGAGTAAGTCTCCCTATAAGATAACCATTGATGAAGAAAAGGTCATTGAAGCGCAGACCGTTATTATTGCTACCGGTGCTGCTGCCAAGTATTTAGGACTGGAAGACGAGAAGAAATATGCCGGCATGGGTGTCAGCGCCTGTGCTACCTGTGACGGTTTCTTCTATCGGAAGAAGGTCGTAGCGGTAGTTGGCGGCGGCGATACGGCTTGTGAGGAAGCCTCTTATCTGGCGGGTCTGGCAAGCAAAGTGTACCTGATTGTGCGTAAACCGTTCTTGCGTGCTTCCAAGATTATGCAGAAGCGTGTAATGGAGAATGAAAAAATTGAAGTTTTGTTTGAACACAATGCGGTAGGATTATATGGAGATAACGGTGTGGAAGGCGTACACTTGGTGAAGCGTATGGGTGAAGCGGACGAACAGCGTTATGACCTGGCTATCGACGGCTTTTTCCTGGCTATCGGCCACAAGCCTAATTCCGATATTTTCAAACCGTATGTCGACACCGACGAAACGGGCTATATACTGACAGAACCCGGTACTCCCCGTACAAAGGTTCCCGGAGTGTTTGCAGCGGGAGATGTTGCCGACCCTCATTACCGTCAGGCCATCACAGCGGCAGCTACAGGATGTATGGCAGCGATTGAGGCGGAAAGATTCTTGTTAAATTAAAAATTGGGAATTGAGAATAAAAAAATAGGGCTGCGCGGTGTTTGTTATACAACACTTGTATCGCGCAGCCCTATTTTTTTATTCTCAATTTTTAATTTTAGAAGTTTATCCTATCTTACTTATCTTCTTCAGTTTTTCCTCATCAATAATTTTGATTTTTCTTCCGTCAATGGTAATCAGGCGTTCCGCAGCAAATTGTGAGAGGGTGCGGATAGCATTGGATGTTGTCATATTGGAAAGGTTGGCTAAATCTTCACGGGACAGGTAGATACTTAAAGTAGAACCGTCCTCTTCCAGGCCATAGCTTTCTTTGAGGAAAATAAGCGATTCTGCCAGACGGCCGCGGATATGCTTTTGGGTGAGGTTCACCGTACGCTCGTCGGCGATACCGAGGTCAATAGACAATCGTCTGATAAAGAACATCGCTAGTTCATTGTTTTGCGATAGTAATGTCATTATGGCAGTCATGGGTATCAGACAGACCAATGACGGTTCAAATGCACAGGCAGCGGTTACATAATCCGCTTTGGCAAAATAAGGGCGATATCCGAAATACTCAGTGGGCTTGATCATACGGATAATCTGGCTTCTTCCGCCCACACCGTCTTTATAGATTTTGACTTTTCCATTCAGCAGACACATCAGGCAAGTAGGTGTCTCGCCTTCACAATGGATAATCTCGTTCTTCTTATAATTCTGAAGCGTAAAATGGTTGGCAAGAAACTCTCGCTGTTCTTCATTCAGAGGTGACCATATATCGGGAATCAACTCCGGAACATTAATATCGGATAAATTTATTTTTACCATAAATGCTACAAAACTGTGTTGTACAGCACAAATGTAAAAAGAAAAAATTAAAAATGACACATTTGTATCAAAAAAGTGCAAGGAAAGGGGGAAGGAATTTTAAATTATGAATGATGAATTACCGTTTGGCATGACAATGCGGCAGGTTCATCATTCATAATTTGAAGTCGGTTTATCAGCAAAGCCGTTCATTTATTATTTGGTGAACAGCAGTTCCCTGTACTTCGGCAACGGCCATATCTCATCATCTATTTCCATTTCAAGATTGTCGATATGCTCGCGGATGCTTTCCAGGTAGGGGCGTACTGTTTCTTCGTATGCAAAGGCCTTGTCTTTGTAATTGTCCATGTGGTTGGCAACCTTGCGGGCTTCCGTCATTTCACGTACCTGCATTTTGATGGCTGTTACGCGGTGGGAGATTTCACGTATCAGTTCCTTGCGGTCAGCGCTGAGTATTTCATACTCTTCCGGAGTGAAAGTTTCGCGCAGTCCACGCAGGTTTTCCAGCAAACGGTTCTGGTAGATAACGGCAGTCGGTACGATATGGTTGATGGCAAGATCACCTAAAACGCGGCTTTCAATCTGTACTTTCATTGTGTACTTCTCCAGTTCCACTTCAAGACGGCAGGCCAGCTCCGTTTCGTTGAAGATGCGTTCGCCGATGAGCACGGAACGTGCCTGGTTGTCCATATAACGCATCAAGGCTTCCGGCACATGGCAGATATTGGTCAGTCCGCGTTTGGCAGCTTCCTGTTTCCATTGTTCGGAATAGCCGTCTCCTTCAAAACGGATGGGTTCCGAGGCGATGATTGTTTCTTTCAGAATGCGGAAAATGGCTTCGTCCTTGCCGACACCCTCTTCCATGAGCTTCTCAATGGATACTTTGAATTCGTTCAGTTGGTTGGCCATTGCCGCATTGATGGCAATCATTGCCGCAGCACAGTTGGCTGATGAACCGGCGGCGCGGAACTCAAAACGGTTTCCCGTGAAAGCGAAAGGAGAGGTGCGGTTGCGGTCTGTTGTGTCCAGCAGAATCTCAGGGATACGTCCGATACCTAACTTTAGCGTAGTCTTTTCCTCGGCTGTCATCTTACTGTTGCTTACCTGACGGGCTATCTCATCGAGGATGGAAGATAACTGCTTGCCCAGGAATATGGATAAAATGGCAGGGGGAGCCTCATTGGCGCCTAAGCGGTAGCTGTTTCCGGCACTTGCAATGGAAGCGCGGAGCAAGTCCTGGTTTTTGTATACCATCATCAGTACATTCACAAGGAATGTGAGGAACAGCATGTTGCCTTTCGGATTTTTTCCCGGAGCAAAAAGGTTTATTCCCGTATCGGTGCAGAGCGACCAATTGTTGTGCTTGCCCGAACCGTTCACGCCGCTGTATGGCTTTTCATGCAACAGCACGGCAAAGTTGTGTTTGCGTGCGATGCGTTTCATCAAATCCATAACCAGCTGGTTGTGGTCGTTGGCAAGATTGGCGTTCTCGAAGATGGGGGCCAGCTCAAACTGGTTGGGGGCAACCTCGTTGTGGCGCGTCTTGACGGGAATGCCCAGTTTGTGGCACTCTATTTCCAGTTCTTTCATAAAGGCAGTGACACGTGGCGGGATAGAGCCGAAATAATGGTCTTCCAACTGCTGGTCTTTGGCAGAAGAGTGCCCCATGAGTGTACGTCCTGTCAGGCATAAGTCGGGACGTGCGTTATAGAGCGCCAGGTCGACGAGGAAATATTCCTGTTCCCAGCCCAAGTTCGTATATACGCGTGCTATGTTCTTGTCGAAAAGCTGGCAGACATCCGTTGCGGCTTTGTCCACAGCTGCAAGAGCCTTGAGCAGAGGTGTCTTATAGTCCAGCGCCTCGCCTGTGTAGGAGATGAAGATTGTTGGGATACAGAGCGTGGTGTCTACGACAAAAGCCGGTGAAGAAACATCCCATGCCGTATATCCGCGTGCCTCGAATGTGTTGCGGATACCGCCGTTGGGGAAAGAAGAAGCATCCGGTTCCTGTTGGATAAGCAGCTTTCCGGAAAAGCGTTCAATGACATCCCCGTCTTCTCCGAATTCGATGAAGCCGTCATGCTTTTCGGCTGTACCGTCTGTCAGAGGTTGGAACCAGTGGGTGTAGTGGGTAACGTTCAGGGATTTTGCCCAGCTTTTCATGCCGTTTGCTATTAAATCGGCCATTTCCCTGTTGATGGGAGTTCCTTTTTCAATGGCGTCTGTTACAGCTTTGTAGGCTTCTTTGGGCAGGTATTCCTGCATCTTTTTACGGTCGAAAACATGGCTGCCGTAATAATCGGACAACTTGTTTGAAGGAGTGATGACTTCAAGAGGGCGGCGATTGGCGAGCTCTTGCAAAGCAAAAAATCTCATTTTTGACATATTAGTCTCTTCTTTTATTGGTTGTTGGGTGCAAAATTATATGTTTTTTCTGAATTACCCCCTACTTTTCGGGGGGTAATCTTGCTTTTTTATATGTTTTTTGAAGATATACCCCCTAAAAAATAAGGGGTGCTCTTGAAAATAATGTTTTTTGGAGAAATATCGTCCTCTGAAAATGAAAATGGAATAAAGGTGGAAGTTATTACTTTTTTTCTATATTTGTTCCCTCATAAGAAGATATTGCGGTTGAAACATATTATATGTATATGGATAGGAATCTGTTTCTTGTGTGCAAGTTTGCAGAAGGCGGGTGCTACGGCTGTTCCCCAATCGTATGCGGGACAACGGGCTTATGCGGATTCCATTATGGACAAGGTTATCTTCTTTGCGCCTTTTTACGAGCGCGTTGTCGATGAGTACAAGGCGGAACTTTATATAAAAGGCTGGGCAAACATCCGCAAGAAAAATCACCTGCTCCGCTTTATCCCTTCCATGTTCCGTATGAAGAAAGGGGTCCGGGAGTATATGATGGAGACATACAGCGAACTGCATTATACCGCTCCCGATATTTACGACCAGAAAGTGAAAGCCAGTGTGGGCACTTCTTCCGAACTTTGGGAACTGGACGGCCGTTTGCTTGAATACTTCCACATCAATATCTACTCTTCCACCTTGCTGTATGATAAGCTGCTCTCCCCGCTGGCTTCCAATGCAAAGAAATTCTATACCTATTATATAGATTCCATAATGGGTGAAGCGCACAACCGTGAGTTCCGTATCCGTTTTATGCCGAAGAGCAAGAGTTTTCAGCTCGTGGGGGGATACATGGTGGTCAGCGACAATGTGTGGAGTGTGCGCGAGATTCGTTTTTCCGGGCGTTCCGAGATGCTGCGTTTTAATAATCTGGTAAGAATGGGACAGGTGGGGAGCGCTAATGAGTTTTTGCCTGTGCATTTCAACATCGATGCCACATTTCGTTTGCTGGGCAATGTCATCGACGGCAGCTATACGGCGGTACTCGACTATAAGGAGATTAGTCAGAAAGACCCGGCTGTTGTGCGGAACAGGACAAAAAGCAAATACGACCTGTCGGAATCTTATACTCTGCTGACGGATACCAATGCTTACCGGCGTGATACCGCCCACTTCAATAAGCTGCGTCCTATTCCGCTGACTTCGCATGAGAAGAAGCTGTATGAGGATTTCTTCTTGCGCCGTGACACGCTTCTCTATAAGAAAAAGCCCAAGAACAAGCGGCTGGAGTTCTGGGGACAGATAGGCGATGCGCTGGTAAGCAAGTATACGGTAGACCTTGCCAAAATGGGGAGTGTGCGCTGTTCGCCTCTTATAAATCCTTTGTTGCTGAGCTACAGCAAGAGCAACGGTTTCTCTTACCGTCAGGAATTTAAATACAACCGGTTGTTTAAGGGCGACCGTCTGTTGCGTATCGTTCCCAAGTTAGGTTACAACTTCAAACGGAAGGAGTTTTACTGGTCGGTCAATTCCGATTTCGACTATTGGCCCCGCAAGCGTGCCGCCCTGCATGTCAGCGTGGGTAACGGTAACCGTATCTACAGCAGCGATGTGCTGGACGATTTGAAAGCTATTCCCGACAGTATCTTTGATTTCGACCAGATTCACCTGGACTATTTTAAGGACTTGTATTTGCACATACGCCACAGTTGGGAGATTGTTAACGGTCTGACTCTGGATGTGGGGCTTTCTTTGCACAGGCGTACCGAAGTGGAGCGTTCTAAATTCGTTCTTGTCTACCCCGATGCTCCGAATGTGATGTCTGCGGGTGTGTCATCCGTCTATCCGGGATTCGACCCTTCGGTTCTGAAAAAGTTCCGCCACAGTTATAACAGCTTTGCACCCCGTGTACGCCTGACGTGGACTCCCGGTCAGTATTATTATATGAGCGGCGACCGTAAAATCAACCTTCATTCCAAATATCCCACCGTTTCCGTAGACTGGGAGCGCGGTATCAGCGGTGTCATGCACAGCACCGGAAAGTACGAACGTATTGAAGTGGACTTCCAGCACAACATCCCGTTGGGATTGATGCGTGACATTTACTATCGCTTCGGCTGGGGTGCTTTTACGAATCAGAAAGAGCTTTATTTTGTGGATTTCGCCAATCTGGCCCGTTCTAATCTTCCCGTAGGCTGGAATGATGAAATCGGCGGAGTGTTCCAGTTGCTCGACGGGCGTTGGTATAACTCGTCCCGCAAGTACATCCGCGGGCATTTTACGTACGAGGCTCCTTTCCTGCTGCTCCGCCACTTGAAGAAATATACTCAATACGTATTGAATGAACGGTTGTATCTGAATGCTTTGGTGGTTCCCCACCTGAATCCTTATCTTGAGCTTGGGTATGGCATCGGTACGCACATCTTCGATTTCGGCGTTTTTACAAGCTTTGCAAACTGGAAGTACCAGGAAGTAGGGGTTAAGTTTACGTTTGAGTTGTTCAATAGGTAAGTCCGAAAGGCATATTATTAAGAATTTATACTTTATCTTTGTGCCAAAATTTTAAGACTATGGGAATTGTAATAGGTATAGACGTAGGTGGAAGCACTACTAAAATCGTAGGACTCAATAAAGGCAAGATACAGTCTCCGATGTTCATAACGGCGGCCGACCCGGTAACTTCCCTGTTCGGAGCGTTCGGTAAGTATATCTATGATAACGGAATCCATTTGTCCGATGTGGAGCAGGTGATGCTGACCGGTGTGGGCAGTGCGTTTGTGGACAGCCCGCTTTACGGACTTCCCACCCGCAAGACGGATGAGTTCATAGCCAACGGACTCGGGGCGCGCCATGCTACGGACATCGACCGGCTGATAGTTGTCAGCATGGGAACAGGCACCTCCTTTGTAAGAATCAACGGGGATGAAATACAGCATATCGGCGGTATGGGTATCGGTGGCGGAACCTTACAGGGACTTTCGCGGCTGTTGCTCAAAACACACGACATTCATCAGGTTGCCGGTTTGGCGGCAAAAGGCGATGTGACCCGCGTCAATCTGCAAATCGGCGATATCTGTAACAACGCATTGCCCGACCTGCCCGTATCCGCTACCGCTTCATTGTTCGGAAAGGCCGACAGTAACGCCTCACCGGAAGACATCGCCTGCGGCATCATTTATACCGTGCTCCAGACTATCGGCGGTGCGGCTGTGCTTTCCGCCCTGAACAGTCCGGTAAAGGACTTTGTGCTGATAGGTAATCTTACCCAGTTGCCGCAATGCCGAGAAGTGTTTCCGAAGATGGAAAGCATTTATCATGTGCGTTTCCATATCCCGCCCTATGCAGAATACCGCACGGCCATAGGGGCGGCTTTGGCATATGTCAGGGAGAATTCTACCATATAATAAGGTGTAAATCTTTAGAAATCGGGCATAAAGACCGGATATTTTCAGAAAGAACTTTTTGTCATTCAAGAAAATACTCCTATCTTTGCGCCCGATTTAATATGAGTCAACATAAAGTCTCACTTAATTAACGAGTTAAACAATTTATTTATTAATGGAAAATTTTAAAAATGTTGCTCCCATTGAGGACTTCAACTGGGATGCTTACGAAAACGGTGAAACCGTAACAAACGTAAGTCACGAAGACTTGGAAAAGGCGTATGACAACACGCTGAACAAAGTTAACGACCGCGAGGTAGTTGACGGAACCGTAATCGCAATGAACAAGCGTGAAGTAGTTGTGAACATCGGTTACAAATCAGACGGTATCATTCCTTTGAATGAATTCCGCTACAATCCCGACCTGAAAGTAGGTGATACAGTAGAAGTGTACATCGAAAACCAGGAAGACAAGAAAGGACAGCTGGTTCTGTCTCACCGCAAAGCTCGTGCTACCCGTTCTTGGGATCGCGTTAACGCTGCTTTGGAAAATGAAGAAATTATCAAGGGTTACATCAAGTGCCGCACTAAGGGTGGTATGATTGTTGACGTATTCGGTATCGAAGCATTCTTGCCGGGTTCTCAAATCGACGTTAAGCCTATCCGCGACTACGATGTATTCGTTGGCAAGACTATGGAATTCAAGGTTGTTAAAATCAATCAGGAATTCAAGAATGTCGTTGTATCTCACAAGGCTCTTATCGAGGCTGAACTGGAACAACAGAAGAAAGAAATCATCGGTAAACTCGAAAAAGGACAAGTTCTCGAAGGTACCGTTAAGAATATCACATCCTACGGTGTATTCATCGACCTGGGTGGCGTAGACGGTTTGATTCACATCACAGACCTCTCTTGGGGCCGCGTCAGCGATCCGAAAGAAGTGGTTGAACTCGACCAGAAGCTCAATGTCGTTATCCTCGACTTCGATGATGAGAAGAAGCGTATCGCTCTCGGCTTGAAGCAGCTGACTCCGCATCCTTGGGATGCTCTCGATCCTAACTTGAAGGTAGGCGACCACGTGAAGGGTAAAGTTGTCGTTATGGCCGACTACGGTGCATTCATCGAAATCGCTCCGGGTGTTGAAGGTCTGATTCACGTATCCGAAATGTCCTGGTCACAACACTTGCGTTCTGCACAGGACTTCATGAAGGTAGGTGATGAAGTTGAGGCTGTAGTTCTGACTCTGGACCGCGAAGAACGTAAGATGTCTCTCGGTATCAAGCAGCTGAAAGCTGATCCTTGGGAAACTATCGAAGAGAAATATCCTATCGGTTCCAAGCACACTGCAAAAGTTCGCAACTTCACTAACTTCGGTGTATTCGTAGAAATCGAAGAAGGCGTTGACGGCTTGATTCACATCTCTGATCTGTCTTGGACTAAGAAGGTTAAACATCCTTCAGAATTCACTCAAATCGGTGCGGACATCGACGTACAGGTATTGGAAATCGACAAGGAAAACCGTCGTTTGAGCCTCGGTCACAAGCAACTCGAAGAGAATCCTTGGGATGTATTTGAAACTGTATTCACAGTAGGTTCCGTACACGAAGGTACTATCATCGAAATGCTGGACAAGGGTGCAGTTGTTGCTCTGCCTTATGGCGTAGAAGGTTTTGCTACTCCGAAACACCTCGTTAAGGAAGACGGCTCACAGGCTCAGTTGGATGAGAAGCTCGAATTCAAAGTTATCGAGTTCAACAAGGACGCTAAGCGTATCATCCTGTCTCATAGCCGCATCTTCGAAGATGTAGCCAAGGCTGAAGAAAGAGCAGAAAAGAAAGCTGCCAAGAAGTCTTCCGGTAAGAGAGAAGAAGCTCCTGCTTCTATCCAAAACCAGGCTGCTTCTACAACTTTGGGCGACATCGACGCTCTGGCTGCTTTGAAAGAGCAAATGGAAGCCGGAAAGAAGTAATTACTTCTCCATATAAATAAGGTAAGGGTGCTTGTGGCAAACACAAGTGCCCTTTCTTTTTAGGCAGGCTCTTAATTTCTTGCCAATAATCTGTGCAATCTGTGATGATTACCCTTATCTTTGCACCATCATGGAGAAATTTGAACTACATATTCTCGGCTCCGGTTCGGCATTGCCCACCACCCGCCATTTTCCTACTTCGCAGGTAGTGAACTTACGTGACAAACTTTTTATGATAGACTGTGGAGAAGGCGCACAGTTGCAATTCCGAAAGTCACGCCTCAAATTCTCGCGTTTGAACCGTATCTTCATCTCCCACCTGCACGGCGACCACTGTTTCGGGCTACTGGGACTGATATCCACGCTTAATCTTTTGGGGCGTACGGCCGACCTGCATATACACTCTCCCAAAGGTTTGGAAGAACTTCTTACGCCGATGCTCGCATTCTTCAATCATCAGATGACCTATAAAATCTTCTTCCACGCGTTCGAGACGAAAGAAGCCGCCTTGATTTATGAAGATCGGTCGCTTACGGTGACAACCATTCCTTTGCGGCATCGCATGCCTTGCTGCGGTTTTCTGTTTGCTGAGAAGCCGCGCCCCAATCATATCCTGCGCGACATGATAGACTTCTATCAAGTGCCGGTGTACGAGCTGAACCGTATCAAGAACGGTGCGGATTACGTTACGCCGGAAGGGGAGGTGATACCCAATGCCCGTCTCACCCGTCCCTCGGCTGCCCCGCGGCGTTATGCCTATTGTTCGGATACGATTTATCTTCCTTCCATAACGGAACAGATAAAAGGAGTGGATTTGCTTTTCCATGAGGCCACTTTTGCCGAAGATGCCGCCCCGCGTGCCAAAGAAACGTTCCATACCACCGCTTCGCAAGCCGCACGGATAGCTCGCGATGCGGAAGTGAAGAAGCTGTTGATAGGTCATTTCTCCGCCCGTTATGACGATGAGCAGGTATTGCTGGATGAGGCGCGCGCTGTCTTTCCGGATACGCAGTTGGCCAAAGAAACGCTTTGTATATCGGTGTGAATCGGAATTTTGCTATCTTTGCTGACGTATAAATATTATAAGTATGCAAGATATAATAAACGGACGTTGCGGCTGGTGCGGAACGGATGAACTGTATGTGAAGTACCACGATGAAGAGTGGGGAAGATTGGTGACCGATGACAGGACGCTGTTTGAGTTTCTTGTATTGGAGAGTTCCCAAGCCGGACTGAGCTGGATCACAATCCTCAAAAAGCGCGAGGGATACCGTAAAGCCTTTTGCAACTTCGATGCCGGACAAGTGGCGCAAATGACCTATGAGGACGTTGAGCGTCTGATGCAGTTTGAAGGTATTGTGCGGAACCGTCTGAAAATCAAATCGACCATTACGAACGCAAGGCTGTTCCTTGCCGTGCAGAAGGAGTTCGGCAGCTTTTATAACTACACCCTTTCATTCTTCCCCGACGGGAAGCCTATCGTGAATACCGTTCACTCATTGAGCGATATTCCTGTATCATCGCCCCAATCCGATGCCATGAGCAAGGACATGAAAAAACGGGGATTCAAGTTCTTCGGGAGCACGATTTGCTACGCGCATTTGCAGGCAGCAGGCTTTGTCAACGACCATCTGGCAGAATGTATCTGCCGCCAAGTCAAAGAGGAGCATTAAACAAACGAATCGGCAATATGCTTTTGTGCCTGCCGGGCTTTTTGCCTCTTGCGGATGGCTTTTCGTTTTTAATTTTCTATCTTTGCGTAGAGAAAAGATATAAATGTGAATAGACTATATGAACCCTTCTTATAACGAACGCGAAGTGCTGGCGCTTCTTCAGGAAGAGAGTACGCAGAAGCGGGGATTTGAGATGATTGTGGCGCAATACAGCGAGCAGTTATACTGGCAAATCCGGCGCATGGTGCTTTCGCATGAGGATGCCAACGACTTGCTTCAGAATACCTTCGTCAAGGCATGGCTCAATATCGATTATTTCCGGGCAGAGGCCAAACTCTCCACCTGGCTCTACCGCATCGCCCTGAACGAATGCCTTACTTTCCTGAACAAACAGCGGGCGGCGAGCACCGTGTCGTTGGACGCTCCCGAAGCCGACACCCTTCAGAAGCTGGAGAGCGATCCTTACTTTTCGGGCGACAAAGCTCAGATGGCCTTGCAGAAAGCGTTGCTCACCTTGCCCGAAAAGCAACGCATGGTGTTCAACCTGAAGTACTACCAGGAAATGAAATACGAGCAGATGTCCGATATTTTCGGTACTTCGGTGGGGGCTTTGAAAGCGTCCTACCACCATGCCGTAAAAAAAATAGAGAAGATATTGGGAGAAGAAGATTAAACCTTTAACGTGAAAAAAAGTCTAACCAAACAGAAAGGAGAAGAGCTTATGAAAGAAGAAGACAACATACTCAAGAAAGTAGGGACGGAGAATGCTTTCCGTGTTCCCGAAGGATATTTTGAGAATTTCACTTCGGAGCTGATGAACCGTCTGCCCGAAAAGGAGAAACTTGCCTTCGAACAGAAAGAGCCTACGATGTGGGAGAGGGTGAAACCCTGGGCCTATATGGCAGCTATGTTTGTAGGTGCGGCATTGATTATCCGCGTGGCTTCCTCTGACCGTACGCCGGCTGCAACCGACCGCATGGCTGCCGACGAAACGGAAACCGAAATGGAATATATCAACATGGCGGTGGATAACTCCATGCTTGACGACTACTCATTGTATGTATATCTGGCCGATTCCGATGCCGAATAAGCCGTAGAGAACTTTAACCGATTGAAAAAAGAAATGAAAAAGCTGATTGTTTTATTAGTAATGATGTGCAGTCTGGCACCCGTATTGCGGGCAGCGGACGGATGCAACCAACGTTTGTCGCCTGCTGAGTTCCGTGCCAGACAAAAAGCATATATCACAGAAAAAGCCGGATTGACCAAGGAAGAGGCAGCCAGGTTCTTTCCTCTTTATTTTGAATTGCAGGACAAGAAAAAAGAGCAGAATGACAAGGCGTGGAGTCTGATTCGTCAGGGAAAGGACGAAAAGACCACCGAAGCCCAATATGATGTGATTATGGAAGGCGTGTACGATGCCCGTATCGCTGCCGACCGTTTGGACAAGACTTATTTTGCGAAGTTCAAGAAGATATTGTCTGCCAAGAAACTTTATCTGGTGCAGAAAGCCGAGATGCGTTTTCACCGGGAATTGCTGAAAGGGATGCGGCATAATGACAACAAAGATAAAGCGCCGAAACCCCAGCCAGGCAAGAAATGAAAAAGGATATATGCCCGAATTGAAAATTGTGCGGGTGCGTCAAAACTAAAATGACTGTTCTGAAAAGTTACAGGTTGTAACTTTAATATTTAAAAGGAGAGTGTTCAAATACACTTGATGATTTCTTTCAAGCACGGAATTACATGGATTTCACGGAAAAAGATAAAATAAATCCGTGTAATTCCGCGCCTGAAAAGAAACAGATAGTAAGTGAATTTCAGTTTCCTTTCTTTTCTAATGCTTTGGCTTCTTCCCATAATTTATCCATTTCTTCCAGCGTCATGTCGTGCAGGTTTCTGCCTTCCTTGATGCTATGTGCTTCCACATAGTTGAAGCGGCGGATAAACTTCTGGTTGGTATGCTCCAGTGCATTGTCCGGATTTATTTTATACAGGCGTGCGGCATTGATAAGGCTGAACATTACGTCACCGAATTCCTCTTCTGCTTTCTGCTTGTCCATGCGGGCCACTTCGGCTTGGAATTCTCCGATTTCTTCTTTTACTTTATCCCACACCTGTTCCCGTTCTTCCCAGTCGAAACCCACGTTGCGGGCTTTGTCCTGAATGCGGTATGCCTTGATGAGCGAGGGCAGGGCGGCGGGCACACCGCTCAACACCGTTTTGTTGCCCCCTTTTTCCTTGAGTTTCAACTGTTCCCAGTTTTCTGATACCTGTCCGGCAGTCTCCGCTTTCACATCACCGAATACGTGGGGATGGCGGAAGATAAGCTTCTCACATAAGCGGTCGCATACATCCTTTATGTCGAAATCGCCGGTTTCCGAACCTATCTTGGCATAGAAAGCCACGTGGAGCAGCACGTCTCCCAGTTCTTTGCAGATATCCTGCTTATCGTCGCGCATCAGGGCATCGCATAGTTCATAAGTCTCTTCAATGGTATTGGGACGCAGGCTTTCGTTGGTCTGCTTCTTGTCCCAGGGACATTTCACACGCAGTTCGTCGAGTATGTCGAGGAAGCGGCCGAAGGCTTCCATCTGTTCCTTTCTTGTATGTTGCATGAGTTATTTTTTTAATTAAACATTATTGACGCAAAGATACTGTTTTTCTTCCATTCCTCATACGAAATCAGTAGGCCTACCACTTCCGAGTAGTTTTTCCGCCCGCTTTCTATCTTGTTTCCTTTCAGGTATAAGTCGTATATCCGGTCCTGAATGCGGCCGATTACAGGATTGTATTTCTTCATCCAGTACTCGCTGTTCTTCTTTGCCAGTCCGATCATCTCCGGACGTATGCGCCGGAAGAGCTGCGCGTATTCCTCTTCAGCCATGAGCCGGCGGGCGTTGTTCAGGACATGCGGCAGTACGGAGAGGTAACCGCTGAAGCGGATGGCCTGCACTTGCGAGCGTGTACATACCTGATAGGCGTAGAAGTTGGCTTCCGCCTCGCTGGTGATACCCAATAAGTGGGCAAACTCGTGGGCGTAAGTAGCCGGATATTGCGAGGGGAGCAAGTCGCCGTTCAGGGTGAACTCGCAGAAGAAAGGTCCCATGCTGCCGGTGACGCCTACCATGGAAATCAGTGGGGTGAATAGCATCGTCTTTGCGCGGGGCGTTTGATGAAAGGGGCGGTGAACGCCTAAGGAGTCACCGATTTGATTATAGACCCGTACGCTTTCACGGCAGACCAGCTCTTTTTCGACCGACGTAATATCGGTGTAAGAGC
Organism: Bacteroides stercoris; assembly: GCA_958432865.1. Lineage (GTDB taxonomy): Bacteria > Bacteroidota > Bacteroidia > Bacteroidales > Bacteroidaceae > Bacteroides > Bacteroides stercoris_A. Next base: position 65,796 of record CAUAWO010000001.1, read on the forward strand.
TGTTCAGATTCTCGATATAGCTGTCTGTAAAACTCCGAAAGTTATCAGGAGTATAGGCTGTGTAAGGAATGCGCGTCCGCTCGTAAAAGTTTTTTTGCGAGTAATTCAGTCCCCATGCCAGATAGAACCATACGTACACCCATAGAAGATACTTTACATCTTTCTGCAGGATACGGTTCCATTTCTGTTTGCGGATGCAGCGTGCGTAAACAGGGTAGAGAAGTACGCCGGCGATACTTAGCGCAATGAACAGGTCGCCGATGGCGAAAGGCACAAGCCGGGAGAAGGACGAAAGTGCCCGGGCGATGGACGGGTATACGTACATGGCGTAGGCATCTCCCAAACCGGGCACTGTCTGCACGCACAATACGAGCAACAAAAAAAATATCAAAAGTAATGAATTGCCTCTGAATCTCACTCCTGCTATTGTTATGCTACGCTTCATTCTATTCTTCTTTTTGGGGCCCGTGCCGGTTTCCTGCCTTCGGTGCTGTTGTTTCTCCCTGTGGGAACGGGAGTTTCAAGCGGTGGATACTCCGGTTTCCTTACGTGGAAACTGCTGTTCCCTTGCGTGGAAACTGCTGTTTCCTTACGTAGACACTGTCGTTTCCCTGCGTGTATACTCCTGTTTCCTTGCGTGGAAACTTCCGGTTTCGGTAGCCGAAGCCGAAGCGGCACCGGGTGCTTGTTACGGCAACTCCGTATAAAATCATCATTTGTAAAGCAAAGGTATGTAATTCTTTTCATTGCTTTTGCCGGATAAAGCTATTAATTTATTAATTTTGCGCCCATTATAACAAAATATAGATTTTAGAAACATGGAATTAGCAAGTAAGTACAATCCCGCTGACGTAGAGGGAAAGTGGTACCAGTATTGGTTAGACCACAAATTATTCAGTTCTAAACCCGATGGTCGTGAGCCCTACACCATCGTCATTCCGCCCCCTAACGTCACCGGTGTGCTCCACATGGGACACATGCTTAATAATACCATCCAAGATATCCTTGTACGCCGTGCCCGTATGGAAGGCAAGAACGCCTGCTGGGTTCCGGGTACGGACCATGCTTCCATTGCCACCGAAGCCAAGGTTGTGAACAAGCTTGCCGCACAGGGCATCAAGAAAACAGACCTTACCCGCGACGAATTCCTGAAGCATGCCTGGGAATGGACGGACGAGCACGGTGGCATCATCCTGAAACAGCTCCGTAAGTTGGGCGCTTCCTGCGATTGGGACCGCACAGCCTTCACCATGGATGAGAAACGCAGTGAAAGCGTGATTAAAGTGTTTGTAGACCTTTACAACAAGGGGCTGATTTATCGCGGTGTGCGTATGGTGAACTGGGACCCGAAAGCCCTCACCGCCCTCAGCGACGAAGAGGTTATCTATAAGGAAGAGCACAGCAAGCTGTATTATCTGAAATATTACGTTGCCGACGATGACATGTCCGGTGAGACGGGAGCCGAAGGCGAAGTGGTTCATCGCGACGCTTCCGGCAAGCGTTATGCCGTGGTAGCCACTACGCGTCCCGAAACAATCATGGGTGATACGGCGATGTGTATCAATCCTGCCGACCCGAAGAACCAATGGCTGAAGGGCAAGAAAGTGATTGTGCCGCTGGTGAACCGCGTTATTCCTGTTATCCAGGATGATTATGTAGACGTGGAGTTCGGTACGGGCTGTCTGAAGGTAACTCCTGCACACGACGTCAACGACTATATGCTGGGCGAGAAATACAACCTGCCCGCTATCGACATCTTCAACGACAACGGTACGCTGAGCGAAGCAGCCGGACTGTACGTAGGCATGGATCGCTTCGATGTACGCGAGCAGATTGAGAAAGACCTGCAGGGTGCCGGGTTGCTGGAAAAGGTGGAAGCCTATACCAATAAGGTCGGTTTCTCCGAACGTACCAATGTGGCAATCGAGCCGAAGCTCTCCATGCAGTGGTTCCTCAAGATGCAGCACTTTGCCGATATGGCTCTGCCTCCGGTAATGAATGATGACTTGAAATTCTATCCAGCCAAATATAAGAATACCTATAAGAACTGGCTGGAGAATATCAAGGACTGGTGTATCAGCCGCCAGTTGTGGTGGGGACACCGCATTCCTGCTTACTTCCTGCCGGAAGGCGGATATGTGGTGGCAGCCACTCCCGAAGAGGCCTTGAAGCTGGCACAGGAAAAGACCGGAAATCCGGTCCTTAAAATAGAGGATTTGCGTCAGGACGAGGATTGCCTCGACACCTGGTTCTCTTCCTGGTTGTGGCCTATCTCCCTGTTCGACGGTATCCTGAATCCGGGCAACGAAGAAATCAACTATTATTATCCTACCAGCGACCTGGTAACGGGGCCGGATATTATCTTCTTCTGGGTGGCGCGTATGATTATGGCAGGGTATGAATACGAAGGCAAGATGCCGTTCAAGAACGTTTACTTCACGGGTATTGTCCGCGACAAGCTGGGACGCAAGATGTCCAAATCGCTCGGCAATTCACCCGACCCGCTTGACCTGATAGACCGCTACGGTGCCGATGGTGTGCGTATGGGTATGATGCTTTCGGCTCCTGCCGGCAACGACATCCTTTTTGACGATGCGCTTTGCGAACAGGGACGTAACTTCAACAATAAGATATGGAATGCTTTCCGCCTGGTTAAGGGCTGGGAAGTGAGTGAGGAAGTGCCTGTGCCGGAAGCTGCCGAACTGGCTATGCGCTGGTTCGAGTCCAAACAGAATGCCGTGGCTGCCGAATTGGCAGACCTGTTCGGCAAGTATCGTTTGAGCGAAGCATTGATGGCGGTGTACAAGCTCTTCTGGGATGAGTTCTCTTCCTGGTATCTGGAGATGATTAAGCCTGCTTACGGACAGCCCATCAACAAGAAGGTGTACGATACGACTATCGGTTTCTTTGATAATCTGTTGCATCTGCTGCACCCGTTCATGCCGTTCATCACCGAAGAGTTGTGGCAGCACATCGTCGACCGTAAGGATGGAGAAAGCCTTATGGTAAGCCCTATCTCCATGTCGACGGAAGTGGACGAGGCTTTTGTACAGCAGTTCGAGGTGGTGAAAGAGGTTATCAGTAATGTACGTTCTATCCGTTTGCAGAAGAACATCGCCCAAAAAGAACCGTTGGAATTACAGGTTGTCGGTGAAAACCCGGTGGCTGCTTTCGATGCTGTCATTATCAAGATGTGCAACCTTTCTGCCGTAACCGCAGTTGAGGCTAAGGCCGACGGCGCTGCCGCTTTCATGGTAGGCACAACGGAATTTGCCGTTCCTTTGGGCAACATGATTGATGTGGAAGCCGAAATAGCCCGTATGGAAGCTGAATTGAAGCATAAGGAAGGCTTCCTGCAAGGCGTTCTGAAGAAACTGAGTAACGAGAAGTTCGTGAATAATGCTCCTGCTGCCGTTATCGAAATGGAACGCAAGAAACAGGCGGACGCGGAGAGTATCATCAGCTCACTGAGAGAAAGTATTGCCGCTTTGAAGAAAGCGTAAGACAGTATCTCCGATATAAAAGAAAGGTCCGGACTCAATAAAGTCCGGACCTTTTTTTATGTACATTGTACGATTCGTATATGATTCGTTATTTCTCCAGTAAGTCTTTTAGGAAAGCATCCAACTCCTCATCCAATCCCTTCAGCAGCTCTTCGTTTACCAGCAGGGTGTCATCGTCCAGCAACAAGAGTTCGGCTATGGTTTCCTTGTCGTCATCTACCAATACGAAAGAGAAAGGCTTCATGATGGTCAGCTTGTCAAAAGCACCCCGGTTCTTGAGGTTGCAGAGCAGATTGCTCAGGATGCGTTCCATGTTTTCGTAGAAATCATCGCCTTCGTATGTCATCCATTCTTCTATGGTGGTACTGGCGAGTTCTTTGTCATCATCGTCGAATATGGAAAATTCGCCCGAACTTTGGTTGGCTTGCAGATGGATATCCGTAACGACTGTCTGCTCACAACCGCAAGCGTACTTGCCGATTGCCTGTTTGATAGTTTCTTCGAGAAGAGATAATGCCGGTTGACTGAGTTTCATAATTGCTTTTCTTTACTTAATGGATGTTCAAAGGTATAAAAAAAACAATTACATTTACAGTATTTGACTAAAAATCATTATTAAATCGCTGCATTTGCATATTTAGGCGCGATAAGCCTTCTTTCCGCTCCTTTAATTCGGTGGCGTAAAGTGTTGTAAGGACGTAGTAGGGGATATCCGCTTTGCCAAGGTGAGTCAAATCTTTTTTATCCACGCCGTCTACGATACGTGCTTCGGCTTGCGCTTTCAACGCCCAGTCGAGAGCGGCGGCAATACTGTCCTGCATTTCATAGCCGACAGCAAGGTTATAGGCTGCCTGCATCTTTTTCTTTCCTTTTTGGGTGGCATAGGTCTGCTTCCATAGCCCGATGGCTGTGTTCCATTGCTTGTCCCGGGCATATACGGCGGCATCGCGCATGTTTACGGAACCGCCGCAGAACAGATAGCGGTTGGCGGTTTTCCAATACGGCAGCAGTTTTTTTACCGGTATGGTTCCGGCAAAATCAGAAGCTTGTTTTATCAGTTCTTCTTCACTGATGAGGTTGCCTTGTACAAAGGGACCGTTTCCGGTTTCTTCCCAGAAAATGCTGTCGTTAGCGTTGATTGTAGCCATAGGGGTACTGCGGTTGGGCAGGTAAATCCTGACAGTAGGATATATCCGGGCATCTACCGTGCCGTAATAAATGCCCCAGTCGCGCATGTACTTTATTTTGCGGACAGAGCGTATCTGTACGTTTTCCAATGCGATGAGGAAATCTACGTCCAAGTCATGCACCAACCGGTTTGTTTCTTCTTGTGACAGTGCTCCTTCGCGGGGAGTGACATCGTGGGCACGTAAGGCCGAATCGCAGATAACCACTTCGTTGAAGTAGTTCTCGTGGGCAAGGGCTTCGGCAAGGGATTCCGTGGCAATGGCGGCATTGCCGTTGTAATAATCTGTTTTGCTGGCTATCTCAAAATCGTCTTTTTTCTTCTCTTTGGCAAGAATAGGCTTGTTGTCCGGAACTTCAGGCATGTTATTGACAATGGCTACCCGTTTCAAACTCGGTGGGAAACTTACATCCGCCGGTAACATATAATCTATGGCAAGCGGTTCAACGGTTTGGCAACCCGCCAAAAACATCAAACAAGACAGTAACAGGTAATAAGAGTATTTAGTCATAGTCTTTTATTCTTAGTTCTGAAAAACAAAAGTAATCTTTTACTTGAATAAATAAAAGCCTCGAACAGTTTTTAACCGTTCGAGGCTCTTATTATAGTGATTAGCGATTAGTGGTTAGTGATTAAGATTGGTACTCAATGAACCCTTAATCGCTAATCTCTAACCACTAATCGTTATTTTACGCGTTCTTTCCGTGACAGTTCTTGTACTTCTTACCGCTTCCGCAAGGACAAGGGTCGTTACGTCCCACTGTCTTTTCTACGCGGATAGGTTCGCGTTTTTGCTGTTCGCGCGTATCTTGCTGGGCAGCGGCTTGCTGGTTCGGGTCGGTCAGGTCTTGCTTTTGCTCGCGATATTTGCTTAAATCCTGACGTTGTTCGGGAGCTGCCTGACGGACTTCCTGCGGTTCCTGTACCGGGATTTGTCCGCGCATCAGGATGGAAACTGTCTGATTGTTTATCTTGTCTACCATTGTATCGAACAGGTTTACAGACTCCAGCTTGTAAATCAACAACGGGTCTTTCTGTTCGTAGCTGGCATTCTGTACGGAGTGTTTCAAGTCATCCAGTTCGCGCAGGTTTTCTTTCCATGCTTCATCGATGACATGCAGCAGGATAGACTTCTCAAACGCTTTCACTACTTCCTTGCATTCGCTTTCATAAGCGGCTTTCAGGTTGCAGGAGATGTTATACATGCGCTTGCCGTCTGTAATGGGAATCAGGATGTTTTCGTACATGTGTCCTTGATTCTCGTATACCTGCTTGATAACCGGATAAGCGATTTGTGCCATACGTTCGGTTTTGCGTTTGAAAAGTTCCATGGCAGCATCAAAAGCCTTATCGGCAAGTTTCTCCTTTTTCTCGTTGCGGAACTCCTCTTCCGTGAACGGAGTTTCCATGGCAAGTGTCTGAAGAAGATCCATCTTGCAGTCTTCATAGGTAGGAGCTTCGATCGCATTGACACAACGGTCCCAAATCATGTTCACAATGTCCATACCGATACGTTCGCCCATCAAAGCGTGGCGGCGTTTGGTGTAGACTACGGTACGCTGTTTGTTCATCACATCGTCGTATTCCAGCAGGCGTTTACGGATACCGAAGTTGTTTTCTTCCACTTTCTTCTGTGCACGTTCGATAGACTTGGAAATCATGCTGTGCTCAATCATTTCGCCTTCCTTGAAACCGAGCTTGTCCATAACGCCGGCAATACGGTCGGAAGAGAACAGACGCATCAGGTCGTCTTCCAAAGACACGAAGAATACGGATGAACCGGGGTCACCCTGACGTCCGGCACGACCACGCAACTGGCGGTCTACACGGCGCGACTCGTGACGCTCCGTACCGATAATGGCAAGACCGCCCGCAGCTTTTACTTCCGGGCTCAGCTTGATGTCCGTACCACGACCCGCCATATTAGTGGCAATGGTTACGGCGCAACTCAAACCGGCTTTGGCTACGATGTCGGCTTCCTTCTGGTGCAGCTTCGCATTCAGTACGCTGTGCTCGATATGGCGCATAGTCAGCATCTTGCTCAGCATTTCGGAGATTTCAACGGAAGTAGTACCCACCAGGACAGGACGTCCAGCTGCCACCATTTTCTCAATCTCTTCGATAACGGCTTTATATTTTTCGCGTTTGGTCTTGTAAACGCGGTCGTTCATATCGTTGCGGGCAATGGGGCGGTTGGTCGGGATAACGACTACATCCAGTTTGTAGATGTCCCAAAGTTCGCCTGCTTCCGTTTCGGCAGTACCGGTCATACCGGACAGCTTGTGATACATACGGAAGTAATTTTGCAGCGTAATCGTTGCAAAGGTCTGTGTGGCGGCTTCCACTTTCACGCCTTCTTTGGCTTCGATGGCCTGATGCAAGCCGTCGGAGTAGCGGCGGCCTTCCATGATACGTCCGGTCTGTTCGTCCACAATCTTCACCTGACCGTCGATAACCACGTATTCGTCGTCTTTCTCGAACATGGTGTAAGCTTTCAACAGTTGGTTGATGGTATGTACACGCTCGCTCTTGATGGCGAAGTTGGTCATAAGGGCGTCTTTCTTGGCAAGGCGTTCCTCATCCGTCAGGTCTTTTTCATTTTCCAGTTCGGAGAGCTGGGCGGTGATGTCGGGAAGTACGAAGAACGTAGGGTCGGCGGAGTTACCGCTAATTAAGTCTACACCCTTGTCGGTGAGGTCTACGCTGTTCAACTTTTCATCGATTACGAAATACAGCGGGTCGGTAACCTCGTGCATACGCTTGTTGTTCTGCTCCATGTAGATTTCCTCGGTTTTGAGCATACCGGCTTTGATACCCTGCTCGCTGAGGAACTTAATCAATGCCTTGTTCTTCGGCAAGCACTTGTGGCTGCGGTACAGGGCAAGGAATCCTTCTTCCTGTTCTTTCTTGTCGTTTGAAGCTATCAGGCGTTTGGCGTCGGCAAGGTATTGCGTGGCAAGTTTCTTCTGTGCTTCTACCAGGCGTTCTACCTGCGGACGGAGTTGCTCGAAGAGCTGGTCGTCGCCTTTGGGTACCGGACCGGAGATAATCAGCGGAGTACGGGCGTCGTCAATCAATACGGAGTCCACCTCATCGACGATGGCGTAATTGTGCTGGCGTTGTACCAGGTCTTTCGGGCTGATAGCCATGTTATCGCGCAGATAGTCGAAACCGAATTCGTTGTTCGTACCGAAGGTGATATCTGCGAGATAAGCCTGGCGGCGTGCGTCGGAGTTGGGCTGGTGCTTGTCGATGCAATCCACGCTCAAGCCGTGGAACATATAAAGAGGACCCATCCATTCGGAGTCACGCTTTGCCAGATAGTCGTTCACGGTTACCACGTGTACACCGTTTCCGGTCAGTGCATTGAGGAATACGGGCAGGGTAGCCACCAAAGTCTTACCTTCACCGGTTGCCATTTCCGCAATCTTGCCTTTGTGCAGTACCACACCGCCGAACAACTGTACGTCGTAGTGTACCATGTTCCATACCGTATCATTGCCGCCGGCTACCCAGTGGTTCTGGTAGATGGCCTTATCGCCTTCAATACGTACGAAATCTTTGGTAGCAGCCAGATGGCGGTCGAACTCCGTAGCGGTTACCGTGATTTCTTCATTTTCGGAAAAACGCTTGGCGGTTTCCTTTACGATGGAAAAAGCGACGGGCAGCACCTCGTCCAATGCTTTTTCGTAAATATCCAGTATCTCTTTTTCCAGTTTGTCTATTTGAGCAAAGAGTTCTTCGCGTTCTTCCAGTTCCGTGTTTTCAACGCTTGCTTTCAGTTCTTCCACTTTGGAGCGTTGTTCCGCTGCCGAGTTACGGATGTATGCCTTCAGTTCTTCGGTTTTGGCACGCAGGGCATCATTGTCCAATGCGGCTATTTCCGGATAAGCTGCTTTTACTTTGTCTACCCACGGCTTTATTTCCTTCATGTCACGGGTAGCCTTATTTCCGAAAATCGAGCTTAAAAATTCATTAAATCCCATTATGTATTTGTTTTTATTATTATTTACTAAAGTTTATATGGCGTGCAAAGTTACTGATTTTGCAATAGATAATGTAAAGTTGCACTGATTATTTTAAGGACTTGCCACGGAGAATGCGGAGTTTGTTCCTTAATTGAGCGGTGCGGCTGTGCACGCATTGGGGGCGCGGATGCGCATCGCACTCGATAGGGTGGGAGCAACGCGGTCTATGGCAACCGGCATGCGGATAATTTCCGGCTTTATTCCTTTGCCAAGAAGAATGAGGGGAGTGGCTATGGTGGCAGCGCGTACTACGCGGTTGTCATTGCTGTTTTCCTGCATAACGGTCCAGCCCGGCAAGACTTCAATAATCAAGTCGCCGGAGCGGTGGCGGTGGAACCCGTTGCGTATGTGCTCCATCTGCGGAGCCCAGGAACCCAGCAGTAATTGGTAGGCGGAATATACTTTGTTAACTCCGCTGAACTGCACCAGAAATTCTGCCGACTTTTGTTGTATTTCGGCAAGATTCAACTGCTTCTCCTCTATTAATTTATGATTGAGATATATCTGTTGATTATAAAAGCCTTCTACATATTGTCCTTCACCGTAAGTAGCCATCAGATACATGTTCAGCAAAGTGGCGCAACGGTTCAGATGGAATTCTCCTCCGGGAATACGGTAGATGCCTATGTCTGCTCCGTCCGGGTCGGCATATCCTGTGGACGCGATGCATAACAGTACGTTTTGCAGGCCTACTTTGCTTTCCAGCATATCCAGCAAGCGGGCGATGCTTTGGTCTAAGCGGGCGTAGGTGTCTTGCATTTCCATGGCACACTCTTGCGTGCTACGGTGATTGTAGTTGCCTGCATAATAAGTGATTGCAAGCAAATCAGTGATGTCGTCCTTGCCGATATTGCTTTTATCCAGCAAATCCTCTGTCACACGGTTCACTTCATCGTTGATGAGCGGGCTGGTTATCAACCGGCGGTACTTGTTGTCCTTTTCTGTTTCAAATCTATACTTGAAAGGGATGGTGCGCCATTCGGGCAGGAATGTATAGCTTGTGATGGGGTGAAGAGGATTCCACTCCATCTCCTTGATGCGGAAGTCGGGTGATTGCCCGTCGTTGTATTGGCTCAGCCACCAGGGATACTCGCCGTAATAGGTTGTGCCGCACCATTTGCCGGTTTGGTGATTCAGCCAGAATGCGCCGTTACCGCTATGTCCGGCCGAAAGGACGGCAGCATCGCGAAAGGGGGCAATGGCATATACCAGTGCGGCGTTTTTAGTGGCTATTTTAAGTTCGTCGGCAAAAGTGGAAGTCAACAGTTGGGTAGGGGCGGTGTTCTGGTCGGTATAGTTACCCATGAAAGCGGAGTCGTCTACACAATTCTTCGGACGCAGGGTTTTGGGGTCAAACCAACGTTCGGCTATGATGCCGTTCATGGACGGTGTGGTACCCGTGTAGAGAGCGGCAATGGCAGAAGCGCGGTCGGCGACATTGAAAGAATAGTCAGCCTGGCGGAATACTTTCCCTTCCCTTAACAGCCGTTTAAACCCCTTTTCTCCATACAATGACGAGAATGCTTCCATGTAGTCTGTACGCAGTTGGTCTATTGTCAACGTCACCACCAGTTTCGGAGATGGCGGCAGTGGCTGGGCTTGCAGGCTGCCGAATGTCAGTGCGAGTATGGAAGTTATCAGTCCTTTCTTCATTATTTCTTATCGTATGTGAGAATTAGGTTGCTTGCAGAACGTATCAGCAAACAAAGTGCCAAAGGTAACACTGCTAACGGAAATCTTTGCGGTATTACGAGCCAAAGCAATATAAAAAGTGTTAAAACAATAAAGTTCGCCAGCATATAACGGCTTCTTTTCCTTTTTCGCACTCTGTTCAGCATACAAGGCAGGCAGAAAAGATGAAGCGGATGGAACACAAACAGCAGATAATTGGGACTGACGGCAGGATGTTGGGAGAACAAGGCAAGGAACGCCAATATACATCCCGCCGTTCCGGCGGCAAAGAACAGCGCGAAATCGATTCCCCAAAGCGTTTTCTTCCGGCGTATGCCGTAGATGGTGGCGGCTGCGGTCAGTATAAGAAGGAGCAGGGCGGCCTGCATAGGGGTGAAGCCATCGGAAGGCTGTTCCGCTTCTTCGTTGCCGGTTACTATTATTTGCTCTTCATTCAGTACCAAAGGGCGTGTTTCTCCTTCTTTGTTTACAATGCGGGCTTGGTTGAAGTACTCTTGTACATAGAAAGGTACAAACATCATCAGTCTGCGGTTGATGGTTTTGTCGGCTTGGCTGCCCATACATAAGTCCATGCCGAAACGCGACCAGGGATGCCCCTTGCTGTATTTGTGCAGCAGGTCTCGGAAAGAAATGCCGGAATCAGTGTCTGTCATGTCGCCTGCGTATTGCAGCGTGCCGTCAATGGACTTTTCTATTAAATCGCGCGGACGTGTGGCACAGTTATCGTAAAAGAAGTTATAACGATATATCCGGTTTTCGGGGCGGTAATTCTCTTCAAGTAACATAACCAACTTTCCTTTCTCTTGTACAGTGAGATTCAGCTCTTGCTGCCAGACATCGCGTTCCAGGTAATAATATTCTGCGGCAAAGCGTTCATAATCGGTTACTCCCAATTGGTAGTCCGTTTCACCCAAGGCAAAACGAAGGATGAAGTTGGGAGCATTGAAGTTGAATATGCCGTAATTGAATACTGCGTCAATGCCGCGGGTGTAGTTTTCGTACCGTATAGCCGTATGTCCGAAAAGGGAATATATTTCTTCTCCCGAGGCACATGTCAACAGACTGATACGTATAGAGTCCGGAATAACTCTTTTTGGTTCTTGTGCCTGCATAGTGACGACGGACAGGCTGAAGAAAAGAAAAATAAGTGAACGGAAAACCGATGGAGATAACTTCATTTGTCTTTTTTATTATCATTGATTTAATCAAGAGTGTATCTTGTAATTCGTTACAAAGATAGACTTTAAATCTTAAAACAGCAATTGTCATAGGAGAACCTTTTTCTTTTATGCATGTAGAACAAAGGAAAAAAGTGCTATCTTTGCGCCGCTTTAAATATATGCAGAATGAATCTTATTATCGATATAGGTAATACCGTTGCAAAGATAGCGGTGTTTAAAGATAAGGATATTGTAGAAATATTCTATGATTCTAATCAAACGCTTGAATGTCTGTCGGATATATGTGCGAAATATGCTGTCGAGAAGGCAATCGTGGCTACCGTTATCGATTTGAATGAACGGGTGTCGGCACAACTGAAAAGTTTACCCGTTTCATTGTTGTGGCTAAATGAAAAAACATTGCTTCCGGTGGAGAATCTTTACGAAACGCCCGAAACCTTGGGATATGACCGGATGGCGGCTGTGGTGGGCGCATACGAACAGTTTCCCGGCAAGGATATTCTGGTTATAGATGCCGGGACTTGCATTACTTATGAATTTATAGATGCCGCCGGACGTTATCATGGCGGAAATATTTCGCCGGGCGTGCAGATGCGCTTTAGGGCGCTCCATGAGTTCACAGGAAGGCTTCCGCTGGTGCTTCGGGAGGGACGGCGCCTGCCGTTGGGCAGCGATACCGATACGGCAATGCGCGAAGGAGTGCTGAAAGGTATGGAATATGAAATTTCGGGTTACATAACGGCGATGAAACATAAATATCCTGAACTTTTGGTTTTTTTAACGGGCGGCGATGATTTTTCTTTTGATACAAACTTAAAAAGTATCATCTTTGCAGACAGATTTTTAGTATTGAAAGGATTAAATAGAATTTTAAACTATAATAATGATAGGATATAGACAAACACTCTTGGTGTTCTTGCTTATGATGTTGTCCGGAGCGGCAATCGCTCAAAATAATACGAATTCTCCCTATACACGATACGGATACGGACAATTGGCGGACCAGGGTTCAGGTAATAGCAAAGCCATGGGTGGTATTGCATACGGATTACGGGATAAATATCAGGTGAATTTCGCTAATCCGGCATCCTATACGGCGATCGATTCGCTTACTTTTATTTTTGACGGCGGTATTTCCCTGCAAAATACGAACTTCAGTAACGGTACGATAAAGCAAAATGCCAAAAACTCCAGTTTTGACTATATTACAATGCAATTTCGTTTGGGTAAATGGGCTGCTATGAGTCTGGGATTGTTGCCTTACTCGAATGTAGGGTATAGCATGGCGGAATACAAGGAAGATACGGATTATCCTTCCCAATCCAGCGCGTTGCAATATTATGGAGACGGCGGATTACATCAGCTATATTTGGGAGCAGGGTTTAAAGTCTTGAAAAATCTTTCTGTCGGTGCTAATATCTCATATTTTTGGGGAGATATAACGCACACAAGAGCCATAACATTTCCGGGAAATTCGTCTACTTTGCCGCTGACTACGATAACAGGTACATCTATACAAAGCTATAAGTTGGATATCGGAGCACAGTATACGCAGGTATTCGGAAAGAAACATGAAGCTACATTAGGTGTAGTATTCTCGCCGGGACATGATTTGAACAACGACTCATATGTAGAGGATAGATTGGGAAATGAGAAAACGGGAACTACTGTGAATAACAGAGATACGGTTGCCGCTTTCGGTAGTCCGATGAGTTTGGGTGTTGGTTTCAGCTATGTGTATGACAAGCGTTTGACGGTAGGGGCTGACTTTACTTTTCAAAAATGGAGCTCAGTTACTTATATGAATGAGAAAAATGCTTTCTGTAACCGTACCAAGATTGCTGTAGGCGCTGAATTTCTTCCAAACCCTATGGGAAGGAGCTACTTGGCACATGTAAAATATCGTTTGGGAGCTTACTATTCCCAACCTTATTATAAAATAAACGGTATGCGTGCCGCTGACGAATATGGGGTAACTGCCGGTTTCGGACTTCCCATTCCGCGTACGCGTTCTGTGTTAAGCCTTTCGGCCCAGTATGTAAGAACCGAAGGCAAGACAGCCGCATTCCTGAATGAAAATACGTTGCGTATCTGTGTTGGAGTAACTTTCAATGAACGCTGGTTCTTCAAGCGGAAAGTTGATTAATGCTGAATGGTGAAAATAGACAATATAACAACTAAAATTTAAATACAATGAAAATTAAAACGCTTGTCGCTGTTTTGCTCCTTTCGGGTGGAGTAACCAGCACTTTCGCACAAAGTGATTGTAATGCCAATAGTAGTATCTCGCATGAGGCAGTAAGAGCGAAAAACTTCAAGGATGCTTACGCTCCTTGTATGGCAGTTCTGAAAGATTGTCCGACACTGAGATATTACACTTATACCGATGCACAGAAGATTCTTACAGGTTTGATGAGTCAGATTAAGGATCGTAATTCAGCAGAGTATAAGAAATTGTTTGATGAACTGATGGCTGTGCATGATCAGAAAATGAAGTATATTCCTGAATTTGCTTCAAAGATGAAGGGTGTACCGAGTGTTGCGTCTGCATTAGGCACAAAAGCTGTGGATTATCTGCAATATGCACCTGCTCCTGATTTGAATCAGGCTTATGCCTGGCTGAAAGAATCAGCAGAAACCGCTAAGGGTGAGTCTGATGGTGCTGTATTGCACTATTTTGTTGATGTGTCCATGCAGAAAGTAAAGGCAGATACTAATCATACAGATCAATTCTTCCAGGATTATATCAATGCTTCGCAATACGCCGATGATGCTATTGCTGCAGAGGATAATGCAAAGAAAAAAGCTGTTTTGCAAACAATCAAGGATAATTTGGTAGCTATGTTCGTTAACAGCGGTGTAGCTGATTGTGAATCATTGCAGAATATCTACGGTCCGAAAGTTGAAGAAAATAAGGCAGACTCTGCTTTCCTGAAGAAGACCATCACTATTCTGAAGATGATGAAGTGTAATGAATGTGAGGCATATTTCAAAGCTTCCGATTATTTGTATCGTGTTAATCCGACTGCTGATGCAGCTGTAGGTGTAGCATATATGTACTATAAAAAAGGTGATTATGACACTGCGGTGAAGTATTTCGATGAAGCATTGGGCATGGAAACCGATAATGCAAAGAAATCTGAAATGGCTTATGCTACCGCTGCAGCTTTGTGGCAGGCTAAGAAACTGTCTCAGGCAAGAACTTATGCCCAGAAAGCAATCAGCTTTAATGAAAACTATGGCGAACCCTATATTCTGCTGGCTCAAATGTACGGTTCAAATCCCAACTGGAGTGATGAGCCTGCATTGAACAGATGTACTTACTATGTAGTTATTGATAAACTTCAACGTGCTAAAGCCGTAGATCCGAGTGTTACAGATAAGGTTAATGAACTGATTGCAACCTATGCACGTCATACTCCGCAGGCAAAAGACCTCTTTATGTTGGGTTACAAAGCCGGTGACCGTATTACGATTGGCGGCTGGATCGGTGAGTCTACAACCATTAGATAAGAATATGTCGCTACAACCTAACGTTGTCGGACATAAAAATATGAGCATAACCATTGCCCTGAGGGTGATGGTTATGCTTCTTTTATTTTCTTCCTGTTCCGGACGTAAAAAAGAGATGGGAGCTGCCATTACCGAACGTGATTCGTTGCCGGTTATGGATACTAAAGGGGTAACAACGCTGATTTCCGATTCGGGTATTACCCGTTATCGGGTCAATACGGCGGAGTGGTTGATTTACGACCGTAAGAAACCACCTTATTGGGCGTTTGAAAAAGGTATATATCTGGAAAAATTCGATTCTTTGTTCCATACTGAAGCCAGTATCAAGGCCGATACAGCTTATTACTATAATAAGAAAGAATTGTGGAAGCTGATAGGAAATGTACACATACAGAACCTGAAAGGAGAAAAATTCGATACGGAGTTGCTGTATTGGGATCAGAATAAAAAGCGTGTCTATTCCGATCAGCGGGTGCGTATAGAACAACCCGACCAGATAATTTATGCCATTGGTTTTGAATCAAATGAGCAATTGACAAAATACCGTTTCTTCAAGACGGAAGGTATCTTTTATGTGGATGAGGACAGTGTCACCCCTTCTGATACGTTGAAAACAGACAGCATCAAATAATATGATGAGCACTATAATTTACTTATTGATAACCATGGCTTTCTCCGCTTTTTTTTCGGGGATGGAGATTGCTTTTGTTTCCGTGGACAAACTCCGTTTTGAGATGGAGCGGAAACCGGGGATTACGTCAAGCATCCTTTCTTGTTTCTTCCGCAATCCGAATAATTTTATTTCCACCATGCTGGTGGGAAATAATATCGCGCTGGTTATTTATGGTATCCTTATGGCACAGATTATCGAGGTGAATCTGCTGGCGGGTATGATTGATAATCATTTTGTAATGGTGCTGGTGCAGACTATCATATCCACTCTTGTTATTCTTGTAACGGGCGAGTTTCTTCCGAAGACGCTGTTCAAGATTAACCCGAATCTGGTATTGAGGGTATTTGCTATACCTTTGTTTGTCTGCTACGTTATTCTGTTTCCCATATCAAAGTTTGCTTCCGGACTGTCTTATCTCTTTTTGCGCTTATTTGGCATGAGGATAAATAAGGAAGCGTCCGATAAGGCATTCGGCAAAGTCGATTTGGATTATTTCGTGCAGTCGGGTATAGAGAATGCTGCTAATGAGGAAGAGTTGGATGCGGAAGTGAAAATCTTTCAGAATGCGCTTGATTTCTCTAATATAAAAATACGCGATTGTATTGTTCCCCGTACGGAAGTGGTGGCAGTGGATGTGACGGCCTCGCTCGAAGACTTGAAGAACGTGTTTGTGGAGTCGGGTATCTCCAAAATTATTGTGTACGATGGGAATATAGATAACGTAATCGGCTATATTCATTCGTCTGAAATGTTCAGAAATCCGGCGGACTGGAGAAATAATGTCAAGGAAGTACCCATTGTGCCCGAAACGATGGCGGCACATAAATTGATGAAACTTTTTATGCAACAGAAAAAAACAATTGCTGTTGTGGTAGATGAATTTGGAGGTACATCCGGTATTGTTTCACTGGAAGATTTGGTTGAAGAAATATTCGGGGATATTGAGGACGAGCACGACAACACTTCCTACATCTGTAAACAAATTGGCGAACATGAATATGTGCTGTCCGCACGTCTTGAAATAGAGAAGGTAAATGAAACGTTCAATCTTGAACTGCCCGAATCGGATGAATATCTTACGATAGGCGGACTGATTCTGAACCGTTATCAAAGTTTCCCGAAACTGCATGAAGTGATAGCCGTTGACAAATATCAGTTTAAGATAATTAAGGTGACAGCCACTAAAATAGAATTGGTACGGTTGAAAGTCACGGAATAATTTTGTTTCAGCGTAAATTTTTAAAGAATAAATAGATGCGTATTAGCATTTTTTGTATCTTCGTGCGCTAAAAAGAACATTGAATAGAAAATAATAATAAACAAATAATTCATATTAACTAAAATGGCAACATTACAAAACATTCGGTCTAAAGGGCCCTTATTGGTGATTGTTATTGGTCTGGCGCTGTTTGCCTTCATCGCGGGAGACGCGTGGAAAGTACTTCAGCCGCACCAGTCACAAGATGTAGGAGAAGTGAACGGGGAAACAATTTCCGCTCAGGATTTTCAGGCATTGGTAGAGGAATATACAGAAGTAGTGAAATTCTCCAGCGGCTTGAACGCGTTGAGCGATGAACAAACCAATCAGATTAAGGATGAAGTCTGGAGAGCATACGTAAACAATAAACTGATTGAGAACGAAGCTGAAAAGTTGGGTTTGACTGTTTCTAAAGCGGAACTCCAGGCTATTATTGATGCCGGTGTACATCCGATGTTGCAGCAGACTCCGTTCCGTAACCCGCAGACCGGTGCTTTCGACAAAGATATGTTGAAGAAATTCTTGGTGGATTACTCTAAGATGAACAAGGCTCAGATGCCGGCTCAATATGCGGAGTATTACAATTCCATGTATAACTTTTGGAGTTTTGTGGAGAAGTCACTTATACAGGCTCGTTTGCAGGAGAAATATCAGGCTTTGATTACGAAGTCTCTGTTCTCTAATCCTGTTGAAGCGGAAGATGCTTTCAATGCACGTGTAGACCAGTCTGACTTGTTGTTGGCAGCCGTTCCTTATTCCTCTATTGTAGATTCTACAATTGTTATTAAGGAATCCGAACTGAAAGATGCTTACAACAAGAAAAAAGAGCAATTCAGACAATATGTGGAAACCCGTAACATCAAGTATATTGATGTGCAGGTTACTGCAAGTCCGGAAGACAAAGCCGATATTCAGAAAGAAGTGGAGGAATATACTGTGCAGTTGGCTGAGAATCCTTCCGATTATTCAAACTTCATTCGCTCAACCGGTTCTACTCAGCAATATGTTGACTTATTCTATACAGACAAGGCGCTGCCTGCTGACGTTGTTGCCCGTTTGGATTCTGTAAAGGTAGGTGGTGTATATGGTCCTTACTATAATGTATCGGACAATACAATCAATTCTTTCAAGAAACTGGCTTCTGCTGCTATGCCTGACTCCATTCAATATCGTCAGATTCAAGTGGTTGCAGAAGATGCTGCCAAGACCAAAACTTTGGCTGACAGTATCTACACGGCCATTAAAGGCGGTGCAGACTTTGCTGAAATAGCCAAGAAGTACGGTCAGACAGGTGAGGCAACATGGATTTCTTCTGCCAACTATGAAGGTGCTCAGGTGGACGGTGATAATTTGAAGTATATTGCAGCCATCACTACTTTGGGTCAGAATGAGTTGGCTAACCTCGCTTTGGGACAGGCAAACGTTATCTTGCAAGTGATGAATAAAAAAGCTGTGAAAGATAAATATAAAGTAGCCGTTATCAAGCGTCCGGTTGAATTCAGCAAGGAAACTTATAGCAAGGCATACAATGACTTCAGTCAGTTCATTGCAGCTAACAATACTTTGGACAAATTGGTTGCCAATGCAGAAGATGCAGGGTACAGACTGCTGGATAGAACTGACTTGTACAGTTCGGAGCACGCTATCGGAGGTGTGAAAGGTACGAAAGAAGCTTTGAGATGGGCATTTGCAGCAAAAGCTGGTGAGGTTTCAGGCCTGTATGAATGTGGCGAAAGTGACCATATGATGGTGGTGGCTGTTACGAATATCATTCCTGAAGGTTACCGTCCGTTGTCTATGGTACAAGAACAGTTGAGAAGCGAAATTCTTCGTGATAAGAAAGCAGAGAAAATCATGGCCGATATGAAAGCTGCCGGTGCAACGACTTTTGACCAATATAAGAATATGGCAAATGCAGTGAGTGACTCCGTAAAGCATGTTACTTTCGCTGCTCCGGCCTATGTCCCGGCATTGCGTAGTAGCGAACCTTTGGTAGGGGCATATGCTTCAATTGCTGAATTAAACAAGTTGAGCGCACCTATCAAGGGTAATGGTGGTGTATTTGTTCTTCAACCTTATGCTAAGGAAAAACTGAATGAAACTTATAACCAGGAAACGGAAGAAGCTACATTGGAAGGTATGCATGCACGTATAGCAAATCAGTTCATGAATGATTTATACTTGAATGCCAATGTGAAAGATAGCCGTTATCTGTATTTCTAATAATATAAAAGTAGAATAATTTTATATACTTGGGGAAGCCGTTCGATAAATGTCGAACGGCTTTTTCATTTGTGCAACTTTATTCCTACCTTTGCAAAGGATAATTTATCAGTAAATAAACTATCTTTTATCGTAAATATACAGTTAGAATGAAACAACCTCTTTTAGGCCTTACATTAACCGAGCTTCAGACGGTCGTAAAGAATCTGGGGCTGCCAGGATTTGCGGCCAAGCAGATTGCTGCGTGGCTATATGACAAGAAAGTAGCTTCCATAGACGAAATGACAAACTTGTCGTTAAGACATCGGGCTTTGTTGAAAGAGATATACGAAGTAGGATGTGAAGTACCGGTGGATGCCATGCGGTCGGTAGACGGTACCGTGAAGTATCTTTACCGTGCCGGAGAGGGACATTATGTTGAAGCCGTTTACATTCCGGATGAAGATAGGGCTACGTTGTGTGTATCTTCCCAGGTGGGATGTAAGATGAACTGTAAGTTCTGTATGACAGGTAAGCAGGGTTTCACCGCCAATCTGACCGCTAATCAGATTATTAATCAGATAAATTCTTTGCCCGAACGGGATAAACTGACCAATGTGGTGATGATGGGTATGGGAGAACCGTTGGATAACCTTGATGAAGTTTTGAAGGTGCTGGAAGTGATGACATCATCCTATGGATACGGTTGGAGTCCGAAGCGGATTACACTCTCTTCTGTCGGGCTTCGTAAGGGGTTGCAGCGTTTCATTGAAGAATCAGACTGTCATTTGGCAGTCAGCCTGCACTCGCCCGTGCCTTTGCAACGACGTGAACTGATGCCTGCCGAAAAGGCTTTTTCCATTACTGAGATTGTAGATTTGTTAAGAAACTATGATTTTAGTAAACAGCGCAGACTATCTTTCGAGTATATTGTTTTTAAAGGAGTGAATGATTCTTTGTTGTATGCCAAGGAGTTGTTGAAATTATTGCGGGGGCTGGATTGCCGTATCAATTTGATTCGTTTTCATGCTATTCCGGGAGTTAATCTGGAAGGTGCTGATATGGAGACAATGACAGCATTCCGTGATTATCTGACATCGCATGGACTGTTTACTACGATTCGTGCTTCGCGCGGTGAAGATATATTTGCCGCATGCGGTATGCTTTCGACTGCTAAACAGGAGGAGAATAAAGAAGAATTAATATAAATTATTAACTTTGACGCCAAGCTTATACGCCTTTTTCGTAGTTTTGTAATAACTAAAACATATAAATGTATGAAGAAACACCTGTTTTATTTGAGTATGGCCCTGATAACTGCATTGTTTTCAGCATGTGGTAATGGCAAGAAGGGTGTGTTTACTCCGACATCCAGTGGTCGGGCGTATGAAATTTTGGTAGTGATTGACCAAGGGTTGTGGGAGCGTCCTGCCGGTCGTGCTCTCTATGATGTACTTGATTCTGACGTACCTGGGCTTCCCCAGTCGGAACGTTCATTCCGTATTATGTATACTTCTCCGGCAAACTATGACTCTACATTGAAGTTGATCCGCAATATTATCATTGTTGAGGTGAACAAAGATCTGTATACACAGCCTAAGTTCAAATATGCGAAGAATGTATATGCTGCACCTCAATCTATCCTGACTATTCAGGCACCGGATGAAGCCTCTTTTGAGAAGTTTGTCGAGGAGAACAGGCAAGTAATTGTGGATTTCTTTACCCGTGCTGAAATGAACCGCCAGATTGCAGTGCTGGAAGACAAACACAGTGACTATGTTTCTACGAAAGTAAAGAGTATGTTCGATTGTGACGTATGGGTTCCGGGTGAACTGACGGCGACTAAGCAGGGAGAAAACTTCTTTTGGGCAGGTACGAATGCTGCTACAGGTGATCAAAATTTTGTTATCTATTCCTATCCTTATACCGACAAGGATACATTTACGAAAGAGTATTTCGTGCATAAGCGTGACTCTGTGATGAAGATTAATATTCCTGGTGCAAGGGAGGGGATGTATATGGAAACCGATTCATTGATGACAGATGTACGTCCTATCAATGTACAGGACGAATATGCATTGGAAGCTCGTGGCTTGTGGCGTGTGAAAGGCGATTTTATGGGTGGTCCGTATGTATCTCATGTCCGTTTGGATAAAGTTAATCAGCGCATTATCGTATCCGAGATATTTGTGTATTCACCCGATAAGATGAAACGTAATCTGGTACGTCAGATGGAAGCGTCATTGTATACGCTTAAATTGCCCGGAAGCAAACAGGAAGGAAATGAGATGCCTTTGGCAGTAACAAAAAAAGATTCTACTAAAACAGAAAAATAAGGATGGAAGATAATAAAATAAGAGTCGGTATAACTCAGGGAGACATAAACGGAGTTGGGTATGAAGTGATTTTGAAAACATTTTCGGATCCGATGATGTTGGAGTTATGTACCCCGATTATTTACGGTTCACCCAAAGTAGCTGCTTATCACCGCAAGTCATTGGACTTGCCGACTAATTTCAGTATTGTGAACTCGGCATCGGAAGCTGTCCCTAATCGTCTGAGTGTCGTGAACTGTACGGACGATGAAGTAAAAGTTGAGTTTTCCAAACCTGATCCGGAGGCTGGTAAAGCTGCTCTTGGCGCTTTGGAGAAGGCAATTGAAGAATACAAAGCGGGGTTGATTGATGTTATTGTTACGGCTCCTATCAATAAGCACACTATTCAGTCGGAAGAATTCTCTTTTCCCGGACACACGGAGTATATCGAAGAGAAGTTGGGTGATGGCGGAAAAGCTTTGATGATTCTGATGAAAGATGATTTACGGGTGGCATTAGTGACAGGACACATTCCTGTACGGGAGATAGCATCGGCTATAACGAAAGAGTTGATACAGGAGAAACTGCTCGTTTTTAACCGTGCGCTGAAGCAGGACTTTGGTATCGGAGCACCGCGCATTGCTGTACTTTCCCTGAATCCACATGCCGGTGATGAAGGCTTATTGGGTACGGAAGAGCAGGAAGTAATCATCCCTGCCATTAAAGAATTGGCGGGGAAAGGCATATTGTGTTATGGTCCTTATCCGGCTGACGGCTTTATGGGTTCCGGTAACTTTACTCATTTTGACGGTATACTGGCAATGTATCACGATCAGGGACTTGCTCCTTTTAAATCTTTGGCTATGGATGAAGGTGTAAATTATACGGCCGGTCTTCCGGTAGTGCGTACTTCACCGGCGCATGGCACGGCTTATGATATTGCAGGAAAAGGGATCGCTTCCGAAGATTCTTTCCGGCAGGCTGTCTATGTGGCAATCGATGTGTTCCGTAACCGTATGCGCGAGCAGGAAGCACATGCCAATCCCCTGAGGAAACAATATTACGAAAGACGTGACGACAGCGATAAGCTGAAACTTGATAGTACAGAAGAGGATTTGTAGTATGACGAAAGCGGAAATACAACAAGTAAAACTGCGTTTTGGTATTATTGGCAATAACGAGGCATTAATGCGTGCTATTGATATCGCCATTCAGGTAGCTCCTACTGATTTGTCGGTGCTGATTACCGGAGAGAGCGGTGTGGGTAAGGAGAGTTTTCCGCAGATTATCCATCAATACAGCCGCAGAAAGCACGGACAATATATCGCTGTAAACTGCGGGGCTATCCCCGAAGGAACGATTGATTCGGAACTGTTCGGCCATGAAAAAGGCGCTTTTACCGGTGCTATCGGTGAACGTAAAGGGTATTTTGGCGAGGCTGACGGCGGTACCATTTTTCTTGATGAGGTGGGGGAGCTTCCTATGCCTACACAAGCTCGTTTGCTTCGGGTGCTCGAAACAGGTGAGTTTATTAAAGTCGGTTCGTCTAAAGTTGAAAAAACGAATGTACGTATTGTTGCTGCTACCAATGTGAATCTTACACAAGCAATTGCTGACGGGCGTTTCCGCGAAGATTTATACTACCGTCTTAATACGGTGCCTATTCCGGTTCCGGCTTTACGCGAACGTGGAGAGGATGTTGTGTTACTGTTCCGCAAGTTTGCATCAGACTTTGCCGAAAAGTATCGTATGCCTGCCATTCAGCTGACTGATGATGCCAAACAAGTGCTGCTGACATATCCATGGCCCGGTAATGTACGTCAGTTGAAGAATATAACGGAACAGATTTCCATTATTGAAACCAATCGTGAAATCAACGCTTCTATTTTGAAGAATTACCTGCCCGAACAAAGCAATGTGCAGCGCCTGCCCGCCTTGTTTGGGGTAAAGAATGAAAGTAAAAGTTTTGAAAGCGAGCGCGAAATACTGTATCAGGTGCTTTTTGACATGCGCCAGGATGTCACCGAGTTGAAAAAACTGGTACACGAGATTATGACCGAACGGGCAACTATGGGAAATCAGGGTGCGACACCTACTGCTTATTATGCATCTGCTCCAGCGGTAGTAGCTTCAGTACCTGCTGCCGGAGTGCCTACTATAATACACCCTTCCGTGAAATCAGCTCAGGAAGTAGATGAGGATATTCAAGACACGGAAGAGTATGTTGAAGAATCTCTCTCATTGGATGAAGTGGAAAAAGAAATGATACGCAAGGCACTTGAAAAGCATCATGGAAAGCGTAAAAGTGCGGCTAAAGATTTGAATATATCGGAGCGTACGCTATACAGAAAGATAAAAGAATATGGATTGGATTAAGAAAATAACGTTGATATCGGCGTTAGCAGGTTTGGTGTGCGTGGTAGTTTCCTGCCGCATCTCTATGGGACTTGCTCCGATAAGTTCTATTGATTACAGCAAAGTGAAGACTATTACGATTGCAGAATTTCCTAATCGTGCCGAGTACGTGTATGCTCCCATGACTACGGAGTTTAACCAGAAACTTAAGGATATGTTTATCCAGCAAACACGTTTGCAATTGGTGAATGCCAACGGTGATTTGGAAATAGACGGTGAGATAACAGGTTATAACCAATACAATGAAGCTGTAGCAGCTGATGGCTATTCTTCTAAAGTGAAGCTGACTATGACCGTAAACGTGCGTTATGTAAACAATACCAATCATGAGGAAGATTTTGAACAACAGTTTTCCGCTTTCCAGACTTATGATTCCTCCTTGCTGCTGACTGATGTGCAGGATGACCTGATAAGTAAAATGATAAAGGATATCACAGAACAAATATTTAATTCAACCGTAGCTAACTGGTAACCGAGGAATGACTTCTGCCTATTTGCAACAATGGATACAGCATCCTGAAATGTTGAATAAGGATACTTTGTACGAACTTCGTACTCTGCTGGTCCGTTATCCCTATTTTCAGTCGCTTCGGCTGCTGTACCTTAAGAATCTCTATTTGCTGCATGATGTCACATTCGGAGCAGAACTGCGTAAGGCTGTTCTGTATGTGGCAGACAGACGTGTATTGTTTTATTTGATAGAAGGCGACCGCTATAGGTTGAAATCGCAAAAGTCACCTTTACTTTCTTCCAGAGTGCCGGAAGAAGAACCTAATGTGGACCGTACACTCTCTTTGATAGATGCTTTTTTGGCAACAGTTCCCGAAGAGCATTCGCAGGTTACAGAATTGGATTATGCAATGGATTACACAACTTATCTGTTGCAGGATGACGGACAGAATGATTCTGAACCGACCGGTGGGAAGGAAGTCCCTAAACTGCGCGGACACGAACTGATAGATGGATTTATCCGTAAGAGCGAGTCGTCGGAATCATCTGTATTTGAAAGATCGGTATGTTCTGAGAAAGTTCTCGTATCTCCGGAAGAAAAGGAGGCATCTCTTGAAGATGAGGAAGTGATTTCCGAGCAAAAAGAGGCTTTCTCCGCTTTCCTTTCAAAGAACGAATATTCTACTTCCGAAGATGATGAAAATGATGATGGACAGATTCGTCAGGAAGATGTGGATGATAGCTGTTTTACAGAAACTTTGGCTAAAATCTATATTAAACAGCACAGATATGATAAAGCACTTGAAATTATTAAAAAATTAAGTTTGAATTATCCAAAAAAAAATGCTTACTTTGCAGACCAAATCAGATTTTTGGAGAAATTGATTATTAACGCTAAATCAAAATAACAAAATGTATTTATTATTAGTTATCTTAATGGTGATCGCATCCATATTGATGTGTTTCATTGTGTTGATTCAGAATTCCAAAGGCGGTGGTCTGGCTTCGGGTTTCTCATCATCCAATCAAATCATGGGTGTACGCAAGACTACAGACTTTTTGGAAAAGGCAACATGGAGCCTCGCTGTGTTTTTGGTGGTGATGAGTGTTGCTTCCGCTTACGTTATCCCTTCTGCTTCTCATAAAGGCGGTGATGTGATTTTGGAACAGGCACAGCAAGAAGAGAAGACGAACCCGTACAATA
This sequence comes from Bacteroides stercoris, assembly GCA_958432865.1. Classification (GTDB taxonomy): domain Bacteria; phylum Bacteroidota; class Bacteroidia; order Bacteroidales; family Bacteroidaceae; genus Bacteroides; species Bacteroides stercoris_A. Next base: position 91,416 of record CAUAWO010000001.1, read on the forward strand.
TGCCCGTAGGTACAGCTGCTCCGAAAGCTGAGCAACCGGCTGAAACAGCTCCTGCAACAACAGCTCCTGCTGCTACGGATGCTGCAGAACCGGCTGGAAATTAATTTTGAGAAATAACTGTAATTTCTTGACAGGTGGAGTTGTACAATTTATGTTGTACAATTCTGCCTGTTTTTATTTATAGTCTTTTATATTTGGTTATTTTTGTAGCCAGATAAGATTCATTTGAAATTATAAACCATATTATAATATTATAATGACAACTACTGACAAAATTCACCAGACGCTACGCGATTCGGCAGGTATGCGTTGGTTGGTATTGCTGCTTTTAGCATTTGCTATGTTCTGTTCATATATTTTTATGGACATACTTTCACCTATTAAAGACTTGATGCAGTCCACGCGTGGCTGGGATTCTACAGCATTCGGTACAATGCAGGGGTCTGAGACATTCCTTAATGTATTCGTATTTTTCCTCATTTTCGCAGGTATTATCCTCGATAAAATGGGTGTACGTTTTACTGCAATTCTTTCCGGTGCTGTGATGCTTGTCGGAGCTACCATCAATTGGTATGCGGTGACAGACGCTTTTCAGGGAAGTGGACTTCAAACTTGGTTTACCAACAACCTGAATTATATTCCCGGTTTCGATGAGTTGGGTATCTCTCCATTCTATAGAGGTATGCCGGCATCAGCTAAATTTGCGGCAATAGGTTTCATGATTTTCGGTTGTGGTGTCGAGATGGCGGGTATTACGGTGTCTCGCGGTATCGTTAAGTGGTTCAAAGGCCGTGAAATGGCGCTTGCTATGGGGTCTGAAATGGCGCTTGCCCGTTTGGGAGTTGCCACTTGCATGATTTTCTCTCCGGTATTTGCTAAATTAGGGGGTGTTATTGATGTTTCCCGTTCAGTGGCATTTGGTGTTGTGCTATTGCTTATCGCACTTATTATGTTTATTGTCTACTTCTTCATGGATAAGAAACTTGACGAGCAGACGGGTGAGGCTGAGGAGAAAGACGATCCGTTCAAGATCAGCGATCTCGGTACTATTTTGTCCAGTGGCGGATTCTGGTTGGTAGCGCTTCTTTGTGTACTTTATTATTCTGCTATATTCCCGTTCCAGAAATATGCCGTAAATATGCTGCAATGTAATTTGGTATTCAAGGAAGTACCCACCGACTCTTTCTGGGCTACTAATACGGTGACAATTCTTCAGTACTGCATTATGCTTGTCGTTGCGGGTGCTTCTTTTGCAAGTAATTTTATGAAGAAGGCAAGTATGAAGTATGGCTTGCTTACCCTTGCCGGAGTATTGCTCACTGTCTTCTGTTATATGGGTTATATGCGTCAGAGTGCCGAAACAGTATTTGCAGTCTTCCCTTTGCTCGCTGTAGGTATAACACCGATACTTGGAAACTATGTTGACCATAAAGGTAAGGCAGCTTCGATGCTGATGATAGGTTCCATGTTACTGGTTCTTTGCCATCTTACTTTCGCGTTTGTTCTTCCTGAGTTCAGGGATAATGCGGTAGGTGGTGTTGTGATAGCTTATCTTACTATATTGGTACTTGGTGCAAGTTTTTCACTGGTTCCTGCTTCTTTATGGCCCAGTGTTCCTAAATTGGTTGATGCCAAGATTATAGGCAGTGCTTACGCGCTTATTTTCTGGGTGCAGAATATTGGTCTTTGGCTCTTCCCGCTTCTTATCGGAAAGGTACTTGATAAAACCAATACGCAGCTTGTTGCTGATTTAAAGAACGGTGTGATTACTCCGGAAGAGGCTGCCGTTTCGTATGATTACACCGCACCGCTTGTAATGCTGGCTTGTCTTGGCGTTGCTGCTTTGGTACTGGGATTTATTCTTAAAGTTGTTGACAAGAAGAAAGGTCTTGGTTTGGAAGAACCTAATATCAAAGCTTGATAACGGTAATGTCAGATACAAAAGGAAAAGTAAACCTATTGGATACTGTTCCCGTTCAGTGCGGACATATTACAACCGAATGGGAAGGGGAGTATGCGATACTTTCCTTTCCTCGGTTTAAGTACGACTGGATGAGACGTTTTTTGTTGCCGAAGAGTATGTCGGCCGATATTCATGTGAAGCTGGAAGAACACGGTACTGCCGTATGGCGTTTGATAGATGGAAACCGAACCGTACAAGAGATAATCTCTCTGCTTACCGACCATTTCCAAAATGAAGATAACTATCCTTCTCGTGTCACTACTTACATTATGCAGTTGCAAAAAGATGGATTCATTCAGTTGAAAGTCGAGAGTTGAAAGTTACCATCTGGTATTACAATGCAGACTGCTTTCAACTCTCGACTCTCAATTTCCTAATTGCTTTCTCTGTCTACCTTGATTAATCCACCGGTAGCTGTATCGAACAAAACTTTTATAGTAGAATTTTTATTGAATAGTACAGGTGCAAGATATTCTATAGTACCAAATTGTGTAACGGGCAGTTCACCATCGAATATCTTCTTGTTGTTGCCTGTCAATATAACATGGGCGCGTCCCGGAACGTTGTAAGCAACTCCGTCTACTTTTTTCTTACCGTCTTCTTCCGGAATGGCGGGAGTCTTCAAATCGGTTATGGAGATATAATACGGTTCGCCTGCCAAATCATCGTTTGCCACTATGCCCAATCGTTTGGAGAAGCGGAAAGCTACTTCATTGTTCATTTCTTTGGGAGTCAGGCGGATTGTAAACGTCTGAGGTTCTTCTTTCAAGGTTCCGGAGAACATCTCCGTCATAGCACGTTCCTGTAAGTTGAGGTTGTCGAGCATGATTTTGAGTTGGGCGCCATCCTGCGGCATATTGTCGGCTTCACCACGGAGAAGGGCATTTTTGCTTTCACGGATGTTATAGATTTCCTTGGCTACCAACTCCGCCATTTTAGCTCTGGAACTTGCCATGAGTATTTCTTCCGTAAGGAATTTACGCGGATCTATGATTTCTTGTGCGGCAGCGGTTATTTTGGTTGCCGGTATCGTATGGCTGTTAAGCGGTATGTTGATGGAACGGACAATGCCGTCTTCGGTAAGTTCCATTAGTGGGGCTACAGTCTTATCTTTCAACTTAACGAAGTATACATTATCTTTATCGGGTACTCCCGCCACGTGTGTTTGTACTTTGTCGATGGTCCAATAGATATTCGGATCGGCAGATACATTGTTCATGCGTAAGTAGCGGTCGGCATATTTACAGAACTCTCCGGGCATGTATGTATGTTTGGTAGCCTGTACTACAATTTCTATTTCGGTTTTAGGCAGGAGATAAGTTACTCCGTAGTCTTTACCGCGCATAATACCGGTGCTGACATCTGTTTGGGCATAGGCACTTGTAGCTATTAGAATGCCGGCCACCCATATCATTTTTTTCTTCATATTTCTCTATCGGTTTATAACTATGAATTTTAAATAACAAAGTTAACGAAGTTCTTTAGTTCTTGGATATTCATTTACGAAAGATTAACTTTCCGTCAGACCATAAAATAGGAATACTGCATGTCCTTATTCTTTCAGTACAACTTCCGCTATTCCTACACGGTCATCATTCAGTAAGATGCGCAAATCACTGGCCGTGGTTCCTTTGAACGGATAGGAGATAAGTTCGCCGTATTGGCTGACAGTACCCGAATAGACAGTAAGGAACTGACCGCCTCCGCCTGAAAGCTGTATCTCGAACTCTGCCGGAAGTCCGTTATCTCGCTTGAAAGCAATAGCAACTTCGTTTATTTTGCTTCCGTTCTTTAGGGCAAAGGTTATATAATCTCCTTTGTTACCCTGCCAGACCGTATTCTTTTGTTTGTCAAGCACATTTGGGGCGTTTTCCATATCGGTACTTGCTGTTACGGGACTGACGGGATTTTGACTTTCAAGTGCTTGCAGGCGAGCTTGGTAATCTTCTACAGTAAGTATACCATTCAGCCGGATGTCTTCGGAAGACGCACCCGCCATGATGGCGAACTCGCCCGGTTCTACTGTCCATTTCATATCGGCATTCAACAATTCAAGATGCTTGCGGTCAAGAGTGAAAACTATTTCTTTGCTCTCTCCCGGCTTCAGGTGGATACGTTCAAAACCGGCAAGATTCTTTTCGTAGGTGGTGACACTGCTTAGAATATCGCGCGTGTAGAGTTGTACCACTTCGTCACCGGCACGTTTGCCGGTATTCGTTACTTTCAGTCGTATGGTGGCTTTTTGGTTGGGTGTGATTACTTTGGGAGTGATTTCGAGGTCGGAATACTCAAAAGTAGTATAGCTCAAACCGTAGCCGAAAGGATACAGTGCACCATTAATGCGTGACATATTGCCGTCCGGTCCCGGATTTTTACCGCCATCTATCTGTGAAGCCGGTTTGTAGGGGAAGTTGAACGGGATTTGTCCTACTGTTTTAGGAAAAGTAACTGTCAGTTTGCCTCCGGGATTGTAATCGCCGAAGAGAATGTCGGCTACTGCTGTACCGCCTTTAGAGCCCGGATACCAGGCTTCAAGAATGGCAGGGACAAACTTGTCCGCCCAGTTTACGGATAGCGGACGACCGTTAATCAATATCAGTATAACAGGCTTGCCCGTGGCTTGTACGGCTTGCAGCAATTTCAACTGGTGTCCCGGTAATTCCAGGCTTGTGCGCGATTTGTTCTCACCGCAGGTACGTTGGCCACCACCCAGTACTACTACTGCTACATCAGCCTGACGGGCATTGGCTGCGGCACGGTCTATTTCGGCTTGTTCGTCAGGGGTAAGCGGGTATTCCATGATTTCGCTTTCAGGCCAATGGGCATCTACAAGGTCGCAGCCTTTGGTATAAAGCACTTCGGCCTTACCCTGTGCTTTCTCGCGGATTCCTTCGAGGACAGTAGTAACCTCTACGGCGAGTGGTCCGTAATGTGTCAGAGCATAGCCTTCCTCATCGGCATTCGGGCCACAGACGGCAATCTTCTTTATCTTATCGATATTCAGCGGCAGTGTATTATCTGTATTTTTCAGCAATACGATGGATTCGCGGGATGCCTGTAGGGCAACGGCTTCATTGGCTTCCTTCTCCACTTCATCGTCAGCTCCGGCAAGGTCTGTTTGGTAGGGAGCATCGAACAGACCGATAAGGAACTTTACCCGAAGGATGTCACGCACACGGTCATTGATAACTTCTTCACTCAGTCCGCCTTCCTTTACGAGTTCGCGTAGCGGAAGTACGAATGAGTCGGGCGAGCGGAATGTACAACGTACGTTGAGGCCTGCTTCCACGCTTTGGCGTACGGCTTCTTTCATGTCTTTGGCGGTGTTATGCTTGGTATAGAGATATTCTACGGCATCGCTGTCCGACACTACATATCCCCGGAAACCCATTTCCTTGCGGAGTCGGGTAGTCAGCCAATAGTAGCTTCCCTGGATGGGAATGCCGTCGTAGTCGTTATAGGAACTCATCACGCCCAATAGCCCTGCTTCACGGATTACCCGTTTGAAAGGGTAGATGTGTATGTTTTCCACTTCGCGCGGCGGCATTTGCGGATCAACGCGCGCCATGCCTTCACGTGCTCCCTTATTGTTGCTGTATGCAGCAAAGTGTTTGGCGGTGGCAGCTACTTGGTGATTATGTTGCAGTCCGCGTACCATTTCGATACCCAGCTCGGCAACAAGATAGGGGGATTCGCCGTAGACTTCCTCATAGCGTCCCCAACGCTGGTCGCGACCTACATCGAGGATGGGGGCGTAGACGTTGGTATAGCCCAGCATGCGGGCTTCCCGTCCGGTGATAAGTCCTACTTGGCGGATAAGTTCGCGGTTCCACGTGTGTCCTAATCCCAGTTGGGTGGGGAAATTGGTGGCTTTATAACTTTCCACGCCACGGATGCCCTCATTAGTGAAATCTACGGGGATTCCGAGGCGGGTATCTTCAACAAAGAAGCGTTGTATTTCGTTCAGTACCCAGGCATGACGCGAGGCAGGCCAGACGTTTTCATTGTCCGAGGGTGGTAGTCCCCATTGCTGGAAGCCGTTCAGATGTTCGTCAATGGCTCCGATACCGTCTTTCCAGAGCATCTGTTTCCATTCGGGGGTGGGAAGAGCATCTTTCAGCACTCGTTTGTAGCCGTAGAGGGTAACCATCTGGCAGGTTTTTTCTTCGAGTGTCATCTGCTGCAAGAGGTTTTCAATGCGGGCATCGAGTGTTGCGGCAGGGTCTTCATATATATCTTTGATACCGTTTTTGTTGAAGTCTATCCAGCCTTTATGGTACATTTCGCTTTTTGCCGGTTTATAGTATGCCGGTATTTTTGCAGTTTTTTGTGCAGACAGTAATGTGCCACTGCCTAATAACAAGGTAGCTACAATTAATTTCTTCATGGTATGTTTTTTATAGTTTTCTTTGGGTGTCAAAGATAGTGAATTTTAAGAACAGAAAAGGATAAAATTGTTCGAAGTACGGTTATCTATTGTACATACTATATTGGAATGGGGTGATAGTGGCGGATAATGGCATTGCGCTTTTGGCTGATAAATTATATGGTTGATGTCTCTTTGTTCGTTATTTCTTCTATAAGGCGATTTATCCAAAAGAAAAAGGTCAAAACAGGAACAGTCTAACTTATAATTTATGAGTTGGAGAGTATGAAAATTCTCTTACTTTAGTTTTAATCTATCATTACCATGCTATCCGTGTCAAAACGTGGCTTCGTTACCCAAAGCAGACTTGTTGAAATCAATTTTATATGCTAATTTAATTTCGCTGATGGATAAAGTTTATTTTTGTTTTCGCTGATGACTTCTTACTCAATTCGTTTCACATATTTGTGAAACTTGAGTTAAGGACATATTAAAAAATAGTTTTATTTTTTTTCTGATTTACTGTTATGTTATTGTATTATAGTTGTTTATGCGCTAATGCTCTTCTGCGATGTATCATTCATTATATCTTTTGCAACAAATGTTATGATAAAATATTTATGTTGGTTTTATATTTGCCACGGAGAAAATCAGAAGCTGTATGGCTAAGATTCGTATCTAAATATAATTTTAACTTTAAAATATTATGTATGATGAAAAACATCTGTTTTAAGACGTGCACTATATTAGTGGCACTGTTTATAGGGATTACGTTGCATGCACAACAGATCTCTGTAAAAGGTACAGTAGTGGAGAAATCCACAGGTCTTTCTGTCATTGGAGCTTCCGTAATAGAAGTAGGCTCCGAAAATAACGGAACCATTACAGACATTGACGGTAATTTCTCACTGACCGTTTCACAGGGTTCCGAATTATCTGTTTCTTATATCGGTTTTCAAGCTGTAACGGTAAAAGCACAACCCACCGTTCGTATCGAGATGATGGAAGATTCACAAATGTTGAATGAAGTGGTAGTGACAGGTTATATGTCTGAAAAGAAAGCTAGTCTGACCGGGTCGGTTGCTGTAGTCAAAATGAAAGATGTGGCAGACATTCCAACAGGAAATATTCTTACAGGATTACAAGGAAGGGTTGCAGGTATGAATATCACTACAGATGGTACTCCGGGAGGAGGGAACACCAGTACACTGCTTCGCGGTGTTACTACCATCAACAATTCCTCTCCCCTTTATGTGATTGACGGTGTACAAACCCGTGATAATATAGCCACAATTCTTTCTTCTAATGATGTGGAATCCATTCAAGTGCTGAAAGATGCTGCTTCTGCAGCCATCTATGGCGCTCAGGCCGCCAACGGTGTGATTATCATTACCACTAAGCGTGCTAAAGAAGGCGATGTGAAAGTAAATTTCGACATGTCATTGACCGCACAGACATTTACATCAAACATAGATATGTTAGATGCCTATGAATGGGGAGAGGTATATTGGCAGGCATATAAGAATACATATGGTACGCATCCTAATAGTATAGTATATGGTAACGGTGAAACTCCCGAACTCCAAGAATTCTATTACGATCAAGATGGCATAAAAATCCGTTCAGGAAACACAGATTGGGCAAAAGAGATCTTTGATACGGCACTTATGCAAAATTACAACCTATCACTTTCCAAAGGTTTCAAGGATGGCAATGTAGCATTGACCCTAAATTACATGAATCAAGATGGTTTATGCCGCAATACGGATTACGAACGTATCAACTCGCGGTTAAGTTCAAATTTCCGCTTTTTAAATGATAAAGTAAGGGTGGGGGAAAGTATCGCTGTAAATTACTGGACTCAGCATCAAACTCCGGAAGGTATTGAAGAACTTGTCATCGCCCAGCATCCCGCTATCCCAGTGTATGATGAGAATGGCGGTTACGCAGGCGGATATGTGGATATTTTGGGTGATAAGGCCAATGCTGTCCGCTTAACTGATATGGAAGCAAACAATCGCCATAAAAACTGGCGTATCTTCGGCAATGCTTACTTGGAAATCGAGCCCATCAAAGCTTTGGTATTAAAATCTTCATTCGGTTTGAATTACTCCAATGGATTTAATTCCACCTTTGTACCCAAATGGCAAGAAGGTAGCCGAAAAGTAGAAACTAACGAACTTACAGTAAGAGAGGATAATAGTTTGCAATGGGTATGGGCGAACACTATTAATTACGCAAAAGATTTTGGAAAACATTCCATCAATGCACTGATAGGAATGGAAGCCAAAAAAGAAAATGGCGAACATGTACAAGGATACGGTCGTGGACTGATTATTGAGGATTTGGATTATCGCTATTTGGATGCTGTTACGGACGGAAAGGATGTGAGTAACAATTCAAGTTCGTATGCTATGGTGTCTTACTTCGGAAAAGTAAATTATGCATACGATGAGAAGTACTTGGTGTCTGGAACCCTTCGTAGAGATGCCTCTTCCAGATTTGGTAATGGAAACAATTCTGCCATATTTCCCTCGGTTTCTGCCGGTTGGAGAATTTCACGTGAAAATTTCATGGAAACTACTTCCAATTGGCTTAGCGACTTGAAACTTCGTGCTTCATGGGGCATTAACGGAAACGACATGATTGACAATAGCGCGACCTACAGTTTGTATTATGTAGACATGAACACAGGATCGTATAATTTTTCCGGTGACGGAAAAACTTTATCACCAGGTGTGATTAAGACCATGTCAGGGAATAATAATTTGAAATGGGAGCAAACCGAACAGTTCAATATCGGTATAGATGCAGCTTTTTTGGACAACCGCTTAGGAGTCACTATGGATTACTTTAAAAAGAAAACCAAAGATATGCTTATCCAAAAGCCTTATATTGCTGCTATCGGGGAAGGAGGATACAAATGGTATAATGCAGCCAGTATGGACAATAATGGCGTAGAAGCTACTATAACTTGGCACGACAAAATCAATGACTTCAATTATGAGGTAGCTTTCAACGTATCTTATTACCACAATGAGATTACTGACCTGCCGGAGGAAGTCAAATACACTTGGGGTGGCGGAGACGGTATCAGCAAGACTATTATCGGACAGTCTTATGGTTCTTGGATGGCCTATAAAACAGACGGAATCTTCCGCACCAAGGAGGAAGTTTATGAATATCTTAGTAAATACGATGTACAGGTGGGCGAACCTGGTGTGGGACGTATCCGCTACAAAGATCTCAATGGAGATGGCAAAATTAACACCGCAGACCGAGACTGGATGGGGAGCGACCAACCCAAAGTAATAGCTGGTCTGAATTTGAGCGCATCGTGGAAAGGATTTGATTTAAGCCTTTTCTTTAATGGAATGATACGCGATGCCTGGAACAATTCCAAATTCTATACAGATCTCTTTCAGGGATGGACAGGTAACCATTCTACCGATTTATTAAAAGCCATGCATGCCTGGGAAGTATATGAAAAGACTGGAGTATATGAATGCAGCATTCCGGCACTGACCGTAGTAGATAACAATAACGAAACACGCGATTCGGATTTTTTCATAGAAGATGGTTCATATATAAAACTGAAAACCGCCACACTGGGGTATACATTCTCTGACAAGGTATTGAAGAAACTACACATCTCAAATCTGCGCATGTACCTACAGGCACAGAATGTGTTTACCTTAACCAATTACACAGGAGCAGACCCAGAAGGATTAGGATATCGCTATCCGCTACCACGAACTTTTACATTTGGATTATCTGTTGGTTTTTAACTATTTAAATAAGAAATATATGAAACTTAAATATATGCTTGCAGCCGGCATGATGGCTGCCATGACTACCGGTTGTAATGAAAGTAGTTTTTTGGATTTAAAACCCCAAGGAGCTTTGAATGAAGATTTACTGAATTCTAAAGAAGGAATTGAGCTTTTAATAACTTCTGCTTATTCAGCTCTGCAAGGCCCAAACCGGGATATAATGTGGGTACCGATGACCAACTGGACCTATGGTGAAGTACGTTCAGACAATGCTTATAAAGGTGGTAGCAGCATCACTGATGGTGGCGATATTAATCAGATGGAAACTTTTGTAATAGATGCCACTTGGGGAAATGCTGACAGCAAATGGTATCAATTATATTGCTGTTTACAACGTGCTAACGAAGCATTGCGCATTTTGAATACCATGTCGGAAGCGGACATGCCGGAACTGACTGTGAGAAAAGCCGAAATGAAAGTAATTCGTGCGCATTTCTATTTTGAATTGTGCCGCTTGTTCAAACAAATACCTTATTTGGATGAAACGATAGATCAGGAAACATATAAAAATATTCCTAACAACCAATTCTCTCGTGAGGAAATACTTGATAAGATAGCAACGGATTTGCTGGAGGCAGCTAAGATTCTTCCGCCTCGTCAATCAGAAATAGGAAGAATCAACCAGTACATCGCTTACGCCTATGCCGCAAAAGTGAGGCTGTATCAAGCTTATAAGCAGGATGAACGTAATCAGGTTGTTTCTATAGATAAAGATTTGTTACGTGAAGTGGTAGAGCTTTGTAATCGTCTGGATGGACAATATGATTTGTTGGAAGATTTCCAACAATTAGACTTGTTGGCTTATGAAAACGGAAAGGAATCGGTATTTGCCGTGCAATACACCATGAATGATGGAACTGAGGGAGCTGGTAATATTAACTGGAGTAATCTGTTGAATGCACCTCTCGGTCCTTACAGTGGAGACGGATTCTTTCTTCCCAGCCAAAATCTGATTAATGCTTTCAAGACCGATGAAAACGGTTTACCATTATTCGACAGTTTTAATGAGGAGAATTATGGAGTTTGGACAGGAGAAGAGCTGACACAGATTGAGTCAACCGTAGACCCTCGTTTGGACTTTATAACAGGACGACCGAGTATCACCTGGAAAACCTATCCGGATAGTCCTTGTAAGGCGAGCTGGGTACGTAACAATGGAGATTATGGATTTAATTGTACCAAGCGTTTTTATGTGTCACCCGAAAGTAGCGACATGTTTGTAGGCTGGCCATGGGGAGCATCTGGTATGAACTGGCAGATTATTCGTTATGCACATGTGCTGTTATGGAAAGCCGAAGCACTGGTTGAATTAGGTGAGGCTTCCGGGCTGGAAGAAGCCAGAGAAATTATCAACCGTATCCGTCGTCGTGCAATGAACAGCTCCTATGTGAAAGACTTTGAAAATCCCGATCAAAATGCTGCCGACTATTTTATCAAGGAATATCCTGCACAAGGGTGGGACCAAGTATATGCTCGCAAGGCTGTGAGATTTGAAGCACGCCTGGAAACCGCAATGGAGGGCGAACGTTTCTTCGATTTGGTGCGGTGGGGTGTTGCCGCAGACTATATGAATAGTTATATACAAAAAGAACAAAACGACCGTGTTTATTATAAAGGAGCACATTTTACAGCTGGCAAAGATGAATACCTGCCTATACCTTTAGCACAATATAATTTTTCGGAAGGAACTTATGTGCAGAATCCTGGATATGGTGATTTTTAAACATTAAAATAAGAATATCATGAAAATAAGAAAATATTTGCTCGCTATGTGCAGTCTGATCATGATTGCATGCGACAACGATGAAAACCAGACATTGTGTTATGGTGTACACGACCAATTAGAAGGTGACATCACTCTGGCAGGAGCTGTGGGTGATGGGAAGACAGACTGTTCTACGATAATCAACCAGATGATTGCTTCCCTGCCAGCAGAAGGAGGAATTATTGTAATACCGGAAGGAGACTTTGTGTTGGATGAACCGATTGTGATAAATAAAGACAACGTGACCATCAAAGGGCTGAATCCTGGATTCCGAAGTAACATTGATGTGAAAGATGAATCGTTATTGGGACCAGGTGGAGGAAGCAAACTGATTCTTCGCAAGGCAGATGCTGCTATCAAATTGGGAAATTCAGATGTTAGTAAACTGGCTATTAAGAATATACTTATTTCAGGGGGAACAGAGAATCATGGTACAGGGATATTGTTTGAATCAACAAATACAGATTGTAGCATCAAAAATGTAATAGGTATCAATCTGAAATTAGGATTCGACATTAGAAAAGCTACCCGTATGCAGATATCAGATTGTTGGGTGTGTGAGATGGAAAGCAGTATCAAATTGCAAGGCGGTGAACAAAACAGTGTGAAGAATTGCCAATTAGGAGCTCAGCCCAAAGGTATTACTTGCATGTTTGCAAAAGAAAAGAATTTGGTTTTTGAAAAGAATCAGGTGTATCCGGACGGTAGCAGCAATCTGGTGCTTGATGAATGCGATGATGCAAAAATTTCCAATAATAATTTCAAAAGCTACTACATAGGTATTCTGAATATGAGTGGAAATCGGAACAAAGTAGAGAATAATATTTTCTGGATGGCAGATGCAGTTGCTAATCAGTTGTTGGATCGAGGTGCTGAATATGGTGTCGTATGCATTGCCGGTGAAGAAAATCATTTCATACAAAATACTCTGACTTGTGAATGGATTGTGGAAAATGGAGTAACTGTCAGAGCTACGGAAGGAAAAAATAACTTGATAGAGAATTGCCTGATTGAAAACACTAATAGCAATCAAGTTTTATTAGTTAATGATCAGATGAAAGTTTTGAACTGTGTGCCTAAGGACAAAATAAAAATAGAACAGCAAGACTGAAACCTGCTGATGAAAATAAGTTGCAATGTATTAAAATTTAATGGATATGAAGATAAAACTTAATCATATATTTACGGTAGGATTATGGGTACTTGCTGCAAGTGCTTGTAATTCGGATGATACTTACGCACTGTGTGGCGAATGTGCAGATCAGAAAATAATCAATGTTACTCAATACGGACTAGCTTCAGATGGAAGCACCGATTGTTCGGACTTGATTAACAAATTGATAAAAGACATGCCTGCCGAAGGAGGCGTATTATTCTTTCCGGAAGGCACCTACCGTTTGGACAGTCCAATACTGTTGACCCGTAATTTTGTTACGCTAAAAGGAGAAGAAAACGGAAATAGTGCTTCAATTCAGGATAAAAAGGCAAAGCTCCTGGTAAACAATATGGAATGTGCCATTCAATTTGCCCCAATAGCAGATGTGGATGGGCATCGAAACCGTATCAGCGGAGTAGAAATTGAGAATTTGCTGATTACGGGTAAAGAGAACGAAAGGCAAGGGGTAGGCATACACGTGAAACATGATAATGACAGAATCCGTTTGACCAATCTGACGATTGAAAATTTTGAAACAGGCATTCAAACAAATGGGGCAGATGCCATGGTTATTACCAACTGCAGAGTCTCCAAAGTGAATAACGGACTTGTTATGTTAGGCGGAATACAGAATACTATATCCGATAGTTCTTTTTCTTCAGGTGAAAGCGGTACGTCCTGTAACCTATCTAATGAAACAAATTTGCTCTTTGCTCATAACCAACTGCTGCAGGGAGGAGATTGTGCACTGCAATTAAATGCTTGTAACCGAATTAACGTTACAGAAAACACATTGGAAAGTGCTTATGTTGGTGTAATGGAAGTAAACGGTTCTCATAACCAATTTTCAAAAAACTTATTTAAACTCGTGCTGAATGACAATGACCAGTTACGCGGTAAGGAGGCTGATTATGGTGCCATTCGTTTAAAAGGAGATGCAAATCATTTTGTGAGTAATCAGATTCAATGCGAATGGGCTTCCAGTATACAGAATCCTATTACCGTGGTAGTACCTGAAGGAAGAAATAATCGTTTTGCCGACTGTAGCATTGATAACCAAACAAGTGCGTGTGTGTTTTACGTAAGCGAAGATACAGAAGTGCTAAATTGCGTTGAAGATGAGACTAAAATCAATTATAAACAAGAAGAAAAAAATTACACCAAAGCTGCTTACATTGTAGTTGCTGAAGATGCAGATATGATTGAAGATGATGATGAAAAAGCGTCATATAATTGGTTTAAGAAAGAATTTGTTAACGGTGTGGTTCTGACTCCAGATGAAGTTACAACTACCGATTTGGCTCAGTTTGAAATTATCTGGTTGCATATTGACCGAGTCGGTTTAGCTGTGGGTTGGCAGCAGTTACCTGACGTAATTCTTTCTGAAAATGTAGTTTATGCTCTGAAATCTTATTATAATGCTGGTGGTAAACTGTTGCTGACCAATCATGCCACCCAGTATATTGTTCCATTGGGACGTACGGAGCGTAATCCGAATATATTTGGTAATGGAGAGGGGAGTTCAGGATCTGATATTTGGAGTATAAATGCTAACATAGGCATGGAACAAAATCATACGACTCATCCGGCTTTTGCAGGTATGCCTGCTTGCGACGCTTTCTCACATCCTACTTTCGCTTTGATAGGTCCTGGAATACGCGAAGATCACAATTGTATGTGGGACTTGAATGGATTCAATTATCCTGCTATCTATCCTGATGCAGGCAATCCTGTTGATGCTTTCCAACAGGAGAACCAGGCTACCGTATTGGCCACCTGGGGACACGTTACGGATTGGTGCTGCGCAGGTATGGTAGAATTTCATCCCACCGATGAATGCAAAGGTACTTGCATAGCTATAGGTTTAGCGGCTTATGAGTGGAATCAAAATGGAGGTGCAAACATGTATCAAGATCAAATAGAATTGTTAACTAAAAACACCATTACTTATTTGGCTGGAATAGAATAGTCTTTTTCATAAAGCCTCTATTCTGTTTCTTCAGTATTATAAGAGTTCGTGCTAGTTTAATTTTATTTTTTTAATTGTCAAGAATAAATTATGTAGTTTAAGTTGCAAGTAAGATTGACTTCTACTAATGTGGAAGAAATATTAAAATCAATGATATTTGAAGAGAAAACTGCTCACTGTATTTACAGGGGTTCTGCGAGTATTTGTATAGCCTCGACACAAGATGGAGACGAGAACACTTATTATGCATAGGTGTGACTTTGGTATACAAACTTGCCTCACTCAAAGAATGGAGTGTGCATAACGTCCTTAAGCCGAACCTTCAAGTGGAGCAATAATTTATACAAATAATCCGTGTCATGTTTCAATATTGGGAGATTTTGAAACAATTCTGATAGGCACTTGATACATGAGTGCCTATCTTTGCAACGTGCATAGGGTAAATAACTTAATTTTAATATCATAAAAATACAGTACTATGAATGTGAAGAAATTGATTAGTGTGGCTACTATAATGCTAACTGTTGGAATGATTCATGCCCAAGGTAGCAACGGACTGAAAATTCACTACCTTGGTGCCAATCACAGCTTGATTCAAGTAAAACAACCACAGAAATATCTTTTGTTGCCGGTGGAGGAAACGGCTCCGGAAGCAACTGTTAATGTATTGGTGAATAATAAGGTGGAAAAGTCTTTTCAAGTGCGTTTGGCAGTGAACAAGGTGGACTACATTGTGCCGTTCTTACTGGAACCGTATCGAGGTAAGGCTGTGGTTATGGACGTGCATACCGGTAACAGTCGCTCGAATGTGCGCGATGCTATGGACGATGCCTGCTGGAACGACCTGAAACTTTCCGATACGTTTGATGATGCCAACCGAGAAGTGTTCCGTCCGTTCTATCATCACACTCCTGTCTATGGTTGGATGAACGACCCCAACGGTATGTTTTATAAAGATGGAGAATATCATCTGTATTATCAGTATAATCCTTACGGCTCTATGTGGGGCAATATGAACTGGGGACATTCATCCAGCAAGGATTTGATAAGCTGGCAGCATCATCCGGTAGCCATACAACCCAACGGATTGGGCGCTGTGTTCAGCGGTAGCAGTGTGGTTGATAAGGATAATACGGCAGGTTTCGGAAAGGATGCTATCATTGCCATCTATACTTCAGCCGGTGCCAGTCAGATACAGAGCCTTGCATACAGTCTGGACAACGGAATGACTTTCCATGTTTATGAAAACAATCCTATCATTGCTGCCGATAAGGAGTGCCGCGACCCGAATATGTTCTGGCACGAAAAGAGCGGTAAATGGATTCTTGTTTTGGCGGCTGCACTGGAAAAGGAAATGTGGATATATTCCTCTCCCGATTTGAAGAACTGGACAAAGGAGAGCAGTTTCGGACATGGATATGGTGCGCAGGAGGGTGTATGGGAATGTCCGGACCTCATGGAATTGCCCGTGCGCGGAACAGACCGTACCAAATGGGTGCTGATTTGCAATATCAATCCCGGCGGTCCTTTCGGAGGCAGTGCGGCACAGTATTTTGTAGGCGATTTTGACGGGAAAACCTTTACTTGCGATACCAAGCCCGAAGTAACCAAGTGGATGGATTACGGAAAAGACCATTATGCTGCCGTATCCTGGAGTAATACGCCCGAAAAGCGGCATACCGTGGTTGCCTGGATGAGCAATTGGCAATATGCCAACAACGTGCCTACCAAACAGTTCCGTAGCGCCAATACATTGCCGCGCGACATCGAATTGTACGAAGGCAGTGACGGCGAACTTTATCTGGCCGCAACGCCTGCACCGGAAGTAAACGCATTGCGTACGGGCAAAGCATTGAAATACGGCGCTTTCTCCGCCGGAACAAAGAAGGTATCCCGGAAACTGCCAGTCGAAAACAGCGGTATCTGTGAGATTAATCTCGAATTGGCTCCCCGCTCGGCCGATAAAGTATACATTACGTTGTCCAATGATAAGGATGAACAGACTGTAATGACTTACGACTTGAGGAACTCCACATTCAGCATGGACCGTACTGCAAGCGGACTTACGGATTTCAATAAGGACTTTCCTGCCATAACGGTAGCTCCGTGTCCGGCAGAAGCCAAGCAACGTCTGCGTCTGTTTATAGACCGTTGCAGCATCGAAGCTTTCGAGGGTGACGGACGTTTTGCCATGACAAACCTTGTATTTCCGCAGCATCCTTACACTACTATTTCCATTGCTGTAGATAAAGGGCGTTGCAAAGTCAACGACCTGACAGTAAATCCTTTAAAAGTTAACAACTAAATTTCGATATCTTATGAACAATAATAGTAATTCGCTTGCAAAGCTGCTTCCCATGATGCTTTGCTTCTTCGCCATGGGGTTTGTAGACCTTGTAGGTATCGCTTCCAACTATGTGAAAGCTGATTTGAACCTGACCGATTCCCAGGCAAATATATTCCCCTCTCTTGTATTCTTCTGGTTCCTTATCTTCTCCGTGCCCACGGGTATGCTGATGAACCGCATCGGACGCAAGAAAACGGTGCTTCTCAGTTTGGCCGTGACTTTTGCATCCTTGTTGCTTCCAGTTTTTGGAGACGGGTATGCGCTGATGCTGATTTCGTTTTCGCTATTGGGTATCGGCAATGCGCTGATGCAGACATCGCTCAATCCGCTGCTCTCCAATGTCGTCAGTGGCGAGCGGTTGGCAAGCTCGCTGACTTTCGGACAGTTTGTAAAGGCTATCGCTTCTTTCCTCGCTCCTTATATAGCCATGTGGGGGGCTACACAGGCTATCCCTTCGTTGGGGATGGGCTGGCGAGTGCTGTTTCCCATTTATATGGTGATAGCGGTTGTCGCTATCCTGTGGCTGGGCACTACATCTATTCATGAGGAAAAGGAAGAAGGGCGTCCTTCTACTTTCGGCGAATGTCTTGCTTTGTTGGGAAAGCCGTTCATACTGCTTTGTTTCTTGGGCATCATGTGCCATGTGGGTATCGATGTAGGTACAAATACCACTGCACCCAAGATATTGATGGAACGTCTGGGCATGTCGCTTGCCGATGCCGGATTCGCAACAAGTCTTTATTTTATTTTCCGTACGGCAGGCTGCTTCCTCGGAGCCTTTATTTTGCAGAAACTGTCTGCTCGAACTTTCTTCGGAATCAGTGTGTTATGTATGTTGGTGGCAATGGTAGGGCTGTTCGTTTTTCATGAGATGACAATGATATATGTGTGTATCGCTCTGATTGGTTTCGGCAATTCGAATATCTTCCCGATTATTTTCTCGCAGGCGTTGCTGGCAATGCCGCAGAAGAAGAACGAGGTTAGCGGACTGATGATTATGGGTTTGTTTGGCGGTACGATATTCCCGCTTGCTATGGGTGTGGCAAGTGATGCTATCGGTCAAAGCGGTGCGGTAGCTGTAATGACGGTGGGGGTACTGTATTTGTTTTTCTATATGATGAAAATCAAACGCTGACCTTTTCCGTTCTTTTTAACGATGATAATATGTAAAACTATAAAATTAATTACCATGAATCAGATTGTAGTAGGAATGGGTGAGGCGCTTTGGGATTGCCTGCCCGAAGGAAAGAAAATCGGCGGTGCTCCGGCAAACTTTGCCTATCATGTATCACAATTCGGTTTTGACAGCCGTGTAGTCAGTGCAGTAGGTATTGATGCCGACGGTGATGAAATACTGGATGTTTTTGCGCAGAAAGGCTTGCGTACACAGATTGAGCGTGTACCTTATCCTACAGGTACGGTGCAGGTGACGCTTGATGCGGTGGGGGTGCCTTGTTATGAAATAAAGGAAGGGGTTGCATGGGACAATATACCTTTTACGGACGAGTTGAAACGTTTGGCCCTGAACACGCGCGCCGTATGTTTCGGCTCTTTGGCGCAGCGCAATGAGGCCAGCCGCATTACGATAAACCGTTTTCTCGATACCATGCCCGATGGTGCGGAACAGTTGAAGATATTCGATATCAACCTGCGTCAGGGATTTTATACCAAAGAGATTCTTTGTGACTCCATGCGCCGTTGCAACGTGTTAAAAATAAATGATGAAGAACTGGTGACAATCAGCCGTATATTCGGCTATCCGGGTATAGACTTGCAGGATAAATGCTGGATTCTTCTTGCCAAATACAATTTGAAAATGCTTATTCTTACTTGCGGCACGAACGGCAGCTATGTGTTTACTCCGGGAGTTGTATCTTTCCAGGAAACTCCGAGAGTGCCCGTTGCCGATACGGTAGGCGCAGGCGATTCGTTTACCGCCGCCTTTACTTCGGCTATTCTTAGCGGCAAACCGGTGCAGGAGGCTCATAAGCTGGCAGTGGAAGTTTCCGCTTATGTATGTACGCAGAGCGGGGCGATGCCGGAATTACCGCAAATATTGAAAGACAGAATATAATTTTTCTTATCTTTGCTCATCTGCAATCACTTAAACCAGCGAAAGAAGATGAGACGATATATTTACCTGTTACTGTTTGTTCTGTCGGTATGCGGCGGCATGGTGACTTCCTGTTCCCGGCATGAAGTACGTTTCCGTATCGGAGTGTCGCAATGCAGCGATGACGAGTGGCGTCACCAGATGAATAACGAGATGTTGCGTGAAGCTCTTTTCTACGATGGCGTAGAAGTGGAGATACGTACAGTGAAAGATGATAATGCCAGGCAGGCGGAGGATATCCGGCACTTTATAGAGGCGGGAGTGGATTTATTGATAGTCGCTCCCAATGAAGCCGAACCCATAACCCCGGTTGTAGAAGAAGCCTACGACCGGGGTATTCCCGTTATTGTGGTAGACCGCAGAATCCTTTCCGAAAAGTACACCGCTTATGTCGGTGCGGACAATTACGAAATAGGCAAGGCGATAGGCAGGTATGTGTCCAATATGCTTCATGGGAAAGGTACGGTGGTGGAAATTGCGGGACTGGCGGGTTCTACTCCTGCCATAGACCGCCATGAAGGATTTATGAGCGTCATATCCGCTTGCCCGGACATCCGTCTGCTGGCAAAGGAAGACGGGGCTTGGTTGCGTTCGCGGGCGGAAGAGAGAATGGATACTTTGCTCGCCCGCTTTCCGGAAATTGATGTGGTCTATGCTCAAAACGACCGTATGGCTGCCGGCGCCTATGCAGCCGCCATGCGCCGGAAAAGGGAGAAGGGCATGCGCTTTGTCGGCACAGACGCCATCCCCGGCGAAGGCTATGGGGTGGAGCAAGTGCTTTCGGGCGAATTGGATGCGACATTTATCTATCCCACAGGCGGAGACCGTGTGATGCAGATTGCGATGGATATTCTGAATAAGCGTGACTTTCCCCGCGAAACGATTCTGAGCACTTCGGTGGTGGACCGTGATAATGCGCCCATCATGAAGATGCAGACTGCCCACATCAGTTCACTCGACGAGAAGATTGAAACCCTGAACGGAAAAATCAGCCGATACCTGGCACGCTATGCCACGCAGCAGGTTGTTCTGTACGGCAGTCTGCTGGTACTTCTGCTGGTTGTGGGATTGCTGGTTGCCGTTTATCTTTCCTTGCGTACAAAGAACCGGCTGAACCGTGAACTTTCCCGCCGGAAAGAGCAATTGGAGCAGCAACGCGACCAACTGGAACAGCAGAAAAACCAGATGGAGCAACTGTCGCGCGAGCTGGAGGCTGCCACGCATGCCAAGCTGGTGTTCTTTACCAACGTTTCCCATGATTTCCGTACACCGTTGACCCTGATTGCCGACCCTGTGGAGCAACTTCTTGCCGACCGTTCTATCAGTGGACAGTCACATCAACTGCTGGAGCTGATGAAGAAGAATGTACATATACTTCTGCGCCTCGTCAATCAGATTCTCGATTTCCGCAAGGTCGAGAACGGACGCATGGAACTCCATCTTGAACCGTTCGACTTGCTGGAGAGCTTCAAAGGGTGGAATGATTCGTTTCGTATGGCTCTGCTTAAGAAGCATATCGCTTTCAGCTTTGAACCGGCTTCCGGAGTAGACTATCGCATGCTGGCGGATGCCGGGAAAATGGAACGTATCTACTTCAATCTTCTTTCCAATGCGGTGAAGTACACGCAGGAGAATGGAAAGATTGTGGTACGCCTCGAAGCGGAAGACAACCATTTCCGTTTGTCGGTATTCAATTCGGGCAGCTATATTTCTACCACTGATGTAGAGGCCATTTTTGAACGCTTCTATCAGGTAGACGGACATCAGGCCGGTACAGGTATCGGTCTTGCCCTGGTGCGTGCTTTTGTGGAAATGCATGGCGGCAATATCATGGCGCACAGCAATGAGAAAGGAACTACTTTCACCGTTACTCTTCCGAAGCGGGATATATCGCAGTATCATCCTTCCGTACCGGCATTGGCTGCCGATGAGAAAGAGATTTCGTCTACGTTGGTGGATGCGGAAATCCAGGCAGGGGATGAGGCTCTGGAAGAAGATTGCCCGATTGTGCTTGTCATTGATGATAATGCCGATATTCGCCATTATGTGAAGTCTTTGCTTGTTAAGGAATTCCGTGTGCTGGATGCGTCGGATGGGGCAACAGGCATTCGTCTTGCCATGAAATACGTGCCTGATGTGATTGTTTCCGATGTCATGATGCCCGGCATGGACGGGATAGAGTGCTGCCGTCGTCTGAAAGGGGAATTGCAGACTTGCCATATTCCGGTTATCCTGCTTACTGCCTGCTCGCTCGACGAACAGCGTATTCAAGGCTATGACGGCGGAGCGGATTCTTACATATCCAAGCCTTTCAATTCGCAACTGCTGCTTTCGCGCATCAGAAATCTTATAACCAACCACAAACAGCTGAAACAGTTTTTCGGTGATAACCAGTCGATAGAGAAAGAATCTGTCAGCGAACTTGACAAGGACTTCGTTACCCGCTTCAAGACTCTGGTGGGGGAGAAGATGAAAGATCCGGAACTGAATGTTGAGGATTTGGGCCGTGATATGGGGATGAGCCGTGTACAGCTTTACCGTAAACTGAAGTCGCTTACAAACTATTCCCCCAATGAACTGCTGCGCCGGATGCGTTTGAAGAAAGCCGCTTCCTTGCTTGCCGCTTCCGATATGACTGTGGCCGAGATTGCCTATGAGGTAGGTTTCTCGTCACCGTCTTATTTCACGAAATGCTATAAGGAGCAGTTCGGTGAGAGCCCCACGGATTTTCTGAAACGGAAAGGATAAAACATCCTCAGCTTATCCGGATAATAAACCAATCACAATATATTCATTCTTTCCTTTATAAATGAATAGAGACTGCATCCGGCTTGCGGAGCAGTCTCTATGTAAGTATTATTTCAATTCTTGAAATTATTCGGCAACTTCAGCGCCCCAGTTTTCTTTGGACAGACGCTTGTAGCTGTTGTAACGCCATTTAGCGTTTTCCTCGGCAGCCTTGAACAGCTCTTCGGCTTCCTGCGGATATTGTTTCATTACGGATGCGTAACGAACCTCACCCTTCAAGAAGTCCTGGAAGCCCGACCAATCCGGTTCTTTGCTATCCAGCGTGAACGGATTCTTGCCTTCAGCTTCCAAAGCCGGGTTGTAACGCCACAAGTGCCAGTAACCGCACTTAACAGCTTTCTCTTCTTCTGCCTGGCTCTTACCCATACCAGCCTTCAAACCGTGGTTGATACACGGAGCGTAAGCGATGATGAGTGACGGACCGGGATATGCCTCTGCTTCGCGGATAGCCTTCAAAGTCTGAGCCTGGTCGGCACCCATAGCGATTTGAGCAACATATACATAACCGTAAGTAGTAGCCATCAGACCGAGGTCTTTCTTGCGTACACGCTTACCGGCAGCGGCAAACTTGGCGATAGCGCCTACCGGAGTAGCCTTGGAAGACTGACCGCCTGTGTTGGAGTAAACCTCAGTATCCAGAACGAGGATGTTAACGTCCTTGCCGCTGGCGATTACGTGGTCGAGACCGCCGTAGCCGATGTCGTAAGAAGCACCGTCACCACCAATGATCCACTGGCTGCGTTTAACCAGGTATTGAGACAGACCGGCGATGGTCTTGCAGCAATCGCATTTGTCCTTGGCAGCTTCTACCATAGGAATGATCTTTTCAGCCAGTTCCTTAGTCTTGTCTGCATCGTACATGTTTTCAATCCAAGCCTGGAATACTTCCTTGTATTCAGCCGGAGTACCTTCTGCTGCGATAGCTTCTTCCATAGTCTTCACGATACGTGCGCGCATCTTTTCGTTGGCAAGCTCCATACCCAGACCGAATTCGCAGAAGTCCTCGAACAGTGAGTTAGCCCAAGCAGGACCGTGACCCTTTTCGTTCTTGGTATAAGGAGTAGAAGGAACGGAACCTGAATAGATAGAAGAACATCCGGTAGCGTTGGCAACCATTTCGCGGTCACCGAACAACTGGGAAATCAGTTTCACATACGGAGTTTCACCGCAACCGGAGCAAGCGCCTGAGAACTCGAACAGCGGAGTTGCAAACTGAGAGTTCTTCACGTTAGCCTTGATGTCAACCAAGTGTTGTTTGCTCTTCACGTTTTCCACGCAGTAAGTCCAGTTGGCAGCTTCAGCCAGTTGGCTTTCAAGATGCTTCATGGTAAGAGCCTTGCCACCCTTCTTCGGGTTGCCCGGACAGATGTCGGCACAGTTGCCGCAACCCAGACAGTCGAGAACGTCTACCTGCATACGGAATGTCATGCCTTCGAATGCCTTACCCACTGCTTTCAGTTGAGCGAACTCAGCACCCTTCTGCTCTTCAGCGTCGAGTACGAACGGACGGATAGAAGCGTGAGGACAAACGTAAGCACACTTGTTACACTGGATACAGTTTTCAGGATTCCATTCGGGAACGAAAGCTGCCACACCGCGTTTTTCGTACTTAGCCGTACCTTGTTCCCAAGTACCGTCTTCGATGCCCTTGAATGCAGATACTTTCAGCAAGTCACCGTCCTGTGCATTGATAGGACGAACCACTTCGTTGATGAATGCGGGGTCGTTGTTTTCTGCTTTGGCATCATCAGGCAGGTTAGCCCATGCCGGGTCGATAGCCAGAGTCTTGTATTCGCCGCCACGGTCTACGGCTGCGTAGTTCTTGTTTACTACGTCTTCACCCTTCTTGCCGTAAGACTTGACGATGAATTTCTTCATCTGTTCAACAGCCTGTTCTACAGGAATTACACCTGTGATACGGAAGAATGCAGATTGGAG
Source organism: Bacteroides stercoris (assembly GCA_958432865.1). Classification (GTDB taxonomy): domain Bacteria; phylum Bacteroidota; class Bacteroidia; order Bacteroidales; family Bacteroidaceae; genus Bacteroides; species Bacteroides stercoris_A. The sequence goes on from CAUAWO010000001.1 coordinate 115,674, forward strand.
AATGGTGTTGGTACGGTTGCCCAAACCGATTTCCTGTGCAATCTGAGTTGCGTTGATGTAGTAAACGGAGATATTGTTCTGTGCAAAGTATTTCTTTACTCTGTTAGGCAGGTTCTTAGCCAGCTCTTCACCTTCCCAGATGGTGTTCAGCAAGAATGAACCGTTCTTGCGCAGACCGCGGGTTACGTCGTACATGTGCAGGTAAGCCTGAACGTGGCAAGCCACAAAGTTCGGAGTGTTTACCAAGTATGTAGAACGGATCGGAGTGTCACCGAAGCGCAGGTGAGAGCAAGTGAAACCGCCTGATTTCTTGGAGTCGTAAGAGAAGTAAGCCTGGCAGTGCTTGTCGGTGTTGTCACCGATAATCTTAACCGAGTTCTTGTTGGCGCCTACTGTACCGTCGGCTCCCAAACCGTAGAACTTAGCCTCGAACATGCCTTCGCCGCCCAATGCGATTTCTTCTTCCTGAGGAAGAGAAGTGAAAGTAACGTCGTCCACAATACCGATAGTGAAGTGGTTCTTCGGCATCGGCATAGCCAGGTTCTTGTAAACAGCGATGATTTGTGCAGGAGTGGTATCCTTGGAACCCAGACCGTAACGGCCGCCTACGATAACCGGAGCGTTTTCCGTGCCGTAGAAGCAGTCTTTTACATCGAGGTACAACGGTTCGCCGTTAGCACCCGGTTCCTTCGTACGGTCGAGTACGGCAATCTTCTTGGCAGTCTTGGGAACGGCAGCCAGGAAGTGCTTGGCAGAGAACGGACGATACAAGTGAACGGCAACCAAACCAACCTTTTCGCCGTTGGCAACGAGGTAGTCGATGGCTTCACGGGCAGCTTCCGTTACAGAACCCATAGCGATGATTACGCGTTCTGCATCTTCTGCACCGTAGTAATCGAACAAACCGTACTTGCGGCCTGTGATTTTGGAAATCTCGTTCATGTATTCCTCTACGATAGCGGGAACAGCTTCGTAGTAGTTGTTGCAAGATTCGCGGTGTTGGAAGAAGTGGTCGGGGTTTTCGGCCATACCGCGGGCAACCGGGTTCATCGGGTTCAGTGCACGTGCACGGAATTCAGCCAATGCTTCCTGGTCGATAAGCGGAGCGAGGTCTTCGTTCTCCAGCATTTCAATCTTCTGGATTTCGTGAGAAGTACGGAAACCGTCGAAGAAGTTAACGAACGGTACGCGGCTCTTGATAGTAGAAAGGTGAGCGACACCCGCCAGGTCCATAACTTCCTGTACGGAACCTTCGGCCAACATGGCGAAACCTGTCTGACGTGCAGACATTACGTCCTGGTGGTCACCGAAGATACACAGCGCATGGCTTGCCAAAGTACGCGCGGATACGTGGAACACGCAAGGCAGGAATTCACCGGCAATCTTGTACATGTTCGGTATCATCAGCAACAGACCTTGTGAAGCGGTGTACGTTGTAGTCAGCGCACCGGCTTGCAAAGAACCGTGAACGGCGCCGGCAGCACCGCCTTCGGATTGCATTTCCTGTACCAATACTGTTTCGCCGAAGATGTTTTTACGACCTGCGGCAGCCCATTCGTCTACGTATTCAGCCATCGTAGAAGAGGGTGTGATAGGGTAGATGGCAGCTACTTCCGAGAACATATACGAGATATGTGCAGCAGCCTGGTTACCATCACAAGTAATGAATTTCTTCTGTTTAGTCATAACTAAATTGAATTTATTAAGTAAAAAAAACTCTTTGTCTGTAAATCTAATACAGGAAGCCGAACAGCCAGAGAGGTATCTGATTGCCCCGGCCTATCTCTGCCTTGTGCAATGCGTACGTCACTCCCGGATTGTTCTTGATCCTCATGCCTTCCTGACAAATCTTGAAAGGCATCACTTCGTCCACCATGAACGAAATGTTCTTGTCGCCTTTGTTCACTTTGTGGTCTTTCCACATGGTGTTTACAAAGAACGTTTCCAGCACATCCTGCTCTTCCACCTTTACGGGGTAGATGGAGTACATCAGGTTGGAATTGTGCATCATTATCTTCGACGGCTTTTTGGGGAATTCTTCTCCTTTGGGATATACCATGTTGATAAGCCGTGCGTCGGCCAGATACTTGATGTAGTTCATCACCGTAGCTCTGGATGTCTGTATATCGTTGGCCAATTGGCTCACATTAGGCGCTTTCGGGCCGTCCACCGCCAACAAATATAGTAATTTTTTTATCTTTGACAGATATTTCAGCTCTATTTGTTTGATGAGCAGGATGTCCACTTCCACCATCATGTTCATCGTCTTCAGCAGATTCTCCGAGAAATTGCGCTTTTCGAGGAAAAAGGGGTAGAAGCCGTGGTGCATATAGTCCTGAAAATAGTCCAGCGGGCGTACTTTGGACAGAATGCCTTTGGCTATCTGTTCGTGGTTGCTCAGGATTTCTTCCAGTGAGTAGGCGTGGAACTTCATGTCGGTCTGCAGGTTCAGATACTCACGGAAGGAGAAACCGCGCAGGTTATAACTTTTCGCAATGTCGCGCAACTCCAGATTTTCCTCTTTCAGGCGCATCACGGACGAGCCGGTGAATACAATCTTCAGATTGGGAAAGCGGTCGTAGCACAAGCGCAGCTCCTTGCTCCAGTCGGGGTGCTTGAACACCTGGTCTATCAACAATACCTTTCCGCCGCGGCGCTGGAATTCGTAAGCGAAGTCCACCAGGCTGTGACCGGAGAAGTAGAAGTTGTTCATGTTGATAAAGAGGCAGGAGCGGTCGGTACCGAATTTCTCTTTGGCATATTGTAGCAGGAATGTGGTCTTGCCTACGCCTCGGGTGCCTTTGATACCGATAAGACGGTCGTTCCAGTCAATCTCATCCATGAGGTCGCGGCGAACGGGGGCATTTGTATGCTCTACCAGATAAGCGTGTGTTCGGTAAAATGCTTCCATGCTTTAAATTCGGTTTATCGGGCGACAAATATACGCCTTTTTTATAGAATTGCAAAGTAGAGATAGCAAAATATCTTATTTCATAGTTAAGTTTTATATATTTGTATGCTGTTCTTTTTCTCTGTAAGTTTGCAGTTCCGAATAATTATGAACTATAATCGATGGAACTATATCTTTTCAATCCGGATTCAGACCTTGCGCTTGCCAATAACGAAGCGAACTACATAGCCCCGGCTTCCGCCCGCCGCATGGCGCAGGACATGGCTTTGCTGCCGATATGGTATGCCGCTCCGGGCAGTGCGGTACTGGCGCCTTCCGCTTACAATGCGGATTTCTTGAAGCGGATGCGGGAACTCTTCGGGTTGCAGGTGCAACTGGCCACCGAGCCTGAGTTGCCCGATTATGCCGAAGCCCGAATTGTGCCGTGGGGCTGGAATCCTGCCATCCGCAGGTTCTTTCTGAAAGGGGGAGTTCGTGAAGACAGACTGCCTTCTCCCCGGCTTCTTGCGGAATACAGGCTGCTCTCTTCCCGTCTGCAGGCTGTGGCGGTGACGCGGCGCATGGCGGACCGCTATCCCGAATGCACCTGCGGCGAACATACGCTCCTAAACAATATTGCGGATTGTGAGCGCACGGTGAATGCAATGCACGCCTGCCTGCTCAAAGTACCCTGGTCGGGTAGCGGAAAGGGGCTGAACTGGTGTCTGCATGGGTTTACGAAGCCCGTCTCCAATTGGTGTGAACGGGTTTTGAGAGAGCAGGGGTGTCTTACGGCAGAACCCATATATAATAAGGTGAAGGATTTTGCGCTTGAGTTCTATTCGGACGGACAGGGCGAAGTGCGCTTTGCGGGCTATTCCGTGTTCTCCACCAATGAGCATGGCGCCTATACGGGCAATCTGCTTGCATCGGACGGACAGATAGAGGAAAGCATCGCATGCTGTCTGCCCCTTGAGAAGTTGACGGGTATACGCGAAGCGCTGCGTGCGGAATTGGCCTCAATCTATGGGAACACGTATACCGGCTATCTGGGAGTGGATATGATGGTTTGCCGGTCAGACAAGGAGAACGGCTATCGTGTGCATCCTTGCGTGGAGATAAACATGCGTATGAATATGGGTGTTGTAGCCCGCTTGTTTTACGACAGGTTTGTGGCTCCCGGCAGTAAGGGATGTTTTGCTGTTGAATACGTTCCCGATAATGAAACATTGCGTGCACGGCACGAACAGGATATGCACGATTATCCGTTAATGGTGGAGCAGGGCAGACTTGCTTCCGGCTATTTGCCGTTAGTGCCCGTTACGGGTAAAAGCTGTTACAGAGCGTATGTCCGGATATGATTCTTGCTGTTGATGCATATTTCAAGTGGCTGGTACCTGATGTACCTGCCGCTTGGTACGTCAAGTACCTTACTAAGGTACACGTCCTACCATGGTAAGAAACACGTCGTACCACAGTCAGGTACGAGACGTACCAAATGAGGAATCCTTTTGGTACATGCATCCTTTTGACTATAAACGCATTGCCTTTGTGTTTCCTATTGGCAGACGGGACTTTCGTTGCCGCAACGGTCTACGGCGGTAACTGCAAAGTATTTCCGGGTGTTCCAGGGGCGGATAGGGGCATATATGTATTCGGTTCCCTGTATGCGTTGCGCCAGTATATTTTCCGGGTTGGCGGTATCTACGGGATACGTATCGGAACCGTAGACTACATAGGTCGGTGCATTCCGCTTATCGTTGTCAGTGGCGGCTTGCCAGGTGATTTTCCAGTATCCGTCGGCCAGCTTCCCGACGTTGAGTTGCGTGGGGGCGGTTGGCGGCACATTGTCTATCCACGGCATGGCGGGTTGCAGGGCGGGGGCGGTGTAGTAGTTCTCTTGAAGTATGTCATACAACCCCTGCGTATTGTCCATAAGGTATTTCACGCGGTAGTGGCCTTCGCCCGCCAGGCCGTGTGCACGGGTGAAGTTTATCTGCCGTTCCACCTCGTCCACAGTCCAGTTGCCTTCGCCGGGGTCGAGGAAGTAGATGCCCAGTCCGGGAATAATCTGCCGGCCGTTGCTTTGTTCCTGCCAGTCGAGGGCGAAAGGATAGAAGCCGTTGCCGCGGAAGTACATCATAGGATATATCTGGTCCTGTATGCCTTCGCCCAGCCAGCCTTGTACGTCCTGATAGACGGTGTGGAACGCATTCCAGCCGCGCGACGGATAGCGGGCGGTGTCGCGGTACTTACCCACGGGGCAGGTGCTCACCTTTACCCAGGGCTTCAGCGCCTTGACTCCTTTATAGAGATAACGGACTATTTCCGTGATATTGTCACGCCGCCATTGCGCGAGGTCGCGTCCGTTGCCGTACTTCTTATAGGTATAGCTGTCGGAGAAGCGCAGGGCATGTTCGGGGTAGCGCAGGTAATCGAAATGCACGCCGTCCACATCGTAACGTTCCACGACTTCGCGGACAAGGCTCATCAGGTATTCTTTGGTCTGCGGATGTCCGGGATTGAGGAAATACTCGCGTTTATAAGGTACGCAGATAGCGGGTTTGCGTTTGGTGACCGATGCCTTGCCGAGGGCGGCGACATGCTTGCGATTGCCTAAAGGAATGGTCACCATCCAGGCGTGGCATTCCATACCGCGTTTGTGGCATTCGGCTACGGCAAAGGCAAGCGGGTCGTAGCCGGGGTTGCCATCGGTTTTTCCTGTCAGGATGGAGTTATAAGGCTCGATGGACGATTTGTAGAGCACATCGCCCCGCGTACGGGTTTGAAACAGTACGGTGTTGAAGTTGGCGGCTTTCAGTTTGTCCAGTATCTCTACGAGTTCGTCCTGCTGCTTGCGGATGCTCTCGGGCGTGGTGGCGCGGGTGCGGGGCCAGTCCAGTCCGTAGACGGCGGTGACCCATGCGGCACGTACCTCGTGCTTGGGCGGCCGCTGGGCGGCAAGGGGAAGAAGACAGAAGATATATAATAGTATAAGGCTTGATTTCTTCATGTTGCTGTCTTGTTTTCGGTAAATGATGATTTCTCCTCTGCGGTGAAACAAATTCCTTTTTACTTCTTTATTTCTGTTATATTTCACGGCGAAGATACGTAAATCACCTGATAAAATTGCGTAGTTTAGTTAGAAACCGTTACATTTGCATACATAAAATACATTATTAACACTTGCTGTACATTAAACATTAGCACGCCATGATTACATTTACGCTCTGCCTGCTGGCGTTGGTTGCAGGTTATTTCATCTACGGACGCTTTATAGAACACGTATTCGGACCGGACGACCGCAAGACTCCTGCTATTACCAAAGCCGACGGGGTGGACTATATCCCGCTGCCTACATGGAAAATCTTTATGATACAGTTCCTGAATATCGCAGGCCTGGGACCTATCTTCGGTGCAATCATGGGAGCGAAATTCGGTTCGGCATCCTATCTGTGGATAGTGTTCGGTAGTATTTTTGCCGGAGCGGTGCACGACTATTTTGCAGGCATGCTTTCGTTGCGCAACGGGGGCGAGAGCCTGCCGGAGATTATAGGCCGTTATCTGGGCGTGACTACCAAGCAGGTGATGCGCGGATTTACCGTTGTCCTGATGATACTTGTGGGAGCCGTGTTTGTGGCAGGCCCTGCCGGACTGCTTGCCAGCCTGACGCCGGAAACGCTGGACACCGTTTTCTGGATTGTGGTGGTCTTTATCTATTATATACTTGCCACCTTGCTGCCGGTGGATAAGATTATCGGCAAGATATATCCGCTGTTTGCCATTGCGCTGCTGTTTATGGCGGTGGGCATTTTGGTTATGCTCTACGTGAAGCATCCGGCATTGCCGGAAGTATGGGACGGATTGCAGAATACCCATCCCAACGCTTCGGTGCTGCCTGTATTTCCCATTATGTTTGTCAGTATCGCGTGCGGGGCTATCAGCGGTTTTCATGCCACGCAAAGCCCCTTGATGGCACGCTGCATGACGAGCGAGCGTCATGGACGCCCCATATTCTACGGAGCCATGATTACCGAAGGCATCGTGGCCCTTATCTGGGCTGCCGCCGCTACTTGCTTCTTCCATGAAAACGGAATGGCGGAGACGAATGCCGCCGTCATTGTGGATGCCATTACGAAAGACTGGCTGGGAACAATCGGAGGCGTACTGGCTATACTGGGTGTGATTGCAGCCCCCATCACCAGCGGCGATACCGCTTTCCGTTCGGCACGGCTTATCGTTGCAGATTTCCTGGGGATGGAACAAAAAACGATGCGCCGCCGTTTATATATCTGCATACCGATGTTTTTGGCTGCTATCGGACTGTTGCTGTACAGCCTGCGCGATAAGGACGGTTTCGATATGATATGGCGTTACTTTGCATGGGTCAACCAGACCTTGTCTGTCTTTACCCTATGGGCTGTCACAGTGTATCTGGTGCGTGCGAGGAAGTTGTATTTCCTGACGTTGATACCTGCCCTTTTCATGACCTGCGTCTGTACAACGTATATCTGTATAGCGCCCGAAGGTTTCGGCCTGTCGCATCCGGCATCCTACGGCATAGGAGCAGCCGGTGTGGCGATAGCTCTAGTATGGTTCGTGCTATGGAAGAAAAGACAAACAGACTAAAAAACTCTTAAACCGATGAAGAAACTCAAGAAATCTACCGGGCTGACCGTAGCCCTGCTTATTTATGTTTCTGCCACCGCGGCGTATTTCCTGCCGCGCAATACGGAAATTAGCAATACGGAGAAATATGTAACCGTAATCGCTTCGTATGTCATCGTACTGGCGTTGTGGCTGGTGCTGCGCAAAAAAGAGGAGTTGCAGCGTAAGCGCCGTGAAGAAGATAAAATAGAACGAAAATAATTATTCACTTAAAAACGAAAACAAGATGAGAAGACTTGCATTAATCGTATGCCTGCTTATTGGCACAGTGGCTGCCCATGCGCAGTTTGAAAAAGGAAAGTGGTTCGTCAACCCTTCCGTTACCGGGCTTAATTTTTCCTACAATACGGAAACGGATAAGGCTCATTTCGGTCTTGAGGTCAAGGGCGGTGCTTTTTTAATCGATAACGTGGCTTTGCTGCTGGATGCCGGCGCTACATGGCAAGGCGGCGGAACGGATGTCTATACGTTGGGTGTGGGCGGACGTTACTATTTCAACAAAATTGGTGTATTTCTGGGAGCTGATGTAAACTTGAACCGTTACAACTGGGACGGTGGCGATAAAACCCGTTTCGGTTTCGGCATGGAGGGCGGTTATGCTTTCTTCCTGTCGCGTACGGTCACTATCGAGCCTGCCGTTTATTGGGATATAAATAAAGACCGTTCGGAGTTCGGTCTGAAAGTGGGATTCGGTTTCTACTTCTAAAAAAGAGAAAGCTCTTTTTGCACAATATCTGATTTCGTCTCCTAAGATGGTTTGTTTCGTCTTAGGAGACGATTTTTTGTTTCGTGAGATGAAAAAAAACATCCCGTAAGACGGATTAATCTATCTTACGGGATGTTTCTGACGGAATTGTACGTTTGGTTATTATAGTTTTTCTCTTAGGAACTGCCCTGTGTAGCTTGCCGCACACGCCGCCACTTCTTCCGGTGTACCGGTTGCCACGATATAGCCGCCTTTGTCTCCGCCTTCGGGGCCGAGGTCTATAACATGGTCGGCACACTTCACTACGTCCATATTATGCTCGATGATAACGATGGAATGGCCGCGGCGTATCAGTGCATCAAAGGCTTCCAGCAGTTTGCGGATGTCGTGGAAGTGCAGGCCGGTGGTAGGCTCGTCGAAGATAAATAGCGTAGGGTCGGCTTTCTCCATACTGAGGTAGTAGGCCAATTTTACGCGCTGGTTCTCACCGCCGGAGAGGGTAGAGGACGACTGACCGAGTTTGATATATCCCAGCCCCACATCTTGCAGCGGTTGCAGGCGTTTCACGATTTTCTTCTGTCCGTGTCCGGTGAAGAATTCAATGGCTTGGTTAACGGTCATTTCCAGTACATCGTAGATATTGACATCATGGAATTTCACTTCCAACGTATCTGCCTTGAAGCGTTTGCCGTGGCAGGATTCGCACTCCAGCACAAGATCCGCCATGAACTGCATCTCTACGGTGATGGTTCCTTCGCCCTTGCACTCCTCGCAACGGCCGCCTTCACTGTTGAAGCTGAAATGGCCGGCGGTATAGCCCATTTGTTTGGCGAGGGGTTGCTCTGCCCAAAGTTTGCGTATTTCGTCGTAGGCCTTTATGTAGGTTACGGGGTTGGAACGCGAGGACTTGCCGATGGGGTTCTGGTCTACAAACTCTACGTTGCGCAGATTTCGCAGGTCTCCGCTGATAGAGGCAAACTCGCCCGGTCGGTCGGTGCATTCGTCCAGCTCGCGTTTGAGGGCGCGGAAGAAGATATCGCGCACCAGTGTGCTTTTACCGGAACCCGATACGCCGGTGACTACGGTCATTACATTGAGCGGAAAGCGTACGTCCACGCCTTTCAGATTGTTCTCGCGGGCGCCTGTGATTTCAATATACTGGTCCCACGGGCGACGGCTTTCGGGCACGGGAATGGTTTCCTCGCCCAGAAGATAACGCACGGTGTAGCTGTTGCTGTCTTTTTGCAAATCCTTCATGTCTCCCTGGTAGACAACCTCGCCGCCCAGACGTCCGGCCTTGGGACCGATGTCGATGATATAATCGGCGGCCCGGATGATTTCTTCGTCATGTTCCACCACGACCACCGTATTGCCCAACTGTTGCAGTTGGCGCAAGACGTGTATCAGCTTGTCCGTATCGCGGCTGTGAAGTCCGATGCTCGGTTCGTCCAGAATGTAGAGACTGCCCACAAGACTGCTTCCCAGGGAAGTTGCCAGATTGATACGCTGACTTTCACCGCCGGACAGCGAATTGCTGAGGCGGTTCAGGGTGAGGTATCCCAAACCTACATCCAGCAGGAAGCGGATGCGGTTGTTGATTTCTATAAGGATGCGGCGGGCAATGTCGGCATCATGCTTGTCCAGCTTCAGGTTGTCGAAGAACACTTTCAGTTCGGTAATGGGCAGGTCTACCAGTTCGGAGATGCTGCGTCCGCCCACCCGTACATAACCGGCTTCGGGCTTCAGCCTCGTACCGTGGCATTTGGGACAAAGGGTTTTGCCGCGATAACGCGCCAGCATAACGCGGTATTGTATCTTGTACTGGTTTTCCTGCAACATTTTAAAGAAGGCATTGATACCCTCGAAGTAGCGGGTTCCGTCCCACAGCATGCGGCGCTGTTCGTCGGTCAACTGGTAGTAGGGAGTGAAAATGGGGAAGCCGGCTTTCTCCGCACCGCGTATCACCATGTCTTTCCATTCGCCCATTTTCTCGCCGCGCCAGCACACCACGGCGCCGTCGTATACGGAAAGGGAGCGGTTGGGGATGACGAGATGTTCGTCGATGCCCACGACACGTCCGAAGCCTTCGCATTCCGGACATGCACCGATGGGGGAGTTGAACGAGAACATCTGGTCGTTGGGCTCTTCAAACGTGATGCCGTCCGCCTCGAACTTGGTACTGAAACGGTACAGGCTGGTAGTGCCGTCCGGTTGGTAGAAACGCAGCAGGCAGGCTCCGTCACCCTCGTACATGGCGGTTTCGGCGGAGTCGGTGAGGCGGCTGACGGCATCTTTCTCGCCGGAAACCGTCATGCGGTCTACCAATAGGAATACGGTGTCACCGTCTTTAGGCTGATACTCGTCAATGCGCACCATTTCTCCGTTCACTTCCAATCGGTTGAACCCTTGCTTCAAGTCTATTTCCAGTTGCTGCTGCAAGGTACGTCCTTCGCGGAGCAATATCGGGGTGAGCACGGTATAGCGTGTTCCCTCAGGTTGCCGGAGCATGCAGTTCACGATGTCCTCGGTGGAGTGTTTCTTTACCTCCTGTCCGCTGACCGGACTGAAAGTCCGTCCCACACGGGCATAGAGCAGGCGCAGGTATTCGTAGATTTCGGTAGAAGTGCCTACGGTGGAACGGGGATTGCGGCTGCTTACTTTCTGCTCGATGGCAATGGCAGGGGGGATACCCTTGATGAAATCGCATTCGGGCTTACTCATACGTCCCAAAAATTGGCGGGCGTAACTGCTGAGGCTTTCCACATAGCGCCGTTGCCCCTCGGCATAGAGTGTATCGAATGCGAGCGAGGACTTGCCGGAACCGGACAGTCCGGTTATGACGACCAGCTTGTTGCGGGGAATTTCCACATCAATATTTTTCAGATTATTGACGCGTGCTCCCTTTATGATGATAGATGTATTTTTTGCCATAAGACGATTGAAAATGAATTGAGTTGCAAAGATAATCATTATCTTTGCGACACAATATTTAAAAAGAATAAAATGAAAGTGAGAAATCTCCTCTTGTTACTGGCTTTCTGCTGCCTTTCACTGGCTGTACAGGCACAGTTCGTATCCACATCCGCACATCCTAAACGTGAATTTCGTGCTGCATGGATTCAGGCGGTAAACGGACAGTTCCGTGGCATACCGACCGACCGGTTGAAGCAAATCTTGATAAATCAGTTGAACTCCCTGCAAGGTGCAGGTATCAATGCCATTATTTTTCAGGTGCGTCCCGAAGCCGATGCGTTGTATGCTTCGCAGTACGAACCGTGGAGCCGTTTCCTAACAGGTGTGCAGGGCAAAGCCCCGGAACCTTATTGGGACCCTATGCAGTTTATGATTGAGGAGTGCCACAAGCGGAGCATGGAGTTTCATGCCTGGATTAATCCGTATCGGGTAAAGACTTCGTTGAAGAACGAGCTTTCGCCCATCCATATTTATAATTCGCATCCGGAGTGGTTCGTGACGTATGGCGACCAGCTTTACTTCGACCCTGCGCTTCCCGAAAGCCGCAATCATATCTGTAAGGTGATAACCGACATCGTGTCGCGCTATGATGTGGATGCCATTCACATGGACGATTATTTCTATCCCTATCCTATCAAGGGAAAGGATTTCCCGGATGATGCCAGCTTTGCACGCTATGGCGGCGGTTTCAGCAATAAGGCGGACTGGCGTCGCAGTAATGTGAATATTCTCATTCAGAAAATACATGAGACGGTCCGCGGACTGAAACCCTGGGTGAAGTTCGGCGTGAGTCCTTTCGGTATCTACCGCAATCAGAGCAGCGACCCGCTGGGCAGCGCCACAAACGGTTTGCAGAATTATGATGATTTGTATGCCGACGTACTTTTGTGGGCACGCAAAGGCTGGATTGATTATAACATACCGCAAGTGTATTGGCAGATAGGACATCCGGCTGCCGACTATGAGACTTTGGTGAAGTGGTGGGCAAAGCATACGGAGAACCGTCCTTTGTTTATCGGCCAGTCTGTAATGAATACGGTACAGAATGCCGACCCGAAGAATCCGTCCGTCAATCAGCTTCCCCGCAAGATGGCTTTGCAGCGGGCATATCAGACAATCGGCGGCAGTTGCCAATGGCCTGCCAGCGCAGTAGTGGAGAATGCCGGCAAATACCGCGATGCGCTGGTTGCCGAGTATCATAAATATCCGGCTTTGCCGCCCGTATTTGACTTTATGGACAATGAAGCTCCGGATAAGGTGCGCAAGGTAAAACCGGTGTGGACTGCCGACGGTTACATCCTTTTCTGGACTGCTCCGAAGTTCAAGGATGAAATGAACCGCCCGGTACAGTATGTTGTCTACCGCTTCGGTTCGAAAGAGAAGGTGGACATCGACGACCCTTCACACATTGTGGCTGTTACGCGCAATACTTTCTATAAGTTGCCTTATGAGGATGGCAAGACAAAGTACCGTTATGTGGTTACGGCGCTCGACCGCCTGCACAACGAATCCAAGTCTGTAAGCAAGAAAGTGAAGCTATAGGAATCAACTGCCAACTATCAATAAAGTATCAGCCCTGCTATTCCGCATACTATAATCATCAGTATGGGATTGACCTTATATTTTCTTGTTCCGATGAAAGCTGCAAGGAAGATGATGATACTGATGATGAAAGAGTATATATCTTCCTGGGGCGAACTGAAGTTCTCCGTGTTCATCAGCACCAGCGCCGCCGATGCCAGCAGTCCTACTACCGCCGGGCGAAGTCCGCTGAATACGGCTTCTACTGCCGGGTGCTTCTGATATTTCAGAAAGAATTTGCTGATGGTGAGCATCAGGATGAACGAAGGCAGCACTACGGCGAAAGTGGCTACACAAGATCCAAGCACTCCCATGCTCGTGCCGTATTGTTCGGCTATCGTGGAATAGCCTACATAGGTTGCCGAATTGATGCCGATAGGACCGGGAGTCATCTGGCTGATTGCTACGATGTCGGTAAACTCCTGTGGTGTGAGCCAGCCGTAACGGGTGACTACCTCACCTTGTATCATGGACAGCATGGCGTATCCGCCGCCGAAACCGAACAGGCCGATTTTAAAGAATGTGTAGAATAGATGGAGGAAAAGCATGATGTAGTGATTAGTGGTTAGTGATTAGCGATAAGTGGGGCGGTTTTGTTTAATTTTTAACTGTTGGTTTTCGGGAAGCGCAGCCTTCCGAACAGGTACCCGCCTATACCGGCAGCAATGATAATCCAGATAGGGGAGAAGCCCAATAACCAGATAAGCAGAGCCGAGACAATAGGAATCCATATTGTGTAGCGGTTGATTTTGGCGGATTTGGCCATACTGAAAGTCGGAGCGGCTATCAGTGCTACAACTGCCGGACGGATACCCTTGAAGATACGCTCTACGTAGACATTGTCTTTGAAGTTATGGAAAAACAAGGCTATGGCAAGGATAATGAGGAAAGAAGGCAGTATCGTTCCCAGGGCGGTAACGATGCTTCCCCGTATTCCACGCAGGCGGTAGCCTATGAATATGGATATGTTGACCGCAAGGATGCCCGGTGCCGACTGGGCGATGGCAAGCAGGTCTATAAAATCCTCTTTGGCTATCCACCGGCGTTTCGTTACGATTTCGTCCTCAATCAATGGAACCATGGCATAACCGCCGCCAATGGTGAATGCACCGATTTTAAAGAAAATGGAAAATGCTTCGGTATATATATTCGTCATATCATGTGTAATGCTGTAATTCGGTTTATTGTTTGCCCTCTCCAATATTTCCTTCTTCTTTTGCATATTGGCTCGGACTGATATTAAAGTGTTTCTTAAAGACTTCACGGAAGTATTTGGCATCGCTGAAACCAGTCATTTCGGCAACTTCGGTGATGGTGTACTTTTGTTCCTTCAGCAGTTGCATGGCACGTTTCAGGCGTATCAACCGTACATAATCTCCCGGAGCCTGGTCGGTCAGTGCCTTTAACTTGTTGTAGAAACTGGTACGGCTCATGTTGAGCAGGGTGCAAAGCACATCAATCGTGAAGCTCGGATTGTCCATGTTGTCCTCTACATTCTTCTTGATGCTGGCAATGAATTTCCAGTCTAAATCCGTAGAACAGTTGATGCATTCCGTGTTGTGGGTATCATCGTTCAGCTCCAGATTGCCGTATCTGTGGCGCAATAAGGCACGGTTGGCAAGCAGATTGGCAATGGTGGCGCGCAGGATTCCGATGTTAAATGGTTTCACGACGTATTCATCCGCTCCGGTTTGTAGCCCGTCGATGATGTTTTTGTCCGTATTGAGGGCCGTAAGCAGGATAACGGGTATGTGCGAGGTGTCAATGTCATTCTTCACTTTCTGGCACAGTTCATCACCCCGCATTTCGGGCATCATGATGTCCGAGATAATCAGGTCGGGGAAATACTCCTTCACAATACAAAGCGCCGATTTTCCGTTGGAACATACTTGTACATGGTAGTTCTCCGCCAGTGTGCGCCGCAGGTATTCCCTCAGTTCGTCGTTATCCTCTACTATCAGTATTTTCTGGCGGTTACCGGCATCCTGAGTTTGCTGTTGGGCATGTTCGTAACCCTCTATGGGCGTGTTGACGGCGGGGGTGTCCGGAGTTCCCTTTTCCGGAGAGGTGATTTGTTCCGGTTCTTTGTTCTGTTCCTGCTCTTTGGTGGGAGCAGGACGGTGTATGGCCTTGCGGTAGCGTTTCTCGCCTTTAGGGAAAGATACTTTGATGCAGGAGCCTTTTCCTTCGGTGCTGGTGAAGTTGAGCTTTCCTTTATGCATATGCACGAGTTTCCATACAAGAAGCAGTCCGATGCCGCTGCCGGTTACTTTGGAATTGATGGCATTGCTGCCGCGGAAGTGCATCTTGAACAGCTTTTTCTGCTCGTCCAGTGGAATGCCGATACCCGTGTCACTGACTTCCACGTTCCAGGTATCTTCCGTTTCGTAAGCATAGACATGCACGCTTCCACCTTCGGGCGTGTATTTCAGTGCATTGGATATGATATTCTTCAAAATGGAGTCCATCTTATCCTTATCCAGCCAGACATTCAGATAGCGGAAGTTGCTTTCGTAAGTCAGGTCGATGTGCTTTACGGAAGCGTATGAACGGAAAACATTGACAATGTCGGTCATATAAGCTCCCAGTTCGTATTCGGATACGTAGAAATTGTTCGAATAGGTATCCGCGCGTTCAAAGTTTATGAGGTTGGTTGTGAGACGTAGCAGGGCGTTGACGTTGCGAAGCGCCGTGCTGAGGTTGTCCGTTCCTTCCTTGCTTAGTTTCTCACGGTCGGAGAGTTCTTCCAACGGTGCTTTGATGAGCGTCAGCGGAGTACGGATGTCATGCGCGGTGTTGACAAAGAAACGGATCTTGTCATCGGATATCTTTCGTTGCTTGCGCAATACGATTATGCGCAATGCGATGCTTGCAATCGCAACAAGGATAAGCGCATACAGCAATAACGCCCATATGCTGAGCCAGATGGGTTGCTCGACGATAATATCTATGCTGCGCTCTTCCAAGACCATACGCCGGTCTTCACTGGATATGGCGCGGACACGCAGGGTGTAATGGCCGGGATTCAGATTGGTGAACCGGATGACATTTTCCTCTCCCGGACGGCTCCAGCCGTCATAGAATCCTTCCAGTTTCCACGAATACAGGATGAGGGAAGGATAGTCATAATTGATGGACGATACCTGAAGCGAAAATATATTCTGGCTGTATTTCAGTTTCAGGCTTTTGGTTTCGTCGATATCCAAAACCAAAGGAGAACCTTCGTCTTTGGGGTATACTGTTTGGTAGAAAACGCGCAAATCGCTGAATATCATGCGCGAACTGTACTCGCGGGGCAATACCATGTCTCTTGGAAATTCTATGGCTCCGTCGGTACTTCCGAAAATGGCATTCCCGTTCTTGCGCAGTGTTCCGGAGTTGGCATTGAAATGGTCGGAATGCAGTCCCTGCTCTTTGGTCCAGTTATGGAATCTTTTTTCTTTGAGGTAGAAACCGCTCAGTCCGTATTCCGTACTTAAGAGAATATCATCTTTTCCGTCTGACAGAATTGTATAGATATTGTTGGAGATAAGTGCGCAGTTATCTTTATGATAGTGTTCAAAGTTCTGCCTGGCAGGGTCGTAAATCAGCAGACCGGAATTGTTTGTGCCGATATACAGCAGTCCGTTGGGGGCCTGATACAGGGAGTATATATAGGAGGACTCTACCGGCAGCGTTATGTACCAGTATTTGCCGGTTGCTTTCTCCAGCAGGTATAAGCCGTTGGCTGTACCTATCCACATGTATTTTTCGTCCCGCTCCTTGATGTCCGTTATAACTTCCAGCCCGGGTATCGATTCAATGTTTTTATGTTTCAGGTCTATTCTTTTCAGGTTGTAGTATCCCCCCGACCAGATATAACCGTCTCTGTCTTTGGTAATGGAACGGATGTACTTGTCGGGACGAATCGTTGCGCCGCCGAACAAGGCGGGCGTGAAAAAGCTGACAGAACGCTTTTTCTTATCTATCTGGTAGATGCCGGAACTGTAGCCGCCTACCCAGATAATGCCGGGACTGACCTCGCACAGAGACATGAATGTATGGCTCTGGTTCTTCTGCTCCTTATCGTAGACGCTCAAGAACGAATGCCATTGTTGGGTACGATGCTCATACAGGCTGATGCCGTTGTTGGTGGCATACCATAGGTCGCCCTCTTCGTCTTCCATAACGGCGTTTACCTGATCGTTGATGAGGGACTGTTTGTTACCGATGGAATGCTTTATCCATTTGTAATCGCTGTACCGGTTGTTGCGTACGGTAATGCCGATAGGATAGTTCGCCATCCAGATGCGTTGCTCGTTATCCACGTATATGTCGTAGATTGTATTGCCGTTCATGGCGTTATATCGGTTGAAGTCGGCCACGATGTACGGTTCGGACCGGTAAGTGTCCACATCCATCTTGTAGACACCTGCACCGTCTGTCGCTATCAATATGTCTTTTTCACCGAAAGTACAGATACGGTTGATGCTGACATCTATCAGGCCGGATTTGATGTGGAACGCCTTATGAAGGTTCAGATCGTATACATAGATACCTCTTTGAAAGGTTCCGATAAAGATTTTGCGGCTGCCTTTATGAAAGAACAGCTCGTTGATTTGCAGTCTTAGCGTATCCAGTTTCTCGCAAGGGCTTAGCGCAAGCACATTGTTTCTCAGTTCGGCATAATGCACGCCTACATCCGTGCCTATAAAATAGTGGGTCTCGTCTATCTGCTCGATGTCGGTAATGCTTTCGTTGATTTCATTCTTTATGACAACGGTTGCTTTTGTCAGGCTGTTATATAGGTAAATGTTTCTTTGGTTGCAGAGCCATATTATATTATTATCATCGATAAATCCATAGCTGACGGGAGTGTGCAGGCCTTCCGTCTCGCTTTTGGGCAATTTATATACCAGTTGGAAACAGTCGTGCTTGCTTTCATAACAGAACACGCGTCCTTGCTTGCCTATTTCCCATAGCCTTCCCTGCGAATCCGAATACAGCCAGTTGAGGTTCATCATGGAGTTGATTTCATCTTCGCCGTCCATGAGTTTATAGTGCTTGAATTCCTTTCCGTTATAACGGTCGATACCGTCGTGCGTGAGGAACCACATGTAACCTTTAGGCCCTTTTTGAATCGCATATACCCGCCTGTTGCTCAAACCATCCTCTACGCCGATGTAGTTATATGTCTGAGCGGCAGCCAGAAAGGATGATATAAGGAAAAGAAAGAAAAAGAAATGCTTTTTCATATTAGCCGATTTTGGTATTTGAGTTTGATAAAGTTGGGGGGATTTAATATTAACACAAAAGTAGTGAAAATGTTTGAGATATGCAAAAAAGGAAATACAGAGTGGTAAAGCGGCAGGATGGAAGGCGGTGTGGAGATATAAGAAATGTGCCAAAGCTCCTGCAAAAGCAGAGTCTTTGGCACATTATCCATTATTGCATTACAGTTTTACACGTGGTTATTTTCCAGTCTTTTCTTCCACCCACTTGCGTGCGTTGACAAATGCCTCTATCCATGGGGTAACCTGGTCGCTGTGAACGCGGTCTTGCGGATAGTAGCCGTTCTGCCACGGGAAGATGGAGCGTTCCAGGTGAGGCATGATGGCCAGGTGGCGTCCGTCGGTGCTGGCTATTGCCGCAACGGAGTAGTCGGAGCCGTTCGGATTGCCCGGATATTCGTCGTAGGTATATTTTGCCACTACATTGTACTTGTCCTCATCGTAAGGCAATGAGAATTTTCCTTCTCCGTGTGCCACCCAGATACCGAGCTTGCTGCCGCTCAAAGAGCCGAACATTACGCTGCGGTTGGTAGGGATAGTCAGGCCGATAAAGGTCGATTCGAATTTATGGGAATCATTATGCAGCATCTTTCCCTTCTTTTCGTGGTCGGGAGTGATGAGGCCTAATTCCATCATAAGCTGGCAACCGTTGCATACGCCGAGAGACAGCGTGTCTTCGCGTGCATAGAACTTGTCGAGCGCCTCTTTGGCTTTCGGGTTGAAGAGGAAAGCGCCTGCCCAACCTTTGGCGGAGCCTAATACGTCGGAGTTGGAGAAGCCGCCGCAATAAACCACCATGTTTACGTCTTCCAGCGTTTCACGTCCGCTGATGAGGTCGGTCATGGTTACGTCTTTCACATCGAAGCCGGCAAGATAGAGTGAATAGGCCATTTCGCGTTCGCCGTTGGTTCCCTTTTCGCGGATAATGGCAGCGCGGATACCGGTCGGGGTACGACGGTTCGGGTCGAGGCCGTATTGCGAAAGTTTACCCTTGAATTCAGGTCGGAACACCAAATCCAGCGGCTGCATCTTGTAGTTCTCGAAACGTTTCTTAGCGCACCCGTTCATGGACTGTTTGCGGTCCAGCAGATACGATGAAGAGTACCAGACATCGCGCATGTAGTCCACACCGAACTGGTAGGTAGCGCCGTCTTTGCTTACGAGAATATGACGTTCGTCGGTCGGCTTACCGATTTTGATATAGCCTACACCGGCATCTTCCAGTATCTTCTTAACTTCTTCCTTATGCTTGTTGCTCACCTGGATAACGATACCCGGGTTCTCGGCAAACAATATCTTGACGAGGTCCTGCTCTTTCATCTTGTCGAGGTCGATTTCCATACCGCCCTCTACATTGGCGAAGCACATTTCGAGCAACGTAGTGATAAGACCGCCGGCCGAAATGTCGTGTCCGGCAAGAACAAGTCCCTTGTTGATTAATTCCTGTACAGCCAGGAAAGCGTCACGGAAGTATTCGGCATCTTGTACGCAAGGAACTTCGTCGCCTACTTTACCCAGTGACTGTGCGAAGGCGGAGCCGCCCAGCTTCAGCTTGTCGAAACTGAAGTCGATATGGTACAGCGTGGTTTTCTCATCGTTGACAAGCACGGGAGATACCACTTTCTTCACATCTGAAACCTCGCCGCCTGCAGATACGATAACCGTACCCGGAGCGATGACTTTGCTGCCGTCGGGATATTTCTGCGTCATGGACAAAGAGTCCTTACCCGTGGGAACATTGATTTGCAGGGCGCAACAGAAGTCGCTCAATGCCTTTACCGCCGTATAAAGACGTGCGTCCTCGCCCTCTTGCGAGCGGCACGGCCACATCCAGTTGGCTGACAGGGACACGCTGTCCAGACCTTCGGCAAGCGGAGCCCAGATCAGGTTGGTCAACGCTTCGCTGACGGAGAGGATAGAACCCGCTGCCGGGTCGGCAAGGGCTGCCTGCGGAGCATGTCCCAAAGAAGTTGCGATACCTTTTTCGCCGCGATAGTCCAAAGCTACGACACCGCAGTCGCTCAACGGCAACTGGAGTTCGCCCTGGCATTGCTGGCGGGCAATCTTACCTGTTACGGAACGGTCTACCTTGTTTGTCAACCAGTCTTTGCAGGCAACGGCTTCCAGTTGGAGTACGTTGGTAAGGTATTCGTGCAGTTGCGACAATTCGTATTCCGGCATTTCATAATGACGTTCTACGGTCTTGTCCACCATATAGGTTTTGGGTGAAGAGCCGAACATCTGTTCTACGGCAAGGTCGAACGGGCGTACGCCGTCGGCTTGCTGGAAAGCGAAGCGGTGGTCGCCGGTGGTTTCACCGACTACATACATCGGAGCGCGTTCGCGTTCGGCTACCTTACGTACGTGTTCGATGGCCTCTTCCTGAATCAGCAGACCCATGCGCTCCTGACTTTCGTTGGCTATGATTTCTTTGGCAGACAAAGTCTTGTCGCCGATAGGAAGCTTGCTCATGTCGATAAGTCCGCCGCACTCTTCTACCAGCTCGGACAGGCAGTTTACATGTCCGGCAGAACCGTGGTCGTGGATGGAAACCACCGGGTTGGTGTCTTCTTCGCAAAGTGCACGTACTACGTTGTAAGCACGTTTCTGCATCTCTGCATTGGCACGCTGTACGGCATTCAGCTCGATGCCGCTGCTGTAGCGTCCCGTATCTACGGATGACACGGAACCGCCGCCCAAACCGATGCGGTAGTTGTCGCCACCGATCACGACAACCTTGTTGCCGGCTTCGGGAGCGCCTTTCAGGCAGTCGCGTTGCGTACCGTATCCCACACCGCCGGCAAGCATGATGACTTTGTCGTAACCGTAAACCTCATCTTTCTCTTTGTGTTCAAAGGTGAGTACGGAACCGCAAATCAGCGGCTGGCCGAACTTGTTTCCGAAATCGCTGGCGCCGTTGGATGCCTTGATCAGGATTTGTTCGGGAGTCTGGTACAGCCATTTGCGCACCGGAAGTATCTCTTCCCAGGGACGGTCCTCGTCCGTGCGGGGGTAGGAAGTCATGTATACGGCTGTTCCGGCAATAGGCCATGAGCCTTTACCGCCGCCCATACGGTCGCGGATTTCACCGCCCGTACCGGTAGATGCACCGTTGAAAGGCTCTACGGTAGTAGGGAAGTTGTGGGTTTCGGCTTTCAGGGAGATAACACTCTTGATGTCCTTTATCTGGAAGAAGTCGGGCTTGGAGTGGTCTGCCGGGGCAAACTGCTCGATAACCGGACCTTCGGCAAAGGCAACATTATCTTTATAGGCTGATATAATCTTGTTCGGATTTTCCTGAGTGGTCTTTTTAATCATCTGGAAGAGGGAAGATTCCTGCTCCACTCCGTCAATGATGAATGTGCCGCCGAAAATTTTGTGACGGCAGTGCTCGGAGTTGATTTGCGCAAAACCGAATACCTCGGAGTCGGTTAGCGGACGTCCCAGGTCTTTCTCCACTTTCTTGAGGTAGTCCATCTCTTCTTTGGAGAGCGCCAGACCTTCTTTTTCGTTGTATGCTTCCAGATCGTCAATGTGAATAATCGGTTCCGGCTGGCGGTTGGTCGTAAATACGTTTTGGTCCAGACCTTTATACATACGTTGCAGCATCGGGTCGTGGTCTGCATTTTCATCTTTCACAGGGAAATATTCTTCGATACGGGTGATACCGTTCAGACCCATGTTTTGGGTGATTTCCACAGCATTGGTACTCCAGGGAGTAATCATCTCGCGGCGCGGACCTACGAAATGTCCTTTCAGGTTGTCTTCACTTTCGGGGGTGGCTTCTCCAAAAAGCCAGCAGAGTTTGTCGCTGTCTGCCTGGGTAAGTTCGTGGTCGCATTCTACGGCAATCACGCTCTTGGATGGTGTTCTGAAAAAAAGAATCATACTTTTATTTAAGAGTTTACGATTTGCTACTTTGTGATTGAAACTATTCTATTGTCTGTCAGTTAGCTTCTTCTCTTTTCTTCCTGGGTGCAAAGATAGTGCAAACCAGAGGCAGAATAAAACGAACTTGTCTGTTTTTTTATGCCGGGATGCAGTTTACCTTTGCTTTTGGCGCAAAGATACAGAAAATCGTCGGGTGGGAGAAAGAAAAGGAAATAAAAAACTTCAGTGGAATAGGGAAGTCCGCCCCGCCGGATGATTGACTTTGTATCTAAACTCCTTTTCTGACGAAAAAACGTTAACTCTATTCGGTTGTCTCATAAAAAAGTCCGATATTTGCAGGCATGATTCAGATAGAGACCATACTTGACATATTATGGAAAGGGTTCATAATAGGTGTTATCGTATCTGCACCGTTGGGCCCCGTAGGAGTATTGTGCATTCAGCGTACTTTGAACAAAGGGCGTTGGTATGGTTTTGTGACCGGTATAGGCGCCTCGCTGAGTGATATTGCCTATGCTTTGCTGACAGGCTACGGAATGAGTTTCGTATTCGATTATGTCAACAAGAATATCTTCTATCTGCAACTGTTCGGGAGTATCCTGCTGCTGATATTCGGTATCTATACATTCCGCAGTAATCCGGTGCAGTCCATTCGTCCGGTATCCACCAGCAAGGGGTCTTACTTTCACAATTTTATCACAGCGTTCGCTGTCACTCTCTCCAATCCGCTTATCATATTTCTTTTTGTAGGCCTTTTTGCGCGCTTTGCTTTTGTAAGCGAAGGCGTGTTGGTCTTTGAGGCCGTTACGGGGTATCTTGCCATTGCTTTGGGAGCATTGACGTGGTGGTTTGGAATTACCTTTTTTGTCAACAAGGTCCGTACGCAATTCAATTTACGCGGCATTTGGATATTGAACCGTATTATCGGCGGCATTGTCATGGTGGTATCTGCATTCGGACTGGTGTTTACGCTGATGGGCGAATCGCTCTATTAGTTACGGGAGCGGACCGCGGTATCTTGGTGAAGAATATAAATTATAAATCATAAATCATCTCAACGTGAAGATTTCACAGCAACTGAAAGAGAAGAATATTGCCGAATACCTTATATATATGTGGCAAGTGGAGGATTTGCTTCGTGCTAACAAGTGCGATATAGACCTGATTCGCAGCAACGTCATCTCCCGTTATCCTGCCGAAGAACATGCGGCTCTGGAGGAGTGGTACGGCAATCTTGCCGATATGATGCGTGCCGAGGGGGTGACGGAGAAAGGGCATTTGCAGATTAACCGCAACGTTATCCGCAACCTTACGGACCTGCACGCCGATTTGCTGGCTTCCACGAAGTATCCCTTTTATAATGCGGCATATTTCAAAGCGTTGCCTTTTATTGTGGAATTGCGGCAAAAGAGCGGACAAACGGAAGAATCCGAATTGGAGACCTGTTTTGAGGCGCTTTACGGCATACTGCTGCTGCGTTTGCAGAAAAAGGAAATCAGCCAGGGCACTGCCAAGGCGATAGAAGCCATCAGCAGTTTTCTTTCCCTGCTTGCCAATTATTACGACAAAGAGAGGAAAGGCGAGTTGAAACTGGATAATGACTGACGGAATGTCTGCATGAAGCAGGGTAATAAGTCGGGTGATAAATAGAAAACTGAAAATAGTCAACGTACCTGTGTGTTGAAGATAAAAGAGGTATCATAACCATAGGGAATAAATAGTAACTGTTAAGATGAATATATTAGTAACCGGTGCCAACGGTCAGCTTGGCAATGAGATGCGGGTGCTCTCCGCTGAAAATCAGCAACACACTTACTTTTTTACAGATGTGCAGGAACTGGATATATGTGATGAACAGGCCATACGTGCATTCGTGACCGATAATCGGGTGGATGTTATTGTGAACTGTGCCGCTTATACAGCAGTGGACAAGGCAGAAGACAATCCCGAACTTTGCGATAAACTGAACCATATAGCTCCCGGCTATCTGGCTGCCGCCGCCGAGGCTTGCGGTGCTGCCATGATACAGGTCTCTACGGATTACGTGTTCGACGGAACCGGCCATATTCCTTATACGGAAGAAGTCACTCCTTGCCCCAACTCCGTTTACGGCTCCACAAAACTGGCAGGTGAGCAGGCTGTTATGGAGAAGTGCAGCCGTGCGATGGTTATCCGTACGGCATGGTTATATTCCATTTACGGCAATAATTTTGTAAAGACCATGATTCGTCTGGGCAATGAGCGCGAGCGGTTGGGAGTTGTTTTCGACCAAATCGGTACGCCGACTTATGCCAACGATTTGGCACGTGCCATCTTTGCGGCTGTCAATCAGGGCATCGTCCCCGGTATTTATCATTTCAGCAACGAGGGAGTATGCTCCTGGTATGATTTTACGGTGGCCATTCACCGCATGGCGGGCATTACCTCGTGTAAAGTCAGCCCGTTGCATACGGACGAGTATCCGGCCAAAGCTCCGCGTCCTCAGTATTCCGTATTGGATAAGACGAAGATTAAAAAGACTTTCGGTATCGAGATTCCCCATTGGGAGGATAGCTTGCAGGTCTGCATCGATAGATTGGATTTTTAGGCACGGATTACACGGATTTCACGGAGAGGGATAATAATGTTATACGAAGAGCTGACGTCGAAAATCATAGCGGCATTTTATGAGGTTCATAAGACGTTGGGATTCGGATTTTTGGAACAGGTGTATCAAAATGCACTTTACCTTGAACTGAAAGATAGAGGGCTGAAATGTGAATGTCAGAAAGATTTAAATGTGTATTATAAAAATAAAATAGTAGGTACGTATAGAACGGATATGATAGTTGAAGATGCCATTATCTTGGAATTAAAAGCTGTTTCTGCATTAAGACCGGAACATGAATGGCAGTTAGTGAACTATTTGAAAGGTACAAATCTGCAAGTAGGTTTATTGCTGAATTTTGGTTTAAGAGCAGAAATGAAACGTAAGATACTGACACGCAGGAAACCGTGAAATCCGTGTAATCCGTGCCTGAAAAATAATAAGTTATGGCAAATCAAGAAATAGCGAGAAGACGAACCTTTGCGATTATCGCCCATCCGGATGCCGGTAAGACATCGTTGACTGAAAAGCTGCTGCTGTTTGGCGGTCAGATTCAGGTGGCGGGTGCGGTAAAGAGCAACAAGATAAAGAAGACGGCAACGTCAGACTGGATGGATATTGAAAAACAGCGTGGTATCTCCGTAACCACTTCCGTAATGGAGTTCGACTATCACGATTACAAAATCAATATCCTCGATACTCCGGGTCACCAGGACTTTGCCGAAGATACTTACCGCACACTGACGGCGGTGGACAGCGTTATCATCGTGGTGGACGGTGCGAAAGGTGTGGAAACACAGACACGCAAGCTGATGGAAGTCTGCCGCATGCGCAACACTCCGGTGATTATCTTCATCAATAAGATGGACCGTGAGGCAAAAGACCCGTTCGACTTGCTGGATGAGCTGGAGGAGGAACTCTCCATCCACGTCCGTCCGCTGACGTGGCCTATCGAGAGCGGTCCCCGTTTCAAGGGAGTTTACAACATTTATGAACGCAATCTCAATCTTTACCAGCCTTCCAAGCAGGTGGTGACGGAAAAGGTGGAAGTAGATATAAATACGGAAGAACTGGATAATCAGATCGGTTCGGCACTGGCGGACAAGCTGCGCGGCGAACTGGAACTGATAGACGGTGTGTATCCCGAATTTCAGGTAGAGGAGTATCTGAAAGGTGAATTGGCTCCCGTGTTCTTCGGCTCCGCCTTGAATAACTTCGGTGTGCAGGAGTTGCTGGACTGCTTTGTGGAGATTGCTCCCAGTCCCCGTCCCGTGAAGGCGGAAGAACGCGAAGTAGAACCGGAAGAGCCTAAATTCACAGGCTTTATCTTTAAGATTACCGCCAATATCGACCCGAACCACCGCTCATGTATCGCATTCTGCAAGATATGTTCCGGTAAGTTCACCCGTAATACGCCCTACCTGCATGTGCGTCATGGCAAGACCATGCGTTTCTCGTCGCCCACGCAGTTTATGGCGCAGCGCAAGACTACCATCGATGAGGCGTGGGCGGGAGATATCATCGGTTTGCCGGACAACGGTACGTTCAAAATCGGCGATACGCTGACGGAGGGTGAGATGCTTCACTTCCGCGGACTGCCGAGCTTCTCGCCCGAGATGTTCAAGTATATCGAGAATGCCGACCCGATGAAACAGAAGCAGCTTGCCAAAGGTATCGACCAGTTGATGGACGAAGGTGTAGCGCAGTTGTTTGTCAACCAGTTTAACGGACGCAAGATTATCGGTACGGTAGGGCAGTTGCAGTTCGAGGTAATCCAATACCGTCTGGAAAATGAGTACAGTGCCAAATGCCGTTGGGAGCCGTTGAGTCTTTACAAGGCCTGCTGGATTGAAAGTGATGACCCTGCCGAACTGGAAGCGTTCAAGAAACGCAAGTACCAGTATATGGCGAAAGACCGTGAGGGCAGGGATGTGTTCCTTGCAGACAGCGGCTACGTACTGCAGATGGCGCAGATGGATTTCAAGCATATCAAGTTCCACTTTACAAGCGAGTTCTAATGTAGATATATACTATTGGCTATGACAGAAGGGTGTTAAAATACACTTGATGTTTTTTAGGCACGCAAATCTAAAGGATTACGCGGATTACACGGAAGGCACAGATTTTTTTTATTCTTTTTCCGTGAAATCCGCGTATTCTGTGTCTAAAAAGAAACAAAAAGTAAACGAATTTTAATTTTGACATGCCACCCTTTCAGAATGTATTCTGAAGTGGGGGATGAATGGTAGAGAAAAGTGAATGGATGTGGTAAAAAATATGGAGATACTAGAAATAGATACCCCAAGAATGAAATACGGTAATTCGCATAAATCTTTTGGAAAAATGAAAAAATAGAGTATATATAGATAATTTCTTATATCTTTG
This sequence comes from Bacteroides stercoris, assembly GCA_958432865.1. GTDB lineage: Bacteria > Bacteroidota > Bacteroidia > Bacteroidales > Bacteroidaceae > Bacteroides > Bacteroides stercoris_A. The sequence goes on from CAUAWO010000001.1 coordinate 142,625, forward strand.
TAACCGTTGTAACAGTTACAGCCGTAACAAAAATGGAAATATGAAATTTTATAATAGGAAAAGCGAGTTGGCGGAGCTGCGGCGGATACGGGATTTGTCTTTCAGCGACCATTCACGCTTAACAGTGGTAACCGGAAGAAGAAGGATTGGTAAAACAAGCCTTATAATGAAAGCTGTTGAAGATATGCCAACCGTTTATCTGTTTGTGGGGCGTAAAAGTGAAGCAACGCTTTGTTCTGAATTTATTCCGGTTATCGGCCAATCGCTTGATGTATTTGTTCCAATGGAAATACGTACTTTCCGGTCATTATTTCAGTATCTGATGGAACTGTCTTCCCAGAAACCGTTCAACCTGGTTATCGATGAGTTTCAGGAGTTCTATAACATCAATGAATCGGTATATAGCGATATGCAAAACATTTGGGATACTTATCGGAAGAAATCTAAGATGAATTTGATTGTATCGGGTTCCGTTTATTCGTTGATGCAGAAAATATTTCAGAACAATAAAGAGCCCTTGTTCGGTAGAGCTGATAATATCATTAAACTGTCTGCTTTTGATTTGGCTACATTGAAAGAGATTATCTTTGATTACAATCCCGATTACAGCAATGATGATTTGCTTGCCCTCTATTCTTTTACAGGGGGTGTTCCGAAATATGTTGAACTGCTTTGTGACAACACCGAATTGAGTGTAGACGGGATGATTTCATTTATGGTTCGGGAGAACTCTTCTTTTACCGATGAAGGAAAAAATCTGCTGGTGGAAGAGTTCGGGAAAAACTATGCCACTTATTTTTCTATCTTAAGTGCTATTTCCGGTGGCATTAATACGCAACCCGAAATAGAAGCCGCTTTGGGAGACAAAAGCATAGGCGGTCAAATAAAGCGGTTGATTGAGGATTACAACATCATTGTCCGCCAGCGTCCTTTATTGGCAAAAGAAGGAAGTCAAACTGTAAGGTATGAAATACAAGATAATTTCATCCGGTTTTGGTTTAACTATTTCGACCGCTACCGTTCTCTGATAGAGATTAAGAACTTTATCGGTTTGCAGACCATCATCAAATCCGACTATTCAACTTATTCAGGTATCATGCTGGAAAGATATTTCAAACAGCAGTTTGCCGAAAGTTTCCAATATCGGGCTATAGGTTCGTGGTGGAAGCCGAAAGGCAATCAGAATGAAATTGATATTATTGCTCTGAAATTGGAGAAAAATCAAGCTGTGGCGGCAGAAGTGAAGCGGCAAAAGAAAAACTTCAAACCGGAACTGCTGGCTGGGAAAGTGGAACATTTAAAGAAAAAGCTATTGCCGAAGTACCGGATTGAGACGGTTTGTTTGTCGTTGGAAGATATGTAGTGACCGGCTACTTGCTCTTTTCTTACTTTTATTTTAGCATAATTTATCATTGTAATATTCTATATTCTCGTCTATTATCACTAATTTCGGACGATTTTTTGCAAATCCGATAGAATAACTAATAATTTATAATATGGAAAACTTGAACATAGCGCTCCTGCTAATGATAGTGGGTATGGCAACGGTCTTTGCCATCCTGCTGATTGTAATCTACTTGGGAAAGGGACTTATCGCCCTTGTGAATAAATATGCACCCGAAGAGGCCGCTCCTGCCAAACAGGCGGCAAATGCTCCTGCGGCTGTTCCCGGCAACATCATGGCGGCTATCAGTGCGGCGGTTACGGTAGTGACGCAAGGCAAGGGTAAAGTTGCGAAAGTGGAAAAACTCTGAAATAACTAATCTTATATAAACACACACAGGAATAATTTGGTATGAAAAAAGAAATTAAGTTCAGCTTGGTATTCAGGGATATGTGGCAAAGTGCCGGAAAATATGTGCCCCGTGTAGACCAGCTGGTAAAGGTAGCGCCTGCCATTGTCGAGATGGGATGTTTCGCTCGTGTAGAAACGAATGGCGGCGGTTTTGAACAGGTAAATCTATTGTTTGGCGAGAACCCCAATAAAGCTGTGCGCGAGTGGACGAAGCCGTTCCACGAAGCCGGTATACAGACACATATGTTGGACCGTGCACTGAACGGCCTGCGCATGAGCCCCGTGCCTGCCGATGTGCGCAAGCTGTTTTATAAAGTGAAGAAGGCGCAGGGTACGGACATCACACGTACTTTCTGCGGACTGAACGATATACGTAACATCGCTCCTTCCATCACTTATGCGCACGAGGCGGGAATGATTTCGCAGTGTTCGCTCTGTATCACCCATTCGCCTATCCATACTGTGGAATATTATACGGATATGGCATTGAAGCTTATCAAGCTGGGTGCAGACGAAATCTGTATCAAGGATATGGCAGGTATCGGCCGTCCGGTATCTTTGGGCAAGATTGTGGCAAACATCAAGGCTGCTCATCCGGACATTCCCATCCAGTATCACAGCCATGCGGGACCCGGTTTCAACATGGCAAGCATCCTTGCGGTTTGTGAGGCCGGCTGCGACTATATCGACGTAGGTATGGAGCCGCTTTCATGGGGTACGGGACATGCCGACCTGCTCAGCGTGCAGGCCATGCTGAAGGATGCCGGTTTCAAGGTACCCGAAATCAATATGGAAGCGTACATGAAAGTACGTGCACTTATCCAGGAGTTTATGGATGATTTCCTCGGTCTGTACATCAGCCCGAAGAACCGTCTGATGAACTCGTTGCTGATTGGTCCGGGACTTCCGGGCGGCATGATGGGAAGTCTGATGGCGGACCTGGAATCCAATCTGGAATCTATCAACAAGTACAAGGCCAAACGCAACCTGCCGTTTATGAAGCAGGACGAACTGCTTATCAAACTCTTCAACGAAGTGGCATACGTATGGCCGCGCGTGGGTTATCCACCGTTGGTGACTCCGTTCAGCCAGTACGTCAAGAACCTTTCCATGATGAACGTCATGGCCATGGAGAAAGGAAAAGAGCGTTGGGGTATGATAGCCGACGATATTTGGGACATGCTGTTGGGCAAGGCAGGCAAGCTGCCGGGCGAACTCGCTCCCGAACTCGTTGAAAAGGCGGAACGCGAAGGACGTAAGTTCTTCAACGGCAATCCGCAGGACAACTATCCCGATGCACTCGACAAGTACCGCAAGCTGATGAAGGAAAACAAGTGGGAACTTGGCGAAGATGATGAAGAGCTCTTTGAATACGCCATGCACCCGGCACAGTACGAGGCTTACAAGAGCGGCAAGGCGAAAGAGGATTTCCTTGCCGATGTAGAGAAACGCCGTGCCGAACGCGACAAATCCCCTCTGGACGATGCCAAACCCAAGACGCTTACCGTGCAGGTGGACGGACAGGCTTATCGCGTGACGGTGGCTTACGGCGACATCGACCTGCCGGCTTCCGCCACCGACAAGATTACCGCTCCCGCCGGTGAAGGGCAGGAAGTGGCTGCTCCGCTCGAAGGCAAGTTCTTCCTGACCAAGAATGCACAGGAAACTCCCCTCAAGGTAGGAGATAAAGTGAAGGAAGGCGACCTGCTTTGCTACATCGAGGCCATGAAAACCTATAATGCCATCCGTGCCGACTTCAGCGGAACGGTGACCGCTATCTGCGTCAATCCGGGTGATTCTGTTTCTGAAGATGATGTATTAATGAAGATTGGATGATGGAAGATATATTTGCGAAACTCTATGATATGACGGCGTTCAGCAATATCATTGCCGATCCGTCGTTCCTTATAATGTATGCCATTGCCTTTATTTTGCTGTATCTGGGCATCAGGAAGCATTACGAACCGCTGTTGCTGGTTCCCATTGCTTTCGGTGTGCTCATTGCCAATTTCCCCGGTGGCGACATGGGGGTTATCCAGGCAGATGAAAACGGCATGGTAATGGTGAACGGAGTGTTGAAGAACATCTGGGAAATGCCGTTGCACGAGATTGCACACGACCTCGGACTGATGAACTTCATCTACTATATGCTGATAAAGACCGGATTTCTTCCGCCTGTCATCTTTATGGGGGTGGGTGCGCTGACGGACTTCGGACCGATGCTCCGCAATCTGCGTCTTTCCATATTCGGTGCGGCTGCGCAGCTCGGTATCTTTACCGTACTGTTGTGTGCCGTAATGATGGGCTTCACGCCGCAGGAAGCCGGTGCATTGGGTATTATCGGCGGTGCGGACGGTCCTACAGCTATCTTTACCACCATTAAGCTCGCTCCGCATCTGCTGGGTCCTATCGCCATCGCGGCTTATTCGTACATGGCGCTGGTTCCGGTTATCATTCCATTGGTTGTGAAACTGCTCTGCAGCAAGAAGGAACTGATGATTAATATGAAGGAGCAGGAAAAGCTTTATCCGTCAAAGACCGAGATAAAGAATCTGCGTGTACTGAAGATTATTTTCCCAATTGCCGTTACTACCATTGTAGCTCTCTTCGTGCCGACGGCAGTGCCTTTGATTGGTATGCTGATGTTCGGTAACCTGATTAAAGAAATCGGTTCCGATACCAGCCGTCTGTTCGATGCGGCAGCCAACAGCATTATGAATGCGGCAACCATCTTCCTCGGACTGAGTGTGGGCGCTACCATGACGAGCGAGGCATTCCTCAACTGGACCACTATCGGCATCGTTGTCGGCGGCTTCCTTGCATTTGCCTTGTCCATTTCGGGCGGTATCTTCTTTGTGAAACTGTTCAATCTGTTCTCCAAGAAGAAGATTAATCCGCTGATTGGTGCGACGGGATTGAGCGCCGTGCCTATGGCAAGCCGCGTATGCAATGAAATCGCTACCAAGTACGACCCTAAGAACCACGTACTGAATTACTGTATGTCCAGTAATATTTCCGGTGTCATTGGTTCTGCGGTGGCGGCGGGCGTATTGATTTCGTTCCTTGGATAAGAAAGTTGAGATATAAAAAGGGGATGCGTCAAAACACAAATAACGAGTGTTTTGGCGCATCCCCTTTTTATTTCCGCTTTTATTCACTGATAGCTTTCCTGTATTCAGCTACTGCCATCTTTGCGGCAAGGTGCGCATTGATAAGGTTGGTCTGGGCCTGTGTCCACGAAAGCTGTGCGGATAGCACATCGACCATGCTTGCCTTGCCTTCATTGTAGGAGAACGTAACCAGGTCGAGATTCTCTTCGGCAAGCGCCATATTCTCCCGGGCTGTCTTTACCTGCTGTTCCGTTTCCGTCAGTTTGGTGGTAGCGGCGGACAGCTCTTCTAAAATAGTATCTGCCACATAGCTTTGCTGTAGTTTTTGAATACCTATATATGCCTTTTGCTGGCGGTTGGTTTTGAAGCGTGCACCCCATCGGAAAATGGGGATGTTGAGGTTGATTCCCGCAATGGGCGTATGGGGCACGTCTTGTCCCATATAGGCGATACCGGTGTCCCAACCGGTTGCCAGGAACATACTGAGTTGGGGATTATACTGGCTGAGGGCTGCCTTGCGTTGCGCTTCGCTCCTGGCGATACTGACATGGGTTCCGGCATAGTCCGCACGGCGGGACAATACTTCGTCAAGACTCAGTAAATCGACGGGCGGACAGTGCATGCCGATTTCACAAAGACTGTCTACCGCGGCATCCGGTTTCACTCCCATCAGGATATTGAGTTGCTGCAAGGCAAGGGTATAGTTCTGGCGGGCTTTGATATACTGCAATTCGGCTTCTTTTTTACGGGTGGAAATCATCAGTAAATCCGTACGGCTGATAGCTCCGTCATTAAACCTGTCTTGAATGATGTTGTACTGTTGGCTGACAATCCCTTCAAAACGGGCGGCGGCTTTGAGTGTTGCCAATGCGGCCGAGGCATTCCAGTAAACCGCATCGCTCTGATAGTGTATCTGGTCGAGGGTCAGCTCTGTGGCAAGTTTGTCCAGCTCTTCATCGGCTTTGGCAATCTTTTTCCGGGCCATGAGCGAACCTCCTGTGTAAAGAGGCTGTCCCAGTGTTGCCAATGCCTGATAGGTGTAAGGACGGTACTGTCCCGCCGGACTGTTCCAGGCATCCAGATGGCTCAGATTGGCAGTTCCTTCGGCAGTAATGTCTATTTTGGGCAGGAAGCCAGTCTGTGCTATCTTGCGGGCTTCGGTGCTTGCCGTAGCTTTCAGGCGTTGCTGTTTCAGCAGTTGGCTGTATGCTTCCACTTTGTCCCGATAAGCCTCGCGGCTGAGATAGTTTTCTTGTGCCGCGGCACTTATACCGAAGCTGATTACTGACAATATAAATATAATCTTTCTCATCATTCAAATCGTAAATAGTCAAATCATTAAATAGTAAATCGTAAATAGCCGAGTCGCAATCCCTCTATCCTTTTATCCGGTGTATCGCACAATAGGCTACGGGCAATACAAACAGGGTGAGTATCGAAGCTACCAGCAGACCGCCCATGATAGTGGCCGCCATACCGCCGAACATGGCGTCGAACAGTAACGGCAGCATACCCAGGATGGTTGTGCCCGATGCCATGGCTACGGGAACAATGCGGGTGGTCGTTGCGCTGATAACCGCTTCACGCGGTGCCTTTCCGGCGGCCGTTTCCGTATCAATCTGGTCTACGAGGACAATGGCGTTCTTGATGTTCATTCCAATCAGTCCCAACAGTCCCAGAATGGCGAAAAAGTCGAATGTCTTGCCCAACAGCAACAGTCCCAGTACGATACCGATAAAGATAAGCGGAAGCATCAGCAGGATGACGATGGGTTTGCGGTAGGTCTTGAACAGGAACAGCAGGGTGACGAACATCAGGAAAAACGTCAGCGGCATGTTGGCTGCCAGTGCGGCATTGGATTCGGCCTGGCTTTCCTGTTCGCCGAAGTACTTCATGGCATATCCTTCGGGAACATCGATTTCTTTCTGCACCTGCTCCCACACACGGTTAAAGGCGGCAATGGCATTTACATCCCGGCGGGGGTCGGCTTGCGCCATCATAACCATCTGGCGGTTGTAGTCCTTCACGTTGGAGAACTTGTACTGGTAGTCGAACTCACTGACCACTTGCTCCAGCGTAGTGGTTTCACGCGTAGTACCGAATACGGGCAGCGTGCGCAGGTCGTTAATGCGGAACGCGCCGATTGTGTTGTCTTTCAGTAGGATAGGAAGCACTTGGTCGCCCTGTCGGTATTCGCCCAGCGTCATTCCGTTTGTCCCTATTTGTATGCTCTGCGCCATGCTTTGGCGGGATACGCCTAACGGTTGCGCACGCTCCTGGCTGTATACGGGTTTCCAGATAGGAATCTTGTTACCCCAGGAGTTGCGCACATTGATAAGGTCTTTGTCGCGGTGCATTATCTCTAAAACCCGGTTGGTCAGCGCCACCAGCGTATCTGTGCTATTGCCGATAAAGCCTATCTCGATGGCGGCGTCTACGGCAGGCGAGAGTTTGAAGAGCGTGGTTCGGGTGATGGCATTGGGGTAGTTCTCCTTCATATAGCTGTCCAGCTTCTCTTCATATTCTTTGGTGTATTTGCTGTCTGTCACTTCTACCAGCAGGTTGGCGAAGTTGGGTTTTGGACCTACGGAAGTGGATGCCAGATAGTAGCGCAGCGGGGTACTGCCGAAGGTGACGGAAACCCGTTTCACTTCCGGCTGTGCCAGCAGGTGGGCTTCCACTTTCTTCATTTCCTTCTCTACATCGCGGATGCCGTATCCGTCGGGATAGAATACATCGGCGCGGAAATAAGGCTTGTCCAGTGAAGGGAAGAAGTTTTGAGGCATCAGTCCCATGATGACGAGGGAGAGGATGAACAATACGACCATGCTTCCCAATGTGAGCGTTTTCTTGCGTATCAGCAGGCTGAGGATGGATGCAAATTTATGGTAGAAAGGCTTGTCGTAAGGGTCTTTGTCGCTGTTGCCGGTTTGGGCTTTCAGTATGAAATTGCCGAAGGTGGTGGTTTGCGTCAATGCAAGTACCCAGCTCAGCCCCAGTGATATAGCCAGTACGATAAATAGCGGCTTTACAATTTCGGCAACGGAAGACGGTGCAAGATAAAGCGGCAGGAATGAGCAGACGGCTATGAAGGTTGCTCCCAGCAATCCCCATTGCGGACCGGTGGCGCCGTCTATCAGCGCTTTCCGTCTGTTCACGCCGCGGGCTATGGCAATCTGTGCATTGTCGGTTACCACAATGGCGTTATCCACCAGCATTCCCATGGCGATGATAAAGCCTGCCAGCGAGGTACGGTTCAGTCCCACTCCCAGGAACGACATGATGAGCAGTGTGCCGCCAATGGAAAATATCAGTGAAGAGCCGATGAGTACGCCGGCGCGCATCCCCATTACCAGCATGATGATGACGATTACAATCAGAATGGATTCTATCAGGTTGATAATAAATCCGTTGTTCGCTTCTTTGGCAATGACGTTTTCGGGGTAAAGGCTTTCCAGTTCCAACCCTACGGGGATGAGAGGCAAGAGTTCGGCGAGCTTCTTGTCTACCAGCTCACCGGTTTTTACCACATCCTTCTGCGGGTCGGTGGAGACGCCGATGCCGATGGCCCGTTTTCCGTTTACGTGCATGATGGTGCCGGGCGGGTCCATGTATCCCTTTTCAACGACGGCTATATCGCCCAGTTTGACCTGCCCGCCGGGGGTGGTGATTGTCTGGTTGCGGATGTCGTTGACGGTGGTATAAGTACCGTTGGCCACAATGCGCAACTGCTGTTCGCCTGCACCGATTTCACCTGTATTGATAATCTGGTTCTGCGATTGCAGCAAGCCTGCCAGTTGTTTGGGGTCGATGCCCATCCCCGCCAGTTTGTTTACGGAGATAAAGATATTGATTACTTCCGTCTGTGTGCCGAACAGGGCTACTTTCATAACCCCTTCGGCAGTGATAACCTGCGTTTTGATACGCTCCGCCCAGTTGCGCATTTCTTCGTAAGAGAAGCCGTCGTCGCCGACCAGTCCGTAATAAATGCCGAATACATCGCCGAAGTCGTCCGATACCGTCGGTACGGAAGCTCCTGCCGGAAGTTGGGGCTGTATGTTGAGAACCTTCCGGCGCAGTTCGTCCCACTTCTGCGGGATAGATGCTGCGGAAAGCGACGGCTGTAGCTCGAACGTAATTTTGGAAAGTCCGTACATGGATTCCGATTTAATCTTGTACACTCCGCTCATGCTCTGTATTTCGCGGGAGATGGGTTCGGTAATGAGCCGTTCCACTTCGGCAGGTTCGGCTCCGGGATAGCGTGTCATGATGACCGCTGTCTTGATGACAAAGGGTGCATCTTCTTTCTTCCCCAAACGGCCGAATGAGAATACGCCGCCGATGAGCAGCACGGCAAGGAAGAAATAGATAATCTTTGTATTATCTAATGAATATTTGGCTAAGTTCATATATAAAAGGTGATAGGATGATAAAGTTATGAAGTGATAGAGGAAAAGCGGTTATTCCACCTCTTTTACCCTCTGTCCCTCTACCAGTTGGTATACTCCGGCAATGACAACGGTTTCATCCGGTTTCAGTCCTTTGGAGATAAGAAGATTGGCTTCACCGGTCGGCGAATACACGGTTACTTCGCGGCGGCTTACCCTGTTGTCTTTCACCACCCATACGTAGGTATTCTTGTTTTCGCTGTCACCGAATACAGCGCTCAGCGGTACATTCATCAGTTTTTCTTCTATAAAGGGAGCGATGTCCGAAGCGAGGCGGATGTTGCAGGTAAATCCGGGTTTCACATCGTATACGGCACGGTCGAAGGCGGGGTCGTCGATGGTGATGGTAACCGGAATACCCGTGCCGTCGGTCGATATGTCAAGATACTCTTCCAGTCTGGCATTGAATATATTGCCTTTGTACGTATCGAACTCCACCTTGAATGTGGCGTCTTTGGCACGAAGCAGGTACAGGTAATCATCGGGTACGGTAAATTTTATGCGCAGTTTCTGCGTATTTACCAGCCGCACAATCCCTTCTCCCGAATTGACGCGCTGATAGTTCTCTACCAGGCGCTTCTCGATAGAGCCGTCGAAGGGGGCGAGCAGTTTTGTATCGCGCATATTGTTGGTGGACAGCTCGTAGGCCGATTTGGCTTTCTGGTAATTGGCTACGCTTATTTCATACTCCTGCAGGGAGATGGCTTGGCGGCCCAGCAGCCGTTTGTTGCGCTCCACCTGGGCGGCAGCGGTTTCATAGGCAGCCTTGTCGGTGGCATATTGCAGGGAAATATCCCGCGGGTCGATGGCGGCAATCAGTTGCCCTTTCCTGACCCTTTGTCCTTCCACTACCGGAAGGTCGATGATTTGTCCGCTGACACGAAATGCCAGTTTTACATATTCCACCGCTTCCACCATGCCGGAAAAGTCTTTGAGTATTACCGACTGTGAACTTACGGTGGCAGTTTTCACAGGTCGCACGAGGGGAATATCTTCCCCTTTCTTTTGCCCGCAGGACGTGACGATAAGTGTCACCGTCAGGGCGAACAGATACATTTTCTTCATTTGTTTTGATTAAGACAAGTCTTTGCGGTTGACAGTCAAATCCAACCCTTGTTTTAATTCATAAACGTTTTGATATACCTGTATGTTCAATTGTTTTCCTGCGGTCAGGCTGATTTTTATTTCTTTGTCTACCTGTATATGCAGCGTATTGCCCAAGTAATTCACTTTGAACGAATAGCCGCTCCATTTCGCCGGTATGACCGGTTCAATCTTAAGCGTGCCGCCCTGTATCTGCAATCCTGCGAATCCGCGTACAACAGCCAGCCAACTGCCCGGCATACTGGTTATATGCAGCCCCTGGTCTCCTTCATTGTTGTAGTCGTCCAGGTCGAGGCGGGTAGCGTGTAAGAATAGTTGGTATGCCTTTTCCACTTTCCCGATGCGTGCGGCAAGAATGGAGTGGATGTGCGGGGAGAGGGAAGACTCGTGTACGGTCATCGGTTCGTAGAATTCGAAGTTGCGGCGGATGGTCTCCCGGTCGAAGTTGAAATAATAGAGGTACAGGCCGAGCAGGACATCACTCTGCTTGATGTAGCACGAACGCAGGATACGGTCCCACGACCAATATTGGTTGATGGGGCGTTCGCCGGCGGGAATGGCGTCGGTGCTTTGCAGAACCTTGTCCATATAACCGTCGTTTTGGACGAAGATACCGCGTTCCGGATCTTCCGGCAGGTACATCCGTTCGATAATGTCCCGCCAGCGTTCACTCTCTTCCGTATAATTCAGGTTGGTGATGCTGCATATGCGGGCATATTCATCGGGATATTGCCGGGCAATGATTTCAAGGAAACTGAGAGTGGTTTCGAGGCAACGCATGCAGGAGTAGTTGGTATACCAGTTATTGTTTACGTTGTTTTCGTATTCATCGGGTCCGGTAACTCCCAGAATGACGTATTTCTGCTTGGGTTGCGAGAAAGACACCCGTTGGCTCCAGAAGCGGCTGACGGCTATCATTACTTCCAATCCGTAATGGGCGATGTAGTCCAGCGTGCCCGTAAGCGTGGCATGTTGCAGAATGGCATAGACAATCATATTGTTCCGGTGAACCTCTTCAAAAGTAATCTCCCATTCGCTGTGGCACTCTTCTCCGTTGCTGGTGACCTGCGGGAAGAGGGCGGCTCCATGGTCGAATCCCAACTTACGGGCATTCTCAATGGCTTTGGGCAGTTGCTTATAGCGGTATATCAGCAGGTTTTCGGCAATCTTCTTCGGGGTGGAAAGCAGGAAGAAAGGTACGCAGCACAATTCGGTATTCCAGTAAGTATTTCCGCCGTACTTCTCGCCGGTGAAACCTTTGGGGCCGATATTCAGGCGGGGGTCGTCTCCCCGGTATGTCTGGTAGAGCTGGAAGATGTTGTAGCGTATGCCTTGCTGGGCTTCCGGGTCGCCTTCGATACTGACATCGGTTTCGTCCCATATCTCCTGCCAGGCATTCCGGTGCTCCTGTTCCAGAGCATCCCAACCTGTACTTTGGGCGTTGCGGGCTTCTGCTACGGAGGCTTCTATCAAATCCTGCCGTTCATAATAAAGGGAAGATGCTATGGCAATGTATTTGACGAGCGTCACGGTATCTCCCGGCTTCACTTCAGTGCCTACGCTGAATCCGGCCTGTTTTTCTTTTTCTATCCGTATCGGGTTGGCAAAAGTCTCTTTATTGTTCTTGAAGAACCGGTAGGTCATGGCATAGCATATTTGCGCATCCTCCCGCCTGGTCTGCGTCCACAGATAGGCGCAATCGCTGGTGGTGCCGGAACGCAGGATATTCCATATCTTTTCATCCGGATGCCTGACCGGGTTCGCGGTGTCTCCGTCAAGGATAGGCACAAGTGAAACCTTGCCTGTATAGTTGACGGACGTAACGCTGTACTTTATAAGGCAGAGATTGGGGTGAGCCATATTGGCGATATGTTCCACGTGCAGGCGGAGTTTGTTTCCCCGCGGAGAGGTTACTTCCGCGTCCCGATAAGAAATACCCGCTTTCATGTCGAGGCGTCTGTTGAAACTGTCCACATCCCATTGTGCCAGGTCCAGTTCCTCGTCGATGAGGCGCAGGCTGATACTGCTCCAGTCCGGAGCATTGGGAATGCGTGTGTAGAATTGCGGAAAACCGTTCTTCCACCAGCCTACACGCGTTTTGTCCAGAAAGGTGATACCTGCCACGAATGCGCCGCGATAGCTGTCGCTGCTGTATGGTTCTTCAAAATGTCCCCGTTGTCCGAAACGGCCGTTTCCAAGACTGAATATGCTTTCCGACCACCGCATGCGGTCGGCTTGAAAACTATCTTCTATAATATTCCATTCATCGGTTTTAAGGTATTTCTTCATGGCGCTCTTTTTCTGTGTTATCGGTGTAAAGATAGACAAATAAACGGATAAACAAATAGGATGCGGAAAAAAGAAGAATGTGCCAAAACTAAAATTCGTTTGCTATTTATTTATTTTTAGGCACGGATTACGCGGATTTCACGGAAAAGAGATAAAATAAATCCGTGTCAATCCGCGTAATCCGTGCCTAAAAGAAATCATCAAGTGTATTTTACACCCTCTTACCGGTGAGGAAGCATATATTCATCGGTGAGGATAGGGGCTGTTTACGCCCTTTCTCCTTTGGTCTCTTTTATCAAATATACGCAGGCAGCTCCGA
>CAUAWO010000002.1:0-123329 GCA_958432865.1 Bacteroides stercoris
TTTGTATAGTGATGAACAAAAAAGAGGTGCATCGTGCATTACGACACACCTTCTTTCCTTTTATATAGAATTCTATATTTATTTATGCTTCCTCAGCAACTACTTCAAAAGGAATTTCCACAGAAACTTCCTTGTGCAGCTTAACGATAGCCTTGTAGTTACCAACTTCTTTCACAGCATCCTTAACAACGATAATCTTACGGTCGATGTTATGACCCAGTTTAGCCAGCTCGTCAGCAATCTGGATGTTGCCTACAGAACCGAAGATAGTACCTGTAGCACTAACCTTAGTAGCAATCTTCAAGGATACGCCTTCCAGCTTAGCAGCCAGTTCTTCAGCATCCTTCTTGATTTTCTCCAGCTTGTGAGCGCGTTGTTTCAGCTCTTCAGCCAGCATTTTCTTTGCAGAAGGAGAAGCGATGACAGCTTTTCCTGTCGGGATGAGGTAGTTACGACCATAACCGGATTTAACGGTTACGATGTCGTTCTTATAACCCAAGTTTACGATGTCTTCTTTCAATATAATTTCCATACTTTCCTCCTCCTATTATTTCATCATGTCAGTTACATAAGGCAGCAACGCCAAGTGACGTGCTCTCTTCACAGCTTGAGCTACACGACGTTGGAACTTCAAAGAAGTACCGGTAATACGACGCGGAAGGATTTTACCTTGCTCATTCAAGAATTTCTTCAAGAATTCAGGATCTTTGTAGTCGATATACTTAATACCACTCTTTTTGAAACGGCAGTATTTTTTCTTCTTAACGTCTACTGAGGGCGGAGTTAAATATCTGATTTCTGATTGAACTTGTTGTGCCATGATTAATCCTCCTTTTTAGTTGATTTAACACTTCTTCTCTTCGCAGCGTACTCTGCAGCGTACTTGTCTTGCTTGAAAGTCAAGAAACGGATTACGCGCTCGTCACGACGGAAGTTGATTTCCAATTTCTCAATTACAGTAGGTTCTGCATTGAACTCAATCAGCTGATAGAAACCGGTTGACTTCTTCTGGATAGGATAAGCCAGCTTTTTCAGTCCCCAGTTTTCTTCATTTACAATCTCAGCACCTTCAGCAGTAAGGATGCCTTTGAATTTTTCTACCGCTTCCTTCATCTGAACATCAGACAAAACGGGAGTCAAAATGAAAACGGTTTCGTATTGATTCATACTCGTTTAATTAAATAAATAAATTATTTGTTTATTAAATGCGGGTGCAAAGGTAGGCATTTTATTTTGAACTGCAAAAATAAGCGGACTTATTTTGTATTGTATCCAAGTTGTACTATATTTGCAAAGTTGTTTAAACAATAATTTCATGATAGAGCAATTTAACTTTGACATCCGGCTGATATTCGCTATTCTGAATGGTAAGGTATCTGCCGCGATTAACCGTAAATTATCACGCAACTTCAGGCAGAATGGTTTGGAAATCACTCCGGAGCAGTGGACTGTCCTCATCTTCTTATGGGAAAAAGACGGAGTTACGCAGCAAGAGTTGTGCAATGCAACCTTTAAAGACAAACCCAGCATGACCCGCCTTATAGATAATATGGAGCGCCAGCATCTTGTAGTACGCATTTCCGATAAAAAAGACCGCCGCACCAATCTGATACACCTTACTAAAGACGGAAAGGAACTGGAAGAGCGCGCCCGCGTCATAGCCAACCAGACGTTAAAGGAAGCATTACAAGGCATCACCATCGAGGAGCTGAGCGTGAGCCAGGAAGTGCTGAGAAAAATATTTTTCAATACGAAAGACTAACCGTAAATCCATAGGGAAGAGCTGAAAACCAACTAAATTAAGCGAATAATAGTTTTTTTGCAAAAATAATTTCGCTTGTTAAAGAATTATGCTTTTCTTTGTGACAAGAATACGAAAATAATAATCTATTAAAATACACACACATGAAAGGCTTATTAAAAAATCTGGGATTGATATTAATCTTGGTAGGAGCTGTAATCTTGGTTGCATGTTCTTTTACCGGCAATGTAAACAACAACGCGATTCTAGGCACCAGCGCTGTTTTAATTGTAATAGGATTGATTTCTTACATTCTTATCAACAAGAGAATTGCGGATTAATACCGAGAAAAAGAAATAAAAAAAGGCGATTGCACTGCAACCGCCTTTTTTTATTTTCCATTGTCCGAAGCCGGATTCCCATCAGGACTCGGCTTCCGGAGTTATCAGTTTATATCCCTTTCCGTGAATATTGATAATCTCGATAGATTCATCTTCTTTCAGGTGCTTACGCAATTTGGTGATATATACGTCCATGCTACGCGCATTGAAGTAGTTATCGTCAATCCAGATAGTCTTCAATGCAAAGTCACGTTGCAGGATTTCGTTGGCGTGTGCACAAAGCAAGCCCAGCAATTCGGATTCTTTTGTAGTCAGTTTGGTCTGCTTTTCAGGCGTTGACAAAATCTGTTTCTGGGTATCAAACGTAAACTTACCAATCTTGTAAATGCTGCTTTCTTTGTTCTTCTTGCCACGGACACGTCTCAAGATAGCTTCAATTCTGAAAGTCAGCTCTTCCATACTGAACGGTTTGGTGATATAATCGTCCGCACCGATTTTGAAACCTTCCAGAATATCTTCTTTCAAGGTCTTGGCCGTCAAGAAGATAATAGGAATTTCCGCATTTGCTGCGCGAACCTCCTGCGCCAAAGTAAAGCCATCCTTCTTCGGCATCATCACGTCAAACACACACAGGTCATATTTATTCTTCAGGAAAGCCTTGTATCCTGCTTCTCCATCGGGATATAACTCGGCAGCGTAACCTTTTGCCTGTAAATATTCTCTTAAAAGCATGCCAAGATTCTCATCATCTTCGCACAATAAAATACGCAGTTTCTCATCCATATCAATCAATTTTTTAATAGAGGTAATGCAATAATAAATTTAGTTCCAACATTCAGTTCGCTTTCCGCACGGATGGTCCCCTTATGGTCTTGAATAATCTTCCTTACATAAGCCAGTCCGAGTCCGAACCCCTTAACATCGTGCAGATTACCTGTATGCACGCGATAGAACTTATCAAATATCTTTTTCAAGTTTTCTTTCTTAATACCTATACCGTTGTCTTGCACCGAAATCATCACTTTACCCGGTTCATTCCAGGTCTTCACCATCAACTGCAAGTCCACATCCGGTCTTTTATACTTCACCGCATTATCCATGAGATTGAAAATCACATTCGTGATGTGCATTTCATCTGCAAAGATTATCGGATCGGTTGCTTTCAAGTCCGACTCAATCTTCCCGTTGTACCGTTCCACTTTCAAGGCAAACGTATTGATTACGCCGGTAATCAGTTCATTGGTATCCAATTCCTTCATTTTCAATGTCGCCTTCTGCCGGTCGAACATCGACATCTGGAGCACCTTCTCTACCTGGAACCTCAACCGCTTCGTTTCATCATTAATGACACCCGATATATGCTGGAACATTGCCGGAGATTTGCCTACCGCCGGGTCTTTCAGCATCTGCGCCGCCAACGAAATGGTTGAAATCGGCGTCTTGAACTCGTGCGTCATATTATTGATAAAGTCATTCTTCATCTCCGTCAGCTTCTTTTGGCGGAACACGATGTAAATCGTGAAGATGAACGTTATCAACAGCACAAAGGTGAATATCATCGATGGAATCATAAAGCTGACCGAATCGAAGATATAATCCCTCTTGCCGGGAAAATGTATCTTGACGATACTCATACGGGCAGGCGGGTCGTTCAGGAACAAGGGCTGCGAGTAGGAACTCTCACTGCCTTCATCGCTGTAATCCGAACAGCGATACACTTCCCTGCCGTCCCGGTCTATCACCTTAAAGTGATAGTTCAACTCGATACCGTTGTCAATCAACCCCGATTTCAGATACTGGTCCAGATTCTTAAAATTCACCCGTTCTTCTATCGGCCGGCTACTGGCACGGTAAATCATCTGCCAGGCCACCTCATCCAGCAAGGCGCGTTGATACAGATAACGGTTCTTTATGGCATCCGCCAGCGAACGCGATGTCTGGGGTATCGTTTTCGTTCCGTGTTTACGCGAAATCATTGCCCTGGGCAGTTCTGATGCTTCGTTGGTAAATGTCTTCAGTTCGATAGCCGAATACCTTGTACCGTCCGGCGATGTAACCGTAAAACGCTGCGTCTGCACCACTCCTTTGCCTTGCGAGCTTTGCTCCCACGCTTTCTTCTCAGCCTCGGAGATATCCTCCCGCAACCAGCGGTCGACCTCCGCAGACTCCACATCTTTTGAAGCAGCCATCAAGGCACGCTTCACCGATTCATCGAATTGCTCGTTACGCATCTTCACCATTTCCTCAATATAGCTGATCTGCAGATACAGCAAACTGATGAAGGAAAGGCCCATAACGACGCCTAATATCCATATTGTCGACTTTTTCATAGTCACAAAATTAACACTCCCTAATTAACACTCCTAACAAATTAACCTGATTTAACCGGGTGTTCTCGTTAATTAACCGTAGCGTGTTTTTTAAGTTGTATTACGAGCATTATAACAAAATGAGACACCTTTGGTTTGCAAATTTAATAAAAAATTAAATATTAGCATTCACATTCTCCTTCATTCTTAACCAGTGTTAATAAAAAAGCCGTTATTCCTCACAATGAGCGAACAACGGCTTTCACAATTTATTAAAATACTTTATTCGTCAGCCTGCTTTGCTTCAAATTCTTTGATAAGTTTATCCTGTACATCGCTCGGTACAAGTTCGTAGCTGGCAAACTTCATAATGAACGAAGCGCGCCCGCCCGTCAACGAACTCAGAGCCGTAGAATAGGACGACATCTCTTTCAAAGGCACTTTGGCAATCAGCTTTTCATAACCGGCTTCGCTACTCATACCCATAATCATGGCGCGGCGTCCTTGCAGGTCACCCATCACATCACCCATCTTGTCGGAAGGAACAAACACTTCCACATCGTATATCGGTTCCAGAATCTTAGGACCGGCATTCTTGAACGCTTCGCTGAACGCATTGCGACCGGCCAGCATAAAGGAAATTTCATTGGAATCCACCGGGTGCATCTTACCGTCGTATACGATAACGCGCACATCGCGGGCATACGAACCGGTGAGCGGACCTTGCTCCATACGGGACATGATACCTTTCAGGATAGCCGGCATGAAGCGGGCATCGATAGAACCGCCCACGATACTGTTGACAAACACCAGCTTGCCGCCCCACTCCAGCGGAACTTCCTCAACGCCTTTCACGTTCATCTTGAACTCCTGCCCGTTGAACTTATAGGTTTCCGGCATCGGCATGCCTTCATAATAGGGCTCTACAATCAGGTGGACTTCACCGAACTGTCCTGCTCCACCGGATTGTTTCTTATGGCGGTAGTCGGCACGGGCAGCCTTCGTGATGGTTTCACGATACGGGATACGCGGTTCTTCGAACTTAACCTGCAATTTCTCGTTATTCTCCAAACGCCATTTCAATGTACGCAGGTGGAATTCACCCTGTCCGTGCACAATGGTCTGGCGCAACTCCTTGGACTGGTCGATAACCCATGTCGGGTCTTCCTCGCGCATACGGTTCAGGATAACCATCATCTTTTCCGTATCGGCTTCATTCAGCGGCTTGATGGCGCGGGAATATTTGGAATTCGGATATTTAATGAAGTTGAAACGATTCTCAGCCCCTTTGGCATTCAGCGTATTGCCCGTATGCACATCCTTCAGTTTCACCGTGCAGCCGATATCACCGGCTACCATTTCCTCCACCTTGATACGGTTGGCTCCTGCACATGCGTAAATCTGCGCAATACGCTCCTTAGAACCGCGGTCGGCATTGGTAAAGTCTTCTCCTTCGTGTACCTTGCCGCTCATAACCTTGAAATACTGCACATCACCGATATGCGGTTCAACGGCAGTCTTGAAGAAATACAGGGAAGTAGGTCCATTGGAATCGGGTTTCACAACTTCACCGCGTGTATTGTGCACCGGAGGCATTTCGTCTACAAACGGAACAACATTACCCAGGAACTCCATCAAACGGCGCACACCCATATCCTTGCCCGCACATACGCAGAATACGGGGAACATGCCGCGGGAGGCCAATCCTTTGCGGATACCCTCGCGCATCTCGTCTTCGGTCAGAGAATCCTGTTCGAAGAATTTCTCCATCAGGGTTTCATCGTGTTCGGCAGCGGCCTCCACCAATGCTTTATGCATGGCGGTTGCTTTCTCCATCTCCTCAGCGGGAACATCTTCGATTGTGGGTGCTCCGCCTTCCGGTCCCCACGAATATTTTTTCATCAGAAGTACATCAATCAACGAATTGAAATTAGGTCCGGTAGCCAGCGGGTATTGAACGGGAACCACTTTTGAGCCATAGATTGATTGCAGTTGCTCCAATACCATATCATAATCGCACTTCTCATGGTCGAGCTGGTTTACCAGGAAGATAACCGGTTTGCCCAGCTTCTCCGTATAGCGGAAATGATTTTGAGTACCTACCTCGGGGCCGTATTGTCCGTTCAGCAGCAGGATAGCCGTATCGGTAACGTTGAGTGCCGTCATGGCCGCTCCCACAAAGTCGTCACTGCCCGGACAGTCTATGATATTCAGCTTCTTACCGTTCCACTCCACATGGAAAACGGTGGAAAACACAGAATAGCCGTATTCCTGCTCCACCGGAAAGTAATCGCTGACCGTATTCTTGGCAGTAATTCTGCCGCGACGTTTTATAATACCACTCTCAAAGAGCAGCGCTTCCGTGAGAGTGGTTTTACCCGAGCCGTCATTGCCAAGGAGGGCAATGTTCTTAATTTCATTCGTCTGATATACTTTCATGATATATAAGATTTAAAGTGAATACTCAGCATGCTTCCGTATGCCATTATTTTAGTGAGCCGCAAATTAGAAATTAATCAAAAGAAAAGCAATAAAACGTCTGTGTTACTAAACTATGTTATGTAACACATCGGCTATATACCTTATTATATGGTATCCGGAAAAGCAGCACTTCAGCCTGTAATCAATATCACAAAACCCCTTCCAGCTCAAGTAATCTCTGTTTGGAGCCAAGCCCGCCGCCGTAGCCGGTCAAGGAACGGTCACTGCCGATTACCCGGTGACAAGGAACAAATATCGACATCGGATTTGCTCCATTGGCATTAGCTACCGCACGCACTGCCGCAGGTCTGCCGATGCGCCGTGCCACTTCTCCATAGGAAACCGACGTGCCGAAAGGTATCTTCAACAATTCACTCCACACAGTCTTCTGAAAATCCGTACCTATGAACAGGAGCGGTATATCGAATGTCTGCCGCTTTCCGGCAAAATACTCGTCCAACTGTTGCCGGGCGCTTTCGATTACAGCCGAAGTACCTTCCTCAAATTCGGCATTCCACATCCGTTTCAGTCTGTTGTCCACCCGGGCACTATGCTTTTCCGTCCGCCAGTCGCAAAGACAGAGTTTATCGCCTATCGAACCAAGCAACAGCACGCCGCAGGGCGATTGATAGGGATTGACTATGATTTTATTCTTATCTTTCATACAGCAGAAATAGGATAATTACATCTATCTGTTTCCAATTTTAAGAGTTTGAAAATAAAAAAACACCTGTTACGCTATCGCGAAACCGGATACATATACCTGATTACGGTCATATTAAAGCGTAGCAGATAAATTTCCTTACAAGTAAAAACCGCCCGTCCTCTCACAACAAAGAGAAGAACGGGCGGCCGTTTATCTAAAATGTATCGTTCTTATTTCAGCAAAGACTCCGGGTCGAGATGGTCTGCCTCGATGTCTTTGAAATAACGGTATGTACCGACTTTCAGCTCTGCCGTAGCAGCATCGTCGCAAACGATGATTCCCTTTTCATGCATCTGCAGCGCGCTGATTGTCCACATCTGCATCACAGGTCCTTCCACCGCATGATAAAGGGCACGGGCCTTGTTGTGGCCATTTACGATAATCATCACTTCCCTTGCGCTGAGCACAGTGCCTACACCTACGGTCAAAGATGTTTTGGGCACTTTGTTTACATCGTTGTCAAAGAAGCGGGAGTTGGCAATGATGGTGTCGGTAGTCAGCGTTTTCTGACGGGTACGCGACGACAAGGAAGAGCCCGGCTCGTTGAAAGCGATGTGTCCGTCGGGACCGATACCACCCATGAAGAGGTCGATACCGCCGTAAGACTTGATTTTTTCCTCATAACGTGCACATTCGGCATCGAGGTCGGCAGCGTTTCCGTTCAGGATATTGGTATTTTCCGGCTTGATATCGATGTGGCTGAAGAAGTTGTTCCACATAAAGGAATAGTAGCTTTCGGGGTGTTCCTTCGGCAAGCCTACATATTCGTCCATGTTGAAAGTCACTACGTTCTGGAAAGATACAATACCTTTCTTGTTCAGGTCGATTAAGGCCTTGTACATACCCAGAGGCGAAGAACCGGTGGGACATCCCAATACAAACGGTTTTTCGGGTGTAGGGTTGGCAGCCTTGATTTTGGCAGCTACATAATGTGCCGCCCACTGTGATACGGATTGATAATCCGGTTGAATGATTAGTCTCATTACAATTATTTTATCAGGTTAATAAATTAGGGGTAACTTTATTGTCTGTCTTTCTTCAAACGCTCCGCCATGGCGCGTGCCAGATTCTCGCATTGCTCGTAGGTAATGTCCTTCATGGCCTGCTTCATTTCCACCGGATCGCCCACGATTTCAAACTTGCTTTTCTCGGCAAATTCGCCCATGCGCTTCACGGCTGCACCTGCCCAGCAGAACGAACCGAAGTAACCCAGATAACGACCTTTCACCTCGCGTACCAATATCTTGGAGAGCAGTGATTCTATCTCCGGATAAATCTGGTTACTATACGTGGGGCTTCCGATTACCAGCCCCCTGTATTTGAATATATCGGCTATGATGTAAGACGGATTACTTTTGCTGACATTGTGCATCACAATATTTTTGATGCCCTGAACGGAAAGTTCTGCAGCGATGGCTTCCGCCATTTGTTCGGTATTGCCGTACATGGAACCGTAGACAATGACAACACCCTCTTCGGCCGCATACCGGCTCAAGCGATCGTAGATGCCGATAACCTTGGCAATATTATCCGTCCATACCGGTCCGTGAGTGGAGCAGATGGTGGAGATGGGCAGACCGCCCAGCTTTGCCAATGCCTTCTGCACGGGAGAACCGTACTTACCCACGATATTGGAGTAATAACGAACCATTTCGTCCCAATACTTATCCAGATTCATGCGTGTATCAAGGAATCCGCCATCGAGCGTACCGAAGCACCCGAAGCCGTCACCGGAGAACAGCACGCCTTCCGTTTCGTCGAAGGTCATCATGGTTTCGGGCCAGTGCACCATCGGAGTCATATAGAAACGGAGCTTGTGGTGGCCCAAGGCAAGAAAGTCTTCATCTTTTACCATATATTGCTCGCCCGTCACGCCATAGAAACCTTCTATCATACCGAAAGTCTGCTTGTTGCCAACAATGATGATGTCGGGATAATGCTGTTTGATTAAGCGGATAGAGCCGGAATGGTCCGGTTCCATATGGTTGATGATAAGATACTGGATGGGACGTTCGCCGATTATGCTCTTTATCTTCCGAAGATATACCTCAAAGTAACAAATATCTACAGTATCAATCAGCGCAACCGTTTCATCGTCTATCAGGTAAGAGTTGTAAGACACTCCGTAAGGCAATGGCCACATACCTTCAAACAAATGCTTATTGCGGTCATTCACTCCCACATAGTGGATTTTTCCTTTTATCACTGTTTTTGGGTTCATTGTTATTATCTTCTAATTTAGATTGATTCCATATTTAATCAGCGGCAAAAATAAGTCTTTTTTCTCACATTTCATACTTCTTTCCTTGATATGCGTCAAGTTCCTTCATTCTTTTTTGCACCCGGTGGTTAAACTCATAATTTTTCAGTCCCCAGTCGGGTGCAATAAGCAGCTCTTTGGGAGATTGGGAGACGAAGCGTTCCAGAACAATATCCGGACGGAGATGCTCTACATAGTCCACCACGAGGTCAACATATTCATCGACATTGAAAAGATGGAAGTCTTCGGGATTCCGTTCATATTCCAAAGCCATACGGGTGCCGCGTATCAATTGCAACTGATGCATTTTCAGCGTAGTGAGCGGTAAACGCGACAGGTCCTTCGCCTGTGCCACGATATTGCGGTGAGTCTCGCCCGGCAGCCCCAGGATTACATGTCCGCCGGTCAGTATTCCGCAAGCAGCCGTACGCTCCACCGCATTGACGGTAACTTGAAAAGTATGCCCGCGGTTAATGCGGCGGAGTGTCTCGTCGCGAGTACTCTCAATACCGTATTCCACCAAAAGGAAAGTATGCTTGTTGAGATTTTCCAGATACCGCAGCAAATCATCGGGCATGCAGTCGGGACGTGTACCGATAACCAGCCCCACCACTCCGTCTACCGCCAACGCCTCTTCATATTTCCGCTTCAAGGACTCCAGTTCTCCATACGTATTGGTGTAAGCCTGAAAATATGCCAGATACTTCATTTCGGGATATTTATGCGCAAAGAAACGCTTTCCTTCTTCCAGTTGCAGGGCTATCGGCTTCTCGGTACGGCAGTAGTCGGGATTGAAAGTCTGGTTATTGCAGTAGGTACAGCCGCCGTACCCCTTGCTCCCGTCACGGTTGGGACAGGTAAACCCGGCATTCAACGAAATTTTCTGTACCTTATACGGAAAATAACGTTTCAGGAAAGAAGGAAATTCATTATAAAGAGGAGTCGCACTCATAAGCCTATGTTATTTAGAAACAAAAGTAAAACTTTTCTTCGATTTTTACTAATAGAAAACGGATTAGATATGTTAATAACTGCCATGGAAGAGGCACATATTCGTCAACAAATACATTTCAGAGTCCGATTACATATTCTACATGCAAATTTATAATACCGGAAGCATAGCGATTGAAATAAATTCATAACTTTGTATATAATATGGAAAGACACAACAAAATATTCCTACCATCAAAAAAAACATTTGTATGAATAGCGGTTATCATAAGAATCTTGTATTCACGGCAGCGTGCATCGGAATGTGTTTTTTCGGTGTTTCAATGATTACATTGGGTTCGGTACTGCCTTCTCTCGTCACAAAACTGGAATTAAGCGGACTGCAAACTACGTCACTGGTAACCTTTCTTCCCATCGGCATGTTGGCCGGTTCGTTGATTTTCGGTCCTATTGCGGACCGTTTCGGACACAAAGCATTGTTGGTGCCCAGTTGCATCATCGTATTATCGGGATTGGAAGGACTGATATTTTTCGAAAGCATCCCGCTCCTTCAAATCTCCATCGTAGGCATAGGTCTGGGCGGCGGCATCCTTAACGGTGAAACCAACGCCTTGGTTTCCGACATCTCCGGAGAATCCGAAAAAGGCTCCCGGATCAGCTTCCTGGGAGTGTTCTACGGGTTGGGAGCGCTTGGCATACCAAGCCTTTTGGGAATCCTGTCCGAGCATTACTCTTTTGAAACCATCCTGCAAGGTATAGGCATCATTATGCTGGCAGGTATATTGTTCTGCATCCCCATACGTTTTCCCGCACCCAAACAAGCGCAGGGATTTCCTGTAAAGGAAGGATTAGGTCTGCTGAAAGAAAGCAGCCTGCTGCTGCTCAGCTTCATTCTATTCTTTCAAAGCGGCATTGAAGGAGTATGCAATAACTGGTCCACCAGTTATTTCGGTCAGGTAACCGACATACCTGCCAATCAGGGATTGATAGCACTCACCTGTATGGTTGCCGGGCTCACCGTAGCACGTATGCTGCAAATCGTACTTTTCAAAAAGATACAACCGGCAAAGGTGCTCCCCTACAGTCTTATCCTCACTGCAACAGGCTTTGCCCTGCTGACAGCAGCTCCCGGTTTCATACGGGCTGCAGCGGGCATGGCTGTAATAGGAATGGGATTATCGTCTACTTATCCGGTTATCCTGAGTATTCTCGGAACCCGCTACCCTTCATTGTCGGGAACGGCATTCGGCATAGCGCTCGCCATCGCCCTTATAGGACAAACTGCCATGAACGGACTGATGGGAATGGTTTTCACATATGACAACGGCATCGTGCTTTACCCTTATATAATGATAGGTTCACTGGCTATCATGCTTGTTTTGTTTAAGCGTTCACTCAAATAAATTATTTACCCTCTGCATTCTGCCGGGAATTATTAAAGAAAACTCACGACATGGTGGAAAAGCCGGAAAAATTTCCTGACACAAAACGGAATTTATCATTAATTAATTAGATTAGATTTTCGCTTTATCGTATATTTGCCCTGAATAACCGAATTAAGAGATATGAAAAAAATAAGTTTTGCACTTTTTTTCTGCCTTTGTGCACTGGCAGGCTTTGCCCAGAACAGCAAGCCACTCGATTTGAAAGAAATCGTATCCGGAGAATTTATCCCTCAAAACATTTCGGGTGTCATCCCTATTCCGGGAGACGGCGAACATTATTCGCAAATGAATGCGGATAAGACACAAATCATCAAATACTCTTTCAAGACAGGTAAACCGGTAGAAGTGCTGTTCGATGCGGCTACTGCCCGCGAGTGTCCATTCAAGAAGTTCGACAGCTACAGCTTTGCTCCGGACGGCAGCAAATTGCTTATTGCAACAGAAACAGTGCCTGTATACCGCCACTCTTATACAGCAGTACATTATATATATAGCCTGAAGCGGAATTTGGACGGCAAGATAAACAATGTAGTGGAGAAACTGTCGGACGGCGGACCGCAACAAGTCCCCATCTTCTCGCCCGATGGAAACCAAGTGGCTTTTGTGCGCGACAACAACATCTTCCTCGTTAAATTACTTTACGGCAACAGCGAAAGCCAGGTGACCGAAGACGGCAGCCGCAATGAAGTGCTGAACGGCATTCCCGACTGGGTATACGAAGAAGAGTTCGCATTTAACCGTGCCTTGGAATTCAGTCCCGACAGCAAGATGCTGGTTTTCATCCGTTTCGACGAACGAGAAGTTCCCTCTTATACTTTCCCGGTATTTGCCGGAGAAGTGCCTCATATTGCCCCTTACGAGAAATACCCGGGAGAATATACTTATAAATATCCCAAGACAGGTGAAAAGAATTCAAAAGTATCCGTACATACTTTTGATATCAAATCCAAAGTAACCCGCAAAATCAATCTTCCTTTGGAAGAAGGCGGCTACATTCCCCGTATCCGTTTCACACAAGACCCGAACAAGCTTGCCATCATGACGCTGAACCGCCACCAGAACCGGTTCGACCTGTATTTTGCCGACCCTCGCAGTACCGTATGCAAGTTGGCCGTACGTGATGAGAGCGACACTTATATCCGCGAGAATGTATTTGACAACATCATTTTCTATCCGGAGACTTTCAGTTTTGTCAGTGAAAGAAACGGATACAACCACTTGTACTGGTACAATATAAACGGAAATCTTATCAAACAGGTCACTTCCGGCTCATACGAAGTACAGGATTTCCTGGGTTATGACCCTGAAAACGGAAGTTTTTATTACAGCAGCAACGAAGAAAGTCCGCTGCGCAGCGCTATCTACAAGATAGACCGCAAAGGCAAAAAAACAAAGTTATCATCGCATATAGGGACAAATAGTGCCCTGTTCAGTACAGACATGAAGTATTTCATGAACCGCTATTCAAGCCTGGACATTCCGACTGTCATCACCCTGAACGACAATAACGGCAAAACGCTGACCACACTTGTAGATAATGCCGCACTGAAGCAGAAATTAAACGGATATGATATGCCGAAGAAAGAATTCTTCTCTTTCCAGACCTCCGAGGGCACTGAACTGAATGGCTGGATGATAAAGCCGGCAAACTTCTCCGCAAGCAAAAAATATCCGGTTCTGATGTATCAGTACAGCGGTCCAGGCTCGCAGCAGGTACTTGACAAGTTCGGCGTGAGCTGGGAAACTTACATGGCTTCCCAAGGTTATGTCGTAGTGTGCGTAGACGGACGAGGCACGGGCGGACGCGGTGCGGAATTTGCCAAAAGCACCTATCTGAATCTCGGTGTCAAAGAAGCCAAAGACCAAGTGGAAACCGCCCTGTACTTAGGACGCCAACCTTACGTAGACAAAAATCGTATCGGAATCTGGGGCTGGAGTTATGGCGGCTACATGACCATTATGAGCATGAGCGAAGGAACTCCCGTATTCAAAGCCGGAGCAGCCGTTGCTCCGGTTACCGACTGGAACTATTACGATACCGTATACGGCGAACGTTTCATGCGTACCCCGAAAGAAAATGCCGAAGGTTACAAAGCCTCGTCCGCCTTTACCCGTGCCAACAACTTGCATGGCAATCTGTTGTTGGTACATGGCATGGCGGATGACAACGTTCATTTCCAGAATTGCGCGGAATATGCCGAACACCTCGTACAACTTGGCAAACAGTTCGACATGCAGGTCTATACCAACCGCAACCATAGCATCTTCGGAGGCAACACCCGTCTGCATCTGTATACCAAATTAACGAACTTCTTTAATCGGGAATTGAAAAAATAAATGAGCGAAAGAGTACGTAAGCCGGAATGGCTCAAAATAAGTATCGGTGCCAACGAACGTTATACCGAGACAAAACGCATTGTAGAATCCCACTGCCTGCACACGATATGCAGCAGCGGACGTTGTCCCAATATGGGAGAATGTTGGGGAAAAGGTACGGCCACTTTTATGATAGGCGGAGACATCTGTACCCGTTGCTGCAAGTTCTGCAATACACAAACAGGCAAGCCCATGCCGCTTGACCCGCAAGAACCGGTGCACGTAGCCGAATCCATCGCCTTAATGAAGCTCTCCCACGCCGTTGTCACTTCCGTAGACAGAGACGACCTGCCGGATTTGGGAGCCGCCCATTGGGTGCAAACGATCCGCGAAATCAAACGCCTCAACCCGGATACGACCGTTGAAGTACTGATTCCAGACTTTCAGGGCAGAAAGGAACTCATAGACATGGTTATCGAAGCCCGGCCGGAGATAATCTCCCATAATATGGAAACCGTAAAACGTATCAGTCCGCTGGTACGGAGTGCTGCTCATTATGAAACAAGCCTTGAAGTATTGCGGCAGATATCCGAAAGCGGCACTGTTGCCAAATCCGGCATTATGGTAGGATTGGGGGAGACTCCGGATGAAGTGGCAGCGCTCATGGACGACCTGCGCGACGCAGGTTGCCGGATACTCACTATCGGACAATATCTGCAACCTACGCATAAGCATTATCCCGTAGCAGAATATGTTACCCCTGCCCAATTTACCGCCTACAAGGAACTCGGATTAAAAAAAGGATTCACCCAGGTAGAAAGCGCACCATTGGTCCGTTCGTCCTACCATGCAGAAAAATCAACCCAATATCTACAAAAAAGATGAAATAAAGAACATTTTATACCGGCTGTTTGTTGAATTAGAAAACGGCAAAATAGCGTAGTAATGGGCAAGCAACGAATTCTATCATCTAAGTTCAATATGTCGCTCGGATATATTCCCGTTATTATATCCATTATATTATGTGAATTCATAATACAAGACATTGCTATCTACATCGGTGCAGGCGTAGGTGTGTTGTCCAGTATCTATATGTGGCAGCGCAAGGGGCCGCATATCCCCCAATTCATATTATACAGCACAACAGGAATGTTATTGTTATTGACAATAACTTCCTTTTTTTCCGCTGATTATTGTCCGGAAGCAATGTTTCCGTTTACGCTGGAAATCAGTGCGATTATACCTCCGCTCATCATCTTTCTGAATAGAAGACGCTTTTTGAGCTATCACACAGCCCAGACCCATAAATGCTGCAAGCAGTTTTTTGCACAAGGAGCCGAAACCGCCATAGTATCGGCCCGTGTATTACTGCTCATCGGTTTCCTGCATTTTCTTATCATATCGCTTGCCATATTGTTCGGGCATCCGCTGAACGATACGCTACGCTACATTTTATTCCGTATCATGCCGCCCTGCGTATTCATACTGGGTATCTTGTTCAATCAGTTCGGCATATACTATTTCAACAAGATAATGAGTCATACCGTATTTGTACCTATCGTGACAAAAAAAGGAGATGTTATTGGAAAAGCAATGGCCTCAGAAGCCATCAACCGGAAAAACGAATATATCAATCCCGTTATCCGCATCACCGTAACTTCACACGGTATGCTGTTTTTACTGCCCCGTCCTCAATGCAGCATACTCGAAAAAGGCAAAACGGATATATTAATGGAGAACTACTTATTGTATGGAGAAACTCTGGAACAAGGTGCTGAAAGAATCTTACAAGAAATCCTTCCCTCAGCTCCGCCCCAAAATCTCCACTTCTGTTTCATGTACCACTTTGAGAATGAAATTACCAACCGCCTGGTCTACAACTTTATCCTTGACCTGAACAATGATTCCATCCTATGCAACAAAAAGTTCAAAGGCGGAAAACTTTGGACATTCCAGCAAATAGAGCATAACCTTCACAGAAACTTTTTCAGCAGTTGTTTCGAACGTGAATACGAACACACAAAAGAAATTATTTATACAAGAGAAAAATACAAGGAATTTTAGACAAATCGGGAACCTTCCCTTTCCATTCTTTCACCGTTTTCGTTTTAATATACTCTCCCTCACATGTAATATCGGCAGCAATGCAAAGTTTGGTCTGAGGACGGCAGTTATGCAGAATATCCTCTATCATCTTATTGTTACGATAGGGAGTCTCTATAAAAAGCTGGGTCTGATGCTCATTATACATGCGTTGTTCCAACGCTTTCAGTTTCTTGGCACGCTCACCGGGTTCAATAGGCAAATATCCGTGAAAGGCAAAACTCTGTCCGTTAAAACCGGAACCCATAACCGATAATATGATTGAAGAAGGCCCGACCAAAGGAACCACCCTCAAGTTCTTACGCTGCGCTATAGCCACCACATCCGCCCCCGGATCGGCAACAGCCGGACATCCTGCCTCGGAAATCACTCCCATTGGATTTCCTGCCTCAAGCGGTTTCAAATATCCGGATATATCTTCCGGTGAAGTATGCTTATTGAGCGTATAGAACGTAAGCGAATCAATATCTATTTCCCTGTCGACTTTCTTCAGGAAACGACGTGCCGAACGCACATCCTCCACTATAAAATGACGGATACCTAAAATCACTTCTTTATTATAAGAGGGTAATACGGTTTCAACAGGAGTATCGCCTAAAGTAACAGGCAACAGATAAAGAGCAGTTTCCATGTAAATCAACTAAAGAAATAAAAATAGAGTGGTAAGATTTATAAAGGGATATAAAAAAGCGGTAAAGCGGTAAGGCGATAAGGCTATGAGCCTGAATACCCTATCACTTTACCGCTTCATCATCCTTTTTTATCCGTAGATTATATTTCCGTTTTCGTCTTTGTACTCATCCAGACCTTTTTCATAAGTAGCCATAGCGCGCAAACTCATACCTACGCTGGAGAAACCGCCATCGTGGAACAAATTCTGCATAGTAACCTTACGGGTTAAGTCGGAGAACATAACGATACAGTAATCCGCACATTCGTCAGCCGAAGCATTACCCAGCGGAGACATACGGTTGGCAAAGTCGAACAGTTTGTCCATACCCTTTACACCCGAACCGGCAGTGGTCATTGTCGGAGACTGGGAAATTGTGTTGACACGTACATTATGCTCACGTCCGTAGATATAACCAAAGCTACGGGCAATAGACTCCAACAGTGCTTTTGCATCCGCCATATCATTGTAACCGTAGAACGTACGTTGCGCTGCCACATAACTCAAAGCTACGATAGAACCGTATTCGGCAATAGCGTTCATCTTCTTGGCAGCCTGTATCATCTTATGGAAAGATATTGCCGAAATGTCCAGCGTCTTATCCAACATATCGTAATCCAAGTCATCGTATGTACGTTTCTTGCGTACATTAGGAGACATACCGATAGAATGAAGGACAAAATCCACCTGACCGCCCAGCACTTCCATAGAGCGTTTGAATACATTCTCCAAATCTTCCACACTGGTGGCATCCGCTGCTATGACTTCGCAATTCAGTTTTTCGGCCAATGCCGAAACTTCACCCATACGTACAGCGACAGGTGTATTGGACAAGGTGATCGTTGCACCTTCTTCTACTGCTTTTTCTGCTACTTTCCAGGCAATGGACTGCTCATTCAGAGCACCAAAAATAATGCCTCTTTTTCCTTTCAACAAATTGTAACTCATACCTTTTTTACTAAGTTTTGAGTTGCAAAGATAGTGCAAAAACCCCGAATGCACGCAAAGAAAAGGGTAAAACCGCAAAAAATACACCAAAACCAACAATTTGTACACATCTTTTCTACCAAAGCCCGATACATTTGCAAACGGTAATTAAGAGGTTTTTTCATAATATTTATTTAAGGTTAGAATTAGGTTAACATGAATCATTTATTATTTCTTTCGTAAGCCACTCGTGAGAGCAGCTTACGGGGAAGTAATAAGATGGAAAGTAAAGATTAGGAAATGCCGCTTAATCCGCAAATCAGAATTCATAAATTCATTAACATAGTATCACGAATGAACACATTACTAAAAAAGCTATTTACGCTTACCACATTTTCTCTTGCATTACTGCCTGCACAGAATGCTGTTCATGCCCAATGCAAAAATTCTATAGATGAGAACATCTATAAAGAATTGCCTTTCAACATGCCAAAGGTTGAGCAGCCGTCGTTTCCTGATTATACAGTCAGTATCCTGCAATTCGGAGCCAAAAGCGACGGAACTACCTTAAACACAAAAGCGATTAATGATGCCATTAAAGCCGTCAATGCAAAAGGCGGCGGTAAAGTAGTCATTCCAGAAGGATTGTGGCTGACAGGTCCTATTGAGTTATTGAGCAACGTCAATCTGCATACGGAGAAAAATGCCCTCGTTGTCTTTACAGATGATTTCAATGCCTATCCCATTCTTGAGACATCGTTTGAAGGGTTGAATACCCGCCGTTGCCAGTCGCCTATTTCTGCGCGCAACGCAGAAAACATAGCCATTACAGGCTATGGTGTATTCGACGGTTCGGGCGATAGCTGGCGTCCGGTGAAAAAAAGCAAACTGACTGCCGGCCAATGGGATGCACTTGTCAAGTCGGGCGGTGTAGTAGACAAATCCATATGGTATCCCACAGCCGGATCGCTAAAGGGAGCATTGGCCTGCAAGAACTTCAACAATCCCGAAGGTATCGAAACAGACGAGGAATGGAATGAAATCCGTCCGTGGTTGCGCCCCGTATTGCTCAATATCGTCAAGAGTAAAAGAGTCCTGTTAGAGGGTGTTACATTCAAGAACTCACCAAGCTGGTGTCTGCATCCGCTATCATGCGAGCACATCACCATTAACCAAGTAAAAGTATTCAATCCCTGGTATTCTCAGAACGGCGATGCCCTGGATTTGGAATCCTGCAAGAATGCATTGATAATCAATAACATCTTCGATGCCGGTGACGATGCCATCTGCATCAAATCCGGTAAAGACGAGGACGGACGCAAACGCGGCGAACCTTGCCAGAACGTTATCGTAAAGAATAACACTGTGTTACACGGTCATGGCGGTTTCGTCGTGGGCAGTGAAATGTCCGGCGGTGTGAAAAATATTTATGTAACAGATTGCACTTTCCTCGGCACAGACGTAGGTTTGCGCTTTAAAAGCACCAGAGGACGCGGCGGTGTTGTAGAGGGAATCTATATTCACAACATCCACATGATTGATATACCCCACGAAGCACTGCTCTTCGACCTATTCTATGGCGGCAAGGCTGCCGGTGAAGAAACGGAAGAAGACCTGAAAGGCCGCATGAAGACAGCAGTTCCCCAAGTGACTGTTGAAACGCCTTCTTTCCGGGATATTCACATCTCCAATATCATCTGCAAGGGTTCCGGACGCGCCATGTTCTTCAACGGACTGCCCGAAATGCCCATCAGGAATGTAACCGTAAAGGATGTAATCATCAACGATGCCAAAGAAGGCGTTGTCATCAGCCAGGCGGAAGGTGTCACATTGGAAAACATACGTATAGAGACTAAGGGACACACATTGGATGTGAAAAACGCCAAAAATCTGAAAGTGGACGGAAAAGTATATTCCGCTATTGGCGCAGAAGGAAAAATGCTGGATTTTTAAGTAAAGTTCAATAAGCAATAAGCGCAAAGCAGACAGTCTTTTTGCCAAAAGGAAAAGAGCTGTCTGCTCTATTTAGTTTAATTTTGCCGCAGTTTATTAAACACATTCCTTATGAAAACGACCTTTTTAACCGGTTTCCTGTTAATGTGCGCATGCACTCTTGCCGCACAATCACAACCAAATACCAAAACCATTTCGGTAGAAGTAACCAACTCATGGAGCAAGGACAAGAGCGATGCTCCGGTAGTACTGAAAATCAAAGACCTGCAACCCGGCTTCCGCGTACGTTCGGCTGTTGTAATGAACGGCAGTGAGGAAATCCCCTCGCAACTGGACGACTTGAACGGCGATTTAAAAGCCGATGAGCTGGCATTTGTCATGGACATTCCTGCCCAAAGCAAGAAAACGCTGGCAATTACCCTGTCTTCCGCCCAAGCAGATAAGACCTATCCGGCACGTGTATTTGCCGAAATGCTGATACGCGATGCAAAAAAGCAGAAGCACGCCCCCACACAGTCGGTTACAGTACCGGGCTCTACCAATTTTTATAATATGCTACACGGGCACGGGCCGATGTTCGAATCGGAATTAGTGGCTTACCGCGTTTATTTCAATCAAAAGCAAACCGTTGACCCGTATGGCAAGTTTAAAAAAGGACTGGAAATCAAGGAAAGCGGTTTTTATCCCAATGACGAACAGCTTGCACGCGGTTTCGGAGACGATGTACTGATGGTTGGCAACAGTTGCGGTGTCGGCGCCCTGAAAGGTTGGGACGGAACGAAGGCCATCCACATAGAACCGATAGCTTTCCGCACCGAAAGCATTCTTGCTTATGGCCCTATACGCACCATAGTCGATGTAACCGTAAAAGGCTGGAACTATCAGGGAAAAGAATTGAACATGACCAACCGCTATATCCTTTATGCCGGACACCGTGACCTGCTGGTAGAGACTTTCTTTGACGAACCGCTGGAGAACGAAGTGTTCTGTACCGGTGTGCAGAATATCATGGGCAACGAAACACGCTCGGAATCAGATCACAAAGGATTGATAGGCAGTTGGGGAAGGCACTGGCCGGTCAACGACACCGTAAAATACGCCAAAGAGACAGTGGGCATTGCCACCTATGTTCCTCAGAAATATATCCGTCAGGAAGTAAAAGATAAAGATAATTTCCTTTATACCCTTTCTGCACCGGGTCGCGACCGTTTCCACCATTACACCATGTTTACTTCATGCAAGGAAACTTTCGGATATCCTACTCCCGAAGCATGGTTTGCCTATATGCGCGAGTGGAAAGAAGAGTTGCAACACCCTGTTCAGATTAAAATCAAGAATTAAACACTCAAAGAATCAAATCGTAACATGAAAAGCAGAAACGCACTTTTAGGACTCAGCCTGCTGCTGGCAATGCCGCTGGCGGCACAAGAAAAGAATTATGTTTCCGAGGTATGGGTAGCCGACCAAGGCAACGGTAAATATAAGAACCCGATACTCTACGCAGACTATTCCGATCCGGATGCCTGCCGCGTAGGAGATGATTTCTATATGACCTCTTCCAGTTTCAACTGCCTGCCGGGTCTGCAGATTTTACACTCCAAAGACCTCGTTAACTGGAGTATCATCGGCGCTGCCGTTCCCTACGCCCTCCCCCCTATCGAAACACCGGAACGTCCGGAGCATGGCAACCGTGTATGGGCGCCTGCCATCCGCCATCATAACGGTGAATTCTACATTTTCTGGGGCGACCCCGACCAAGGCGCGTTCATGGTAAAAGCCAAAGACCCCAAAGGCCCGTGGACAGAACCCGTGCTCGTAAAACCGGGCAAGGGCATCATAGACACCTGCCCTTTCTGGGATGAAGACGGAAAGGTCTACATGGTACACGCCTATGCAGGAAGCCGTGCCGGATTGAAAAGCATCATATCCATCTGCGAGTTGAATGCGGATGCCACCCAAGCCATAACACAATCGCGCATCATCTTCGACGGTCATGAAGCGCATCAGACCTGCGAAGGTCCCAAACTCTATAAAAGAGGAGAATATTACTACATCTTCCATCCGGCAGGCGGCGTGCCCACCGGCTGGCAGGTTGTCCTCCGCTCCAAGAACATATACGGCCCTTACGAATGGAAGAAGGTACTGGCACAGGGTAACAGCCCTATCAACGGCCCTCATCAGGGAGCATGGGTAGACACTCCTACCGGTGAAGACTGGTTCCTGCATTTTCAGGATGTCGGCGCATACGGTCGTCTGGTGCACCTGCAACCTATGAAATGGGTAAACGACTGGCCGGTTATCGGCATCGACAAAGACGGCGACGGCTGCGGCGACCCGGTACTGGTTCATACGAAGCCGAACGTAGGCAAGACATATCCTATCCGCACTCCGCAAGAAAGCGATGAGTTTGACGGTTATACCCTCTCTCCGCAGTGGCAATGGCATGCCAACATCAATGAAAAATGGGCCTATTATGCAGGCGACCGGGGCATTGTACGTCTTTACTCCTACCCGGTTGTCAAAGAATATAAGAACCTTTGGGATGCAGCCAACCTATTGTTGCAAAAAACTCCCTCCGACAACTTTACTGCCACAATGAAGCTGACCTTCAAACCGACGGAGAAATACAAAGGAGAACGTACCGGACTGGTAGTTATGGGACTTGACTACGCCGGACTTATCCTGGAAAATACGGACAAAGGCCTGGTATTGTCTCAAGTGTCTTGCCCAAAAGCAGACAAAGGTACTTCCGAAACCGTAAACGGTACAGTCGATTTAAAGGATAATACGATTTACCTGCGTGCCAAGTTCACCTCTGACGGGAAAAAGATTTCCAAGAGCGAAGGCGGACACGACCTGTTGGTAATGTGCCACTTCAGTTACAGCCTCAACGGAAAGAAATTCCAGCCATTGGGCAAACCGTTCCAAGTAAAAGAAGGCAAGTGGATCGGTGCCAAAGTTGGCATGTTCTGTACCCGCCCGGCTATCGTTACCAACGACGGCGGCTGGACAGATGTAGACTGGTTCAGAATTACCAGATAACAGGCTTCATGGAAATACTGCCTCACCATAGATAACATTGATTTCCGGTTTATCAGGTATCTATCTTAAAATCGGTATTAATCCGCGTTATCTATGGTGAGTTTTTATATAACCCCTGCAAATTGTTATATCTTTGTTCCCAAAATAAAAAAGAGAAAACAATGAAGAAACTTGTTATATTCGACTTAGACGGTACATTATTAAATACCATTGCCGATTTGGCGCAAAGCACCAACCATGCATTGAGCGTACTTGGTTACCCCACCCACGAGGAATCAGCCTATAACTTCATGGTGGGTAACGGAATCAACAAACTATTTGAGCGAGCCCTTCCCGAAGGAGAGAAGAGCGAGGAAAATGTGCTCCGTGTCCGTAAGGAATTCATTCCTTACTACGATGCACACAATGCCGACAAGAGCCGTCCCTATCCCGGCATACCCGAACTGCTGGAACAATTACAGTCGCTGGGACTGCAAATAGCGGTTGCATCCAATAAATACCAAGCAGCAACCCAAAAACTGATAGCTCACTATTTCCCGAAAATAAACTTTGTCGCCGTATTCGGCCAACGGGAAGGAGTAAACGTGAAACCCGACCCGACCATTGTAGACGATATTCTATCCATTGCCAAAACAGATAGAAAAGATGTGCTTTATGTAGGAGATTCCGGCGTGGATATGCAGACGGCAATCAATGCCGGGGTAACGTCTTGCGGAGTAACCTGGGGGTTCCGCCCACGGACAGAGTTAGAGGAGTTTCACCCCGATTATATCGCAGACAAAGCGGAAGAAATCTTAAAACGGATAAACTGACAAGCTATGATCAAAAAATGGTTCATGCTAATCCTTACCTTTTGCTGTATCGGCGGTAAGGTCACGGCACAAAATGATACCGTCCTGAAACTATGGTACGACAGCCCTGCCAGACAATGGGTAGAAGCTCTGCCATTAGGCAACGGAAGCTTGGGAGCAATGGTCTTCGGCGACCCCATACACGAACGGTTCCAGCTCAATGAAGAGACTGTTTGGGGCGGTTCACCTCACAACAACACCAATCCCAAGGCAAAAGAAGCGTTGCCCCGCATACGCCAACTGATATTCGAAGGGAAAAATAAAGAAGCGCAAGAGTTATGCGGCCCTGCCATCTGCTCACAATCTGCCAATGGAATGCCGTATCAAACGGTCGGCACACTGCATCTCGATTTTGAAGGAATCAGTAAATACGATGACTATTACCGGAATCTGGATATTGAAAAGGCAATAGCCACCACCCGTTTCACGGCCAATGGCGTTACTTACGTACGGGAAACATTCACCTCATTTCCCGACCGGTTATTAGTTATCAGACTAACAGCCTCGAAAAAAGGAAGCATTTCTTTCACTGCGCATTACACCACTCCTTATACCGAAAACACAGAGCGCTGCATCTCTTCCCGCAACGAATTGCAACTCAACGGAAAGGCCAACGACCACGAAGGCATTGAAGGAAAGGTTCGATTCACCGCACTTACCCGGATTGAGAATAACGGCGGTACGCTAAAAGCAACCTCCGACAGTACTTTGCAAGTCAAGAATGCCAATAGCGTTGTTCTGTACGTATCCATCGGCACAAACTTCATAAACTACAAAGACGTATCGGGAGATGCACTTAAAACCGCACGGCAATACATGAAGCAGGCCGGCAAGAACTACGCAAAAAGAAAAGAATCCCACATTGCCGCCTATCAAAAATACTTTAACCGCGTTTCCCTCGACTTGGGCAGCAATTCCCAAATCAAGAAACCGACAGACCGGCGTGTAAAAGAATTCAGTTCTACTGCCGATCCGCAAATGGCTGCCCTATACTTCCAATTCGGACGTTATCTCTTAATATGTTCTTCACAGCCGGGTGGACAAGCCGCCAACCTGCAAGGCATCTGGAACTATCAGTTACGCGCTCCCTGGGACGGGAAGTACACCACCGACATTAACGTAGAAATGAATTATTGGCCGGCAGAAACCACTGCCTTGCCCGAAATGCACGAGCCGTTTCTGCAATTGGTAAAAGAAGTAGCCATACAAGGTCGCGAGAGTGCCGCCATGTACGGCTGCCGTGGCTGGACGTTGCATCACAACACCGATATATGGCGCAGTACAGGCGCCGTAGACGGTCCTAAATATGGTGTTTGGCCCACTTGTAACGCCTGGTTCTGCCAGCACTTATGGGATCGGTATCTGTTCTCCGGCGATAAGAACTATTTGGCAGAGGTTTATCCGATTATGCGCGGTGCCTGCGAATTTTATCTGGACTTCTTAGTACGCGAACCCCAAAACAACTGGCTGGTAGTAGCTCCCTCCTATTCACCGGAAAACAGTCCGTCTGTTAACGGTAAACGCGATTTTGTAATTGTTGCCGGTGCTACGATGGATAATCAAATGGTTTACGACCTCTTCCACAATACTATTCAAGCCGCCACCTTAATGAATGAGCATAAATCCTTCACAGACAGCCTGCAAACCGTGGCCAAGCATTTGGCACCCATGCAGGTAGGACGCTGGGGACAGTTGCAAGAATGGATGGAAGACTGGGACAATCCTCAGGATCACCACCGTCATGTTTCCCACCTATGGGGACTATATCCCGGCCGTCAAATCAGCGCCTATAATTCTCCTGTTCTTTTTGAAGCGGCCAAGAAATCGCTGATTGCCCGTGGAGACCACTCCACCGGTTGGTCTATGGGATGGAAAGTCTGCCTATGGGCACGGCTGCTCGACGGTAATCATGCCTATAAACTGATTACCGAACAACTCCACCCCACCACCGATGAACGCGGACAAAACGGGGGGACCTATCCTAATCTGTTCGATGCCCATCCGCCTTTTCAGATAGACGGCAATTTCGGCTGCACGGCCGGCATAGCCGAAATGCTTGTACAAAGCCATGACGGTGCCATTCATCTCCTGCCTGCATTGCCCGATGTGTGGGAACATGGCACTATAAAAGGAATTCGCTGTCGCGGCGGTTTTCTGCTGGAAGAGATGAAATGGGAAAAAGGAAAAGTGCAAACGGTTACCATAGCTTCCACCATCGGCGGAACCTTACGTATACGTACCGCCTCCCCTTTATATCTGAATGGAGAAAAGCTGACACCGGCGACAGAAGAGTCATGCAATAATCCGCTGCTGCTATCCCAACCGATACGGAAGCCGTTGGTTGCAGCCAGTGCACCGCTATCAGTACCTCAAAAGCAGCAATCGTATATTTATGACATCAAGACCAAAGCCGGAGAAAGGTATACGTTTCTCCCTACCGATTAGTTTACCATGATGTAAGGTTACATATACATTTAAAATTCCAAGTCTTTATTGATGCTATCTCATAAATAGGCTCAGATTCTTTTCAAAATAGTATGTCT
This sequence comes from Bacteroides stercoris, assembly GCA_958432865.1. Classification (GTDB taxonomy): domain Bacteria; phylum Bacteroidota; class Bacteroidia; order Bacteroidales; family Bacteroidaceae; genus Bacteroides; species Bacteroides stercoris_A. The sequence goes on from CAUAWO010000002.1 coordinate 26,640, forward strand.
GAATAGATAAGAATTAGTAGACAATACAGAATATTAAATATAAAGATGGTATATGGAGTAATTATAATCAATCATTTCCATATACCATCTTATTCTTTAGGATAGTCACCAAATGCTCCTATTTAAGAAAGAAGAGATTTATTAGGGAAAGAGATGTTCCACTAAACTATTCAGATAAATCTCCAAATTCGTATAATTTGCATTTAAGTTATAATTTTTACTATCCGAGGCATCATTCGGATTCAACCCGTTAGCTATCTCCCATTCATCGGGCATACCATCCAAATCGGCATCAGTCAAAGCTGTTTTAGAATTATATTCAGGCCACCCACCAACATCCTCCGGTCTGTCTATCATGCCATTTGTACTCCCATGACTACCCTCATTGGTATATATCCCTTTACGGGTTTCCTCTACAATACGCTTATCATTTATGTCACGGCTGTATGATGCGCCGGCAAATTGAAGGACAGCTTCAAAAGCATCCCATGTAGACTGCAAAGAAGTACGTTCTGCAAAATCGAACGGCTGCTTTGCCAGCAAATCGTTTTTCGGAGCAAAATTATTCTTCACTATCAATCCAACTGTATTATCCTTATTAACCAACATCATCTCCTGACGTTGTTTCTCGTTCAGTTTTTCACAAGTAGGATCCATATAATTTCCGGAAAAGAAGAATACACCATGCGTTCCTTTTACATTTTGATGTTTCCCATCATCGGAATAAGCAGTAAACAAACGTTTGTAAGATGATTTAGTAGCCGTATGAGGTCCCGGTTTATAATAATTATTTATAAAGTTATAGCTTCCTCCTTCACCGGCATACGCTCCATCACTACCAAAATTATAGATTACATTATTGAACAAATCCACTTTTTCATCTTCAGGCTTGCCAGTATAACGACTTCCGCATAAACGCGGAGTACGGTTCATATGATGCGCCAGCAGGTTATGATGAAAAGACGCCGTTTGACCGCCCCATATACCACCATACCCATGAGCACCTTTTTCGTGAATGGAATTTGCAAGGCTTTCGCTGATAATACACCATTGCAACGTAAAATTACTGTTATCATAAAAAGTTGCACATTCATCGGTACTCCAACTCATGGAGCAATGGTCAATAATGATATTACGATGATGTTTAAAACCATTCATCGCATCATCGCCTTTTTGTTTTATCTCTGCCCCCATACGCGAACGGATAAAACGGATTATTACATTATCTGCCTGTACGCTCAACGTATAATTTTTCAAACAGATACCATCTCCCGGCGCTGTTTGTCCAGCAATGGTAACATCACCGTTATTAATTTTCAGAGGTGACTGCAATTCAATCAAGCCACTAACAGCAAAAACTATAGTACGAGGTCCCTTCTTTCTCAAGGCCCAACGTAAAGTACCCTCTGTTCCGTCATCTTTCAAAGAGTTTACGACCAATACCTCACCACCAGCTCCTCCGGTTGTGTATTTTCCTGCTCCGTCTGCACCCGGAAAAGCCGGAATCTTAGAACGATCGGGAGTATCATATACCGGCAAACTCTGTCCAAATGCCTCAGAAACAAAAGATACCATAACCCCTGCCATGCAGACAGCCAATAACAAGTTCTTTTTCATAACAAATTCTTTTTAAACAAAACACATCTCAATCAGCCACAGCACCGCCTTTACTGCCAGCCTCCATAATACCGTGTACAAGACTGTTCATATACATCTCGATGTTAGTATATTTACCATTAACATCAACAGTCCGTTCATTCGCATCATTTTTCTTAAAATCAAGCCCATATTCCTTTTCCCAATAATCCGGAATTCCGTCACTGTCAGTATCTTCAGTGCATATTTCAGTATCTGTTGCCAGAACCGGGAATCCCTTTTCATCCAATTGTCCGGCATTAGTACCAATGTCAGACGGCTTATTGATATATCCCGGTTTATTATCCGACCATCCCTTCAATGATTCCCATTCTTTGGCACTGCCTGTACAAGTTGCCACACCTTTTCTGACATCACTTATAATAAGTTCATCAAGCTTATCTCTATAATTGCAAGCACCGGCATATTGTAAAACCATATCATAAGCATCAACGGCAGAATGGGTCGTCACATGTCCGGCTCCGGAAACAGGAGAATTTACCTTTATGCTTGTATGTTCTTTCCAAAGGGCTGAACTCTCCCCGCCTTCGCAATTTTTAGCATCCATTTGTCCGAATACACCATCTTGCCAGTTATCGGCAGTCACGTCACTATATCCTTCCACACAGTTTCCACTAACATAAAACCTGCCCCAGGTCTGAAGCCATTTTTTATAATCTGCTCCCGAATAATCTTTCGGATACACATCGGGTTTGGCAATGCGATACTGACGTTTTTCCTTACTGCCGGTAAAAAGTTTAGTTGCAGGTCCGGGTTTGTAATAATTGTTTACAAGATTCACCTTTTGAGCTTCACCGCCATAACAGCCTTCTCCCGCATAATTATAGTACACATTATTGCGTATATCAACAAGTTCACCCTTATCAAGAGCCAATGTCGTGTAGCGAGGTCCAAGACGTGGTACCCGGCTTTCGCAATGAGCAATTATATTATGGTGATAAGAAGCATAGTGTCCTCCCCAATTGCCTCCGTATCCATGAGTATTAAATTTCTCTCCTGTTATTTTGGCAGGAGTTGCTCGCAATGACTGCGCAACCAAGCACCACTGTACCGTAGTATATTCCGAACCATATACAGACAATCCTTCATCCGTTCCCCAACTTACAGAACAATGATCGATAATAATATTCTTATTATCCGAACCTCCCAGACCATCATTATCCGTATTGATATTACCCGGACGGAAGCGAATAAATCTGATTATCACATTATCAGAGTTTATGGTAAAAGGATAATTTGCTATACAGATTCCTCCCGGCGAGGTCTGCCCTGCAATCGTAAGATTGTCATTTTTTGTTTTAAGTTCACGTTCCAGCATGATAGTACCGGAAATTGCAAAAACAACAGTTCGTGCACCGCTTTTCTCTACTGCATATCGTAAAGTTCCTTCCGGCTTGCTGGCAGGGTCATCCAAACGTGTCACAACATATACAGCACCTCCGCGGCCACCGGTCGCATTGCGACCATGACCTTCAGCATAAGGAAAAGCAAATAACTCGCCATAGTCCAATGTTTTCACTCCGGTATCAGGAGAGTCGTTTTCCTCACCATTGCTTTCATCGTCGCCGTTGCTACCTATATTTCCTTCCGAATCTACAATCGGATCATCTCCGGAACAGGAAATACCCCCGAATCCTAAAACAAATAGCAAATAGAACAACCAATATATACCTTTCATATCTTATCCGTTTTTTAATCCAAATATGTAATTATACAAATATCATTTAGCCGGATAAAGTTTCTCTACCAAGCTATTGATATATACTTCCAAATTTGTATATTCCTTACTCAGATTATATTTGACTCCATCTGCAGAACTTTTCGGATTCAGCCCATTGGCTGCCTCCCAAGCATCCGGCATTCCGTCGCCGTCTGTATCCACAGGGGCATTCTCTTTCACATATACAGGCCATCCTCCCACATCCGTTGCCTTATCAATAAGTCCCAGCACACTGCCGTTACTTCCTGAGGCCGTATAATCTCCATTACGTACATTGTCTACTATACGCCTGTCCACCGCATCAGACTTCAACGAAGCACCGGCATACAGCAGTACGGCTTTATAAGCTTCTGAAGCAGACTGCGTAAATAATGCCGCATCATCGGTTATTGTAAATTCCGAGTTAGCCTGAATAGCAGACTTTCCACCGGAAGGTAAGAGTACACCGGATGTCTCATTCGGCTGCAAACCGACCCAATTATCATTGTTCACCTCCTCCAGCAAAGACTGATAAGCAGGATTTAATTGAGGGCATGTACCATCAAAATAGTTACCATTCAGATAAAACATTCCCCATGTTCCTTTTGCATTTTTATTTTTTCCATCATCTCCATTCGGCTGAAAAATGCGATTGACAATATTTGGTTTTTCATTGGTAGAAGGCCCCGGTTTATAATAATTATTCACAAAATTATAACTTCCTCCTTCACCGGCATAGCCGCCATTGGTAGGTCCCCAATTATAAAAGACATTGTTGCGTAAATCTACTTTTTCATTGCCGGGTTTACCGGTATATCTACTGCCACATAGACGAGGAGTACGACTACTATGATGTGCCAGAAGATTATGGTGGAACGTAGCAGGTGAGCCACCCCAAATACCTCCATACCCATGATTACCTTTGGTATGTACAGAACGGTTCAAACTCTCGCTGATAATACACCACTGCATAGTAAAATTGCTATTATCATAAAAGGAAGCACACTCATCCGTACACCAGCTCATGGAACAATGATCTATGATGATGTTCTTATGTTGCTTTCCCCAAAGTGCATCGCCACTATCCGCCTCACCTTCAGTTGTGAAATTATCAGATCCCATTCGAAAACGCATAAAACGAATAATGACATTATCAGCCTGTACAGAAACCGGATAACCTTTCAAACAAATACCGTCTCCGGGAGCTGTCTGACCGGCAATTGTCAGGTCACCATTTACTATTTTCAGCGGGCTGTTCAAATCTATCAGTCCACTCACTGCAAACACAATCGTACGCGCTCCGCTTTGGCTGATACCGTAACGCAAAGTCCCTTTTTCGTTGGTGTCTGCCAATGAAGTCACCACATACACCTTTCCACCTGCTCCGCCTGTAGTAAACCGACCGGCGCCATATGCACCTGGAAATGCAGCAATCGAAGAACGGTCCGGAGCAGGATACTCTTCCAATGTATTATCCGTATTTGGATTATTATCTCCATCCCCATTATTATCAGTTTCTGGCGGAACTTCCGTTCCGCCAGAAACCGGATTATCATCCGAACATGCCACTACTGAAGCAGAAAGGATGAAACACAGCAAACCAAAATAAACGAGTTTCAATATTCTCATAAGTAAGTTTTTTAATACATAAAAGCCGGCAGCAGATTTACCGGCTTTTATAAAACAATTATTCAGCACTGATGCTTCCGTAGTGTCCTACTCCCCTGACTGTGTATACCCCGTCAGCAGCAGTCGTAACAGATACCGAAGTTTCGGTAGTCTGTGCCAAATAGACGCCATTCACAAAAATAAGATAACCTGCAGCTCCGTCTATTGCATTCCAACTTAAAGTAGTACCATCCAAGGTAGCCATAGTAGTGCCTGGGGTCTGCATATACTGTTTCGGATTCCATCCCTCTCTGGCAATGATGTTCTCATAAGTATATCCGGCAGCTTCATCTGCAGAAAGAACTTTTGCAGTAAACTGACTGCTGCCGCTACCAACTGTCATATCTCCTGTTGAAATTACCTGATTATTTTTATCAACCGTATTATATTCGCCAAAAAGAGCAGGCGCTGCGCTACCCGCAGTCCAATGACCGTCTATAATATCCATCTTCAAAGCAGTGTTAATGAAAACCGCCTTCGCAGAAGTTGATTGCTGACGTCCGAAAGAAAAAGCGGTTATACCTGCCTCACCGTCTATCGTACAGTCTTTCATCACATACCCATAAGCATCGGTTTCGTTACTACGTGAAGCCGTAATAAAACTACCATTGCCCGTGTTATAAAAAGTACTGTTTTCTATCAGCACATCACCACTTCCCCAGATATAGTCCGTACTACCTTCAATCCATGAATTTTGTACATAAGCCCGGCAAATACCATACGTTCCGTTCACTTTCTGGAAACGCGTCCACCATGTATCCTGGAATGAAACCAATTTACAATTATTCATAGCCAATCTATCATAATGGCTACACAGAGCTTCAGCTTGTCCACCTTTTCCAAGACCACCGTCATAGCGGCTTTTCAATGCACCGTACAAGTTAATAATGGAAATGTTCTCCAGATAAACATCAGTGGCTTTAATCAATACTACACAATTCTGATCTGTGGTATATCCTGCAAGGCGCGCAGGCGAATTAGGATTGTGAATAGAATAAGGCCATGTATCCGAATTAGTTTGCTCCTCCACACGATTCAACGCAAATTGAATTTTCACTCTGTCAGGATTTTCTCCAATCAAATGAATAAACGGTTTTGTTTTAGGTATATATACACATTCATTATAGGTTCCTGCTGCAATAAAAATCAGGTAAGGCGATGTCAAATTGGCAGGAGCGGCATTAATAGCAGCTTGTACAGTGGTATAATCACCTCTTCCGTTTGCATCAACAACAGCATCAAACACCGTTTCGCTATCTCCACCGGAAATACCGGAAGTGGCTGTAAACTTCAAAGTAATATCTTTGCTGTAAGGACGATGCTGCATATCCGTCAATGTACCCGCCTCGATAAACAAGGAACATTCGGAACCTTCACTGACAGAATAAGGATAGCGGACTTTCTCATAATTGATGACAATTTGATTGGAAGCAACCTTATCATTGAAATAAATTCCGGTTGTCAGCACTTCACCGGTTTCTTCATCCTTAGTCGGCGGAGTCTGGCGCATGGCTTTGCTAAAGACAAACTCCACATAACCATCAGTACCCGCCGTCAAATTGTTCTCCGTTTCCGAATCAATATTGGCAAGATCAACCTCCGTACCATTGATATTGCATGAAATAAGAACAGGAGCACTTGTATTTTCCTTGCCTTCATCGTTATCTTCACAGGCATAACCTGTGAAGATAAGTAACAAGAGGAGCAAGCATTTGCCTACTGTATAAATAGATTTTGTATTCATATTAGTTCATGTTATTAAATTTATTATTTATTCCAACGCGGATCACCAATTATCTTAACTTCATTCGGAATATCTGCACCGAAAGTCAAATCAAGCACATCGGTACTTGAAGATGCATTCGGGAACAGTTGGGATGAAGAATAGGACAAAGCTGTAGTAGAAACCTCACCGGCATTTGCAACAGTAAGATCTAAAGAACTATAAATTTTCGACCCATTTATAATACCTGGAGCATCACTTGTTTTATTAAATATTTTAACAGAGCCGCTTCCTGCAAACAATATATTTTCTGCTGTAAAAGAATTTGTACTTCCAATTATATCTCTCATAAGTGCTTCTCCACTAAATAAATTATAGAATGTACAGTTTTTAACAACAAGACTCACATTTCCCTGTTTTGTATTAGTTCTAAAGATTGTCGCAGCTTTTTCACCCGTATTTGCAATAGTCGTATTAGTCATTTCCACGGCAATAGATGATATTGCAACCTTTTCTGTTTGCAAAACACCATAATGAGAATTTCCTGTCAAATCATCTATAATACAATCAGCAATCTCCAAATGTAAAGATTTATCAGCCGCAGCCAGCTGATAACGGACAACTCCTCGCAACGTTTTCAATGTACATGAACTTATAATAATATCAGCAAATGAACCATCTACTGCATTTTGATTAACAATATACCCATTTGGTGCTGTTATATTTAAATTATAAAATTCCAATTTGGTTAGCGCCCCCGGAACCGACATTCCCTTTATTGTCAATTTCGGTTGTGTAGCTCCCTCACCCCAAAAGACAATATTAGTAATCGCAGCAGGTATCTCAGATTTGTTACTCAAATCCGCATCTGCACTGATTGTCACTAAAATATTACCGGACAAGTTATCCCAATCGGCTATTAAAGCCTCAACACCATTATATTCCGTATACCCAACAGGTTTTCCCTTCTTTGTTGTAAATGTAGCACGTGCACATATAGCCCCATTATAGAAAGCATAAACTGTGTATTCTGTACTTGGTTCCAGATTCGGTATAATAACGGCATGTTCATTTACCTCGGAAACACTTAGCGAAACAGCTCCGGTGGCATCATCCGGAGTAGGCGCTGAAGAGGGCTGACAGATATATTGGTCCACATCCACTGTATTATCCCAAGAGAATCTTGCCGTATTGGCTGTAATCTCATCTACGGTAGACTCTATTTCCAATCCCGGCACTACCACTTCCTGTGAACCGCGTAACGTTTCATTATTATAAATGCTGATAGTATAAGCTGTGAATATTTTCAGTCCTTCAATCCATGCCTCTCCTGCAGCAGCTTCCTCAGCCGTAATTGCCCGCTCTATAGGAGCAGCGTCGCCCACAATCTCGAAATGCGTTACCGTCAGACCAGCTTCCCATGACATACGTACCTTACCTGATGCAACCGGAAGATCCTCTTCGGCAGGCACATTCAATACATCCTCTTCCGTTACTGTTTTGAACGGTTCGTCTAAATAAGCCCAATAGGATTCCTTGCCATTTGCCACAGACTTAATACGCAGATAATATTCCGCACCTGCTTCCAGATTGTCAATTAAAAAAGGAGCTTTCAATATGCGGTTTTCTACCGTATTCCCATAAACAAGATTACCGTTCTCTTCCGATCCCATAGGTATTTCATCAGTCAGCTCATTCTTGCTTATTTCAAGAATATAATATTCTACGCCGGGCATGGCATCCCAAGTTACCGTAACCCGAGCTACTTTTTCATCTTTTGTCACATTTATACCATCCTCATTGGTTCCAAACGGACGGCTGTACGAGGCATCAATACCCCAATCGCTTTTCTCTGTACATGCCATTGCAAGTAAAGAGACAAGGAGCATAAATACCCCTTTAGCCAATATATTTCTGATATTTTTCATTTCCTTGAGTGTTTAAGATTAATCACTATATCCATAAGAATTATGCAACTTGCCATTCGATGTAGAAATCGTGGTAGAAGCGATAGGAAGCAAATAACGGTTTTTCACTACACGGTTCAATCCTGCCGAAATACTGGGCAGATTAACAAGCAGTTGCTCCTGCTTGGCATCTGTAGTCTCTCTGCCGAAGAAATTGGCGCTAAAGTAACCGGCTTCCACAGGTTCGTTGTAATTGAATGTGGTTACATCAATCGTGAAATTATCCTCCTTGAATTTATAATAAATTTTAGCCGGATATGAACCATTATTCACTGCATTACGATAGCTCTCCTTGAACTCGTCAATCTTGGCACTGAGCAGATTCCAACGGATAAGGTCGAATTTACGTACACCCTCACCTGCCAATTCCCAGGCATTTTCATCAACAATCGTTTCAAAGAAGCCCTGTTCATTAATGAGTTTCGTCAAATGAGCCTCTGCAGCAGCCTTGTCACCGTTGAAGGCACGTGTATGTATCTCGGAAAGAGCTTCGAAAGCTGTTTTTGAACAATACTCGCCACCTGTATTATAGCTGCCGTAAAGTTCATTCATAACCTCCGCATACATAAGCAAAACATGAGGATAGCGCATCTTTACAACATTGATACCACTGCACACTTTCTGGTCGCTTGCTTTCACAGCATCCCACCAACCGTCTTTCCGATTTTTCATCTTACGATAGTCCCACTTGCCGCAATAAATGGCAAAAGGAGCATTGCCAAGCATATCTTCTTTATAAACGCCACTCTTCGTACGAATCTGCATCAGGGCACAAGTCAGGTCACGACGCTGGTCTGCAGCATCAAAAGACATATAATAAGGAGCTGTCAGTTTGAGCTTACCACTGGAATTACCTTTCGGACCATAGTTATGTTCCTCAGACACACCACCGGGAAAAGCACCGTTTACACGAAATCCTACAGTATACCCCAATTCACTGCTATTATTCAGCCCCATCGGGATTTCAAACAAATTTTCACGATAGGTATTATCCAGTTCACACAAGTTCACCCCATTCCAATAACCTGCAAGAGTGGGAGTCATCGAGTGTGTATTATCATTGATGATAGCGGCAAGATGTTCCTCTGCCAATTTATACATCTCATGACGTTTTTCATCATCGCAACGCTGAGTAGGATAAGCCAGATCTGAGTTTTCCGTAGCTGTCACATATCCTTCCTTCGCAGCTTCACGAATAAACCATCCGGCACGGGTCAATGCTATGTTTGCCAGCAAACCATGTGCATATCCTTTGGTGACACGCTCTGTGGTGTAAGTTGTACCACCTGCCCAAGGCAGATAAGGAATGGATTCTTCCAAATCGCCAATCAAAGCCTCCATAATAACATCACGGTCAGTCTTCCCTACATACACATTTTCCAGATTGCTATCCGAAGCACCGGTAGCAAACGGAATATCTCCGAAAAGGCGAATCAAGTCGAAATAAATCATTGCACGCAACACTTTAGCTTCGGCACGGAAGCGTAGCATCATATCGCAATCATCGCCTTTCGTCTTAATCAGCTCGCTGTTGTTTATGCCATCTATTACCAGATTGGCGTTCTCAATAATGCCATACATCACATCCCATACACGCGAAAGTTGCGTCCAACCCGGATTAGCATTGTAATTCATATTACCGCGTTCGCTGGAGGTATTGCTGGCATCGGTACCAAGTCCGTCCACCAATTCACAATCCGTATTCAGACCTGCTATAATAGGCATAAAGTTGGAGTAGGCTTGGTCCTGAGTCAGACTTCCGTAAATCTTATTCACGGTCAGTTCCGTATAGTATGTGTTATTAAAAGTAGTTTTATTATCCAGTTCGGAAGGAGAAGTCTGATCCAGAAAATCAGAACAGGAAGTCATAGCAACCAACCCTGCCGCTAAACATAAAGTTTTATATATATTTCTCATATCAGTCAATATCTGTTAGGTTTTAGAATGTAATGTTAATGCCGCCTACAAACGTACGGCTCTTGGGATAAGCGGCATAGTCCACACCCGGTGTCATGGCGTTGCGTTTGCTGCTCACATCCACTTCAGGATCGGCTCCGCTATAGCTGGTCCAACAGAACAAGTTATATCCGGTCAGATAAACCCTTACATTCTGCAAGAATGCTTTCTTAACAAGGTGCTTAGGCAGCGAATAACCGATAGTAAGATTGTTCAGGCGCAAGAAAGAAGCATCCTCCACCGCATAATCTATTAACTGCATCGTAGAAGCAGCAGCCGGATTATACATATTGGCATTGGAATTGATTTCATTCAGGCGCAATCCGGCAGCTTGCATGTCACCATAATGATTCAAGACAGCGGTTGAAGAGCTGGCAAGATTCAAGCCTGTTTCCGGATCGATCCATGTATATCGGTTACCAAGACGGAAATCATTATTCAAGTTATAACCGGTCCTAGAGCCGGAACGGAAAGACGATGCCAGTTTTGTACCGTTGATAATCACATTGCCGGTAGAATAGTTAAAGAAGATATTCACATCCAACTCACCGGTGCGGCTATTGCCGAAACGCCCATTCAGCCCAAAACCGCCTACCCAAGGAGCTACAGTGTTTCCAAGACGCTGTTTCAAAGGATTTCCATTCTCATCGGTCTGTATTTTCAATCCGCCAGGATAGTAAGAACCTCCTGTTATCGTAGGGCTGTTGTCTTTCATGCCATCTTTCAGCACCCATTGTTTATCGCCCCATACCAATTCTCCGGTCGGATTGGTAACAGGATCATATACTGTATAATATCCATTGGTACGGAATCCCCATACTTCACCCAGACGTCCACCCTCTTCCACACGGAAATCTTCATATTTGGAAATAGTGCTTCCTGCCCAATTGCTACTCTGCCAAGGGCTGTCGGTGGTCAATTTGTCAATTCGGTTTCGGTTGTAGGCAACATTGGCAGTAAAGTTCAAGCTGAAGTTTTTCGTATCTACCAATACTGCATCCATCGACATTTCAATACCTTTATTCGAAGTCTGTCCAAAATTCTGATACTGATAAGAATAACCGGAGTTACCGGGTATCTCCGCCTTCATCAGCAAATCTCTGGTCGTATTCCAATATACATCTACCGAACCCGAAATACGATTGTTCCAAAAACCATAGTCAATACCCAAGTTACGGGTAACGGTAGTCTCCCATTTCAACTTTGGATTATAAAGATAGGTCCCATGTTCCAACATAGGTGTACTGGTTCCATTGAAGAAAGGATTACGGGAATCATTGCCACTCAACGAGTAAGTAGTATAAAGAAGCCCTGAATTAATCCGGTTGTTACCAGCCGTACCAAAACTCAAACGCAATTTCAATGCAGACAACCAATCCTTTGTATTAGCCATAAACGCCTCATCGGAAATACGCCATGCCAATGCGGCAGAGGGGAAAACGCCCCAACGGTTTCCATCTCCAAACTTACTGGAACCATCGGCACGTACCGTTACCGTAAGCAAATACTTGTCCATCATCGTGTAATTGACACGCCCGAAGAATGAAAGCATGTTCTCTTCGGCAGAGATAGTAGACTGGTTCGGCAATGCCGTGCCGGCCCCCATATTGGCTTTCATATCCTCAAATCCCATTGTTGTAGGAAAATTTACAGACACATTCTCTATGGATTCCTCCATGCTGCTGCTCACTTCATGTCCCACGAGCACATTCAAACGGTCACGACCATCAAACATTTTCTTATTTTCGTAAGTAAGAGTATTGGCATTGCGCCAGTTCTTTGTCGTCTCACGCAGCAAATATGCCTGAGGACGTCCGTTATAACCATATTTAGAGTTACTTACAGCGTCAGTACCCCAATATTGTTCTGTATCTTCATATCTCCAACCATAACCAAATTCCGAGCGGAAAGTCCAGTTCTTAAACGGCTTCCAATTCAAACCGAAATTATAATTCTGACGGAAAGAATTGCGTCCTTTATTCGTTGCCAGCAAACGTTCCAAAGGCGTTTTCTGTAAAGCAGCATTGCTCTCCTCATCATCATCCGAACTATGAGACAAAGCATTGACCGGACGGAAAACCACCGCATTGGCTACAGTAGAATTAGCAGCATTGGACTCATTCGTATCAGCACCACCACTCAAACCCTCGATAGTAGAATAACTCAAACGCGCATTGAAGTCTAAAGTCAGCCATTTGTTCAGTTCCGACTTAAGCTTTGCATTGATATTATCTTTCTTAAAGCCTGAGCCAAGCATAATGCTTTTTTCTTCATTATGAGCATAACTTACACTGTAGGTCAATTGTTTGCTACCCCCAGCCACATTCACATTATATTGCTGCTGATTACCTGTTCGTCCGAATATCTCATCCTGATAGTCAATACCATCGATTGATTTCCAGATATCCATATCATTATAATTTCCGTAATCCAACGAACCGATTTCACGTTGATAAGCCACAAAATCATAAGGACTCATCACTTCGGTCATTTTAGTCACTTTCTTAAAACCGAACGAAGCGCCAAAATCCACTTGAACCTTTCCTTCTTTACCACTCTTGGTAGTAACGATAATTACACCATTAGCACCACGTGCACCGTAAATAGCTGTAGAAGAAGCATCTTTCAAGACATCAATACTCTGAATTTCAGACGGAGCAATGTCACTGATACTGGATACAGGAAAACCGTCTACTATATAAAGAGGTGAATTGTCTTGCGACAAAGAACCACCACCACGTATACGTATCTTAATATCCGCATCGGGAGAACCCTCCGTAGTAGTGATATTCACCCCCGCCATTTTACCGGTCAATGCTTCGGAAGCGCTAGATACCGGAATAGATGCAATATCCTGCGAACTGACGGAAGCTACGGAACCGGTCAGGTCTCGCTTATTCACCGTACCGTAACCAATGACAACAACTTCATCCAATAACTCGGAATCCTCTTCCAAAACCACATTCAGCAGCTTTTCTCCTTCATACTTCAGCTCTTTATTCTTAAAGCCGATATAGGTAAAAGAGAGGATATCGGACTTTTTCACGCCCGAAAGCGTAAAATCTCCGTCCACTCCAGTTATGGTACCGTTGGTGGTACCTTTTACCAAAACGTTGACACCAATCATCGGTTCACCGCTCTTGTCTTTCACGATGCCCTGCACCTGTCTTTCCTGTGCAAAGGAAATCAGGCAAAGCATGCTCATCATGAGCATCAAAGCAACTTTCTTTAGTCTTTGTTGATTATACATAAAAAGATGTGTTAAAAAAATAATGTTCTCCACGATATTTGTTCACGGGGCAAAATTCATTTTTTAAGTCACATCTCTTGTGTAGATTTTGACATAAAACTGCTAAAAATTGTTTTACCTGCTAAAAAACATCATAAGGATATATGCTTATATCCATCTGTCATTTATCTCTTTACCCTTCACATCTCCCTATCCATCAGCATTTGCGGGTGAAACCTCTTTCCAAGCCTTCACCCGCAAATCCATAATAAAAGTCAAAAAATCATTTCCTGACAATCCTATCCCTGCTTATCCCGTAATATCCCTCCACGGGTACATATATCGGCTGTGTAGGCAGTCCTATATTCCGTATTTTTCCTTCCAACTTCAATCTGCGGATATGTTCCATAGCCTTCGACCTCATAAATCCGCAAATCTGTTGGAAGTCTGCACGGGTCATCAGCTGATAGTCGGCAAAATAAGCACGGAGGCGCATGTCTATTTCCACGTCCGATAACTTACTGGAGTGTCCGCCATGCTTGATATTTTTAAGCTTTACAGCTCCTACTTCGTTCTTCAATGCCTGGTCGGCACGAAACTTGATACCTTTTAAACGAACTTTGGTATTTTTGCGTTTCGTCTCTGCCGTCACCTCTTCTATACATTTCAGCGTAGGATGAAAATAGCCTATCCCGTCCAGATGCACTTGGCGTCCGTCGCCCAGTTCCTGCCCCAACACATGCGACAGTGCATCGAGCACAGCCGTTACATCCGTTTCCGTCAGCGAACAACGCTCCTGGATTTTACGCCTCACGTAGTCTGTCCCTACCTTTCCATTGTACGTAATGCGTGCATGGAGTTTTTTCTCATCCGGCCGGTTTGGTGGAACCGGATTCTCATACCATTCAAAATGAATTGCCATTGTGCAGTATTTATTTATATTGTGTAAATATAGTGTTTTCCTACGAGATAATCTATTTTTCCTTTAAGATAAACCGGTTACCGACAACAGTCAACAAAGCAGCCGACTGTTGTAAACAGAACAGCCGACAGTAGTGAACAGAACGGTTGACTATAGTCAACACCCTATTTTACAACGAGAGAAAAAGAATTATCTCACATTGAAAATACAATAACACAAGGTCTTTCCACATACTGTACCACCAATAAAAATAGTATAAGAAAGGCTTGCAAAAGGCTTCCTGCCGATAGTAACTTAGTGGCATGAACCCATTAATAAAAACAATGCATACCATGAAAAAAAGCATTATGAAATTTATCCTCTTTCTACTAAGAAACCAGAAGCATGACAAACCTGCCCGCATGCAAAAATGTAACCTGACAGAACAGGTAAACCGCTTTTTGCAAAACAGTTACCTCTTCCGTTACAACCTGCTGACAGACGAAACCGAATACCGCCCCGCCAATGCCGCAGACAAAACGTTTGTCACCATCGGCAAACGGGAACTGAATACCCTATGCCTCGAAGCCCATGCCCGGGGAATTCTATGTTGGGACAAAGATATCAGCCGTTTTCTTTTCTCCAAACATGTACCTGAGTATCATCCTTTCCTGCTTTATTTTGAACAGCTTCCCGTTTGGGATGGCATCGACCGGATAACCCGACTGGCCCAACGCATCTCGTCCGAATCATATTGGATAAACGGTTTCCATACATGGATGCTCGGTCTCACTGCCCAATGGACAGGACAGACCGGAAAGCATGCCAACAGCGTAGCTCCCCTACTCGTCAGCATCCGACAGGGCTGCCTGAAATCCACATTCTGCAAAAGTCTGATGCCCGACAGCCTGTCTCGCTACTATTCGGATGAAGTGGAGCTTACCTCACGGAGCAATGCCACCCGCAAAATGTCGGAAATGGGACTGCTGAACCTCGATGAATTCGATAAATATTCTCCAGGAAAAATACCGCTGCTCAAAAACCTGATGCAAATGGCGGATTTAAACCTTTGCAAGGCATACCAAAAGAATTTCCGTAACCTGCCCCGTATCGCTTCTTTCATCGGCACGAGCAACCGTTTCGACTTATTGTCCGACAACACCGGCAGCCGCCGTTTTCTCTGTGTAGAGGTAAAGGATAAAATTGATTGTACCTGCATTGAGCACAATCAAATCTATGCACAACTGAAACAGGAACTTTCGGACGGAGCACGCTATTGGTTTTCGGCCGAAGAAGAGGAAGAGCTCCAAGAGCACAACCTCATCTTCCAGCACCGCAATCCGGCAGAAGAAGTACTACACAGTTGTTTCCGTCCTGCAACATCCGAGGACCCAAAAGAAAAAATAAGAAATCTCTCCGCTGCCGACATCTTCAAAGAACTGAAAAAGCAAAACCCTGCCGCCATGAGGGGAAGCAACCCGAACAGTTTTTCGCAGCAGCTCGTGCCTGCCGGTTTTCTGCGAAAGCACGGACGCTATGGAAATTTCTATCCGGTAGTGTCTCTGACATAAAAAAATGAGGTGCTTGTCCGTTATGGTCCTCCCAACAAAGGGTTCACCCGCAAAGCCTGATGAATAGGGAGATGTGAAGGGAGAAAGGAGAATATGTCACACGGACAGTCAGAGGATAACAGTTAATTTTTCCACAAAGAATATCAAAAAATACTATAATATTTACGATGTATCATGTATTTTTGTGCTCGATAACGGGTGAGAATACCTCATTACGATTATCAGCCTTACTATATTTAATAACTATAAAAAACAAACTTATGAATCTAAAAAGACTTGCAAAAAGAGCATTGGCTACTCTGTCGTTGAGTATGCTATGCTTAATCGCCTTTGCACAAGGTCACCAAATCTCAGGTACCGTAATCGACGGTACAGGTGAACCTATTATCGGTGCAAACGTATTGGAAGTAGGTACGACCAACGGTGTAATTACCGATATTGACGGTAATTTCAAACTCAGCGTACAGCCCAATGCAAAAATCCAGGTATCATTTATCGGTTATATCACGCAAACCGTTACAGTGGGCAGCCAAAAGAACATTAAGGTAACACTGAAAGAAGATGCGCAGGCATTGGATGAAGTGGTGGTGGTAGGTTACGGAACAATGAAGAAAACCGATGTGACAGGTTCCTTGGCTTCGGTTTCTGCCGATAAATTGGCCGCCCGTGGTGCACTCCGCGTAGAAGATGCTCTGCAGGGATCTGTTCCGGGAGTCAACATCACGGCAACCAACAGTCGCGCCAATGGTAAATTCAGCATGCAAATCCGCGGTCAATCTTCCATTAACAATTCAAACGGTCCTCTTTACGTAGTGGATGGTATGGTAGTCTCTTCTATCGACTTTCTGAACTCCGAAGATATCGAACGTATCGATGTGCTGAAAGATGCTTCTTCCACAGCCATCTACGGTTCGCGTGCATCCGAAGGAGTGATTTTGATTACCACTAAAGGAGCCGGAGCCGGACAAAGCAAAGCCCAACCGGTAGAAATTACATACGATGGTTACTACGGTATCCGAAAAGTAGCCCGCATGCCCAAATTCATGGAGTCTACGGAATGGATGAACTACCGCTTTGCCAAATATACAACTTCAAGCGGTCCGGATGAAACGGGACATATCAAATATATAATCAAAGATGCAGACTTGCAGTCTGTATTCCAGAATGGCACTGAGTGGAAAGAGTCGCCTTTGTATGCACGGTGGATGAATAATGAAAGTTATGATTGGGCAGACCAGGTGTTGCAGACCGGTTCACAACAAAACCACTTCATCAGTGCAAGCGGTGCAAGCGAGAAAACATCCTACCGCTTGGGCGCTGGTTATCAAGGCGAAGAAAATGTTTTCAAGAAAAACAGCTATGACCGCTTCAACATCAAAGCTGCTTTCGACAGCAAATTATCTAAAGTAGTGGAAGCAGGTATGTCGGTCAATATGGTATACGATGTGCAGGATGACTGGATTACCGATTCTTCCAATGCGTATTCTCCTTACAACAATGCTTTCTGGTTTGCTCCGGTCATTTCTCCGTGGGATGAAGACGGAAACCTGTTGGCCAGACCAGCAAAAGTGGGCAATATGTCTTTAACATCTACTCCATCTCCATTGGTTGATTTGGATATCGATGCTTACGAAAACCAGACCCGCAAATTCCATGTATTCGGTAATGCTTATCTCCGCTTCAATCTTATGAAAGGACTGAAATTCACAACGACTTTCTCTCCCAACTTCTACCATGGACGTCAAGGTATCTTCATGGGTACCGGCGTTTCGGACAAATATCCTGACGGAACGGCATATTACCAGAATAAAAAGCAAAACTATGCATCGGTTGTCAACACAGACCGGATGGACTGGACATGGGATAACCAGATTGATTTCACCAAGACCTGGGGCAATCACCGCTTGGGAGCTATGGGATTGTTCTCCATGTATAGAACTGACAAAGAGACTTATACCCAATCCGTTACCGATATATCAGACGACAGATTGTCTTATCATGCCATGGAAAAAGGTGCCAAAAACCAGGCTACCAAGTCCTCGTATACCGAATCGTCCATGGTTTCCGTAGCTGCCCGCCTGAACTACGCCTACAAAGAACGTTACATGGCCACAGTTACCGTACGTGCCGATGCCTCTTCACGCTTCGCAAAAGGCAACCGCTGGGGATGGTTCCCCTCTGCCGCCCTGGCATGGAGAATGTCTGAAGAAGATTTCCTGAAAGATGTGGAATGGTTGGATAATCTGAAACTTCGCCTGTCCTATGGTATTACCGGTAACAATAATGTAGGAGATTATGCTACAAGCTATTACACATCGGGACCGTCTTATGCTGTAATCGGCGGTAATGAATTCCAAGGTTATTACGGTAACGGAATCATTGACCAAGCCCTGATGTGGGAGAAAATCAAGGAATTCAACTTCGGTGTGGACTTTGCAGTATTGCAGAACCGGATCAATATAACGGCAGATGCTTATCGCCGCCTTGCCGACGGACAAATCATGAAATCAACAGTGCCTTTGGAAACCGGAGAAAGCAGCCTGACAACCAACATTGGCTCTGTTCAGAACGCCGGTATTGAGTTGGGCGTCAACTTCGGAGTTATACGCAACCAGAACTTTACATGGGATGTCAATGTAGCATTCGCACGCAACTGGAGTAAAATCAAAGAACTGCCGAGCGGAGACGATGTCAGCAACAACTGGTTCATAGGCGAACGCCTGAATGTACTGCGCGACTACACCTATGCAGGTGTAATTACGGCGGACGGAGTCACGATGCACACTATCAATGGAGACAAACACTATACATTACAGGAAGTGTACGACAAATATGGTCCCAAGAGTCCCAATAAACTGAAATGGTACGAAGGCCAGATGGCTGTAAACGACTGGAACGATGATGGAAAAATCAATGATGAGGACAAGCAGATTTATGGATGCACCGACCCTAAATGGACCGGTAGCCTGAGCTCCACAATGACCTATAAAGGCTTCGACTTCTCGTTTATGCTTTACACCAAACAAGGACAATGGTCACGCAGTTATTTCCACGAACAATACATGGATATCAGCGACCGTGGCCGTCAAAAGATGAGTTTCGATTACTATATCCCAGCAGGAACTCCGGTTTTGGACAAGGCAACAGGAGACATCACTTACTTGGAAACACCGCATATGGGTGCTTACCCCTATCCTAACAATTATGAAAAAACCGGTGGCGGTTACTTCAGTAAAAGCAGCTCGGGAGTAAGATACCAAAAAACGTCTTTTGTAAAGGTTAAAAACATCACTTTAGGTTATACTTTCCCGAAGAAGTGGATGAGCAAAATAGCCGTTAAACATTTACGCCTTTACGTAAACGTACTTAATCCGTTCTGCTTCACCGGCTACGATGGTTTCGATCCGGAATGGGCAAGCGCAAACCTGACTGACGGCGGACCGGCTTCCGTAACCTACCAGATTGGTGCAAATATCAAATTCTAACCAGTAAAACATATAAGTAATATGAAACTATATAAAAAACTATTATACACAATGTGCATGGCTGGCTCTATCACATTGACCGGCTGTGACGATTTCCTCACACCTGACAATAAAAGCGCGGTAAATGATGTGGAATATTTTACCACTTCTGCCGGTTTACAAGCTCTGACATACGATGCATACGCCCAACTGAAAAATATCTTTAACAGCAGTGATGTAACCGCTTATTTCAACTCCGGAACAGACTTGTATCAGGATGGACGCAATGATATCAGTGCAGCTCTTCACCGTTGGTCTAATTTTACTCCTGAAAATGGGACTGTAAAAAACTTCTACACAGATTGCTACGATGGAATACGTTCATGTCTTGCCATTCAGTACTATGCTGCACAATCAACGGTGAGTGAAGATATAAAACAAAAAAACATTGATGAAGGTCGTTTCATCGAGTGTTTGTATTATTACTTGCTGGTCAATAATTTTGGTGGCGTTCCTTTAGTAACCGAATATGCCAAACAGGCCGGTGAAATCAAAGAACAGCCCCGTGCTACGGCAGAAGCAGTATATACGCATATCATCACAGAACTGACCAACATCATCGACAATAACAAATTGGTTGTTTCTTCTGCAACAAAAGGAGGAGGGGAAGCCAGCATAGAAGCTGTTAAGGCATTGCTGGCAAAAACTTACTTGTCTGCTGCATGGGATTTAAAGAAAGATGATTACTTTACCAAAGCGGCAGCCTATGCCGACGAAGTTATTGCCGGACGTAAACTGACAACCGAATTCGCCAAATTATGGGCTGCCGACCGTTCCGGAGATGACAATGAAGAGTTCATCTTCGATGTGGAATACGATGCAGAAAACCAGCATGACAAAAATGACGGTAATCGTTGGCAGAGTTTCTTTTCCAATTATTACGGGGGTAGTGAAGAAGGCATGAAAAATGGTAGTTCATCTTTCATACCTTACATGCATGCATTGAGAAATTTTGAAAAAGGAGACAAACGCTACGATGCAACTTTCATGAAGACCCTACTGGTTAAGAAAGAATGGGATATCAAGAACGGATTTAAAGATGAAAAAGGCAAGCCTATCGGTGACTATTTCTCTTTCTACAAAAATGGCGGTAAAGCTGACGGCAAAATGGTAGGAGTGTATTATCCGGCTTATTGGGAAAGTGACGCTGCTTCCGTTGCTGAGTGGCGTGCCAAAGACCCGGAAAACCGGAAAAACACATTTATCATTCCACAAAATGATAAAACAGCCAAAATGGAGCCAATGTCCACTTACGTAAAAGACCTGGCAGAATATCCGGACGGGGTTATTGCCAAATATGATTTTGACGATGCCTCCACGCAAAAACTCAGTTGGTCTGTACAGCCTTGCCGGAAATTTGACGACAGCCAAACCGCTGACTATAATGCCGGAAAGAGTTTCCGCGACCTCCACGTAATCACACTGCCGGAAATGTTTTTCGTAGCAGCCGAAGCTTACTACAAATTGAATGATCCCAAAGCCTTGGAGCGTTTGAATGTTGTACGTGAACGCGCCGGTTTAACAGCTGAAAATAATATTGATTTGGACATCATATTGAAAGAGTCGGCCTGCGAAATGTTTGGAAACGGTTATCGTCGTATGGACCTTCGTCGTACCGGTAAATTGGTTGAATACAACGACAAATACAATCCGCATATGATAGGTACAGCCGCTGCTACCATAGGAGAAAAATTATTATGGCCTATCCCACAAGCAGCTATCGATGCCAACGGCCAGTTGAGTATGGAAGACCAAAATCCTGGATATTGATTATTGCTTCCGTTTTCTGAATAATATTCACTAAAAGAAAGATGAATTCCGAAGTATCAGAATTTCGGAATTCATCTTTCTCTTTTTACAACTTACTCATCTTCCTCTCCCCACAAATCCTTATCCGAAGGAGCCTTTTTTATATTCCAGGCTATTATCAAGCCAATAACCAGCAAGCATATCAAATATATAATCATAGACTTTGTTTAGTTTTCAAATAATTCAAATACAACAAGACTCCAATAGTTTATGTTCATTCCGGACACGAAATAATGGTTTATTTCAGCACTTTATCCCGATACTCCGTGGGTGTCATTCCCTTTTTCTGCTTGAAACACTTACTGAAATAACGAGGGTCATTGATACCCACCATATAGGATATTTGCGTCATGGAATACTCACCGGTGGCTATCAACTGAGCTGCACGGTTGATACGCATTTCCTTAATGAACTCGATAGGTGCCAGTCCGGTCAAGGTTTTCAACTTCTTGAAGAATACGGAACGGCTCACGGCAAGTTCCTGCACAAAATCATCTACTACCAAGTCACCGTTATCCATGTTCTTCTCCATCAGTTCTATAAGTTTATCCATAAACTTACGGTCGTTGGGAGACATTGCCGCAGATTTATCCGTTTGAGGATTATCCTGGACATTACCGATACTCTGTTCATCGGCAACAGCTGCAACCGCTCCTGCCTGCATCAAGTTCTGGCGGTACAAAGTTTGCAGTTTCTGCCGCTGGGCAAGCAGATTCTTTACACGTGCTTTTAAATAGGTGGCGCTGAAAGGTTTGGTTATATAATCATCAGCACCGTACTCCAATCCTTCCAACTTACTTTCGATGGACGACTTCGCCGTAAGCAACACAATGGGAATATGGCTGGTAGTCATATCAGCACGCAATTCACGAGTCATGGCGATACCGTCTTTTTCCGGCATCATCACGTCGCTGATAATAATATCCGGCAGAAACTTCAACGCCTTATGCAGCCCCTCCATACCATTGGCAGCCTCTACAATGCGATACTCGGAAGCGAAGATGCTGCGCAGGAAAATACGCAGTTCGGAATTATCTTCTACCAGCAGCATCAAATCTTTGGATGCATCTCCACCGCCTTTTTCCTGAGAACCCGTTTCCGGTTGTGAAGACTGCGCATCTTCCGTATCCGCCGTTTGCCGGTGATAAGCCTCCAGACCAACTGTTATATCGTCCTGCATAAATTCCACCGATTCGTCATACTGCTCCTTGCCTTTCATAAAGTCTATCTTGAAGCAACTGCCCTCTCCCAACTTGCTATCTACCGTAATCAAAGCTTTGTGCATCTCCACCAGCTCTTTTACCAACGACAAACCGATGCCGGTGCTTGGATTGAACAAATTACGGTCTACCAGATTCTCAAAACGGACAAAAATAGATTTCTTCTTGTTCTCGGCAATACCGATACCCTGGTCCTGCACGCCAATAGAAACGGTTTCCTCGTCCTCATGGATAAAAACCTTTATCATTTTTCCATTCGGAGTATATTTGAAAGCATTGGAGAGCAAGTTGAAAATAATCTTTTCATACTTATCGACATCCACCCACAGATAAAGTTCGGGCTTTTCCGTCTCGAACAAGAAGTCAATGTGATGCTCCTCGGCCACTGAATCGAAATTCTCCATTATCTTGCGGGTAAAGGCCACTACATTGACACGCTGCACCTGCATCTTCATTTTTTTGTTCTGAATCTTACGGAAGTCGAGTATCTGATTGATGAGACGCAACATACGATTTGTGTTGCGCTCCACAACCTGTAGCTGTTCACGGGCATCCGCCGGCAGTTGCGTATGCTCCAGCACGTATTCCACCGGACCAGAAATCAGGGTTAAAGGAGTACGCAGTTCATGGGAAATATCCGTAAAGAAACGCAATTTCATATCTGTCATATGCTGTTCCACAACAACTTCGTGCTTCAGACGATAAATCGTAAACAAGATATAAACAGCCGTTATTATAATCAACAAAACAAACAAGACATACAGGAAATAGGCAAAAGGAGTCTCCCAAAAGGAAGGAAGCACTTCAATATCAAGCAAGCGCATGTTATCCGTCCATACTCCATCGGCATTGGTGGCACGTACCTTAAACACATAATGCCCTTTGGGCAGGTTGGTATAGGTGGCGGTACGCTGCTTGCCGACATAGTTCCAAGATTTCTCAAATCCCTCCAGAATATAGGCATACTGTATTCCGGCAGGTTCCGTATAGTCAAGTGCGGCAAAACGAATCGTGAAAATGTTTTCCTCGTGCGAGAGTTTCAATTCACGGGTATCATCCAAACTCTCTTTCAATATATTTTTTTCATCCGGCACAATGTCTTCATTGGCTATAAGCAATTTGGAAAACACTAACGGCGGTACATATGTGCTCTTCCTGATAGAATCGGGATTGAACAGCAAGACGCCGTTGCTCGTACCAAACAGCAAGTCTCCCCACGAAGTATAGGCCGATGCTGCTTCGCTGAAGCGGACATGGGACGAGACATGACCGTCTGCATAGTTTTCAAAACGTTCTTCTTCAGGAATAAATTTGCTGATGCCGTTCTCCGTACTCATCCAAAGATTGCCCCTATTATCCTCACGTATGGAGAGTAATATATCCGAAGGCAATCCCTCGGCCACGCCATACGACTTGAATATTGCGTCGCCGGCAGCATCTATAGTCTGCAACTTATTCAACCCGCCGCCGAAAGTAACCAGATAAAGTTCGTTCTTCCGGGTAGACAGAATATAGTGCACATCGTTATTACTCAAGCTGTTTACATCGTTCTGCACACGTACATAGTGATGAAACACTGCATCTTCGGGCTTCTTAAAATCACTGTTTACCATTAATGCGCCGACTGTAGTGGCAATCCATATATTTCCGCGATGGTCACCTGTAACGAAGCGTACCTTATGGCAATTATCTATAGGGAAACCTTTCAGGTTGTTACGGTGGTTGACAAATATCTCCCGTCCGCCACGGTTATGGGTAAGGTAGTTGATTCCTCCTCCAAAAGTGGCAACCCAGATACGTCCTTTCACGTCCTCATAGACACAATATACATTGTTGTCACTCAGGCTGTAGATATCATCCCTACTATGGCAATAGCGGGTCAGTTTATAATGTCCTCCACCCTGAGGCCGGGCTTTTACCAATCCCTCACCCTTGGTGGCAATCCAAATGTTGTGCTTACTGTCTTGAAATATGCAATAAGTATTTCCCTTTAACGGTACCCCCGTATGTGATATCGTACCTGTCTCCGTGAAGTATCCCAGTTCTGTGCGATTCTTATCGTAAATCCTTATTTTGCCGTCTTTCAGTCCCACCCAAAGATTATGTTCAGTGTCTTCGCAAAGAGCACGCACCTCATTGCTCAATGATTCATACCGATGAGGTTCCGGCGTCATCATACTGAAAAAGGAAGAGCGGAAAGTGATTTTCTCCAGTCCCTTGGAATGGGTGCACATCCACAGATTGCCTTGCCTGTCGGAAAAAGCAGAATGGATTTTATTGGAAAAACGCCAGTTGGTATCCGAAAAGCCGTTATAGAAGGGACGCAGGCAATTAGCAGCCTTATCGAAACGCGAAAAACCTCCGCCATAGGGATGCACCCAAACAGAACCGAAAATATCTTCGTGCACGTGAAAAGCCGGACGGGAACGGTCGGTAGATGTAGGCTCTACCGGGATTACTTCCGTTTTCAGCACTTGTGTCCTTGCATTAAAATGTGCAACGGTTCCCGCAATATCCTGCCCGAACCATACTTCCGAGTTTCTGTCTATATAAATGGAGTGAACAGGAGCACCCGGCAGACGGGAAGCCGGATAATGAACAGTTGTCTTAGCGGACGCATTGTAAGTAAAAAAGCCGTCTGTCTCTGTAACCATTATCAGATTATGTTCGTCAATCTTTCCTACAGCCACGATATGTGAGGCACAAGGCAACTGCAATAACAGAAACCGGCCGTTTTTCTTCTGATAACGCCATACGCGTCCGCTATCCGACCCGAAAAAGATTTCATTTCCACATTCCTGGGCTGTATAAAAAATTTGGCCGCCTTTCTCTTTCTTCAATGTTTTCTCTACGAAAAAGGACGTAAGGGCACCACTTCCGGCAGCAAGCATCCCCAGCCCGTTGTCAGTCAGCATCCACTCATTTCCGGAAGCATCCTCATAAACATCGTATACGCGTGCGGCCGGGAACAAACCGTTATCAGCTGAATACATCTCTGGCGAAAGGCGAAAACTCTCCGGATCGGTCTTGAGGCGGATAGCCCCTTCTTCCTCCGAAAGCAACCAGACCGAACCGCAAGGCAATACCTTGATTGAAGTTACCACAAACCGGCTCCCTTCTTCTTTCATGGCAGGAACATGTTCAAATACTTCGGTACGGGGATTAAAACGCCAAGCCTGATTATCGTAAGTGAGCAGCCACAGAAAGCCGTACCGGTCTTCATACATATAGTCCACCCGGTTGTTTGTCAGGTTAATGCGGTTATCAAACTTTGCCTTATAAATCCTGAAATCATACCCATCGAATTTATTGATGCCATCCCAAGTGGCAAACCACATATTTCCCTTTCTGTCTTGCAGAATACTCATGACAGTATTCTGCGAAAGTCCCTCTTCGGACGAATAATGGGTAAAGACACACTCCGGCTGTGCTCCGGACGGTAACGCAAATACAAACAATAAGCCTATGACCAGATATAGAAGTTTTCTCATAACATATTCGTTCTGTGGGGTAAAGATACGCATTTCGCCGAAAATATCGTATATTTGTCATTATTTTAAATACCACTATGAAACCAAGCGTTATACTTTATGCTGTTTTCCTTACCGTAAGTCTGGGTATAAAGGCTCAACAAGTTGATACGGTAAGTTATGAAGTGACAAAAAACATGCCCGTTTTCTACGAGCAACTGAAACAGCAACTTACCTATCCCGCAGCATGGGGAAAGTCTACCACAAAAGACTTTGGGAAATGGAGAATCGAAACACGAAATATAGTGATGGAGTGCATGCAGAATCTGCCACCTGCTCCCTCGAAATACGATATGTCTGTCGTCGGAACAGAGCAGCGGGCGGGATATGAAGCCCGCAAGATATGGTTTAATGTTTCGGAATGGTCCCGCATACCGGCTTATTTATTGGTTCCTGACGGAAAGGGGCCTTTTCCGGCTGTGATAATGCTGCACGATCATGGAGCACACTTTTCCATCGGCAAAGAGAAAATGGTACGTCCTTTCGGAGTCTCTCCGGAAATATCGGCTGATGCCGAAGATTGGGTGGTCCGTTGTTATGACGGACAATATACCGGAGATTACTTTGCACAAAACGGTTACGTAGTACTGTCTATCGACGCCCTGTTTTGGGGAGAACGCGGACGAAAGGAAGGAGTAAGTTATGACGGACAGCAGGCACTGGCTTCCAATTTCATGCAAATGGGGGCATCCTGAGGGGCTTTTATCAACATGGATGATGTGCGTAGTGCCGAGTTTCTGGCTTCCCTGCCAATGGTAGATAAAAACAGGGTCGGTTGTTTGGGATTCTCGATGGGAGCCTATCGTTCCTGGATGCTGGCTGCGCTGACTGATTGTATAAAAGCATCCGCTTCCATCTGCTGGATGAATACCACAGAGCATCTGATGACGCTGACTAATAATCAGAATAAAGGCGGTTCCGCTTACTCCATGCTTATTCCAAACTTAAGGCGTTATCTGGATTATCCGCATACGGCAAGTATTGCATGTCCTAAACCCGCCCTTTTCTTCAATGGAAGCAAAGATAAGTTATTCCCGATAGAAGGAGTAAAAGATGCATATCAAACGATGCGAACGGTATGGGACAGTCAACATGCCGGTGACAGGCTTGTGACTAAGATATGGGATGAGAAGCATTTCTTTAACAAGGAGATGCAGGAAGAGGTATTGGAGTTCTTTAATAAAGAAATGAGAAATAAAGATTAACGGTCAGTGATAACCTTATTAATAACAATCACTGACCGTTAACGGCCAATCGCTATTTCAGGTGTCTTTTTATCCAAAGTAAATGCCCATACTCCGTAGCTTCAGATGTCCAGTGTTCGTTAATAGGAGTGATTAGCGCTTCTTTGGGGCAATTCAACACATTATATACGATATAACTGGTAGTGGGCGGACAAGTATCATCATTGTATCCCCAAGTCATGTAAGTAGGAATTTTTATCCGGCGGGCAAAGTTTACTACATCATAATAAGCCATTGTATTCAGCTTATCGGCAGTATCCATACCTGCTACACGGAAGAAATGCGGATAACCTCCCGCTCTGCCAGCCTTATAGCCTGCCATATCGCTTAAAGCCGGATGATTGGCTACACACGCTGTTACCCGTGTATCCAGTCCGGCGGTAATCAATGCCAAAGCACCTCCCTGGCTACCCCCTTGCACAATGACATTCTTACCGTCCCATTCGGGTAAAGAAGTTAGAAAGTCAATACTGCGGACACATGCCAGATAAACGCGTCTCATGTAATAATTATCCTTATTATCCAGTCCGTTTGATAAATACCCGTTCTCTCTGCCGTTGAACGCATTACTGATTTCCTTGAACTCCGCTTCGGACATCTCCGGATTGAGTCCATGTATCTCCATCTCAAAACGGATACATCCCTGCTCTGCATAGTATTTATGACGAAGAGGGGCTTTGATGGTTTTGATTCCTGCACCCGGCGGACAAAGCACTACCGGGCAAGCACCTTTCTGCATATTCCGGGGACAGGTTAAATAGCCGTAAATACTTTGTCCCCGACTGTTCAACTGTAGTTTAACCAAGTAACAGTCTATCTTGTCGGTAGAATACTTTTCAACCCGCTCTTTCGTATACAACAAAGGGAAAGTTGCAATTTCAGACTTACTCTTATCCCAGAATTCATCGAAATCGGCAGGCATCTTCGTATAAGGTTGAAGTTTATCGGGCGAGAAACCTACCTTTACATGATGTTTATAAGTTTTTCCAGCGATAGTAGCCTGTAAGCGGCAATCCCGGAATCCAGGTTGCTTCATTGTGCCGATAGTAACAACGGCTCTACCATTCTTCAACGTAACAGAGCCTTTCGTATCCGAAGGCATCATGTCATCTCCAAGTTCATAACAGACAGTTACACCATCCTGCGGGATGCCGTATTTATAGAATTGTACTTCTACGGTAGCTTCCTCCCCAGTCTGATAGAGCCAATCGGCATGATTGGGTACGGTAACCCAAAGTACATCGCTCCTGTAAGGATAATTTTCCGCACTGGCAGTCAATGCCAAACCCAATAGCAGAGTAAGAACACCCAATATTGTTTTATTCTTTACCATGTCAGAATTGTTTTATCAATCAACGTTTAATGTTTACCAATGCATTGCCGTTAGCAATCGGATTCCAACCGTCAGTACCGGCAAGAACGGACTCTATTTCATATCCTTCCGTATCTTTCAACTGATGGGAGAAAGCAGCGCGTGCTTTAGGATTAGCACCCGGGCCATAGCTGTCATACTCTGCATAGAAAACGGTTTTCTCAGCATCTTTCTTATTCCAGTTATGCCAACCGACCGGAAGAATATGCTTTCCTAAATCGCAATGAATGAACACAGCCTGAGCAAAAGGACGCCACGGACGGGACAAATAAACATTCTTCACGTTGGCATCCGCAGTTAATTTGCAGTCATAAAATACATAGCCGTATTTCTGTCCTTCATCGGTAGAAGGAGCCGTGACATACCCGTCACGTTTACTATGAATATGGCAGCGGTTGAATACCGCCGTAGACCAACCGAATATAAAATCGACCGTACCCTCTATATAACAATCTTCATAATACTGCCGCACTCCCTTCCCATACGTATAGAGTGTATCTTGAAATCCGAGAAAACGGCAGTTCTTGAAATAAGCACGGTCGGCACTGACAAAACAGGCAACAGCCTGCCCTACCGGACCGGATGTATTCTCGAACGTGATATTCTCCACATAAAAATCGGGCGCATAGATATAACAGGAAGATGAACCGGACGTACCTTTGTTCTCTCCAAAGAGATTCTGTTTATTGGCATAGTCGTCATAGGATATGATAGCTCCTTCCTGTCCTATCAAAGAGATATTAATCTTGCTCTCGGGCACAATCAGTTTTTCTTTATATACGCCTTTACGCACCAATATCGTGGTGCGTACATTTTTACGGAAATCGGGTACGGCATTAATAGCTTCCTGTACAGTAAAGAAATCGCCACTGCCATCCTGAGCTACCACGAAATCATAATGGCGGACATATTTTGCCAATTCCGGCACTTCTTTGGCAATGGCATCTACTGTAATACCGGCTATGACACGTGCACCGTATATGTTGAGGTGAGTATTGTCTTCACGACCTTTAGGCATGGCAGCAATTGTGTTGGCGGGCACCCACATAAAGAGTTTCTTCGATTCTTTCGGTCCCAAGCCTTCTACCAAATCGTGGGTGAGTTTATTCATATCAATAAAAGGAACATTCAACTCTTTTGCTACATTGCGCGGAGAATCCAGATATGCTCCGTGCGTATCAATCAGTTTGTCTCCTTCCACCACATTCTTTTCCTGAGAGGCGTCTTGCTTGGCATCAGGATTGATTCCCTTGCGAATATCATCCTGAAGAATAGCTTCCGCTACGGCTTTATTATCGGCCGTACCAAAGTTACGGCGCACAATGGAGTTGAACAGAACAGGAATACCGCCTTTCGCACGAGTCTCATTAACAAACTTACGCAGGTTGGCATCAAAGGTTGTTCCCGGGTCTGTATGGCGGTCGGCTTTGGGCTTTTCGTCATTGTGCCCGAACTGAATAAAAACATAATCGCCTTTCTTTATCAGTGAAAGCACTTTGTCCCAGCGCCCCTCATCGATAAAACTCTTGGAACTGCGTCCGTTCATGGCATGATTATCCACCCGTATGTTTTCAGAAAAGAAACCGGGCAGGACATGCCCCCACCCTCTTTCGGGATTACCGCCCACCAACGACTTATTTGACATCGTAGAATCACCAATCATAAAAATGGTAATTACCGGCTTATCGGCCTTGAAAGCGGAACACAAGAAAAAAGCTGTCAATAACAGAATCAATTTACTTTTCATGGTTTTTCAAACTTATTATTTATCGCTATATTTGTATCAGTAAAATTATCATTCACACAATGAAAAGAACAAGAAGCAATGCATTCATTCTCGAAAACGAGAAAGCATGGGAACCCGCCGGAGAAGGCGTTGTTCGTCAGATTTTGGGATACGACGGTCAGGTAATGCTCGTCAAGGTTAAATTTGAACAAGGTGCAGTAGGTACAACACATACCCATTATCATACTCAAACAACTTATGTGGCAAGCGGTAAATTTGAATTCACGGTTAACGGTGAAAAACAAATCGTATCGGCTGGCGACGGTGTTTATATCGAACCGGATGCCGAACATGGATGCACTTGTCTGGAAGCCGGTATATTAATCGACTGCTTCAGTCCTATGAGAGCGGATTTTCTGAAACCGTAAGATAAACTTACGGTTTCCATTCACTGCATATCTTGAAAAGATAATCCGGTTCCTCATATTTTGCAACATCCTTCCGGGTCAGTTGCTTTACCCATTTTACCCGATTTGTATTATCAGCCCCCTCTCCCGTATTACCATATTCAGCATAACGGGCTGTTTTTTCATTCTCCGGATTACGCCAATTATCCCATCCTGCCGGACAGATATGTTTACCCATCTCGCAGTTAATGAACACTGTAGCTGCATAGGGACGCCACGGACGCCCCAAATAAACCTTATCAACGTCCGGTGCGGCAGTCAGCTTACAGTTCTTAAAAACATATCCCACTTCAATGTCTTTCGGAGTGGAAGCTGCCGTGATGTACGAATTGGCTTTACTATGAATCGTGCAATTATGGAACAATGCCGTAGAAGGACCGAATATAAAATCGGTAGTACCTTCAATATAACAATTCAGGAAGCAGAGACGAGTACCTTTTGCACCGGTGTAAATAGTATCCTGATTGCCCAAAAAGCGACAATTGATAAAGACCAAGCGGTCACCTTCCGTATGAAGCGCAACTGCCTGCCCCAGCCGTGCAGCATTATTCTCTATCGTCAAGTTCTTAAAAGTGATGGAACTTCCTTCCACTTTCAAAGTATAGGTACGGAAAGTTCCCATCTTATTTATATTGGCATGATCATCGTAGGTGATAATCGTATTTTCTACATTTTCACCGATGAAATCGACGTTTTCCAACCAAGAAGGAAGAACAACCTTTTCCTTATATACACCCTTTTTAACCAAAACCGTCACCTTATAATCCATAAAGGCGCGGATACCCTCCATTGCTTCGGTCAGCGTACGGTAATCTCCCGTACCGTCACGGGCTACAACAATCGTATCTTTCCACTGCTGCGCCGCGGATAACGAACCGACCCCGCAAAGCAGGGTTATTATAAAACTACACAGTGCTTTCATAGTTACTTTCGCTATCATTTCCGGTTAACAATCACTTTCACGTCCTGAAGACGTTCCCACTCCAATGATGCAAGAATAAACGGACCTACAGCTTTTGGGTCGTTGTTGCGGATAGTTTCATTGATATAATAATCATAGTCTCCCGAACGATAGACCTTTCCGCCAAGTCCTGCTACGGCACAAGCCTTTGTGATGCTTACCACACCGTTCTTATCCACTTCTATAAAGTTGTCAAGGATGCCCTTATATCCTTTAACTGCTACTTCCAGATAGGATTTGTCAATGTATCCTTTACGCACACCCTTGAACAGAGAATATACAAACATAGTAGAACAGGAAGATTCCAGATAATTACCCGGCGCTCCACTCTTATCCAACACTTGATACCACAAACCGGTCTTGGAATCTTGCAAACGCTTTATCTGAGAAGCTATTTTATTGAAGATAACCAACATGGAATCACGGCCCGCTTCATGTTTCGGAATGAAATCCAAAGCATCTACAAAGGCCATGGCATACCAGCCCATAGCGCGTCCCCAGCTATGCTTTGATTGTCCGGTAACAGGATCGGCCCAACGTTCTTTACGGCTTACGTCACAAGCATGACGGTACACATCATTTTTCGGGTCGTAAGTATGACGGGCCGCCATCAGGAATTGATTGATAACATCCGCATAATCGTCTACCTGATTGTTACGGAAAGCATATTCCGCATAGAAAGGCGCTCCCATATAAATACCATCCAGCCATACCTGATTCGGATAAATTTTCTTATGCCAAAAGCCGCCGTCGGCATTCCGGGGATGCTCATCGAGCTGACTTCTCATCAATGCAAGCGCTTTCTTATATTTCTCATCTTTCGTCTGTTCATAGATGCGGAATATAAATTTACCGGAGTTTATACGGTCAAGGCTATACTCCTCACGTTTGTACATTTTGATAGTACCATCTGCATTTACCATTGTATCAGCATAAGCCAAAGCATAATCATAGATTTTCCGATTACCGTAGCGGTCATACACATCCAGCATGGATTGCAATTCCAGCCCGTGACAGTAATCCCATTTCAATTTAGGCTGAAAGTCCAACTGCCAGGATTCCGGACAACGAATCATTTCGGACTCCACCATACGTACCGACCACGGCAAGTTTGAATCCACACGCTGTGCAAACATGCTTAAAGGAGAAAACAACAATAAACCGGATAGAATAAAATTACAAATAAAGTTCTTTTTCATGTAGTTGTTCTTTTTGGGTATTAGACCTTATAATTTTTCACGAAACAAAAGTAGATGTTTCTTTCCAAACACCTGTGCACTTTTTGGCGCAGAGGGTGCATTTTTTGATTTTCGTGTACGAAAACGAACAAATTTGTGCACGATAACGACAAATTTGTCCAAAATCATCCTTATTTACTATTTATTATGCCTTTACAGTTTGATTAATTAGGAAAAGGTCTTATTTTTGACCCCGATTTTCAATTCGTACTATTGTAAAACATAATCATTTATCAATTAAATCACATAAAGAATGGAACAAGTTTTCGGTTACATCATCGCTTTGGGAGCGTCTGTAATGATGCCTATTATTTTTACAATCATAGGCATGTGCATCGGTATGAAATTTGGCAAGGCTCTGAAATCAGGTCTCTTTGTCGGAGTCGGTTTTGTGGGCTTAGGCGTAGTTACCGCCCTGCTGACAACAAATTTTAATTCTCCTCTGAAAGCCATATCCGATTTGTATCACCTGCAACTGAACGTATTCGATATGGGATGGCCTGCCGCCGCTGCCGTAGCTTATAATACCGCTGTTGGTGCGCTTATCATTCCTATCTGCTTAGGCGTCAATTTCCTGATGCTTATCACCAAGACCACACGTACTGTAAACATAGACTTGTGGAACTATTGGCACTTCGCCTTCATCGGTGCTGTGGCTTATTTTGTTACCGGCCAGAATCTGGCATGGGGCTATTTCGCCGCTATCATCTGCTACATTATTACATTGGTCTGCGCAGACCTTACTGCAGAAAAATTCCAAAAGTTCTATGATTTGGACGGTATCTCCATTCCTCAGCCTTTCTGCCAGAGTTTCACACCGTTTGCCATACTTATCAATAAGGCATTAGATAAAATTCCCGGTTTCTCCAAGCTGGAAATCGATGCAGAAGGCATGAAGAAAAAGTTCGGTGTAATAGGTGAACCGCTGGTATTGGGAGTTATCGTAGGTATGCTGATAGGCTGGGCAGCCCAACTCGACATCAAGAAAGTTCTCTTCCTGGGTATCACAATGGGAGCCGTAATGGAACTCATTCCCCGCATCACTTCTCTGTTTATCGAAGGATTGAAGCCTATCTCCGAAAAGACTTCGGAACTGGTAAAAGCTAAATTCAACGGTAAGAAAGTACATATCGGCATGAGCCCGGCATTGGTTATCGGCCACCCCGCTACATTGGTGGCATCGGTTATCCTGATTCCCGTTATCCTGGCACTTGCCGTATTCCTGCCGGGTAATCAGTTCCTGCCATTGGCCTCACTTGCAGGTATGTTCTATCTGTTTCCGATGATATTGCCCTTTACTAAAGGAAATGTATTGAAGACACTTATTATCGGTCTTATCACTCTGATCTTAGGTTTGTATTTCGTAACCGATATGGCACCGGACTTCACGCTGGCAGCCAATCAGGTATATGCCGAAACACACGATCCTACGGCACACATTCCTGAAGGATTTGATGGCGGTTCCATCGACTTTGCCGCTTCTTTCTTCGGCTGGACTATATATAGAGGTGTAAAACTCTCGTATGTAGGTGCTGCACTGCTGGTACTGGTAGCAATAACCATGATGTTCATCAACCGTCGCATCATTGTCCGCAGTGAAAAAGAAGCTAAAGAGAGTGCTAAATAAAAAAGCAATCATTAAGCATATTAATATTTAAAGTTTATATCAGACATGAAAAAATTAGCAATTGCCCTGATGTTGGGTGCAGCCGCAGTTACGGCTTCCGCCCAAGTAAATTACACTGTGCAGACAGCCTGCCATCCATTGGACGTAAAGCATTATGACACACAACGTCTCCGTAGCTCTTTTATGATGAGCAAAGTAATGGCTCCGGACGAAATCAATGTTACTTACACCCTCTATGACCGTTTGATTTACGGAGGTGCAATGCCTGTAAACAAAGTATTGAAACTGGAGACTTTCCGTGAGCTGGGTCCTGAAATCACTTACTTCCTCGAACGTCGCGAGTTGGGTGTTATCAACACCGGCGGCGATGGAGTAGTTACCGTAGACGGTAAAGAATACCCCATGAAGTATAAAGAAGCTCTTTATGTAGGTTGTGGCAATAAAGAAGTAACTTTCAAGAGCAACGATGCTGCCAACCCTGCCAAATTCTATATCAACTCGGCTCCGGCTTACAAACCTTACGTTACTCAGTTGATTACAACCGATGCCAAACTTCAAAAGGCCAATCCTAAAAAATATGCTTTGGGCATTTCCGACCATTACGGAAAAATGGAAGACAGCAACGACCGTATCGTAAACCAGCTGATTGTAAAAGATGTTTTGGAAAGAGTGAAAAACGGCGGTACAAACCAATTGCAGATGGGACTTACCGAGCTTGCTCCGGGTTCTGTATGGAATACCATGCCTGCCCATACTCACACACGCCGTATGGAAGCCTATTACTACTTCAACCTGGCTCCGGGAAATGCAATTTGCCACTTAATGGGTGAGCCTCAAGAAGAACGCCTGATTTGGTTACACAACGAGCAGGCCATCACTTCTCCCGAATGGAGCATCCACGCAGCTGCAGGCACCAGCAACTATACTTTCATCTGGGGTATGGGAGGTGAGAACCTGAAGTACAGCGACAAAGATGAAATCAAATACACAGATATGAAATAATATCCGTAGATAAGAAAATAGGCATGGTTGTTCTCAACTATGCCTATTTTTGTCATTTTCTCCATGATTTCTACCAAATATTACACATACACATAACACAAGAACGCGTATTTTTGCGACATTATAAATTAAATCTATTATCATGAGTACAAATCAGAACACATTGGGCAAAATGTCTAACTATCGCTGGACAATTTGCGCCATGTTATTCTTCGCGACAACAGTTAATTATCTCGACCGACAAGTATTATCACTTACCTGGAAAGATTTTATCGCCCCGGAATTCCATTGGACAGATGCCGATTATGGAGATATCACAGCCGTATTTTCCATAGTATATGCCATTGCAAACTTATTTGCCGGACGCTTCATCGATTGGTTAGGAACCAAAAAAGGTTATCTCTGGGCTATCTTCGTATGGTCATTAGGAGCTTGCCTGCATGCTGTTTGCGGATGGGCAACCGAACATGTAGTGGGCATTCATGACGCCGCTGCCATGATTTCCGCAACAGGCGCCGTAGCATCGACTATTGCCATTACCAGTGTTTACTTTTTCATCGCTGCCCGTGTGATATTGAGCGTCGGTGAAGCCGGAAACTTCCCCGCAGCAATTAAAGTCACCGCCGAGTATTTCCCGAAAAAAGACCGTGCATTCTCGACTTCCATTTTCAATGCCGGCGCCACAGTAGGTGCTTTAATAGCTCCTGTTACCATCCCCTCTTTAGCACGGTACTTCCAAAGCATCGGTGTAGGCAACGGCTGGGAAATGGCGTTCATCGTCATCGGTGGATTAGGCTTCGTCTGGATGGGCATGTGGATGTTCATGTATAAGAAACCTCATGAAAACCCGCGCGTCAATGCAGCAGAAATTGCTTATATCGAACAAGATAAACTCAGAGAAGAAGACAAGGCTGTCTCTGAAAAGCCTGAAAGAAAGATGTCGTTTATGGAATGTCTCCAATACCCTCAGGCATGGGCTTTTGCCATCGGTAAATTCATGACCGACGGTGTATGGTGGTTCTTCCTGTTTTGGACTCCGGCCTACATCTCCGATGTCTACGGATTCTCTTCGGACAGCGGAACGGCACAGTTGCTGATATTCGTACTTTATGCCATTACCATGCTGTCTATCTATGGTGGAAAACTGCCTACCATCATCATAAACAAAACCGGTATGAATCCGTATGCAGCCCGCATGCGAGCCATGTTCATCTTTGCTTTGTTCCCGTTACTCGCACTATTTGCACAACCGTTAGGAGAATACTCCTATTGGTATCCGATTATCATTATAGGTATTGCCGGAGCAGCTCACCAATCCTGGTCTGCCAACATCTACTCCGTAGTGGGCGATATGTTCCCCAAAAGTGCGGTAGCTACCATTACCGGATTGGGAGGTATGGCGGGCGGTATCGGCTCGTTCCTCATCAACAAAGGCTCGGGCACACTGTTTACTTACGCTGATGAAACCCAGATGATGTTCATGGGATTCGAAGGCAAGGCAGCCGGATACTTCATCATATTCTGCATCTGTGCCGTTGCTTACCTTATCGGCTGGTGCATCATGAAGCTTCTGGTACCGAAATACAAACCCATCGTACTGAACTGATACAGACAGAATATATAGATATAAAAAAAAGCTCTTTCGCATGAAAGAGCTTTTTTTTATATCCTCTTGGCAAATATAAGATTTGTCGGCAAATTCTAAGAGAACAAGAATTAAGGGATAAAAAAAAG
The DNA here is from genome assembly GCA_958432865.1 of Bacteroides stercoris. GTDB lineage: Bacteria > Bacteroidota > Bacteroidia > Bacteroidales > Bacteroidaceae > Bacteroides > Bacteroides stercoris_A. The sequence goes on from CAUAWO010000002.1 coordinate 64,464, forward strand.
GGAAGTCTCACGACTTCCACAATTCTTCTAACCTTAAATCTAAATCTCTATGAAAAAAACGTGCTGCAAAGATAAGGCTTTATAACACACGATGTTATTAATAAAGCATATAAAGAGAAAGAAAATATTTAAGATTTATTAAATGAAGAAATAGCTGCAATCTACGGCAATAGGAAACGTTTCGTACCTTATGAATCACAACTTTTCAACAGTTGCGCATAGATTGGGTTCTGCTCCAACAATTGGCGGACTCCGATTATAAACATCTGCTTGCGTGCTCTGGTCAAAGCCACATTCAGCTTACGGTCTATCCGTATTCCGTTCTCCTCTGTCAGATTGGCAAGAAATCTCAGCTGAGACAACCTGTTCACACAGAAAGAGTAAATGATGACATCACGTTCGCTTCCCTGAAAACGCTCCACCGTATCTACCAGGATTTCATTCAAGGCTGGAATTCCCAAAGCTTCTATTTCTTTCTTTATCAAAGCTATCTGACTACGATAAGGGGTTATTACTCCCAAAGTAGAAGCTGCGCTGAAGCATCCCTCGGCAAATGTATACTGCCGATAGACAGCAGCAGCCAATCCGGCTACGATTTTTGCTTCCGAACGGTTCATCTTTGCCGACTGCATAGGCGGTTCGGGAACGGACGGAAGAAAAGCTACCCGCCGGGTCAGCAAAGCGGCAAATTCATCAGCAGAAAGCTGAGGAGACAGTTTAAGAACCCCTGTCTGATGTTCCAATCCTACCGGCTGTAACAACCCGCCATAGAAAGCACGGTTCGGAAAAGCTGCAACTTCTACATTCATACGTCCCTGACGACAAAGCATATCAAGAGAATTGAAAGCTGAAAACCGGGAGTTGAAAGCAGAGGTTTGCCGACCGTCAACCGCCTGTTGCCTAATGGCATTCCGATAAAGACGTTCAAAAAGAGAATCTTTCAAGTTATGCAAACCGATGCCCCGCAAACCTTCATCCTGAATTTCCGATTGCTCCGATGACTGGAGTACAACAGCCGGCAATTGTTTATGGTCACCTATCAGGACAAATTTCCCTATAGCATTCCCGCCGGTAACGCCGCGCATGCAAAGCAATCCCAACAGTTGCGGCTCCAATATCTGGGTAGCCTCATCTATCAAGGCCACATCAAAAATCTTCAAACGGAACAATTCGGTCTTGGCAGACAGCGTAGCAACCGTTCCCACAAAAATTCGGCAACGCGCCATACGCTCCTGCACCTCCCGGCGTGTGGAGCAAGACTCCAACACGTTTTCTATCAAATGCGGACGATACACGCCGTCACAGGAAAGTTCACTGCCGATACGTATGAAGTCGACCTCCGGTGTAATGGCTGTCAACATCTTACATATCTCGTCCACTGCCCGGTTAGTATATGAAAGCAAAAGTATTTCTTTCCCTTCCCTATAAAAAGCCTCTACCATGCTGCGCAGAGCGCGAGAGGTCTTACCGGTTCCCGGCGGACCTACCAGCAAGAAATAGTCTTTAGCAGCTTGCGCCTTCAAAGTAATGCGTACAAAATCATCGGCAGTAGCCGATATAGCTCCGTTAAGGGCAGTATCAAATTCCGGTTTACGTTGATTCAGCAACAAATCCCGACGGTCTTTCGTTGCAGACAAAAAGGCCGACAATCCCCAGTACATGCAGCGAAAAGAGGTATCCATATAATCATGTTCTATTGCATAGCGGCTTTCCATTGGCAAGACCCTGACGTTCTGTTGTGCCGCACGGAGTCTGATACGGATATTGCAATCGGAAATTTCCTCGATGTTCCCCTTAAACACCATTTTATTGGTAACGTTATCTTCACTGACATTCCGCTCATACAGAACAATGGCATCTCCTTGCCGGAAATTGGGCAAAGTATCAATATCCGTATGTGTACGCTCCAGCAATAAATAAGGTTTATGAATATCCGCCGCACAGTTTTGCCGTATCGCCAAATCATATAAAATCTCTCCGTTCTCGCTTTTCTCCTCTAAAGTAGCAAGCCATAAAGCAGATGCGCCGGTGCGTCCTTCATACTCCACATCACCGGATTTTGAAGTATAGAGTTCTTTTGTTATAAAATTGTACAACGCATAGAAATACGACTGTTCCAATGGAGACAACGCATGAATCTTCTGTGTCACCGCATCGATGGAAGGATACAGATAACGTTTCCACAATGTATTATCCAGTTGCCGCTCATTCAGAGTTCCCGGAGCAATATCGCGCAGACGCTCCGCCGTATATTGCAGACTATTGCGCAACTGGATGCCGTATTCATTCGCTACAATACGGTTCCGGACATCCATTACCCGGCGCAGCATTGCCCACGAAGGACGTGCTGGATAGAGCAACGGATAGCGTGTATAGAGCAAATACGGCTTCACCCGATGATGTTCTTTCCCCATGGCATACTCCAATACCGCCTGATACAGCAGCATCTGTACCCTATTGTTCTCTTTAGGTTCTACCTTACCCCGGATAGCATATTCATCCGCCTTACCCGATTTCATTTCGATGAAAGACGACATATCACGCTGCATATAATCCAAGCGTCCCTGCAAACCTAACGCCTCACATATATAAGACGGTTCCAGCACGGCATCCGTTTTGTCCAGTTCATACCCCGAAGCCCGGAAAGTATCTGTAACAGTTTGCCGGATATTATCAAAATGCCGTTTACAGTCGGCAAAGAATTCACGTTCTTTCTCCCGGTCGCGCAAATCTGCGCAGGCAGCCAGTTCAATGGGATATGAGCGGAACGCTTTCTTCATACATTCCAGATAGTCAGGTTCACTTTCCGCATGAATCCATTCGTCCAAAAAAAGGTTGGCTATATTACCCAACAAAAGAGGACGGGTATTATCGGGCATCTGCAACCTTGCCAGCATATAGTTTGCCGGGTGATGGCCATATTCCCTGAAACATTCTGCCAATGAGCTGATATCAAGCAGATAATCCGGTTCTAAAATAATGAAAGAGGGTGTAAGCACACCTGCCCCATCTACTGCCACATCCAGCAGATTAATCTGGGCATGCCGCCACAACAAACCACAAGTCTCAGCAAATTCATCATTGATTTGAGGCACATTATAACGTACCCGCAACGGTTCGTCCGCCACGCTATCCACAGGCAGTACATACAGATAATCCGTATCGGCATACTGAAAATTGACGCGCATACGCCGTACACGCTCCTTTGCCGGGGGAGCTGCAATGTACGTGGCATCAGCCTGCGGAAAGAGACGATACAGGTCTGCCGGAATATCTTCACCGGTTATGCGCTTTACAAAGAAAGATACCGTCTTGGCATCACGCAGCAGTTTTTCGCGTGAAGGCTCTGCCTGGCGATTAAGGACGGCATTAGAGGCAAGCCGGAAAGTATGTAGGCGATTTTGCTCTGCAACGGTCAGCCCCAGCTTGGAAGATACAAAATTGATACGGGCGGCAAGGTCGGTCATTTGCAGACTGCTATCCGTCATTTGCGTACGGCATAAATGCTCAAGCAGTTCCCGCAATTGACGGTAAGCGGTTCCCAAAGAAGAGTCATCTGCACGACAGACTTCCCGCAGTAAATAAAAATATTCCTCTATTTCAGCATTCATCTCTCTCCGGTCTCTATAATCTCCTCGGTTTCATCCGCTTTCTTGTCCTTAATCATCAGGATACTCATTTCATAAAGAAGATAGAGCGGAACGGCAACGACGGTCAGTGTAAACGGGTCGCCAGTAGGAGTTATGACAGCGGCAACAATAACAATGATCACCACTGCATGGCGACGATACTTCCGCAGGAATGTCTTATGCACCAACCCCAGCAACGAAAGCAACCACGTTACCAACGGAAGTTCAAAAGCAAGTCCCATGCAGAGTACCAGCATCATAAAATTGTCGATGTACGAATTGAGAGAAATCTGGTTCTCTATCGTTGCGCTAAGCTGGTAAGTGGATAGAAAACGTAAGGTCAGCGGATATACCATAAAGTAACCCAGCAACACTCCTACAAAAAACATCACCGTACCCAGACCGAGTGCTTTCCGTACCCCTTTGCGCTCGTTGGGATAGAGTGCGGGACTGACAAACCGCCATATCTCGAAGAATACATATGGCGCAGCCGTCACCACCGACATCCAAAATGCTGTAGATATATGGATGAAAAACGGTGCGGCCAGATTAATATTTATCAATTTTATCTGGAACTCCTGCGTAAAGAATTCGTCATGCAAGTCAAATACTTCGCCGATATAACGCAGCAAATCATAAAAGATGAAATCATTATGGCAAGGAGCCAGCACTACATTATCAAACAGATAAGGCATCGCAATGAAATAACCCACAGCCAACACAAACCATACACCAAGAATGCGGAACAGCACCCGGCGCAGTTCGTCCAAATGATCCCAGAAGGTTAACTCTTTATCTGCCATAAACATAAACAGCGATAGAGTGACAAGGCGGTAAAACAACAAGGTAACGGGACGACAACAACCGCTTCATCACCTTATTACTTATTATCTACAGGTTTGTCCACCTCTTCCTTTGCTTTATTGATTTCGTCTTTAGCCTCGTTTACCCCTTCTTTGAAACTCTTTACGCCTTTTCCCAAACCGCGCATCAGTTCAGGAATTTTCTTACCGCCAAACAGCAGCAAGATAACCAATGCGATGATAATCCATTCGGAACCGCTGGGCAAGAAACCTAATAAAAGTAAGTTTGTCATAATCATATCGGATTAAATTTGATTGCAAAGATAAGAAGATTTATGAAGTACGAAGCACGAAATACAAAGTATAAAGTATAAAATATGAAGTATAATCCATACTTTACGCCTTGTCATCTTCTCAATCCTGATAATACACCCTCTTCACACGTGTCGAAACACTTGTAAGCACTTCGTAGGGAATTGTCCCGAGCACATCGGAGAGGACGGTTATAGGAAGATGATCTCCGAAAATCTCAACGCTGTCGCCTTCTTTGCAATCAATGTCAGTAACATCAATCATACAAACATCCATACAGATATTACCCACATAAGGAGCACGTTGTCCGTTCACCAGGCAATAGGCGTGTCCATTGCCCAAGTGACGGTTCAACCCGTCGGCATAGCCGATAGGAATGGCAGCAATACGTGAAGGACGCGTCAAATGTCCCTTGCGGCTATATCCCACCGTATCTTCTTCGGGCACATCACGAATCTGCAGGATGGTAGTCTTTAACGTACTGACGTTATGCATTATAGAATTATCTATCGGACTGATGCCATACAATCCGATTCCCAACCGCACCATATCAAACTGTGCTCCCGGAAAGCGCTCTATACCGGCCGAATTACAGATATGACGAAGTATCTTATACGGAAACGCCTCCTGCAGCAGCATGGAAGCCTTTTCAAAAGTTTCTATCTGTTTACGCGTAAAAGCATCGAACTGCTGAGCGTCGCTTCCTACAAAATGAGAGAATACCGAACGGGGAATAACCGCATTCTGTCCTTTCAGACGTTCTATGAGTCGAGGCATATCTTCCGGAGCAAACCCCAACCGGTGCATGCCGGTATCCAGTTTCACATGAATGGGGAAATTGGTGATACCTTCTTTCTCAGCTTCTTTAATCAGCGCATCCAACAAATGGAAACTGTAAACTTCCGGTTCCAGTTTATAGTCGAACATTGTCTTGAATGCCGTCATCTCCGGATTCATAATGATAATGCTTGCCGTAATGCCCGCTTTACGTAGATCCGACCCTTCATCGGCAACAGCAACAGCCAGATAATCCACATGATGTTCCTGCAAAGTTCTGGCTATTTCATACGAACCTGCGCCATAGGCGGAAGCCTTCACCATACACACCATTTTGGTTTCAGGTTTTAGCTTGCCGCGATAATGATTCAGATTAGCGATCATTGCACCGAGATTTACCTCCAATATCGTTTCGTGCACTTTCTTCTCCAAGGCTTCCGTCAACGCATCGAAACCGAACTTACGCGCCCCTTTAATCAGAATTATTTCATTCTCCAGCCGGAGTTCTCCCCGGCCAATGGCTTCAATCAGCGTAGCCGTATCCGGATAAAAAGTCTTCTCGATGCTAAACCGTGCGGCACATGAAGATATTTCATTTCCCACACCGATTATGCGCTCTATTCCCCGGCTGTTTACCAACTGTGCCACCTGACGGTAGAGAGTCGGCGTATTCTGTCCCGTCTCCAATATATCCGAAAGGATAAGCGTCCGCTTCAGACCTTTACTCTGCGAGCGACGGTACAGAAAATCAAGCGCTATATCCAACGAACCGAGATCAGAGTTATAACTGTCATTTATCAGCAGGCATCCGTTTTTGCCTTCCTTTACTTCCAAACGCATTGCTACCGGTTCCAGCTTTGCCATGCGTTCCGTTATCTGTTCGGCAGGAAGCATCAGATACAGGCAGGCCGCCAGGCAGTTCAGCGAATTTTCAATAGAAGCATCATCTATAAAAGGCAATGTAAACGTATTGTCCATATCCAAATAACGATAGGAAATAACAGTGGAATCTTCCTGTTTCTCCACTTTACTTATATATAACGGACGCTCCATATCTTTCCTGCTCCATGCTATTTCACGGGCGGCAAGCATGGATTTACCCACACAATTGTTGATAAACTCGTCGTCACCATTATAAATCACCACATCGCAGTTCTTAAAGAGAGCCAGCTTCTCCATACATTTCTCCTGCAAAGAGAAGAAATTCTCCTGATGTGCGCCTCCTATATTTGTCAGGATACCGATTGTAGGTTTGATAATATTCTGTAAGGCACGCATTTCTCCCGGTTCCGAGATACCGGCCTCCAATATGGCAAGCTCCGTTTGTTCACTCATCTGCCACACGGACAAAGGTACGCCTATCTGGGAATTGTAGCTGCGGGGAGAGCGTGTTATCATCCGTTCGGGACTCAGCAACTGATGCAGCCACTCTTTCACAATGGTTTTTCCGTTGCTGCCTGTAATGCCGATAACAGGAATCTGAAACCGGTCCCGATGTTGCTCTGCCAGTTTCTGCAAGGCTTTCAACGGGTTGGGAACGACCAGTAAGTTGAAAGCCGGCTGCATCGCAGCAGTATCCACAGTTTCCTGCCGTGCGGCGTCTTCAACTTTTGGTTCTCCGATTCCAACCTCATTCAGCCTCTCTTCGCTGACCACAAAATTACGTACGCCGCGCGCATACAAATCACGGATATAACGGGTACCGTCATTCCGCTTTGTAGGCAAGGCAAAAAACAGTGTTTCTTCGGGAAAACTCAGGGAACGGCTGTCTGTAAGCAACCAGTCGATAGCGGCAGGCCTATCCCCTATCCGCCGCGCGCCGATGATGCGAGCTATATCTTCAATCGTGTATGACATAATTCTCTTTCCTTTTGGAAGTCTAAGTACGGGTATTTTCCGTTAAGTCGGTCTATTTTTAACACAATTTGTCCTAAAAAACGCTTATACTCTTCAGAATCCGGGTGAAAAGGCTTATGAGCCAATGCTCTACGTATATTTTCACTTTCCTCTATTATCCGTAACGTTTCGGCGGGGAAGCAGACGGACGAAAAACGCTCCCAAACATACTGCGCCGCCATTTCGGAAGGATGCACCATATCTTCGGCATAGAACCGGTAATCGCGCAGTTCGTCCAGAACCAGTTCATAGGCAGGGAAATAAAACACATTCTCCGGGAAAGCGGTTTGCAGCCTGTCTACAGCCAGCAGCAAGACGGACTTACTGAGCTGATTGGCATGCATGCCTTCGCGTACATGGCGGATAGGGCTGACGGTAAATATCACTTTCAATCCGGAGTTGCGCGCCAGCAGCCCCGATAGCAGCGAAACATAGTCCGACACAATTTCATCTATTGTCAGCCGCCTGCGGGTAAACTCCTTCTCGGGCAGCTTATGGCAGTTGCCCACGATACGCCCTGTATTTTTTTGTTCGTACACCCAGGATGTGCCGAAAGTCAGCAGCAAACATGCCGAACGGAAAATCTGTTCGTGCGCACCGGCAATCCGTCCGTTGATTCTCTTCAACGTTTCGTCTGCCAACGGTGATGAGAAATCTCCGTGATGCATGGGACTATGCCAGCAATCGCGAAAGAAAAACAGGTCTTCCTTACCATACACTTTCCCAAATACGATTTCACGCAAAGCGGCGGATATGGACAGAGGGTTATAAAGTACGCCGTAAGGATTGACATCGCAGGAAAATTTCGCTTCGGTAAACCTTGCGCCCATATTGGCTGCAAAGCAGGAGCCCAGCAGCAGCAAGTGGTCCGTATGCCGCAAGCAAGGCAGATGGGCGGGAAGTTCGACAGGAGTAATGAAGTTCATACGTAACTTAATTCAATGGAGCTGCAAAGATACAAAGAAATACTGCAAAAACCGGAAAAGCACCTTCTAAAAACCGCAAAGGACATGCTCCGTTGCTTCTTCAGGCAACTATACATATCCGCGTATGCAAGAACACCGTGTCTGACACCCGGGTGTCAGACATACCAAGACCCGGATGTCAGACATGCCAAGACCCGGGTGTCGGACATACCAAGACCCGGGTGTCGGACATATCCCGTACGCCAATCCGGTAAACTCGCTTCGCAAAGGGAAAGTATTTCTGTTAAAAGAGGCGAAAACGTCCGGACAAATTCCCGCAAAAGACAAGCGGCAAAACAAAAAACAGACAAAATGATACAGCCATCCGTTTTCTTTTGCTATTTTTGCATTTTGTAATCTTCAGTACAGTGATGAAAACAGAGTCAACAACATATAACTTGCTAAATTCCATTTCTTATCCGGAGGATTTGCGCAAATTGAGCGTGGAACAACTTCCGGAGATATGTAAGGAATTAAGACAAGACATCATTCAAGAACTTTCTTGCAATCCGGGACACTTTGCCGCAAGCCTGGGCACTGTTGAACTGACCGTTGCGCTGCATTACGTCTACAACACTCCATACGACCGCATTGTATGGGATGTGGGGCATCAGGCTTACGGGCACAAGATGCTCACCGGACGTCGCGAGGCTTTCTGCACCAACCGCAAATTCAAAGGCATACGTCCTTTTCCCACTCCCGTAGAAAGCGATTATGACACCTTTGCCTGCGGACATGCCTCAAATTCCATTTCGGCGGCTTTGGGTATGGCTGTCGCAGCAGCCAAGAAAGGAGAAAAAGACCGCCATGTGGTAGCCGTCATTGGCGACGGCAGCATGAGCGGAGGACTGGCTTTCGAAGGCTTGAACAACGCCTCATCCACCAACAACAACCTGCTGATTATCCTCAACGATAACGACATGGCGATAGACCGCAGCGTGGGCGGCATGAAGCAATATCTCTTTAACCTGACAACTTCCAACCGCTACAACCAGCTACGCTTCAAAGCATCCAAAATGCTGTTCAAAATGGGTGTACTGAACGAGGACCGGCGCAAAGCGCTCATCCGCTTCTCCAACAGCCTGAAATCAATGGCAGCCCAACAACAGAACATCTTCGAGGGGATGAACATCCGTTATTTCGGTCCCATAAACGGACACGATGTGAAGAATCTTGCCCGCATCCTACGGGACATCAAGGACTTGAAAGGCCCTAAAATACTTCATCTGCACACCGTAAAAGGCAAAGGCTTCGAACCTGCCGAAAAAGACCCGGGCATCTGGCATGCACCGGGCAGATTCGACCCCGAAACCGGAGAGCGCATCACCACCGACACCAGCAACCTGCCCCCTCTGTACCAAACCGTGTTCGGAGAGACGCTGGTAGAACTGGCAGAGAAAAATCCGAAGATAGTGGGAGTTACTCCTGCCATGCCCACAGGATGCTCCATGAACCTATTGATGAAGTCCATGCCCGACCGTGCATTCGATGTAGGCATTGCCGAAGGGCATGCAGCCACATTCTCCGGCGGCATGGCAAAGGAAGGCATGCAACCTTTCTGCAACATCTACTCGTCTTTCATGCAGCGGGCATACGACAATGTGATACACGACATTGCCCTCCTGAGGCTGCCCGTTGTCCTTTGTCTGGACCGCGCCGGACTGGTGGGAGAGGATGGCCCGACGCATCATGGCGTATACGACCTTGCCTACTTCCGCCCTATCCCGAACCTGACCATATCCTCGCCCATGGACGAACATGAATTACGCCGCCTCATGTACACGGCACAACTGCCGGACAAAGGTCCGTTCGTAATCCGTTATCCCCGCGGACGAGGCGTACTGGTGGACTGGAAGTGTCCGCTCGAAGAAATCCCCGTGGGCAAAGGGCGCAAACTGAAGGACGGAAAGGATATTGCCGTCATCACCATCGGACCGATAGGAAATACTGCCGCACACGCCATCGAACGGGCAGAAGCGGAAAAAGGGCTCTCCATAGCCCATTACGACCTGCGCTTCCTCAAACCGCTGGACGAGGCATTGCTGCATGAAGCAGGACGTAACTTCAAACGCATCGTCACCATAGAGGACGGCACACGGAAAGGAGGTATGGGAAGCGCCGTGCTGGAATTCATGGCAGACAACAACTATACCCCGCACGTCGAGCGCATCGGTGTACCCGACGCATTCATAGAACATGGTACGGTACAGGAGCTGCACCGGCTGTGCGGAATGGACGAAGAAGGAATCTATAATATATTAATTAAGAATGAGGAATGATGAATGAAGAGCCGGGCTGCGTTATGCAAGCCTCCGTACTTCATTCCTGATTCTTTATTCTTCATTTCTTAAAGCATTGTGAAGATAATCATTGCAGGTGCCGGTGCAGTAGGCACACATTTGGCCAAACTATTGTCGCGCGAGAAGCAAGACATCATATTAATAGACGACAACGAAGAAAGGATGAGCACGCTCAGTTCCAACTTCGACCTGATGACCGTTAACGCCTCCCCCACTTCCATAAAAGGATTGAAAGAAGTGGGAGCGGGAGAGGCCGACCTGTTCATTGCCGTTACTCCCGACGAAAGCCGTAACATTACCGCCTGTATGCTTGCAACCAACCTGGGTGCGGTAAAAACCGTAGGGCGCATTGACAATTACGAATATCTGCTGCCCAAAAACAAGGAATTTTTCCAGAAGTTAGGAGTAGATTCGCTTATCTACCCGGAAATGCTTGCGGCAAAAGAGATTGTATCTTCCATCCGTATGAGCTGGGTACGCCAATGGTGGGAATTTTGCGGGGGCGCATTGATTCTGATAGGCGCCAAGATGCGCGAAAAAGCAGAAATCCTGAACATCCCCCTGCATCAGTTGGGCGGACCGGAATTGCCTTATCATGTGGTGGCCATCAAGCGCGGTAACGAAACACTGATTCCCCGCGGCGATGATGTTGTGAAACTGCATGATATTGTTTATTTCACGACCACCCGCAAATTCGTACCATATATCCGCAAGATAGCAGGCAAAGAAGATTATGCCGACGTACGCAATGTCATGATTATGGGTGGAAGCCGCATCGCCGTGCGTACCGCACAATATGTCCCCGACTATATGCAGGTGAAAATCGTGGACAACGACCTGAACCGCTGTAACCGTCTGACCGAACTGCTGGATGACAAGACAATGATTATCAACGGCGACGGACGGGATATGGACCTGCTCATAGAAGAAGGATTGAAGAATACCGAAGCCTTTGTGGCACTGACCGGAAACTCGGAAACAAACATTCTTGCCTGTCTGGCGGCAAAACGCATGGGTGTAAGAAAAACCGTAGCCGAAGTAGAAAATATCGACTATATAGGCATGGCTGAAAGCCTCGACATCGGCACGGTTATCAACAAGAAGATGATTGCCGCCAGCCATATCTACCAGATGATGCTGGATGCCGATGTGAGCAACGTAAAATGCCTCACCTTTGCCAATGCCGATGTAGCGGAGTTTACCGTCAAGGCAGGCTCAAAGATAACCAAACATCCGGTGAAAGACCTCGGCCTGCCCAAAGGGACGACCATCGGCGGACTGATACGCAACGGCGAGGGTGTGGTAGTTATGGGTAACACGCAAATACAGCCCGGCGACCACGTGGTGGTATTCTGCCTGAACATGATGATTAAGAAAATCGAAAAATACTTTAATTAATCGAGAGTTATAAATTCTGAATTATGAATTGGCTGCACCTGCGCCCCGTCCCATAATTCAAAATTAACGACTTAAAATCCAAACAAGCGTGATTAACTTTAAGACAATTATACGGATTATCGGTATTCTGCTACTGCTGGAGACAGTCATGTTGCTGGCATGTTCGGCAATATCGTACTACTATAATGACGAAGCCCTCCTCGATTTCTGGAAATCGGCAGGTATCACAGCAGGAGTGGGCCTGCTCATGGCTATCGCCGGAAAAGGCGGTGAGAAACAACTTACCCGCCGCGACGGTTACGTCCTGGTCAGCTTTGCCTGGGTGGCTTTTTCTCTTTTCGGTATGTTGCCTTTCTACATCAGCGGATATGTCCCTGACATCACGAATGCTTTCTTTGAAACCATGTCCGGTTTTACAAGTACGGGAGCCACCGTGCTGGATAATATAGAATCGCTTCCTCACGGATTGCTGTTCTGGCGCGGTATGACACAATGGATAGGCGGTTTGGGAATTATCATGTTTACGATTGCCGTATTACCCATCTTCGGGGTCAGCGGCCTGCAGGTGTTTGCCGCCGAAGCCAGCGGTCCCACGCACGACAAGGTGCATCCGCGCATCGGCATCACAGCCAAATGGATATGGAGCATCTATGCCGGACTCACTCTCATACTTGTAGTCTTGTTAATGCTGGGCGGCATGAACTGGTTCGACAGCGTATGCCATGCCTTTGCTACTACGGGCACGGGTGGTTTCTCCACCAAGCAGGCAAGTGTGGCCTATTACAATTCTCCTTATATAGAATATGTAATCTCCATTTTCATGTTTATTTCCGGCATTAACTTTACGCTATTGCTGTTCTTTGTCAACCGGAAATTCAAAAAGGTAATTGACAATGCCGAGCTGAAATGGTATTTTTGGTCGGTAGCAGGCTTTACCGGTGTGATAGCCGTAGTGCTCTATTATACAGGTTCAATGGATGCGGAAGAGGCTTTCCGCAAATCATTGTTCCAGGTCATATCGCTGCACACCTCCACCGGCTTTGCCACAGACGACTATATGTTATGGACACCTGTGCTTTGGGGACTTCTTACCATTGTCATGGTGATGGGAGCTTGTGCCGGCAGCACTTCCGGCGGCCTGAAATGTATCCGTATGGTCATTCTGGCCAAAGTATCCCGCAATGAATGCAAGCACCTCCTCCATCCCAACGCAGTGTTGCCGGTGCGTATAAACAAACAAGTAATCCCCCCTTCCATCGTATCCACCGTGTTGGCATTTTTCTTTCTATATTTTATCATTATCATCATCAGCATACTGATAATGATGGGGATGGGGATAGGTGCCGAAGAGTCCATCGGCTGTGTTGTATCCAGCATCGGCAATATGGGCCCCGGATTGGGTGATACCGGTCCGGCATATTCATGGAATGCCCTGCCCGATGCCGCCAAATGGTTACTGTCATTCCTCATGTTATTGGGGCGTCTGGAATTGTTCACCGTCTTACTTTTGTTCACTCCGGAATTCTGGAAACGGAATTGATTTAGGATAAAAAGTGTAAAAATAGTCTTATTTTGTTATGCAGAGATAGCAAAATGAGAGATACTTGTTATATCTTTGCGCCCTGAAACAGATAGGGAGGTATGAAACAGTGCATAAAATATTGTATGATAGCCATACTCGCGGTTTTATTACACAACGGTGCAATAGAGGCTGCGGATTTTTTGTGCGCTCCGGCCGGTTGCAAAGCAGAGAGTTGCATTTTGACGCAGGCGCCTACCGCCCAACAGGTCATTCATAATTATTACAGGCATACATCATCCGCCGCTTCTTGCCTGGAACATGTGGAAAGCCAGCAGGTTCCAAACAACAAAAGTTCCCTGTTGCGCACTGATATTATCCGTATGCAGCAACTGCTGCGTGCGCAAAGCTATGACCGTATGCCGAATGTACACTGTCTTACCGTGCCCGGTCCGCATTATTACATTATCGGGTTAAGGAAGATTATCATTTAAAAAAAGGGTAAAGCATTATCACCTTGTCGCCTTATCGCTTTATCCTTGTTTTAGTGCAGTATATCTATATTTTATATATCTAAAATCTTATCGGATTTATGAACTTTACTTTGTTGGTAGCCGTCTTGCTGACGGCAATTGCTTTCGTGGGTATCGTCATCGCATTGTCCAATGCGATAGCCCCCCGTTCGTACAATGTGCAGAAAATGGAGCCGTACGAATGTGGTATTCCCACCCGCGGTAAATCATGGATGCAGTTTCGGGTAGGTTACTACTTGTTTGCCATCCTGTTTCTGATGTTTGAAGTGGAGACGGTGTTCCTGTTTCCGTGGGCAGTCATAGCACGCGAGCTGGGAGCTGCCGGACTTTTCAGTATTTTATTTTTCCTTATTATATTGGTTCTGGGCCTTGCATATGCCTGGAGGAAAGGAGCGTTGGAATGGAAGTAACGAAGAAACCCAAAATAAAATCCATCCCTTATGAGGAGTTTACAGACAACGAAACGTTGGAGAAATTGGTTCGGGAACTTAATGCCGGCGGCGCTAATGTGGCTATCGGCGTTCTGGACGATTTCATCGATTGGGGACGCAGCAATTCGCTGTGGCCGCTTACGTTTGCAACCAGTTGTTGCGGTATCGAATTCATGGCCCTCGGTGCAGCCCGCTACGATATGGCGCGCTTCGGGTTTGAGGTAGCCCGTGCCAGTCCGCGCCAGGCAGATATGATTATGGTGTGCGGAACAATCACGAACAAGATGGCTCCGGTGCTGAAACGCTTGTACGACCAGATGGCAGACCCTAAGTATGTGATAGCCGTAGGCGGTTGCGCTGTCAGCGGCGGCCCGTTCAAGAAGTCCTACCACGTTGTGAACGGAGTAGACAAGATTTTGCCGGTGGACGTATATATCCCCGGATGCCCTCCCCGCCCCGAAGCATTCTACTACGGAATGATGCAGTTGCAGCGTAAAGTAAAAATAGAGAAATACTTTGGCGGTGTAAACCAAAAAGAAGAAAGACCGGAAGAATGAATATGAATATGAGTATGGAAATAAGATATATAGAACCCGCAGCCTTGCATGACGAAATGCTGCGCCTGCGGCAGGAAGAACAAATGGACTTTCTGGAATGCCTCACCGGTATGGACTGGGGCGAACCGGATGCCGCCAAAGACACTCCCGACACTCCGCGCGGACTTGGCGTGGTGTATCAGTTGGAATCCACCGTCACCGGCAAGCGGACTGCCATCCGCACCGCCACACTCAACCGCGAGCATCCCGAACTTCCCTCTGTATGCGACATCTGGAAAGCGGCAGACTTTCTGGAGCGTGAAGTGTTCGACTTCTACGGCGTGGTATTCGTAGGGCATCCCGACATGCGCCGCCTCTACCTGCGCAACGACTGGGTAGGGTATCCGATGCGTAAAGACGACGACCCGGAAGCACAGAACCCGCTGCGCATGGACAATGAGGAAACGATTGATACCACCACCGAACTGGAATTGAACCCGGACGGAACGGTAAAGAACAAGGAAACGCAACTCTTCGGCGATGACGAATATGTGGTGAACATCGGTCCCCAACACCCCGCAACCCACGGCGTAATGCGTTTCCGCGTATCGCTGGAAGGTGAAATCATCAAAAAAATCGATGCCAACTGCGGATATATCCACCGGGGTATCGAAAAGATGTGCGAAAGTCTTACATACCCGCAGACACTGGCGCTGACCGACCGTCTGGACTATCTGGGCGCTCACCAGAACCGCCATGCCTTGTGTATGTGTATCGAAAAAGCCATGGGCATAGAGGTAAGCGAACGTGTGCAGTACATCCGTACCATCATGGACGAGTTGCAGCGCATCGACTCGCACCTGCTTTTCTACTCCTGTCTGGCAATGGATCTCGGCGCGCTGACCGCCTTCTTCTACGGCTTCCGCGACCGTGAAAAGATTCTCGACATCTTCGAAGGAACCTGCGGCGGACGCCTCATCATGAACTACAACACGATTGGCGGCGTGCAAGCCGACATCGCCCCCGACTTCCAGAAGAAAGTCAAAGAGTTCATCCCATACCTGCGCGGCATCCTGCACGAATACCACGACGTGTTTACAGGAAACATCATTGCGCAGCAGCGTCTGAAAGGCGTAGGCGTACTCTCCCGTGAAGATGCCATAGCGTTCGGAGCCACCGGCGGTACGGGCCGTGCCAGCGGTTGGGCGTGCGACGTACGCAAACGCATGCCTTACGGGGTGTATGACAAGGTGGACTTCAAAGAGATTGTCCGCACCGAAGGCGACTCCTGGGCACGCTACCTCATCCGTATGGACGAAATCATGGAGAGCCTGAAAATCATCGAACAACTGATAGACAATATCCCCGAAGGTGCATACCAGGAGAAGATGAAACCGATTATCCGCGTACCGGAAGGTACTTACTACGCTGCCGTAGAAGGCAGCCGCGGCGAGTTCGGCGTATTCCTTGAGAGCCACGGCGACAAGACACCCTACCGCCTGCACTTCCGCAGCACGGGGCTTCCGCTGGTATCTACCGTAGATACGATTTGCCGCGGTGCAAAGATTGCCGACCTTATCGCTATCGGCGGTACATTGGACTATGTAGTACCCGATATCGACCGATAACGGTAAAAAGCAAAAAGAACGTCAATAACAGACAGCAGACATACATCAAATCGTAAATCGTAAAACCGTAAATAAACAGATGTTTGACTTTAGTATAGTAACCAATTGGATTCACCAGATGCTGATCTCCCTCATGCCGGAAGGTCTGGCGGTGTTTCTTGAATGTGTAGTGATAGGCGTATGCATCATCCTGATGTATGCAGTGCTTGCCATTATCCTGATTTACATGGAGCGCAAGATATGCGCCTTTTTCCAATGCCGCCTCGGTCCGATGCGTGTAGGAAAATGGGGATTGCTCCAAGTGCCGTGCGACGTTATCAAGATGTTGACCAAGGAAATCATCGACCTGAAGTTCTCCGACCGATTCCTCTACAACCTGGCGCCGTTCATGGTCATCATAGCCTCGTTCCTCACCTTCGCCTGCCTGCCTGTCAGCAAAGGCCTGGAAGTGCTGGACTTCAACGTGGGCGTGTTCTTCCTGCTTGCCGCTTCGAGCATCGGCGTGGTAGGTATCCTGCTTGCCGGCTGGAGTTCCAACAATAAGTTCTCGCTTATCGGAGCCATGCGAAGCGGTGCGCAAATCATCAGTTACGAACTCTCGTGCGGACTGAGCATCCTGACGATGGTAGTCCTGATGGGTACGATGCAGTTCTCCGAAATCGTAGCCGGACAAGCCGACGGCTGGTTCATCTTCAAAGGACATATCCCGGCTCTGATAGCTTTCATCATCTACCTGATTGCCGGCAATGCGGAAACCAACCGCGGCCCGTTCGACTTGCCCGAGGCCGAAAGCGAGCTGACGGCAGGCTATCATACGGAATACTCCGGTATGGGCTTCGGCTTCTTCTACCTGGCAGAGTACCTGAACCTGTTCATCGTAGCGAGTGTGGCGGCCACGATATTCTTAGGCGGCTGGATGCCGTTGCACATCGTCGGCCTGGACGGCTTCAACGCTGTAATGGACTACATTCCGGGCTTTGTATGGTTCTTCGGCAAGGCATTCTTCGTGGTGTTCCTGCTGATGTGGATTAAATGGACATTCCCGCGTCTGCGTATCGACCAGATTCTGAACCTCGAATGGAAATATCTGGTTCCCATCAGCATGGTGAACCTGATTCTAATGGTATTAATCGTAGTATTTGAATTGCATTTCTAAGCCGGCACAGCACCGGAGCAATATTTCCTTTCGGGCAACACTAAATAATAATTACAACAATGAAAGAAAAAGAACATAATTCTTACATAGGCAGCCTCATACACGGTATCACTTCCCTGCTGACGGGCATGAAAACCACCATGACCGTTTTCTGGCGGAAGAAGACTACCGAACAGTATCCGGAAAACCGGAAGACGCTGAAACTCTCCGAACGTTTCCGCGGCACGCTGACAATGCCCCACAACGAGAAAAACGAACACCATTGCGTGGCCTGCGGCTTGTGCCAGACGGCTTGCCCCAACGACACCATCAAGGTGACGAGCCAGACGATAGAAACGGAAGACGGCAAGAAAAAGAAGATATTGGCGAAGTACGAATACGACCTCGGTTCGTGCATATTCTGCCAGCTTTGCGTCAATGCCTGCCCGCACGATGCCATTACGTTCGACCAGAACTTCGAGCATGCCGTATTCGACCGCAGCAAACTGGTACTGACGCTGAACCATCCGGGCAGTCACGTAGAAGAGAAGAAGAAACCCGCCGCTCCCCAGCCTGAAGCAGCGAAGTAATCAGTCATTCATAATTAGTAATCAATAACATGGAATTTAATCTTGAAACAATAGTATTTTACTTCCTTGCGGCCTTCATCAGCGTATTCTCCATACTGACGGTAACCACCAGACGCATGGTACGTTCGGCCACATACCTGCTGTTCGTGCTTTTCGGCACGGCAGGCATCTACTTCCTGCTGGGATATACGTTCCTCGGTTCGGTACAGATTATGGTCTATGCGGGCGGTATCGTCGTGCTCTATGTCTTCTCCATTCTGCTCACCAGCGGTGAAGGCGACATGGCGGCCAAGCTGAAACGCAGCAAGTTCCTTGCCGGACTGGGCGCTACCGTGGCAGGAGCCGTCATCGTACTGTTCATAACCCTGAAACATAAGTTCATCGCCACCACAGACATCGAACCGCTCGAAGTCAACATCAAGACCATCGGCCACCACATGCTGAGCGGCGACAAATACGGTTACCTATTGCCCTTCGAGGCCGTCAGCATCCTGCTGCTGGCATGTATCGTAGGCGGATTGTTAATAGCACGTAAAAGATAAGATTTATGATACACATGGAATATTACCTGATAGTCTCGGCTATCATGTTCTTCGCCGGCATCTACGGGTTCTTTACCCGCCGCAATACGTTGGCGATACTGATTTCAATTGAGTTGATACTGAATGCTACGGACATCAACTTCGCGGTATTCAACCGTTTCCTGTTTCCCGGCGGACTGGAAGGTTACTTCTTCTCCCTGTTCTCCATTGCCATCTCGGCAGCCGAAACGGCTGTGGCCATTGCCATCATGATTAACATCTATCGCAATATCCGCAGCATACAGGTGAACAAGCTGGACGAACTCAAATGGTAGATGCCTCCTGTGCAGGCATCCTGCATAAGCCTGTGCAGATGTCCTGCATAGCACTGTGCAGACACCCTGCATAGAGTTGTGCAGACCGCCTGCATAATGAGCCATTCAATAAAAACAAAAAGAGAGACTGAGCAGCATTTCTCAATTCTCCATTTTCAATTCTCAATTCAACAATTATGGAATATACGATTCTAATCCTTCTCCTTCCTTTGCTCTCGTTCCTTGTGTTGGGACTGGGCGGCAAATGGATGTCGCACCGCACTGCCGGACTCATCGGCACGGCTGTGCTGGGTGCAGTGGCGGTACTCTCCTACCTCACCGCAATACACTATTTCACCGCCCCGCGGCTGGCAGACGGCACATTTGCCACACTGATGCCTTACAACTGCACATGGCTGCCGTTTACGCCGACACTCAGCATTGACCTGGGCATCCTGCTCGACCCCATATCGGTGATGATGCTGATTGTCATAAGTACCGTATCGTTCATGGTACACCTCTACTCTTTCGGCTATATGAAAGGCGAACGCGGCTTCCAACGCTACTACGCTTTCCTCTCGCTGTTTACGATGTCCATGCTCGGACTGGTGGTGGCAATCAATATCTTCCAGATGTATCTGTTCTGGGAGCTGGTGGGTGTGTCTTCCTACCTGCTGATAGGCTTCTACTACACGAAACCCGCAGCAATCGCCGCCAGCAAGAAAGCGTTTATCGTGACCCGCTTTGCCGACCTGGGCTTCCTTATCGGTATCCTGGTTTACGGTTACTATGCCGGAACCTACACCTTCCAACCCAATGAAATGGCCTTGCTGAAAGGCGGCGCTGCCATGATTCCGCTGGCGCTGGGACTGATGTTCATCGGCGGAGCCGGCAAGAGCGCCATGTTCCCGCTGCACATCTGGCTGCCCGATGCCATGGAAGGTCCTACTCCGGTGAGCGCACTGATTCATGCCGCTACGATGGTGGTGGCAGGCGTATACCTGGTGGCACGCATGTTCCCGCTGTTCATCGACTATGCGCCCCACGTGCTGCACCTCGTAGCCTATGTAGGCGCATTCACCGCATTCTATGCCGCCAGCGTGGCTTGTGTGCAGAGTGACATCAAGCGTGTACTCGCCTTCTCCACCATCTCGCAGATAGGCTTTATGATGGTAGCGCTCGGCGTATGTACATCCACAGACCCGCACGAAGGCGGACTGGGTTATATGGCAGGCATGTTCCACTTGTTTACGCACGCCATGTTCAAGGCGTTGCTGTTCCTCGGTGCAGGAAGCATCATCCATGCGGTGCACAGCAACGAGATGTCCGCCATGGGCGGCCTGCGCAAATACATGCCGGTTACGCACATCACCTTCCTGATAGCCTGCCTTGCCATTGCCGGCATTCCCCCGTTCTCCGGGTTCTTCTCCAAGGACGAGATACTGACGGCCTGCTTCCGGTTCAGCCCCGTCATGGGTTGGATTATGACGGTGATTGCCGCCATGACCGCATTCTATATGTTCAGACTGTATTACGGCATTTTCTGGGGCAGTTCGGAGCCGGGGCAGAAGTCGGCAAGCGATGAAAGCCACAGCCATCAGCACACGCCTCACGAGTCGCCCCTTGCCATGACCGTTCCCCTGATGTTCCTTGCCGCAGTTACGATAGTTGCCGGATTCATTCCTTTCGGCCACTTCGTCAGCTCCAACGGCGAAGCCTATACCATCCACCTCGACTGGGGCGTGGCAGGAACAAGCATTGCCATTGCAGTTATCTCCATAGCCGTGGCCACTTATATGTATAAAGGCGAAAAACAGCCGGTTGCCGATGCGCTTGCCCGCCGCTTCAACGGCTTGTGGACGGCAGCCTATCACCGCTTCTACATCGATGAGGTCTACCAGTTCATCACCCACCGCATCATCTTCGGCTGCATCAGCCGCCCCATTGCCTGGTGGGACCGTCATGTGGTGGACGGCTTCTTCGATTTCCTTGCCTGGGGCGCCAATGCCACCAGCGACGAGATACGCGGCCTGCAAAGCGGACGCATCCAGCAATACACCTTCGTATTCCTGCTGGGTACGCTTGCACTGATACTGCTGCTGTTGCTGTAAACGAGAAACGGAAATTGATAGTGATGTATCAACCATATAGAACAATAACAATTAATACCATATTATAAAGATGAATTTCTTATCCATATTCGTACTCATCCCCTTGCTGATGCTGTTGGGCCTCTGGCTCAGCCGTAATATCGCACAGATACGTGCGGTGATGGTAGCCGGCGCTTCGGCATTGCTCGTTGCAGCCGTCGGACTGACCGTCGTCTACCTGCAAGCCCGTCACGGCGGCGCTACGGATGAAATGCTGTTCCGTGCCGATGTAGCCTGGTATCCCGCCCTCAACATCCACTATTCCGTAGGGGTGGACGGCATCTCGGTAGCCATGCTGCTGCTCTCGGCCATTATCGTGTTTACGGGTACATTCGCTTCTTGGCGTCTGCAACCGCTGACCAAAGAATATTTCCTGTGGTTCACCCTGCTGTCGATGGGTGTGTTCGGTTTCTTTATCTCGACCGACCTGTTCACCATGTTCATGTTCTACGAGGTAGCGCTCATCCCGATGTACCTGCTGATTGGCGTATGGGGTTCGGGACGCAAGGAATACGCTGCCATGAAACTGACGCTGATGTTGATGGGCGGTTCCGCTTTCCTGCTTATCGGTATCCTCGGTATCTACTTCGGTAGCGGCGCCACCACCATGAACCTGCTGGAGATAGCCCAACTGCACAATATCCCTGTGGAGCAACAACGCATCTGGTTCCCGCTTACCTTCCTCGGTTTCGGCGTGCTGGGCGCTCTGTTCCCGTTCCATACCTGGAGCCCCGACGGTCACGCATCCGCACCTACCGCCGTCAGTATGCTGCATGCAGGCGTACTGATGAAGCTGGGCGGCTACGGCTGCTTCCGCATCGCCATGTATCTGATGCCCGAAGCCGCACAGGAGCTCGGCTGGATATTCCTCATACTGACGGGCATCTCCGTGGTGTACGGCGCATTCTCCGCTTGCGTGCAGACCGACCTGAAGTACATCAATGCCTACTCTTCCGTATCGCACTGCGGACTGGTGCTTTTCGCCATCCTGATGATGAACCGGACGGCCTGTACGGGTGCCGTGCTGCAAATGCTTTCCCACGGACTGATGACCGCCCTGTTCTTCGCCCTTATCGGTATGATATACGGACGGACGCACACACGCGACGTACGCGAGCTTAGCGGACTGATGAAGATTATGCCCTTCCTGGCGGTATCCTACGTCATCGCCGGTCTGGCCAACCTCGGTCTGCCGGGACTCAGCGGTTTCATTGCCGAAATGACAATCTTCAACGGCGCTTTCCAGCACCCCGATACCTTCCACCGCGCATGGACCGTCATCGCTTGTACGAGTATCGTGATTACCGCAGTCTACATCCTGCGCCTTGTCGGTAAAATCCTCTACGGAACCTGTACCAACAAGCACCACCTGACATTGACCGATGCCACCTGGGACGAACGTACCGCCGTAATCATCCTCATTGCCTGCGTAGCCGGACTGGGTCTTGCTCCGCTGTGGATAAGCAACATGATTGGAGACAGCGTGCTGCCGGTAGTCAACCTATTAGCCACTCACTAAACACTAATCACTAATCACCAAATAACATGGATTACTCCCAATTTCTATTAATGAAAGAAGAGCTGTCGCTGATAGCGGTTATCGTTATCCTCTTCATAGCCGACCTCTTCATGAGTCCGGATGCGCACAAGCATGACGGCAAGCCGATGTTAAACACCATGCTGCCCGTTGCCCTGCTCATCGTCCATACGCTTATAACCATCGTTCCCGGTCCGGCAGCCGACGCTTTCGGCGGGATGTACCATAACCAGCCGATACAGAGTATCGTCAAATCCATTCTCAGCGTAGGTACGCTCATCGTGTTCCTTATGGCACACGAGTGGATGCGCCGCCCCGATGCGGCAATCAAGCAGGGCGAGTTCTATGTACTGACACTCTCCACGCTGCTGGGTATGTACTTCATGATTTCCGCCGGGCACTTCCTGATGTTCTTCATCGGACTGGAAACGGCCAGCATCCCTATGGCTGCGCTGGTGGCTTTCGACAAGTACCGCCACCACTCTGCCGAAGCAGGCGCCAAGTACATCCTTACCGCACTCTTCTCCAGCGGACTGCTGCTTTACGGCCTTTCGCTGATATACGGTACGGTAGGCACACTCTACTTTGCCGATATCCCGGCACATCTGGACGGAAGCCCGTTGCAGATTATGGCATTCGTATTCTTCTTCTCCGGCATGGGATTCAAGATTTCGCTGGTGCCTTTCCACCTGTGGACGGCCGACGTATACGAAGGTGCTCCGAGTACGGTAACCGCTTACCTGAGCGTCATCTCCAAAGGTGCGGCGGCATTCGTGCTGATGACCATCCTCTATAAGGTATTCGCACCGATGGCGGCGCAATGGCAGGAAGTGCTCTACTGGGTTATCATCGCCTCTATCACGCTCGCCAACCTCTTTGCGCTGCGTCAGGAGAACCTGAAACGGTTGATGGCGTTCTCCAGTATCTCGCAAGCCGGTTACATCATGCTGGGTGTTATCAGCGGAACGTCGCTGGGTATGACGTCGCTGGTGTACTACGTACTGATTTACCTGTTTGCCAACCTCGCCGTCTTTACCGTTATCACGATTGTAGCATTGCGCGCCGATAAGTTTACATTGGAAGATTACAACGGATTGTACACCACCAACCCTAAGCTGGCTTTCCTTATGACGCTGGCACTGTTCTCGCTGGCAGGTATTCCGCCGTTCGCAGGCTTCTTCTCGAAGTTCTTCATCTTTGCGGCGGCATTCGAAAGCGGTTTTCATCTGCTGGTATTCATTGCGTTAATCAATACGATTCTGTCGCTTTACTACTATCTGAAGATTGTAAAGGCAATGTATATCAACAAGAGCGATGAGCCTATCGCCGCTTTCCGCAGCGATAACTATACGCGTGCCGGCCTTGCCATCTGTACGCTGGGCATCGTGGCGCTGAGTATTGCCAGCGTGGTATACCAGTCCATCGACAAGTTCTCGTTCGGTATGTAACGGTCGAGATTCCGTAAAATAACTTTTACCACATCCCCCCTTCACCCTTTCGCACACTCCTGTTTATGGGAGACGGAGGGTGAAGGGGGGAAATCATTTCATTATCTGGTTCCGGTACTGCGTCGGTGTCAGTCCCGTCAGTTGCTTGAAGGTGCGGTTGAAGTGCGGAATAGAGTCGAACCCGCACTCCACAGCTATCTGCGAAACCTCCATATCGCCGATGGTCAGCAGTTTGCAGGCATAACCTATGCGCATGTCCGCCACATATTGCAGGAAAGTCTTTTCCGTGGCGTCCTTGAAGAAACGGCAAAAGGCGCTGCTGTTCATATTCGCCATTTCGGCTATCTCGTCGAGCTTGAGGGAACGGGTGTAGTTGCTGTTGATAAAGGAGATGATTTTATCGATACGCTTGTTTCCCGCTGTGGGAAACTTCTCATAGTAGCAAGGGCTTGCCAGCATCCTTCTTGGGACGAATACCGCCAATGCCTGCAATAAATCCAGCAAACCGGTTATCTGTCCGAATCCTTTCAGTTCGGGAAAAGCGGATACCATGTCGCGTACCGGACCGGCATCGGCCGTGTGAAAGACAACACCCCGTCTGGCCTCTTTCAGCAACACCCGTATCTGGTGAAACTGCGGATAATGGTCGAACGAGTATTGCATGAAGTTCTCCTCAAACTGAATGATAGTTCCTTGCACCCGCAACCGGGGATTATCGCCGTGATAAGCATCGTCACTCCGCATATAATGAGGCAGGCTGGGACCGAACAATACCACATCTCCTTCCGAAAAACGCTCTATGCAATCACCCACAAAGCAACGGCCGCAGCTTTTCTTCACATAGATTATTTCGTACTGGCTGTGGAAATGCCAGGGGTAAGTGAAGCGGTCGTAGTCGTAATAGCGCGCCTTTATCGGGTTGGACTCCGATATCTGAAGCTGTTCGTTTATTATCTGTCTCATAACACTGCCTGATGTTGATACGGCATCTCCCGGTTTGCCGAGCCGCATCCTATCCTTATACAAAGATAGCGAATAATAACAATAAGTCTGCGGGAAAAAAGAAAATACAAAGGGAAACGGAAAGAATACCCCGGTTGGTACGGAGCATACCAACCGGTGGCAGGAGACGTACCGAAGCGTGGTACGAACTGTACCAAAGCGTGGTACGAGCTGTACCAAACTGTGGTAGGAGCCGTACCAAAGTGCGGTACAAGGCGTACCAACCGTTGGTATTTCCCGTACCAAACGCAGGTATTATATTGGTACTTATATACTATTGATTTAAAGCTGTTTACTTCGTTGCAAAGGTTGCTATCCCATTATTCTTTCAATACACGCAAATATCTGCAAACATCCTGCAAATATCCGTTTATATACAAACTGTTTTAGTGCCTACATTTGCAGTAAATAATCATTTTAAATCATTAATACAAAAAGAAGTATGGAAAAAACTTGGAGATGGTTCGGTAAGAAAGACAAAATAACGCTCGATATGCTTCGGCAAATCGGTGTGGAAGGGATAGTTACCGCCTTGCACGATGTGCCCAACGGCGAAATCTGGACAGAAGAAGCCATCAACGATTTAAAGACATATATTGAGTCCTATGGCTTGCGCTGGTCGGTTGTGGAGAGCCTGCCCGTATGCGAGGCCATTAAATATGCCGGACCGGAACGCGAACAACTGATAGAGAACTACAAAATCAGTCTTGCCAATCTGGGCAAATGCGGTGTAAAGACCGTATGCTATAACTTCATGCCCGTTATCGACTGGATACGCACGGATTTGCAACACCCCTGGGCAGACGGAACCTCATCGCTCTACTTCGACCGAGTGCGCTTTGCCTATTTCGACCTGCGCATTCTGCAACGTGAGGGAGCCGAAAAGGATTACTCCGCCGAAGAGCTGGCTAAAGTGAGCGAACTGGACAAGACCATCACCGAAGCCGAAAAAGACAGCCTTGTCGATGCGATTATCGTAAAGACGCAGGGATTCGTAAACGGCAACATCAAGGAAGGCGACAAGAATCCGGTGAATATATTCAGGAATCTGCTTGCCTTGTACAAAGGTATCGACCGCGATGCGCTCCGCGAGAACATGCGGTATTTCCTTGCCGCCATCATGCCGGTGTGCGAGGAGTACGGCGTAAATATGTGCGTACACCCCGACGACCCGCCTTTTCAGGTACTGGGCTTGCCGCGTATCGTGACCAACGAAGAGGACATCGCCTGGTTCCTGAATGCAGTGGATAATCCACACAACGGACTGACGTTCTGTGCCGGCTCGCTCAGCGCGGGAGAGCATAACGACACCCGCGAACTCGCCAGGAAGTTTGCATCACGCACCCACTTTGTGCATCTGCGCAGCACCGCAGCCATGCCGGGCGGCAACTTCATAGAAAGCTCCCACCTGACGGGACGCGGTCACCTCATCGACCTTATCCGCATCTTCGAGAAAGAGAACCCGAATCTGCCCATGCGTGTAGACCACGGACGGATGATGCTGGGCGATGAGGACAAGGGATATAATCCCGGCTATTCATTCCACGGCCGTATGCTGGCGCTGGCACAGGTGGAAGGCATGATGGCAGTGGTACAAGACGAAATGAAACAGAAGGAAACACAAGCATAAAATATACAATATAGATACGTGAAGCAGAAGACAATAAAGTATGAGGGGGTATACGCTTCATGCTTTATGCACGTGCTTCCCCGTATAAAAAAAGAAAAGAAAGAAAAAAGGAGACAAAGATTATGAACGAACAATTCAGTATTGCAGGTAAAGTAGCAGTTATCACCGGTGCAGGTGGTGTATTGGGTGGCAGTATTGCCAAGTGTTTTATGCAACAAGGCGCTAAAGTCGTAGCGGTAGACATCCGTCAGGAACAACTGGACAAGCGTGTAGAGGAACTGAAAACCTATGGTGAAGATGTAATCGGTATCGTCGGTAACGTGCTGGACATCGCCAGTCTTGAGAAACTTGCCGATGACATCGTTGCCAAGTGGGGACGTATCGACATTCTGCTCAACATTGCCGGTGGAAATATGCCGGGCGCAACTCTGGCTCCCGACCAGCACTTCTACGACATGGACATCTCCTGCTGGGAGAAAGTGACCAATCTGAACATGAACGGAACCGTTTATCCGTCTTTAGTGTTCAGCAAAGTGATGGCTAAGCAAGGTAAGGGCTGCATCGTCAACGTATCTTCCATGGCAGCTTACAGCGCCATCACCCGCGTTCCGGGCTATTCGGCAGCCAAGACAGCCGTTGCCAACTTCACCCAATGGCTGGCAAGCGAACTGGCACTGAAATACGGAGACGGTATCCGCGTCAATGCCATCGCCCCGGGCTTCTTCATCGGCGACCAGAACCGCGCCGTACTTATCAACCCCGACGGCTCACTGACCGACCGCAGCAAGAAAGTCTTGGCCAAAACCCCGATGAAACGCTTCGGCGACATCAACGAATTGAACGGCGCCGTACAGTTCCTGTGCAGCGATGCCGCCAGCTTCGTTACGGGTGCATTGCTTCCTATTGACGGCGGTTTCAGCGCATTCAGCGGAGTATAACCAAGTAAAGATAATATGAAGCCCAAAAGTGATAAAAGTTTTTGGGCTTCATATTATCTTCATATTGAAATACTCATGCAACTTACCCTTACCAAAACATCAGCAAAAGGGGAAAAATACTTCTTATCAAGCAACAGGTAGTGTAAACCAAAAGCAAGCCCCTTTACCCGATTCACTTTCCACACCGATAGTGCCGCCCAGTTGCTCAACGATGCTCTTGCTGATAGACAATCCCAATCCTGTGCCATGTACAAAAGAGTTCAGTTTGACAAAACGGTCAAATATCTCAGCCTGTTTTTCCTGTATAATGCCGATGCCAGTATCAGCAACATAAAAGCGCAGCAAGTTAGTTTCTGCCTGCCCATAACCTAAACGTATGCTACCGGTCGAAGTAAATTTTATCGCATTATTCATGAAATTTGCTATCACTTGATTTAAACGATTACGATCGCTCACAATGATACACTCCGGCAGGCGATGATCAAAGACAACCTCTACTCCCGGTCTGGCTTTGAGTTTCATCGTACGCACCATATCCTCACACAGTTGGTTCACATCCAATTCCTGTTTTACGAAATCAAAGGTTCCGGCTTCTATTTTTGACAAATCCAGAATATCGGATATCAATTGCAACAGCAACTCATTATTTTCTTCCACAATCGCCATATACTGCTCCCGTTCTTCCGGATTCTCTCCCTGCACCAACAAACTGGAAAAACCTACAATTGCATTCAGCGGAGTACGTATCTCATGACTCATATTGGCAAGAAAAGCACTCTTCAGACGATCTGCCGTTTCGGCTTTCTCTTTAGCATCAATCAGTTTGGCTTCGGTTTCTTTCAATTCCGTAATATCATAGTTTACACTGATAAGCTCTATTACACCGTTTTCCGGTTGATATTGATTGACTACCACATTGGTGCGCACCCAATTCCATTGAGCTTCCGTCCCCGGATGCAAAATACGTATCTCTCCCTTGAAGTCTCTTACTTCTCCAAGCCGTGCCTTATAAAGAAAATCCAAAATCCGCTTTCTGTCATCCGGGTGCATTTTGTTATATACACCTATAATATCCGACAAAGGCGTATTTTCATCTTCTCCCATATTCTTATACCACTGCTTAATGGCATAACCTTTCCTATCCAGCAAGTTCGACTTTGCATAACCTACTTTTGCATAATCAGAAATCAACAGGAAGAAGTTCTCAAAATCACAAATACGGTTCAAAGCATCCATACGCTCGGTATTATCGATATTGATAAAGGCATATCCGGTAAAGTTACCCTTACTATCATATAACTTGCTGATTTTGGTATATAGGTTTATCTTATTGCGCTTACCGGAAGGATAATATCCCTCTACATTTTCAAATTCATAATCCAATCTGAAATCTACAATATCCCGGTCACGTATCTGCTCTATCAACTGAGGTGACAAGTTAGGATTCTCGAACAGGTTGATACCTATCACATCCGCCTTATCGCGGATACCGAATATTTCTATATTCTTGTTATTGACATCTACCAGAAAGCCGTCAGTATCATAAATCTCCACCCCAGCCGGTATATTGGCAAAAATGTTTCTAAAGAGTTTCTCACTACGGTCCAAAGCCTGACGTTCCCGTATTGCCTCATCCTGCGTTTTACGCAGTTCAACGCAGATACTGATGATATTGGCCAACGATCCCAACCATTGGTAGTCTTCATTGCTCCACAAGATAGTACGGTCTACCAAATCTACTCCCATAAAACCTTTCACCGTATCATTCGCCACCAATGGAACAGCCATTAAAGCTTTGATACCCTGCTGCTCCAATAACCGGAATTCGCCTTCTTCCATTTCGGGCAACTTATACAATGACTCGAACAATATAGGTTTCTGCGACAAAACTTGAGTAGTCCACCACGGCATGAAAGTAACCGGTATATTCCGGAATGCTTCTACCGCCGGTAACACCCCTTCGGCAACAACTTCATAAGTGCAAGTCTGAAAAGTATAATCTTTTTCATACTCAAAAATATACGCACGTCCGGCATGGAAAAAGTCCAAAATATCTTTCAGAATTTCGTAGATGCCGGAAGCTACAGACTCGTCTTTAAGAAAATGAGACAAGGAATGGGAAATAGAGTTCTGGCGATACAGCAAATTATTGATATGATACATGCGGTCCTTATCCTCTTTGTTTACCGGTTCCGTTACCCGTTGCAGGATTCCGAAAGCTTTCAGATGCCCATCGGGTGCAAGCTCTCTATACCCCATGCGGGAATGTACCCAGACAACTCCGGTTGCCGTATGGATAGGAAAGGTCTGTTCGTATACCTCCACTTCCTTTATGGAAAGGAACTCTCTGGTGATGCGTCCCCGATAATCCTCACGAATCATCCGGCCGAAATCCTGAAAAGAGAGGCTGTCCCCCTTCATCCCCAACAAATCGCATACATATTCGGAACATAAATACTGCTCAGCAGAAAAGTCGGCTTCCCACCAACCAATGCGCCCAAGCAAAGACAAACGCCGAAAGCGTTCGTTATCATTGTGAGGGGGAACATCCATAATTTGTTTGTCTGTTTGTTTATTGATAATGGGACAAATATAGCCATAAAATTCAAACAAACAAGTATTTAATATTATTATTTATATTATACCGCATGATAAAATCGTACGGATTACGTAACAGCTCCTTCATACAAACGAAAACAGAATGTATAATGTATGTACCACTCTTGAAACACGTTCGGTGCATCTTTGCAGCGGATTAAGAAACGCATAAAAGAGATGAGTACGAAATTAGATTTAGGAAAGATATTCTTCCTTATTTTATTCCTTACGCTTTCTGTCATGACAGTCATGGCAGGTACTATCAAAGGTTCCATCACCGACAAACAGACCCGGGAACCGCTGACCGGGGCTACCGTACAGATAGTAGGAACCACGCAAGGCGCCATCGCCGATATGGACGGCAACTACTCCCTGAATGTAACAAACGGCATCTACACATTATCCATAAAATATGTAGGCTACAAAGACATCGTTGTAAACAATGTAAAGTCAGGCAAAGCCGATGTCGTGCTGAACTTCGAACTGGAAAGCGACGCACAGGCTTTGGGCGAAGTATCCGTAGTGGCCCGGAAAAACCTTGAGGGCGAACGTGCCCTGCAAATGGAGCGCCGGAAAGCTACACTCGCCATCGAAAACATCGGCTCAAAAGAAATGAGCATCAAAGGTATAAGCAATGTAGAAGAAGGGGTAAAAAAGATTACCGGTATCTCCATTGCCGATGCCGGCCAGCTCATTGTACGGGGATTGGGCGACCGATACAGCACGACTACCCTGAACGGCCTCCCCATCGCCTCTCCCAATCCCGACAACAAGCTGATTCCGCTGGATCTATTTCCGTCGAGCACCATACAGAACATCACCGTAAGTAAGGTATATAACGCGGAAGCCTTTGCCGACTATTCAGGTGCACACATAGACATCAGTACCAAAGAGAACATCGCCGAAGATTTCTTCAGCATCAGTTTCAACACCGGCGGGAAGTTCAATACCCTGGGCAAAGACCGCTATCAGATGAACCGCAACGGCTCATTGTTCAAGACTTCCGGTGTGGACCAGGCGGCACTCGATATGCCTCTGTCTGATTTTGACAACTATGTAAAGACCGGAAATATATTCGATACCTCGTTTGCCGTAAAGAAGGAATCAACCCTGCCGGACTTTAACGGTAACCTCGGCTTCGGCAAAAACATCAGCATCGACAGCCAAACACTCAGCATACTGGCATCCGTAAGCGCCGGCAACGGCTATCAGAATATGGACAACGCTTTCTATAAAACCTTGGAAGCAACCGGCAATGTACAGGATAACTTCTCATACGACAGCTATGCCCAAGAACTGAAACTCGCTGCATTAGGATACATAGGCTACACGCTGCGCCGGCACGACCGCATAGGCTATACTTTCTTCTATACGCGTAATGCCACAGACACTTACCAACGCCGTGAGGGAACAGATGCCGAAGACCACGAGCTGACCGGAAGCAATAACATCACACATATCTACACTTTGCAGAACCACCAACTGAACGGCCTTCACAACTTCAGCGAACAAGACCGTTGGGAACTGACCTGGGGCGGCTCGTACAGCAAGACAGGAAGCGAAGAACCGGACAGACGCCAAGTGATGTACATAAAGAATGATGACGGCACACTCGGCCTGTTCAAACTGAACCGCCAGGAAACCATGCGCTATTTCGGCAGCCTGGATGAAAAGGAGTGGAACGGCAACCTCGCCCTGCGCTGGAAGTGGAACGAAAACAATTTTCTGAAACTGGGCTTCAACTATAAGAATAAAAGCCGCGACTACAAAGCAACCCGTTTCTACTACAACTTGAACAAAATTAATCCCACCGTTACCGACATCTACGATACAGACGGCTTCCTGAACCAAGAGAACATAGCAGACGGAAACGTAACGGTACAACGCGTGATGCAACCCAAAGACAGCTACCGCGCAGGAAATGAAATTTACTCCGGATACCTGCTGACCGACTTCTACCCCGTACCGTCATTACTTGTAAACCTCGGCGTACGCTACGAAATAAGCAAACAGTGGGTGGACTATGCCACTGACGGCGGCGACTGGTATGCCGAACGGCGCAATCTGGATAAAAACGATTTCTTCCCCACCCTAAATCTGAAGTACACAATAAACGACGCCAACAGCATCCGTTTCTCCGCATCCCGTACCGTTACCCGCCCATCATTCATCGAAATGGCTCCCTTCCTCTATCAGGAATCCTACGGTTCGGCACAAATCCGCGGTAACGACGAGTTGCAGAACGGCTACAACTACAACTTCGACTTGCGTTACGAACGCTTCGGCAAAAATGGAGACATGATTTCGCTGACCGGTTACTTCAAATACCTCGACAGCCCGATAGAACGTATCCAGGCATTGCAAGGCGGAGCTACCCTGCACAGCTTCCGGAATGCGGACAACGGAATGGCTGCCGGCGTAGAAGTGGAATGCCGCAAACAATTGATAAAAGACTTGCGTTTGGGTGCTAACCTCAGCTATATGTATACCAACGTAAAACTGCCCGAAGGCGGCGCTTACACCAACAAGGAACGTCCTTTGCAAGGCGCCTCTCCCATTCTGGCCAATGCAGACCTCACCTACTCTCCCCGCTTCGGTGAAGAACGGCAACTGAACCTCGCCTTACTCTACAATCTGCAAGGCAGCCGCATCCATGCGGTGGGCGTATCCAATCTGGGAGACATCAAGCAACAGACTCTGCACACACTAAACTTCAGTGCCGGATACGACCTCAACAGGCATTTCAGCCTGAAACTGCAAGTAAACGACCTGCTGAACCGTAATGTCATCTTTAAGCAGGAAGTACCTTCCACCGGCACGGAAGTGGAAGTGGAGCGCTATAAAAAAGGTACCGACTTTGAAATTGGCTTCAGCTACAAATTATAAATCCTTTTAAATAGATTATCAAACAGACGAACAGTCCACTTAAAACAATTGAATTATGAAAACAATGAAATCGAAATTCTATTCGCTGGCTCTCGCAGCCGGAATGCTGACCCTCACCGCTTGCAGCGATGACAACACCAACGACAGCAACAATGACAAAGGCAACGGGATAGAAAACGGCAGTATCCTGAAAGGTACAATAACCGAAGACGTGACCCTGAAAGCCGGCAACACCTATAAACTGAGCGGTGAATACATTGTAGAGGCAGGCGCCACATTGAACATCGAAGAAGGAGTAAAGATTATATCTGTCTATGACAATATCGTAGACTATATTCTGGTGAAGCAAGGTGCCAAAATCAATGCCGTAGGCACGCCCGACAAACCTATCGTCATGACCAGCGAAAAAGAGGAACCCGGAGCATGGGGCGGCATTCATATCTGCGGAAAAGCGCATACCAATGCCGAAGGCGGTAAAGGAAGTTCAGAGATAGGCGGCGCCGTATATGGCGGCAATGACGATGCCGACAATTCCGGAACATTGCAGTACATCCGTCTGGAATACACCGGATTTGCCTTCGACGAAGAACATGAGGCCAACGGTATCTCCTTTTACGGTGTAGGTAACGGTACGATTGTAGACCACTGCGAGGCTTACAAAGGTTCGGACGACGGCTTCGAGTTCTTCGGCGGTTCGGTAAACGTAAGCAATATGGTAGTGGTAAGTTGCAGCGACGACTCTTTCGACTGGACCGAAGGCTGGAACGGAAAAGGCACTGACCTCGTTGCTTATCAGGAAGCCAAAGCCACATTAGGATACGACTGCGACTGCCTCATCGAAGCGGACAATAACGAAAACGACAATGCAGCTACTCCCGTATCGCATCCCGTACTCAAAAACCTCATCCTCGCAGGTAACGGCGAAAGCAAACAAGGCATCCGTCTGCGTCGCGGCACTCAAGCCGATATAGACAATGCCAAAGTATGCGGCAAGGGACAACCGCTGGTAGTGGAGAGCGCATTAACGAATGCCGCGCTGAAAAACGGTACTTCCAGACTCACCAATATGACCGTCACTGCCGCATTGAAATCCGATGGAGATTACACCAACGACGACTTCACCGCCGTAACAAGCAACAAAGTGGATGCTACGCTGTCCTACGCTTCCTTCGATGCCATTAAAGCCGCATGCGACTGGATGAAAGGAAACTGGATAAAATAACCCGCACGTATTCCAAATTCTCTTTATAAAGTTTATCAGGGCAACAGCCTGCAACGGTTCAAACTTTTGCAGGCTGTATGTTTTTTCTGCCCGCACAACCGAATTCCCATGAAGCATCCGCACCCAATTATCCTTCAGGAGTTAAGACAGCACCCTTTGGAAATCCCTTCCCGACGGTGATTGGAATACCTGCAAATCGAATTCGGGAATGATGGCCAACACATGGTCAAATACATCTGCCTGCACTCCCTCGTATGGAACCCAGTCCTTGATGGCACAGAAAAAATAAAGTTCCATAGGAATACCGCGATCGGTCGGCTGCAACTGCCGCACCATGCAGGTCAGTTCCTTGTTTACATCGGGAAGACTTTTCAGATAAGCGGTCAGATAGGCCCGGAACACACCCAGATTGGTTTGACGACGCCCGTTGACAAGGACGGAATTGTCGATATGATGTTTCTTATTATACTCCTCTATCACCGCTTCCGTCTGCTCTACGTAATCTTTCAGCAAACGAATCTTACGGTATTTGTCCAACATCTCCGGAGTACAGAACCGGACGCTGTTCATATCAATGTTTATGGAGCGCTTGACACGCCGTCCCCCACTCTCGCGCATGCCGCGCCAGTTCTGGAATGAATCGCTGACAAGCAGATAAGGCGGAATCGTGGTAATGGTATTATCCCAGTTACGTACCTTCACGGTGTTCAGCGTGACTTCTATCACCGTACCGTCTGCACCGTATTTGGGCATCGCAATCCAGTCGCCCACCTTCAGCATATCATTGGCGGAGAGCTGTACCCCCGAAACAAATCCCATAATCGAATCCTTGAACACCAGCATCAGGATAGCGGCAGAAGCACCCAATCCCGCCAATAGCGACAACGGAGACTTGTCAATCAGAATACTTACCACCACGATAGCCCCTACAAACCAAAGTATCACCTGGACAGTCTGCAACATACCCTTCAAAGGGCGGTCGCGAAGCTGCTCTTTCTCGCTGTATACGGCATAAACGGCTTTCAGGAACGAGTTGATAAAACTTAGGAATGTAATAAGAATATAAATCAGGCAGACACGCTGGATAAAGCCCAACGTAGAGGAACTCGTCTCGGCAAAGGCTACCGGAATAAAGACATAGATGATAACGGGAGCCACCATACGGCTGAGGTGAATCAGTACCTTACGGTCAAAAACAATATCATCCCATGTCGCTTTTGTTTTCCTTATCAAATGCGCCACTACTTTCAACAGGATATTCCGACAAATGACATCAGCCAGAAACGCAACGATAAGCACAAGCGCAAAAGCTATAAACTGATCGAGCATATCGGCCAAAGAAGGGGCTGTTCCCCAAGAAATCAATAATTCGTCGATATTCTTTAGTATATCCATGATAGTTAGGTATAAAATATGAGGTATAAAGTATAAATAGGGCGTCAGAGCTTTTCCCGTTCGAGGAACTCGCGGATATCTTCTTTTAACCACTGATAGAGATAAAGGTTCTTGTAACCGCTGTTTTTCTTCAACATGACGGATACATTGACCTGACTGTTTTCGTAACCCGTCAGTTCATTGCGGAACTGTTCGCTATGCTCTGCCAGGCGTTTAATTTCCTGCTCGCGTTCACGGCGCAGTACGGTGCAAACGGGTATCAACAACTTCAGGACCACACAATCCATAATATGATGCCCCTGCATATAGAGATAGGTATTGTCGGGAACCAATCCTAATTTCCGCAGTTCCTCACCCAACCGGTCAACATCCTCTATATACTGCGGGAAACGGGTTTCCATTTCGGAGAGTTTAACAGACACCGTACGCTGCATGGCATCCAAGACACTGTAAGGATGCCGCAGGTTTATTTCCTGCAAACGGACATAGGAATTGAAATCGTACATAGGAAATGTATGCGTATCGTGCCGGCGGTAAAACCAGACGTTCCATAAGAACAGCGGATAGGCTATCTGCGAATAGCGTTTCAGGAAAGCGGGGAAATCAAGGATGTGACGGTCGTTCAGTGTTGCCTGTACACAAACCTCATGAAGGCTTTCGGCAAAACAATGGAAATTCTCAATGGCATACCCGTACGTCTGGAAAATATAAGGATTACAGTTTATCTTCCGCGACACATTGGTGGCTCCCTGCAACAGAAAGTCATAGTCACTGTCCACACAAGCTATCAGGCTACGTCCAAGTTCCGTGGTATTGAGCGTATTCATCAACACCATTTTCTTGCCCTTTGCCAGCGAAGTGGCGGAAGGAAGCATCACCTGGAAATAACGCTCCTCATTCTCGAACTCAGCCAGAAGGGTACGCCAGAAAGCGATGTCGTCATAGCTTTCCACATACGCCACAATACGCCTGCGCCCTTTCTTTGACGAGAACTTGTGTGCGGCGTCCAAATAGGCTGAAGTAAGATTATGTCGGAGAGATGTTGCCAAAATAAATGTTGATTTAATAATGAATATTCAGTGATGTGCGATTGATACTCACCTGCCGCCAATCACCGTTGAAATATCTTCCACTTCGGTCACCGCGTCCAGCCAGCCTTCCATTATCACGGCAGGCGAGTGGGTGGTGAGAATGAGCTGCACATTCGGATTGAGTCCGCGTATCATGCCGATAAGTTTTTGCTGCCACTCGATGTGCAACGACGCTTCCGGCTCGTCCATGAAAAGCACACAATGCTCCTCATTACGCACCAGCACGGTCAGCAGGATTACCAGCATCTGTTTCTCGCCGGACGAGAGTTTATAGGGCAGAAGCCGTTCGCCATCCTGATAAAAGACAATGTCATTGCTCTTACGGTCGATTTTCTTACGGGTATAGCTGAACAGTTCGTCAATCATATCCTGAAATTTCCGTTTAGGCACAGACAAGGCGGGAGCCAGACTCCGTTGCTGTTCGTCACCGCTCAACAGCTCAATCATTTTGTTACCGATATTCACCTGATAATCAAGATAACGGCGCTGGAGCAGATAGAGCTGCCAATCCAATTCGGACTTTACATTCGGGTCTGCCATGCGGGCGGTGAAATCTCCCATAATAAGAGGACGGTCATAGCTGCGGATTACATCATAAGGAATAAAAGTCGCTTCCGGATTGTCGAAGAAAACATGTACACCGTTTTTCTCATCGCTCTTTACTTCTCCCATAGTTTGCTCAAGGTAGCCCACCGAACGGTTTAAAATCGTAGTCTTTCCTACTCCGTTGATGCCGGAAAGTATATTGACATCGGGACGCAACTCCCAAGCTATATCGTATCGGTGCCACAATCCGTGTATTTCGATACGTCTGATGTAATTGGCCTGTACTTCCATGGTTTCTATATATTCGTGTAGCAAATATAAAGAAAGAGATTGAGAAAATAGTTACCTTTGCAGCGTTTTTCACCACAAATAATACACATTTTACAATATGAACAAGAACATACAAGGTCATCTGTTCGCTCTGACCGCCAATATCCTATGGGGATTAATGGCACCTGTCGGCAAATCCGCATTAGTCGAGTTCTCAGCTCTATCCGTCACCACTTTCCGCATGGTAGGTGCAGCAGCCTGTTTCTGGTTGCTCTCACTGTTCTGCAAACGCGAGCAGGTAGACCATCGGGATATGTTGAAGATATTCTTTGCCGCACTCTTCGCACTGGTATTCAATCAGGGAGTCTATATCTTCGGACTGTCCATGACTTCCCCCATCGATGCCTCTATCGTAACCACCACTCTTCCTATCGTAACCATGATTGTAGCTGCCATTTATCTGAAAGAGCCTGTTACGAATAAAAAAGTATTGGGCATTTTTGTAGGCGCCATGGGCGCATTGATACTGATTATGAGCAGCAGCAATGCAGGAAGCGGCAATGGCAGCATCATGGGTGACTTGCTGTGCCTCATCGCCCAAATCAGTTTCTCTATTTACCTGACCGTATTCAAAGGATTATCCCAGAAATACTCTCCTATAACCCTGAACAAATGGATGTTTGTATATGCCTCCATGTGTTATATCCCTTTCTCTTACCATGATGTAGCCGCCATACAATGGGCTGAAATCTCTACTGCGGCACTGTTACAAGTAGGCTATGTGGTGGTAGGCGGCAGCTTCCTGGCTTATATATGTATCATGACGGCACAAAGGCTGTTGCGCCCCACAGTAGTAAGCATGTACAACTATATGCAACCTATCGTGGCTTCAATCGTTACAGTCATAATCGGCATGGCTACATTCAATATGGAAAAAGGTATTGCCATCGCACTGGTATTTCTCGGTGTATATATCGTTACGCAAAGCAAATCACGCAAAGACTTTGAGAAGGAAGGAAAAGAGGTGTAGGAAACGAGAGACTGTCAAAATGCAGTTGGTGATTTCTTTTAGACACGGATTACACGGAAAAGAATAAAGTAAATCTGTGTAATCCGTGCCTAAAAACAAATAGTAAGGGGGAAGATGCCTTGAAGTGCATCCCACTAATTTTTCAATCCCGCAAAATAAGTATCTAACAGGTTCTTGGCAGCAACAAAGGATGTCAGATTACCTTTTAATACCTGACTCTCTTTATCGGCCAGCATCGCCTCAATTGTAGGATTATGATAGAAACTGTCACGAAGTTGTTCGTTAATGGTTTCGTACATCCAATATTTACTCTGCTCGTTACGGCGGTATTCAAAATAGCCGTTATCTTTCACGAAGTCTATATACTTATATACCATATCCCATACTTCCTGTACTCCTATATTGTAGAAGCCGGAATAGGTCAGGACCTGCGGTGTCCAGCCGCTCTCCGGAGCCGGGAAAAGGTGCAGTGCATTACGGAACTGGGCAGCAGCCAGCTTGGCACGTTCCAGATTATCCCCATCCGCCTTGTTGATGACGATACCGTCCGCCATCTCCATGATGCCGCGCTTGATGCCTTGCAGTTCATCGCCCGTACCGGCAAGTTGGATAAGCAGGAAGAAATCCACCATTGAATGTACAGCCGTCTCGCTCTGTCCCACACCCACTGTCTCTACAAATATCTTATCAAATCCGGCAGCTTCGCAAAGTACAATCGTTTCACGCGTCTTACGCGCCACACCGCCCAACGAACCTGCCGATGGACTGGGACGGATAAAGGATTTGGGATGAACGGAGAGTTTCTCCATGCGCGTTTTGTCGCCCAAGATACTGCCCTTACTGCGTTCGCTGCTGGGGTCGATGGCCAGCACAGCCAGCTTGCCGCCGTATTTCTCCAATACATGCAATCCGAATACATCGATAGACGTACTTTTGCCGGCTCCCGGCACACCGCTGATGCCTACGCGCACGGAATTGCCGGAATACGGCAGGCACTTTTCTATCACCTCCTGCGCTATGGCCTGATGTTCGGGCTTTACGCTCTCCACCAGTGTCACGGCACGGCTTAATATCGTAACATCACCTTTCACAATGCCCTCTACATACTCTGCAACGGAAAGTTGACGTTTTTTCGGTTTCCGCTTCAAATAAGGATTGACGGACGAAGGTTGCTCAATGCCTGCATTGACAACCAGACCTTTATATTCTCCGCTATTTTCTGGATGTTCCATGGTAAGATTTATGGTTTATTTCGCTTTAATATTAATCTCGACTTTCGGCTGCATCGGGTCATTCGTAATCATCAGCAAACGCAGATGACGGCGTTTCTTTCCGATATTCCGCTTTACAACCGTTACACGCAGACGGGTGCTTTCGCCCGGTTTCAGCACGCTCTTCTTCAAACCGGCTCCCACTGCCGGATGAAATACCTGAAGCTTGCTGATTTGCAAAGGAGAACGTCCGGTATTCGTTATAACAATATCCTGACGTGCCTTCGACTTCTTTGCCAATGCTGTGCTCATGTCAATATCCTTGATAGAAAGGTTGACGACAGGAGCATTCGCCTTTTCCGTATCGCTCATGCCCGAAAAGTCCGGCAGAAGAATGGCGGAAACAGGTATCTCATTTTCATCGCCCACCTTGTCGCCTGCAAAACGTGCCAGATAGACAGAGGACTGCGTCAGTCCGAAGTCCGTCAGCCGTTCGGAATCCAATGTGACGGTAATGACCCCTTTTTCCCCCTTTTGCAGGACATTGGGTTTTACTTCCGTTTGCAGATAGGGCGGCAGATGCATCAACACGGGTTCGTATGGGCGATCGGACAGGTTCACTACCCCGATATGCATCACCGGCTTCTCACCGGCTTGTACATCGGGAAAATCAAGACTGTTCTTGTCAATACGTATCTGTCCGATGAGGTATGGATGGGTTTTGGTAAAGTCCTTGATTTCACGCACCACCTCACCGTTGAACTTCAAATAGACCAGATGGGGTTGTGCATTGCAGTAAATGGCTACGGATTTGTTGAAATGCCCCAAAGCCTCCGCATCAAAAGTGACGTTAACTGTTCCCTTTTCTCCCGGGGCGATAGGTGTCTTTGTCCATTGGGCCACGGAACAGGCACAATCGGGTTCCACCTCGGTAAGCACCAAAGGCCGGTCACCCGTGTTTGTTATGGAATATTGTACCGTCACCGGATGTTTCCATTCAATCTGCCCGAAATCATACGTTTCCGTATTAGAGGTAAAACGCGGTTGAGCTACGGCAGTCAATGCCGTAGCTGCAAGCGCATATAGAGTGATAAAACTGCGTCTCATTTATATTGCTTCTAAATTAGTTGCACAAATGTAAAGCTTTTAAGCGAGATACACAGATTTTCGTTCTGCTTTTTATAACCTATAAACATTCGATAGCAAGTAAATCTATCCGGCCTATTTAATAATAACAGTTCCTCCAGCAGAGTGAGAAGCATATTCCGGCGCATAGGCACACTGCACGGTAGCCAGTCCGGTTTCATACGTACCACCACGAGCCACCCGGTAGCTATGTTCCAATACATAAACGCCTTTACCCAGATGATCGAAGAAGAAATTGGTTCCTGCATCTTCCACTTCCGCATAATATCCGACCCCGTTGTTCCAGCGATAACCCGAAAGCGAATTTTCCGGTTCGAAACAAGCTCCGCACTGGTCTTTCAACTGAACGAAATCCATGGCACGGTCCAGACGGACAGTAAGTCGGGAAACAATCTTATCACCCACGAAGAGCTGTGCTACCTCTGTCAACGGTTGCAAAGATTTCTGCCCGTCGGCCGAAATGCGCTCTACAAAGAGTTTCTTCTCAATGTTCAATACTCCGCCCTGCTGCTTCACATCGGATATGGGCGACAAGTATTGTGCGTAGACAGCTCCCCATGCAATGCCTGCATCCCTTTTCTCTACGGTAACGGACTTTGCTTTCACCTCAGGACTGCCTTGCGCAAAGACTTCCTTAACATATCCCAATCCGGGTACGGTGGTCTTTGCAGGAGAGAAAGTCTCCAACACCTTATCACCCAAAGTAATGCGGACATCTCCTTTACTTTCCAGCAAATTGCTACCCTGACACAACAACGCATAAACCGCATCAGCAGTAGCTACCGGAGAATCCCAGCTTGTCGTCTGTTTCTGTTTCAGCAGCCAAAGCTTCATTTCTTCTACTAAAGCATCATTGCCGCCTGCCTCGCGCAGAGCTTCCATTACAGCTACATGAGCGGGTACAGGCATCATACCCCAAGTATAAGGATTGGCATGGAAAGCAAAATGAACTCCCATTTCATCCGTCTGTACAAGGTGCTCTTTTATGGAAGCTATAAACTCATCCGCTTCCGTTTTATGTCCTGCCTTCTGCAGGATAACGGCTGTCTGCGCTTTACGGATCATGGTACCGCTCTCAAGATTACGTCCCAGCTTGGTAAGGAAGTAACCGAATGCTTTTGCATATTCTCCGGAGAGCTTTACCGAACCGAGAGATACCAGATACATATATTCCATAGTGGCATCCGACAAAACGGTAATCTTCGTTCCATTCTTCTCTGCCTTACGGATAGCACGGCATTCTTTCAGAGCCTCTTTGTTCAGATAGTCAAAGGCCTTGGCTTTCATCATCGCTGCTTCTTCCGGCAATGCCTTATCCGTAAGCAAAGAAAGACGGACAAGCAGTCCGGTGATATATCCCGTTACATAACGGTTGCCGGACATACCGCCGAACCAGCTCCATGCGCCATCCTCGCCCTGCAATTCTTTCAGTTTGAGCAAGGATACCATATTACGGTATTTTAATTGGTTAACATCAAATAAGGTAGCGATACGCTGCTGCTGTTCAGCCTCTGTAGTAGCTTCGAGCAACCAAGGAGATTCGCCCAACAGAATATTCTTCACATCCTGGTTCTGCTCCAACCGGCTGAGGAAAGTTTCTTTTGTTCCACCCGACAGACGCCAGTTATCAAATACCGCTTTAATGCGCGGCTGACTATTTGCGATATATCCCGCCAAAGTGTTGGCATAGAAAGCGGTTGCCCAGGAAATGGCGTTATCCGTTGAAGGCTCACTCAGTACAGGCAGGGCTTGTACGGCATACCATGCCGGATTACCTGTAAATTCCACGGTCAGGCGACGGTCGGTTGCCGTACGGCTGTTACCGTTGAACAGACTGTCCAGCGAGAAAGTACGCGTTTCTTCACCACGAACGGGCATGGCAAGCGTCTCTGTAATATATTCCTTATCACTCAGTACAGGCAACAGATGCTGTTCACCATCGCTGAAAGTACCGCCGTCGGCAACTATACGGACACCAAGCAGTTCATAACGGTCTGTTACATCAAACCGGAAACTAACCGATGCTGTCTTTCCGGCTTCCACCGAGAACTTCTGGCGACCGGTGGAAATAATCTTCTCCGTCATCGGATCGAAAAGGGTGAATACGGCTGTGCCTTTTATTGCCTTACCCGTTAGGTTGGCAATGCCGGCAGCTATCTGTGTCTTATCGCCTACCCGTACAAAGCGGGGCATATTCGGAGTAAGCATAAACTCTTTGGCGGTGACAGCAGT
Source organism: Bacteroides stercoris (assembly GCA_958432865.1). GTDB lineage: Bacteria > Bacteroidota > Bacteroidia > Bacteroidales > Bacteroidaceae > Bacteroides > Bacteroides stercoris_A. The sequence continues at coordinate 108,083 of CAUAWO010000002.1, forward strand.
AGCGTCAAGCATGCCTGTCATCATATCCTTAGTATGGGAATAACCGCGGAAATTCCAGCGTGTCAGACTCTGCGGCATGGTAAAGGAAAAAGCGACCTCTCCTTGTTCATTAGTACGTAGCTGAGGATAAAAGAAAGCCGTTTCCGCAAAATTAGTACGCAAATCGGCCATAGGCTGTAACGCCTGTTCATCAAGCGGAATCGTCTCCGACTCAAAAACAACATCTGCCACTCCTTCTTCTACCTGTACCGGAACATACTTCACTTCAACTGCACGTCCTGTTTCCATTTTGGTCCGTGTGGCTCCATACCCCATAATTACCGGCTCGCAGAGAGCCGCATCGTTCTCTACTATTTGCAGTACTTCCGCCCCCCCGTTATAAGGAGAACAGAAATAGTCGAAGCGCCAAGCAGGAACTCTCCATGACTTCACCGGGAAGTAAGGAGCATAACTCTTTCCGTTGTTATTACTGATATCCCAATAGTAATAAGGAATATACCGGTTGTAATAAACGCTTAATGACTGGTTACGGCTATAAATCCGGTCTAATGAAGCATCGTACATCATTGCCAGCATCTCGGCTGCGGCGGGAAAACCTTGCGGAGTTTTGATGACCAGCTTCCACTCTTCTTCCTGCCCCGGACGCAAACGGTCGCGAAAGACTTCCCACTTCATATCCAGCGTCCGTTCAGGCAGACGTTTCCTCAATTCCACCCTACGGGTATATAGCAGTCCGTTCTTTACAAAAGTAAACTGCACGGCAACCCCATCTCCGTACTCTTCCCGATAAGGATATTCCATACGGAGAATCGAGTCGTTCAGCGACAAAGTACGGCTCTCCAATCTGCCTTTCTGCCCGAAAACATCTACCAGGACGTATGCGTCCTTCATGGAAGTGCCGAAATAGAAGATTGCCGGATGAGCCGCATCGAACTCCGTATTCTTTTCATAAAGGAAAGTTTCCATAAACACAGCCGGACGTTCATCTTTCAGCGAGAACAGTACAATGTTCACCGCATTGTCCGCATTGCTGACTTCCTTGCCGTCGCGACCGCGCACCGACAGAATTAAGCGGTACTCTCCCGACGGCAGTTGTTTCCAAGCTGTAAAGTCTTTCTTTTCGCCCGGCATAAACGCACTCTCATAAACCGGCTTGTCGGAGATTTTTCCCATCTTGGAATCAAGAACGGGATAAAGACGGCACATCCCTTCCATGGACAACGTTTCATTAACGGCATTCATTACCGACAGCATTCCCGATATGGAATCTTCCTTGCATAACTCCCTGCTGATGTCGGACACAAAGAAATAAGCCCGACGGGTAGCGTTCAGAAAGTAGTGCGAGGTCTGCGTTTCACCCGTATCACTTGTCACCGCTACCTCTATCTGATAGGAGAAACGTTCCCTACCCGTATTATCCGCATCCGTATCCGGCTTCAGAACAACAGGAATGGAAAAGTTGCCTTTCGCATCCAGTTGCACCGTATCCGAAACAAGCGATACGGCCCCATCTCCCCAATATCTCCGGTTACTGCGACGGGTAACGGTATATGTCAGCGGAACATCCTGAATTGCCGTCCCGTTATATGCCTTGACATTGCCTGTTACATCCACCGTATCTCCCAAGCAGAAAGCCTCCTCCACCGGATTAAAGGTAATCTCAAAGGTAGGCCGTTTGTAATCCTCCACCCGTACGGAAACGGAAGCGTTGTTTTTTACATCAATTGTAAAGTTACCATTCAAGCAGACTGCAGGCAACGCAAATTCAGTGGTAAAGGAACCGAATTCATTGGTACTTACATTCTTCTGTACCAGTTCTTTCCTGTTGACGTCCAACAAACGTACCTGATAACTCTTCCCTGCCAAAACGTGAGCCTTGTCCGCCTCTTGTTCATAAGCGATACCTTTGACATAAACGGTCTGACCGGGACGATACAAGGCGCGGTCTGTCAGCAGGGTGATATGCTCTTCCGGACGTGACTCTCCGCGTTCGTAATATCTGTTCAAATAGACATTCTGAGGCATCATGGCTGTATCCGTTCCCTTACGTGCCACATAACTGCGGATGGCCTTATCCCATTCCACAACTGCTTTTCCACCGGTACCGGTGACAACTGTTTTCACCAGCTTGCGGTTTTCTTCATTGTAAGCGGAATAGAAGCTGACCTTTGCACCGGAAATGGGTTGCCCGCTACGGCTGTCCACCGTAACCACTTCCATCTTATTATCCGGCAAAGAAAGCGTCAACACCTTGAAGCGGGTCGAGACGAGAAAGTGCTCTGCAGTACGGGCCGTTGCGGCATCAGGTACAATTTGCAGTATATATATGCCCAATTCGTCCGGCACATGGCATTTCAAAACCATACGTTGCAAACCGCTCAACAGTTCTCCCTCTTTCCCGCTTTTGCTGTCCGAAGATTTCAGTTCAAAATGGGTAGCTGATAATTTACGGGCATGCTTCTGATAGAAAGCCTTGTTGATTCCGGCATCCATCCAGGGCACTTCGGAGAGATTCGTACGGTACAGATTCAGTGTGAAACCTTTCAGATTCCGATAACCCACATTCAACTCCAACGAATCACCGGGATAAACGCTCTCTTGAGTGCTGACATTCAAATAAGGCTGCAAAACACTCTCTCTTATGTTCCGTAGTTCATTGATACGCTTATAAGCCGGATAGCGCTTCACTCCTTCATCGCATACCTGCAAAACCTCATCCATATAAGACGCTCCCAAACCGCGAAGCCAACCGGCTTTATCAATGTAAACTTCCGCGCAAATCTCACGACCGCCATATTCCCGAATCAGATTATCCAACACTTCAAGATGCTCTTTATCAAGCCGTTCTTTCCGTTCCCGATAAGTGGCATAAGGCTCCCGACTTATACCGCCGCCGGTACTTTTCCACTTCCAATAATCAAGCGTTGCCAGCACTACCGCATCTTCTGCCCCAACGCGATGCCGATAAGCATTTATCATATTTGTATAAACACTGTTGATGCGGGCACGTTGTAATGTATCCACCTGAAAGCCGTCCAACAACTGATAAGTATCGACAGCCCGGGCCGCCAGCAGATGATACATATCGTGCCCATAGAAGCGGCTTCCGTCTTCAAGCTCGACAAAAGGCACATATTCCTTGGAAGAGACCTCAAGCAAACGAACAGAGTCCTTCAATGAAGCCAGGTTATGTTCATCTACCTTAGCAACAAAAAGGTTAGTACTCCATTCCCTGATATCGGCAGGAGCTTCGTCCACATCCAGCGCCGTACGGTCTGATAACTGCCGCCGGTTATGCCGCATATAGTCCGAATACTCGCGGGCAAGCAATGAATGCAGAATAGCTTTATTTACCAGGTTTTTCTCCGATTCCACCCAACTTTCCAACTTCTTCAAATTCGTATACAGGCTATCCGGAGTCAGTCTTTCCTGATAGGCCTCCCGACAGATATATGCCTTGAGCATTTGCGGAGCATTTTTCTCCAACTCGGCTTTCCGGTAGATTTTCTCCGTCAGCTTCACTACCGTTTGCGGCAAACTCTTCTTTTGAGCCTGCTCCACCTGCCTCCACAAACCTGCATAGGACTGAGCGTGCAAAGCAAAGGAGCACAACCCGATCATCAGCAGAAACAATGTACAAAATCTTTGGAATTTCTTCATAGCTATTCTATTGTTATTAGTTTTTGTTTTTTTATGCGAATCAGGAATCAAACAATAAAGATTTATCTGTATGATTAGCTGCATTCATATCTCCGCTACATGAATGTCCACTGTAAAAATAACAAAATAATAACCACATTGTACCAGCTTTTTAGAAAAAATAAAGAAACAAAGCATATACTGACATAAAAACCTACGGTTATAAAAAGAAACCGGGGGATACATTCTCAGAACATATCCCCCGGTTTCTTATCAATTACTACACTCATCTCGGGTAGTTATAATACTTCATTGCTTCAATCCAATTCTCACCAACTCTGGAGAGAATGTCTTTAAAAGAATTTACAATCTTTTTTCCCATAATCTTAAAAATTAAACTGATACCCTGAAAACACTTTTTTCTTTATTTCTTGATGGTATATCCCATCATCAACATCTCATTACGACCTACCTCTGCGAGAATACGTCTGAATGAATCCATAATTTTCTTTCTCATAACCTTAAAAAACTAAACTAACATCTTGAAAACTGAAAACTACTTTCTCTCTTAAAAAGGGGGAATGAATGCTTAAAGCATTACATAACCCCAAATGTTCTTATCGGCTTCACCGAAATGTCTGAACAATTTTCTTAACTTTTTCATTTTGTTATCCTCCTAAAATCAATCTTGTTATTCTTAAAAATAACTTGTTATCCTATCATTTCTATGTTTTACAACACAAAAATAAGGCCTTTGTTCAAGATTACAAGTGAAAACATATAGAAAAACATGTTTTAAAACATATTTCTTGACCTAAATCAATTTCCTGCAATATTACAGTAGCAAGCAAGGACAAAATGTCAGGGAAGCAAAGTAATTCTGACAGACCAGGATGAAAATGGCAGCAATAAAAAAAGCAGAGCGCAACCACACTCTGCTTTCACATTGTTATGTATAAAGAAAATTACTTTTCGGGAGTCTGTTCCAAAGTAGCAACCAAGAAGTCATAGAACTTCGTTACAGACGGGATATATGCACGTTCATCGGGCGAATGCGGTGAACGCAACGTCGGTCCGAAAGAAATCATATCAAGTCCCGGACAGTTGGCGCCGATAATACCGCACTCCAAACCTGCATGAATCACCTTTACAGCCGGCTCTATACCGAATTGTTGCTTATAGGACAACGTCATGGCATGCAGAATCGGAGAATCCACATTGGGCTGCCAGCCGGAGTAACTGCCGCTCAGTTCTACTTTCATACCTGCCATAGAGAAACATGCAGTCAGGCTATCTGCCAAGAAATCTTTCATCGTATCGCAAGAGCTGCGAGCCAATATACGAACATCAGCCTTACCGCCGCCAATCGTTACAATGGCCAGATTGGAAGAAGTCTCCACTGTATCGGGAACAGTAGGAATCATACGCATAACCCCATTCTGACAGGCCATTAATACACTAATCATATTATCCTGAATTTCTTCGGGAACAATGGCAGCAGGCAAGTCTACGTTCTCCAGTTTTACAACAATGCCTTCTTCAATCGAGGTATATTCTTCATTAATCTGTACCTCATATTCCTTGATATAGTCTTCCAATCCTTCAATGTCTTCGGGATTAAATACCAATACGGCATGTGCCTCACGCGGAATGGCATTACGCATATTGCCACCTTCAAAACTTGATAACTGACAATCGAACTCAATCAGCAAATCGTGTACGATACGTGTAAGCAATTTATTAGCATTGCCTCGTCCCTGATTGATTTCCAATCCGGAATGTCCGCCACGCAAACCTTTCAAAGTTATTCTACGAGCTACTAAATCAGCAGCAGGAGTCTCTTCCTTATATTCCAATGTAGCCGTAATATCAATACCGCCTGCGCAACCGATATAAAGTTCTCCTTCGTCCTCCGAATCAAGATTCAACAAGATCTCACCGTTTAGTGTACCCGGTTTCAAGCCGAATGCACCATACATACCCGTTTCCTCATCCTTGGTTATCAACGCTTCCAACGGACCATGTTTCAGGTCTTTTGCCTCAAGTACAGCCATAATAGCGGCTACGCCCAATCCGTTGTCAGCTCCCAAAGTAGTACCTTTGGCCTTCACCCAATCACCGTCAATGTACGTTTCAATAGGGTCTTTAGTAAAATCATGAACCGTATCGTTGTTCTTCTGCGGCACCATGTCCATGTGTGCCTGCAGAATGACACCTTTTCGGTTTTCCATACCTGGTGTAGCAGGTTTACGGATAATGACATTGCCAACCTCGTCAACAAATGATTCCAAGCCCAGACTTTTACCAAAATTTACCAAGAACTCAGTTATTCTCTCCATATGTCCGGAAGGACGGGGTATCTGAGTCAGCGAATAGAAATGCTTCCACACATTTTGTGGAGCTAACTGCAAGATTGTACTCATAATTATAAAAGTTGTTTTCGCAAATATAAGAGTTATTTTTCAATATCGCTCTAATCGGAATTGCAAAAATCGGTAAAACCCCGTTCAATTTATAGAAGTCGCCGGGATAGAAACCTGCGTACCGGTTCATCATACAGTTTCAGACATAAGTAAGCCAAAACAACTGAACCCGCAACAAGTGCTACCGCACCCGGCAGAGACTGTATGAATGTAAGGTTCTCATTCTTAACCCAAGCATAATACAGATAGATAAAAGGATAATGCACCATGTACAACGGATAGGATATATCTCCCAGAAACCTGCAAACCCGTGTCGTGACTTTATCCGTAGTCTTTCCCGAAGCCCCAAGACAGACTAACAAAGGGAATACAACGGCAAAGCATATAGTATCATACAAGCCATTCATCCATAAATGTTCACTGCCACCGATTCTGGGAACCGCCGATAAAACCACAATAGAGAAACTCCCTATCCAGAAAGCTCCTCGCACCTTGACAGGCTTGAATATACGTGACAACAATAATCCCGCCGGAAATGAGAACAGCAACCGTAAAGAACCACCTATTATATTTTCTTCCGTCAAAGCAAAGCCCACACATATATCACCAAGCGGCCCCCAAAGAGCAAATATGGCCAGTCCGCAACCCGCTGACAACACCAATATGGAAAGGACTTTTGTAGAGAGCTTATGCAGAAAGAATGCATATAGAATATTGCCTATATATTCAAAAAACAAAGACCAACTCGGTCCGTTCAGAGGATACATTTCACCTACGCCTCGAATTTCCATACCGGGAGTTGCCGGAATCAGAAGAACATTCATTAGCGTAGCAATTATCAGCGCCACTACGGGCACCTGTGAAACATCCCAAACAGAACAGCCTTGAAAATAGAACATTACAGCTCCAATAAGCGCTCCGATAATGACCATAGGATGCAAACGAATAAACCGACGTTTAAGAAAGTCAGCAATACGCATTGTTTTCCACCGATCATCATAAGCATAGCCAACAACGAATCCGGATAAAATAAAGAAAAAATCAACAGCCAAATATCCGTGATTAATCTTCTGGTCCAAATGGCTGGTAGCATAAGCCTCGAACAAGTGAAAACAGACAACTGTCAATGCCGCCACTCCACGTAGCCCGTCGAGTATGTTATAATGCGGCTTCGTATCTGCAAATGCAGATGATAAAGTATCAGACATATGGGTTATTTATGTGTTTATATTTCTGTGAAAGTATCAATTCAAGTCATTCATTTCGTACGGTTTACCAACGAAACATGTAGCCCGCCATAGATACCGAGCAACACAACCAGCAAAGTTTGAATGCCATGCACTATCAGTGCAAAAGCACCAGCATCCGTAGCATTCACACCATAAAGCATCATCATGGTGATAACGGCAAAATGCCAGGGACCTGCCCCGTTGGGTGTAGGTACGATTACAGCAAACGTCCCGCCCACAAACATCACCATTGCAGCCTGAAAGCCAAGATGCTCCGCAAAAGAAAAGCTATAGAAAGTCAGATAGAAATGATAGAAATAGCATCCCCAAATAAGCAATGTATAGAGAATAAACAGCGGAATGTTCTTCACATTGCGGAGCGACATTACCCCCTCGCATACATTCAGCACAACTCCCTTCACTTTCTCAAAAAAAGAAAGCATCCGCATCAGATAGTACATAAGCACCAGCACGCCGATAACACAGAACAGGGAGACATAAAACCAGGGCGATGTCAACAGATGCATCAGCGAAGGAATTTTTGTACCCGTTTCCTGAAAGAAACGGAGAAACACAGGCATCTGAGCCAGAAAGGTAAGTCCCGTAATCAAAAGAATACACAAGGTGTCCACTAACCGCTCGGTGACTACAGTTCCCAAAGATTTGGAAAACGATACATCATCATACTTAGCCAGAACACCGCAACGCGACACTTCACCCACACGAGGCAATATCAAATTGGTAGCATAGGAAATGAAAATGGCGTCCACGCAATCGTTCCTTTTAGGGTAAGCCCCCAACGGTTCCAGCGTCTGTCGCCAGCGCCACCCGCGAAACACATGGCTCATTACGCCAAAAAACAATGAAAACAGCATCCACCCCCAGTCAGTGCCATGCAAAAGCAGTTCTTTCGCACGTTCAAAATCAAAATCACGATACACCCAATACAGGATAAAACCGCCCAAAAGAACGGGCAACACGATTTTCAATGTTTTTTTTATTATCTTATTCATCGTTTTCCCTTAAAATTCATCCGGCACGCGTCGTAATTTGTGATTTGTAACTCGTAATTCGCCGAAAAGGATTACCTTTGAACCGCAAAAGTAACGATTTAGTTGATACATGAGATTAGTTAAACCTAAAAAGTTTCTCGGCCAGCACTTTCTGAAAGACCTGAAAGTAGCACAGGACATTGCCGACACCGTAGACGCCTGTCCCAACCTTCCGATATTGGAAGTAGGACCGGGCATGGGAGTGCTGACTCAATTTCTCCTGCCCAAAGAGCGCACGGTAAAAGTTGTGGAAGTGGATTATGAATCGGTGGCCTATCTGCGGGAAGCCTACCCACAACTGGAGGATAACATCATCGAAGACGACTTCCTGAAAATGAACCTGCAACGCCTGTTCGACGGACAGCCTTTCGTACTGACGGGCAATTATCCGTATAACATATCCAGCCAGATATTCTTCAAGATGCTGGATAACAAAGAACTGATACCGTGCTGTACGGGCATGATACAGAAAGAGGTTGCCGAGCGTATCGCAGCCGGTCCCGGCAGCAAGACATACGGCATTCTGAGTGTACTGATACAGGCTTGGTATCGGGTGGAATACCTCTTCACCGTAAGCGAACACGTGTTCAATCCTCCCCCAAAAGTAAAAAGCGCTGTTATTCGCATGACGCGCAATGACACGCAGCAATTGGGATGTGACGAAAAGCTGTTTAAACAAGTTGTAAAAACTACATTCAACCAACGCCGGAAAACCTTGCGTAATTCCATAAAACCGATACTCGGCAAAGAATGTCCGCTGACCGAAGACCCTCTCTTCAACAAACGCCCCGAGCAACTTTCCGTGCAGGAGTTTATAGAATTGACCAATCAGGTGGAAACAGCATTGAAAGAGACGACAGAAAAATGAGAAATTAACGGTTTCAGCCCTTAACGGTACACTATTACCAATACACTATGAGTTATGGAAATAGACGAAGAATACATAGATAAAGTCAAAAGCTTTATAGAGCAGAAAGACGCGGAAAACGTCAAGGCGCTTCTTATCGACCTGCATCCGGCAGATATTGCCGAACTGTGTAATGACCTCGCGCCCGAAGAGGCACGCTTCGTTTACCGTCTCCTCGACAACGAAACAGCCGCCGACGTACTGGTAGAAATGGACGAAGACGTCCGGAAGGAATTCCTGGAACTTCTGCCTTCGGAAACCATTGCCAAGCGGTTTGTGGATTATATGGATACGGACGATGCCGTAGACCTGATGCGTGACCTCGACGAGGAGAAAAAAGAAGAGGTACTGTCGCATATTGAGGATATAGAGCAGGCCGGAGATATCGTAGACCTCTTGAAGTACGATGAAGATACCGCCGGTGGTTTGATGGGTACGGAAATGGTAACCGTCAACGAGAACTGGAGTATGCCTGAATGCCTGAAAGAGATGCGCCTGCAAGCCGAACAGTTGGACGAAATCTACTACGTATATGTCATTGACGATGACGAACGGCTGCAAGGTGTATTCCCGCTAAAGAAAATGATTACCTCTCCTTCCGTCTCCAAAGTGAAGCATGTAATGAGGAAAGACCCCATTTCCGTCCATGTAGACACTCCCACAGACGAAGTGGTGCAGATTATCGAGAAATACGACTTGGTGGCAGTACCTGTCGTCGACAGCATAGGCCGCCTGGTAGGGCAGATTACCGTAGACGACGTCATGGACGAGGTTCGTGAGCAATCGGAACGCGACTACCAGTTGGCATCCGGTTTGTCACAGGATGTGGAGACGGACGACAACGTCATGCGCCAGACTTCCGCACGCCTGCCGTGGTTGCTTATCGGTATGCTGGGCGGTATCGGCAACTCCATGATATTGGGTAATTTTGACGCTACCTTCGCCGCACATCCCGAAATGGCGCTGTACATCCCTCTGATTGGCGGTACAGGCGGAAATGTAGGAACCCAATCCTCTGCAATTATCGTACAGGGACTTGCCAACAGTTCTTTGGATGCCAAAGACACATTCAAGCAAATCGCCAAGGAATCCGTAGTGGCGGCAATCAATGCAACCATCATATCCTTGCTGGTGTACATATACAATTTTGTACGGTTCGGCGGTACGGCCACAGTTACCTACTCGGTATCCATCAGTCTGTTCGCCGTTGTCATGTTCGCTTCCATTTTCGGAACATTGGTACCCATGACACTCGAAAAGCTGAAAGTGGACCCGGCCATTGCCACAGGACCGTTCATATCCATCACCAACGACATTATCGGCATGATGATGTATATGGGCATCACCGTACTATTGGCCTGAAACGGCTAAATCGAAAAAAAACGATGAAAAAAGTATGAAGTAATCATTTTATTTCATTAATTTGTAACCTAATGTAACCCGAACGGGATATCCCGTTTCTAAAAAGTAAATACAAATGACGGACACTCATGACACTAATCTCCCCGACAAGCCGGTGGAATTAGAAGAAGACAAAAAAACAGCAGAGGTTTCTGAGCCGGCAACAACAGAAACTCCCGCTGAGGTAACCTTGACTGACAAGCCGGCCGAATCAGTTCAAAAACTCACTAAAGAAGAGATTCTGAACAAGCTTAAAGCGATTGCCGCAGATGTAGAGAATGCTGCCAAATCGGAGATAGACGGTTTGAAACAGGCTTTCTACAAACTACATAACTCAGAGCAGGAAGCCGCCAAGAAGCTGTTCGTTGAGAATGGGGGAGCTATTGAAGAGTTCGTTCCACAAGCCGATACTTTGGAAGAGGAATTCAAGAATACCATGTCCGTCATCAAGGAAAAAAGAAACGCACTCAATGCAGAGCAGGAAAAACAGAAAGAGCTCAACCTGCAAATCAAGCTTTCCATCATCGAGGAACTGAAAGAGTTGGTGGAATCTCCGGAAGACGCCAACAAGAACTATACGGAATTCAAGAAATTGCAACAGCAATGGAATGAGGTTAAAATCGTGCCGCAAGCCAGGATTAACGAGCTGTGGAAGAACTACCAGCTGTATGTCGAAAAGTTCTACGACCTTTTAAAACTAAACAACGAATTCCGTGAATATGACTTCAAGAAGAATCTTGAAATCAAGAACCACCTTTGCGAAGCTGCCGAGAAACTGGCAGACGAAGCGGATGTTGTTTCCGCTTTCCATCAATTGCAGAAACTACATCAGGAATTCCGCGATACAGGACCGGTAGCCAAAGAGCTGCGCGATGAAATATGGGCACGCTTCAAAGCAGCTTCTACTACTGTAAACCGCCGTCACCAGCAGCATTTTGAAGCCCTGAAAGAGGCCGAGCAACATAATCTCGACCAAAAGACCGTAATTTGCGAAATCATCGAGGCCATTGATTACAGCGAACTTACCAACTTCGCTTCCTGGGAAAACAAAACCCAGGAAATCATCGCTTTGCAAAATAAATGGAAAACCATCGGTTTTGCTCCGCAAAAGATGAACGTGAAGATATTCGAACGCTTCCGCAAAGCTTGTGACGAGTTCTTCCAGAAGAAAGGGGAATTCTTCAAATCCCTGAAAGAAGGCATGAACGGGAATCTTGAAAAGAAACGTGCCTTATGCGAAAAAGCAGAGGCCCTGAAAGACAGTACCGACTGGAAAGCAACAGCTGACGAACTGACCAAACTCCAGAAAGAGTGGAAAACGGTAGGTCCCGTTGCCAAGAAATATTCGGATGCTATCTGGAAACGGTTCATCTCCGCCTGCGATTACTTCTTTGAACAGAAAAACAAGGCAACTTCCTCACAACGTTCCGTTGAACAGGAGAATCTGGAAAAGAAGAAAGCCATTATCGAAAAGCTGACAGCCATTGACGAAACAATGGATGTGGAAGAAGCCACCCAACTGGTCCGCGAACTTATGAAAGAGTGGAACGGCATAGGACATGTACCATTCAAAGAAAAAGACAAAATTTACAAACAATACCACAGCCGGATAGACAAGCTGTTTGAACACTTCAACATCAGTGCCTCCAACAAGAAGTTGAGTAATTTCAAATCGTCCATCAGCAGTATCCAGGAAGGCAGCCCGCAAGCCCTTTATCGTGAACGGGACAAACTGGTACGCGCCTGCGAAAACATGAAAAACGAATTGCAGACTTACGAAAACAACTTAGGCTTCCTGACTGCTTCGTCCAAGAAAGGCAACAGCCTCCTGACCGAACTTAACCGTAAAGTCGAGAAGCTGAAAGGTGACATAGAACTGGTTAAACAGAAAATCAAGGTGATTGACAATTCAATCAACGAAGCGGAATAATTTTTCTCACCTAATAATATGAGGTTATGCCAAAAGGATAAAAGGCTTTTGACATAACCTCTTTTTTATCTAAATCTAATCTCACTGCTGAATTATGAAAAGAATTCTGACTTTAGGAATCGTGCTGCTGACTGTAAACAGTCTGCTACCGGCACAAGAAATCACATTCTCAGAAACCAAATTCAATTGGGGAACCGTCCGGGAACAAGACGGGAATGTCAGCCATGACTTCCGGTTCGTAAACACCGGCGACAAACCTCTCACTATCAAAAACATCATTACCGGCTGCGGATGCACCTCGTCCGAATGGACTGAAAAAGCCTATCAACCCGGTGAGGAAGGCATAATACGGTTGGTCTACCACCCGCAAGGCAGAACAGAAAACGACATCAACCTCGTAGCCGAAATATATACTAACAGAGCTGCCAAAGGAGTAGTTACCCTGGAAATGGCGGGAAAGATAAAACGTGAGACCCCTTCCTATTCCGCCCGCTATAATCCCGCCAACGGAAAGCGAAGCCAAAGCCCAACCTATATTCCGCAAGATGAATATGAGCAGATACTTGAACGGATACGCGAAGAATTGTATGCCAAAACCACCACACAGCAAACAGACCGCGCAACGGAAAAATTACTGCGCTCCATGCTTCCGGAAGGTAAATGGAGCGACCTCGATTATGCCTGCTTTTTCCGTACCAACTGGGAACCGGTAGAACACCTGAAACGTTTGGTTACAATAGCCGCCTCATATACCGACAAACAATCACGTTATTACGGTAACGAGGTATTATACAATGCAATCAGAGATGCCCTGCAGTATTGGGTGAAACAAGACCCTACCTGTTTCAACTGGTGGTATAACCAGATTTCCGTTCCGCAAACACAAGCCTCGCTCCTTGCTCTGATGGATGCGGGACAAAGGAAACTTCCGTCCGAAATCCGTATGCCTATTTTAAAAGTAATGGGCGAACGCAGCGACCCACGCAAATGGACCGGCGCCAATAAAATGGACATTGCCATTCATCATTTAATAAGAGGCTGCCTGTTGAAGAATGACAGTATTGTACGCGTCAATGCCGATGAAATATTCTATCCCGTACAAATCGTTGCAAACGAAGGCATACAGGAAGACTTGTCTTATCACCAGCACGGGCCGCAACTTTACATCGGCGGATACGGAACAGTGTTCGTTGACAACATAGTCCGCATGGGCAATATCCTCAACGGAACAAAATATGCCATGAATCCGGAGAAACTCACCTTGTTTTCCAACTTTATCCGCAACACCTACTTCAATGTATTCCGAAGCAGGTATCTGGACTTCAGTGTAACAGGCAGAGGTGTCAGCCGCAAAGGAACATTGGATTACGGGGATTGCGCAGCCCTGTTCAGAAACCTGCAGGCCCTTGATGCCAAACATGCCGGCGAATATGCAGACATTGCCCGCCGTTTCCTCACCCAGGAAGCATCGTATCAGCGTTCGGACAAGAATACAATGTATCATTGCTCAGACTATATGCTACACAACCGACAAAATTACGACTTTTCCGTGCGCACCTCTTCAACACGCACCAACAAGACCGAAAGCGGTAACGGTGAAAATCTATACGGGACCTATATGAGTGACGGTGCCACCAACATTCGCGTCAACGGCAATGAGTATGCCGACATCTTCCCCGTCTGGGAGTGGGACAGAATACCGGGAACCACCTTGCCTGCAGGCGAAAAACGCAATCCCGTTGACTGGGGAAGCAAAGGAACCTGCATATTCACAGGGGGAGTGTCCGATGGGAAATACGGTGTAATGACTTTCAAGATGGATGACTATGGTGTAAAAGCTCAAAAATCATGGTTTATGTTCGACAACGAAGTGGTTTGCTTAGGCAGCGGAATCGGTTCAAATGTTCCGACAGACATCGTTACCACTGTCAATCAATGCCATCTGGATGGAAATGTATGGATAAATACGGGAAAAGCGCTCCAGCAAGCAACCCAAGGAGAATTTGCTTTTGAGCAGGCTCCGCAATGGATCTGGCATGACAGCATCGCCTATCTCTTCCCTCAGGGAAACAATATAAAGCTAAAGATGGACAGACAAAAAGGCAACTGGGCAAAAATCAATTTCAATTATCCTGCTACGGAAATCAGCATACCGATATTCAATCTGGTCATTAATCACGGACAATCTCCCCGAAACGCATCTTACGCATATATCGTTGTACCGGGAATCAACCATCCGGAAAAAATGAAAACATACTCTTGCCGTCATCTGAAAATAGAACGGAATGATACGGAAATACAAGCCGTCAATAATCGGAAATCGGGAATTCTGCAAATCGTATTCTTCAAGCCCGGCACTTTCGACAATGAAGAAATAAAGGTAAAAGCCCTGAAGCCCTGTGTTGTACAAATAAAGAAAAGCAAAGGCAAGGTGATGGATATGCAGATTGCCGATCCGCAAAATCAAGAAAAGCTAAAGCCGGGAGTAGATGTGATAATCTTATAATAATAAGCATATAAAAAGTGGTTGTGTCAAAACGAACTCGCTGATATTCTTGTTTTGACACAACCACCGATTCGACCACCGAGTTTTCAAACTGAACCCGAATACGGGTCAATGTAAAAACCTGAGGGGTAAATTTGTAAATTGTTATCTTTGTCTCCAA
>CAUAWO010000003.1:0-109327 GCA_958432865.1 Bacteroides stercoris
GTAATCTGTACCTAAAAAGAAACCAATAGTAAGCGAATCTTGGTTTTGACACACTTTCATATTACAGATGTATTAATATGCACTCTATAAAGGCGAATTCCTTGTGTATAAATCATTTGTCCTAACAGAGCACAAGTCATAGAGGACTTTTTATACCCGGGGTATATTATCCCGGGCTTGTAGATAAAAAGCTTTCAGCCTTAGGTGCATTATCATGCCGTATGGTACTAACCACTAATCGCTAATCACTAACCAGTAATTATCGTTAATAATCAGGATTCTGTTTCAGCACCCCGTTCGATTTGTCAATTTCTTCTTGCGGCAATGGCAGCAAGGCATTCTTGTCCTGATAGTTCTTTCCGGCAGCTTGAAGCACTTCTTTGGCAATGCCCCAGCGCACGAGGTCGTAGAAACGGTCGGGTTCCAATGCCAACTCAACGCGGCGTTCGTGGCGAATGGCATCACGCAGTGTGCTTTGGTCAGTAGACGTGACTTTGGGCAGTATGCTGCTGTCCGTACCGCGTGCATGGGCGCGGACCTGCTCCAGATAATCGATAGCCTCTCCCGGAATACCTTTCTCGTTGGCTGCTTCGGCAGCCATCAGCAATACGTCCGGGTAGCGGATAATGCGGATGTTTACCCAAAAACCGTCTTTGGTATATTTCTTACGCAGTTCGGGTTCGGTATACGCCTTTTTGTTGAAGTAAGCCCCCATAGCGGTGGATACGGGAGATTCACCGTAAGGCTTGTTGGTATTTTCCGGAGTGACAGGGTCGCTGATGCTCCGGCGGAAATAAAGCAGAGTGGCATCTTTGCGGGGGTCACCGGGCTCGAATGCCCCGCCTAACAGCGTAGTACCCATATGCCAGCCCCAACCGAGGTCCCAATCGCCTGCGCCGCGTACGCCTTGTACCTGGCAGAACTGACTTCCGATGACATCACTGTTTTTCAGGGCATCGGTCGATTCGCATTGCAGTTCGAACACGCTTTCGCCGCAGTTCTCGCCCTCAACGGTGAAGACTTTATCTACGGGCATGTTCAGGTTGTAGAGGCCGGACTTGATGACTTCGGTGGAAGCGTCGTACATATTGTCCCAGTCGTTGCGCATCATGTAGGTACGGGCGTGCAGTGAGCGGGCAGCTCCCCAGGTGATGCGTCCGGTGTATTCGGAAGTCCATGTCAGTGGCAGGCATTTCTCGGCTTCGGTCAGGTCCTTGTCTATCTGTTCGTATATCTCGTTCACATCACTTTTGGGCCGGTTGGCGTCGGATGCCTCTTTCACTTTGAATGTTACCAGCGGCACCTCTCCCCAGGCACGTACAAGGTTGAAGTAGCAGTAGGCGCGGAAGAACAGGGCTTCGCCTTTGGTACGTACATTCTCCAAATCATCCTTGTTTCCGCTGTTCTCCAGGTCGTCGAGGATTTCGTTGCACTGGTAGATGATTTTATAGTTCTGTCCCCAATAGGCACTGAGCGTACCGTTGGAGGCTGTATACTGGAAGTCGTCCCACATGGCTGCCTGGTCGGCGCCGTCGCCGGCATCGCTGCCTTTTTCGGAGTCCTCGCTGCGTACCATGTGTATCATGAAGGCGGGTATTCCGGCAGTGATGTTATAGCTGCGCATCAGGTAATATACGTTGTACATCTTTCCGCCGATAAGGGCGTTGGGAGCATCGTCTTCGGTGAACTGCCCCAGCGGGTCGCGGTCGAGGAAGTCGTTGCAGGATGTCAGGGCAAAGGTGGTGAGTGTACCTGCTATCAGAGTTAGAATCTTATGTTTCAGTTTCATGATTATTATTTTTTGGTTCATCGCAGCAGACACCGGGTTGTGTGCTCTGCGGTGAATTGTTTTTAGAATGTCAGATTAAAGCCGAATGTATAAATGGCAGGCATCGGATAGCTGCCGTCGTCTACGCCGAAAGCAATGGCCGTACCGCCCAGTTCGGGAGTGTAACCGGTATTGTGTTTCCAGGTTTTCAGGTTCTGGATGTTGACGTAGAGCTTCAGGGCCTGCATGCCGATTCTGGATATCAGGGTCTTGTCGAAGTTATACGCCAACTGTACGTTGCGGATACGGAAGAAGCTGCCGTCTTCGATGTAGTACTCGGAATTCATATTGTTGATGGTATGCTTCGTGTTGAGCAAGGGTTGGGTATTGCTTGTGCCCGGTCCGTGCCAGCGGTCCATGCGTTGTTCCATGAAGTTGAACTGGCTCCAGTTGTAGTTGTCCCAGGTGCGGAATATCTGGTTACCGCCTTGTCCCATCATGTCGATGCCGAGTTCCCAGTTCTTATAGCTTACGCCGAGGGCGATGCCGTAAGTGACATTCGGGGTAGGGTCGCCTATCAGGGTACGGTCGGCAGTGGTGATTTCACCGTCATCGTTCACGTCCTTGAATTTCAGGTCGCCCGGAGTCACGGTGGCCAGGGTATTCTTGGGCGACCGGGCTATTTCTTCGTCCGTCTGGTACACGCCCTCTACCTTGTAACCGTAGAAGTAACCGATGGGATAGCCGGCCATTGTGTAACTCTGGCTCTTGTCGCCTGCGATAATCGAGTAACCCTCCTGTACAAGGCTCAATACCTTGTTTTTGATGGTAGTGAGGTTGAAGCCTGCGCTATAGCCCCAGTCGCCAATCCGGTCGCGCCAGTCGATGGCGAGTTCCACGCCTTTGTTCTCTATGGAACCGAGGTTGCCGATGCCCGGCACCGTGCCGGAGATGCCCGGAACTTCCGCCAGCAGGTCTTTGGTGGTTTTCTTGTAATATACACCCTCGAAGTGCAGGCGGTTGCGGAAGAAGTTGGCTTCTGCACCCGCTTCCCAGGCTTCCACCTTTTCCCAGCGGAGACGGGGATTGGGCAGGTAGGACAACTGGTAGCCCGGATAGATGGCGGATGGCTTGCCGAATACGGCGGAATAGGCATTGGTGAGCAACGGTTCGGCAGGATAGGCCTTGTCCAGATTCTGATTGCCGAGCGTACCCCACGAGCCTTTCAGCTTCAACATATCCAGCCAGGTGATGTCTTTCATGAACTCCTCTTCGGACATCAGCCAGCCTGCGCCGACGGAGTAGAAATTCTGCCACTGGTTTCCGGTGTAGGAGAATGCGGAAGAACCGTCGCGGCGGAACGAACCGTTGAACAGGTATCTGCCTTTGTAGTTATAGAGCACACGTCCCAGCATGGATACGGTACTGCGCTCCCATTGCTTGCTTTCGTTGGTGGCTGTTGCCGCATCGCCGATGCTGATGTACCACTTGTCGGGATTGTCGGGGATAACCAGACCTACGCCCTGCGTACGTTCTCCGCCCAGCATCTCCAGCTTGTTGTAATAGGTGGTGAAGCCGGCGGTGGCGGTCAGGCTGTGGTCGCCCCAGGTATTGGTGTAGGTCAGCAGGTAGTCGCTTTGTACTTTGGCTTCGGTTTCCTTGGACTGTTTCACGCCGGTCTTACCGTTGCCGAGGGTCACGACGTTGCCTTCCACGCTGCTGTCGAATACGTTGATAACAGGCGTGTAGGTGCGGCTGCTGTTGGAAGCATAGTCCATGGAGTACATTACTTTGAACTGGAAGTTTTTCAGGAAGTCCCATTGGCCGTATACATTGCCCGATGCGCGGTAGTTTTCCGCACGGGTGGTATTGGCTTTCAAGTCCACATCGACCATAGGGTTGTTCATCTGCGCTTTCTGGAAGCCGGGCAGGGTGGTGTACAAGCCGTATTCGGCATTGTATACGGGGGCTACCGGGGCTGCGCGGAGAGCTGTTGCCACACTTTTTGTATCGGCGGGCAGTATGCGTGCGCCGTTGAACTGGAAGCCTACTTTGAAGTTATCCGTAACTTTATAGTCGTTGCTTATGTTCAGTGTGACCTTGCTATACTTCTCGTGCTTGATATTGCCTTGCTCGTAGGCATAACCGGCGCCGAGGTAGAAGCTGTGCCTGGCGGAAGCGCCCGTGATGCTGACATTGTTGTTGGTGATGAATCCGGTCTGGAAGATTTCATCCTGCCAGTCGGTATTGCCCGTCCACGGGGTGAAATCAAATTCGGGATTGCCTTCATTTCTCAACTGTTCGTTGTAGAGTTCCTTGAACCCGGCGGCGTCGACCATTGCAATCTTGTCCGTTACACGTTTGAAGCCGAACGAGCCGTTGATGTTGACACGCGTCTGTCCTTCTTTGGCTTTCTTGGTGGTGATGATGATGACACCGTTGGCGCCGCGCACGCCGAAGATGGCGAGGGACGACGGGTCTTTCAGGATTTCCATGGACTCGATGTCCTGCGGATTGAGGAAGTTGATATTGTCATTGAACAGGCCGTCTACTACATACAGCGGTTTGTAGCCGTTAATGGAGTTTGTACCGCGCACGCGTATTTCAGGGTCTGCTCCTGCCTTGCCGAAATTGATAACCTGTACGCCGGCTATCTTTCCCTGTAGGGCGGCTACCGGGTTGACTACGGGGTTGTTGGCAATCTCATCGCCTTTTATGTTGGTGATAGACCCGGTGAGGTCGCGTTTCTTGGCGCTGCCGTACCCGATGACGACCGTTTCGGCAAGCATCTGTGAATCGTCGTTCATCTGCACGTCGATAACACTCCGGTTGCCTACTTTGACGGCTTGCTTTACCATGCCTACGTAGGAAAACTCCAAAGTGGCTTCGGGCGGCACTTGGATGGAATACTTTCCGTCAATGTCCGTAATGACACCGTTGGAAGTGCCTTGTTGCAGTACGGATGCTCCGATGAGCGGTTCGCCCGTAGCGTCGGTCACCGTACCGGTCACTGTCTTGTTTTGAGAGAAACCGGGAGTTGCCGTAAAGAGCAAACATGCTATCAGAAATAGATTTTTCAGCCAGAAGGCTTTCTCCATAGAATGTTTAGGTTTTTTCTTCATTGCATAAATTTTTAGTGGATAACTAACTTGATTGTCTCCTCTGAAACAATCGGAATGCAAAAAAGATTTGGGCGTTTTGTATATCTCCGGTTTTTAACATAATCCGGAAGGTTTATTCGGGCGCTTCGCAGTCCGTTCGATGATGAGGTTTGTCTCTTTGTCCTGTAATCGTAACCCGGCAATACAGTGGTGCCATGTTTTCAGTGCCTCTTCCCTTTCTCAACCAAAAGAGAACACTGAAAGAAAGAAGCAAGCCATGTCACCGAAAAGGTCACCGAAACAGTGTCTGTTTTTTTCGTAGTGCCTTGGTATAAGCAATAAAAAACCCACTAAAATTGCAGTTTTAGTGGGTTTTTGTCTATAAAAGACTGTATGTGTGTGCGGGTGATAGGACTCGAACCTACACGCCTCACGGCACCAGATCCTAAGTCTGGCGCGGCTGCCAATTACGCCACACCCGCAAGGGATTTTCCCGTTAAGCGGTGCAAAGATAAGAAGTTTTCTTGGTTTTACAAGTAAAAGTTCAAAGAAAGTTATTCGCTGACTGCCGGAGTCCATTCCCCTTTAAGGAAAGCCCGGGCTTTTTCGATGATAGTGTCTATATGCTTTGCTTCATCCGTTTCGTCCATATTGATTTTGATGTCGGGCTCTATTCCCCATTCTATCTGCTCCATGTCGGCGTTGAAATGCGGGCTGGCGGAGAAGCGTACTGTCCATCCGTTAGGCAGTTCGGAAGTGAAAGGCATGCCGGAGCCGCCACCGGTTTTGTCACCCATGATAGTGACATTGGGCAGACAGCTCATCTGATTGACGAAATCGTTGGTTGCGCTGTAGGAGCGGCGGTTGGTCAGCACTACTGTTTTCTTTTGCCAGCGTATGCTGTTGCTGGGTTCCAGTTCTATGGGGTAGGGCTCGGAGAAATCATTATGTCCCTTGCCGGTTTTGTGGCGTATATACCCGGTCAGCACTTTCTCGTTGGTGAAACGGGCGGCGATGCGTTCGGAGTTGGTTACGTTGCCGCCGCCATTGTTGCGTACGTCAATGATAAGTCCGCTGCATGGGGCAAGATAGGAGAGTATCTCATCCAGGTTTCCGTTGCCTATGCCCGAAGAGAAACTCTCGTAACGCATATAGCCGATGTTGTCTTCGAATATCTTGTACTTGATACCTGCGGCAGTGCGGTAGTCGGTACTCGCCTTGCCCAGATAGAAGTCTTCCACAATGTCTTCGCGGAAGTTGCGCGGATAGTCCTGATACCAGGCATCGTAATACGAAACATTGTGGGCGGAAGCTAAGTTTACATGCCCGTCCTGCAGTTCGTTCAACATGTTTCCCAATACTTCAAACAGGCCTTCGCTGCTCATGCTGCCGGTAATCAGCCTGCTGTATTCGTCGTGTATGGCATCCCAGTCTATCTGTTTGTATTCCAGGAAGCAGTACTGCTCGTCGATAATCTTCCAGAGGGCTTCAAAGTTTCCCTGCGGAGAATTGGCAACTTCGTCTTCGCGGATGCAACTGCCCAGCAAAGGAAGCACGGCAATCAGAACCATTATATTTTTCAGAAACCTTACCATCTTGTCATTCTTCATTTATCACTCCGCTTCTTTATTTCTTTCTCTTGTTTTTCAATAAATACAGCTCCTTCACGAATCCCACCATGAATACGTGCGAGTAGGTGTGTGTCTTTATATCGTTCACGTGTGACTGCTGCGCGTCCCATATATAAGCGAAACGCATTTTGGCACGTCCCACCGGAAAGTCTGCCGTAAGCATTTGCCGCAGTGACGGCTGGTTGTGCAATGAGGTGAATTTCACCACTCCGCTGCTGTTGCCCAACGAGAAGATTTCGTAATAGGATTGCCCGTAGTGCGGTGAGAACATAACGCCCATTAACGGCAGATTGACCTGGTAGCGCAGTGTCAGCGGATAGTTCTTTATGCGTAAGTTCCAGATGGCCATGCCCGATACGTCCAGATTGATATAGGCGCGTGCCGATGCCGGATTATTGGTATTGCGCAGGTTGTAGACAAAACCGCCGTTCAGGTCGGCAAGACCGCCGGCGAGCAACTTGAAATTGCCTGTAATGGGGAAGTTGTAGTGCAGGCCGTAGTTCCAGTTTGCCAGTGCGGAGAATGTATTGTTGTTATCCGCTTTGTTGCGGGTATATCCCAAATCGGCCTGAAAGAAACTCTGTAGGGAGAGCCTGCCATCCATCCATCTGGTCATGCGCATGCTTTCGCGCGAGACGCGGAAATCAATTCCGGTGTATTCCTGGGGAGACAGATAAGTGTCGAATACATTCGTAAAACCTACGCCGTACATGGTGGCGCGAGTTACGAGGCGGCTCTGTTCCAAACCTTCCGCTGTGGCGGGAAGCTGTGCCTGCATGGCACTGCTGCATAACAGCAGTACCGTACAGATAACCGGTATTATCGGTTTAGGTAGTTTCATGTTCCTTGCTGTCATCATTATCGGAGAACAATTTCATTTGTCCGGTCAGCTCGTCCAGTATGTCGCTTTCACTCTTTCCGTGGTCCGGGTCCAGAATTTCGGGCTCTTCCTCATTCTTGCTTTCCGGGATTTGCGGAGTTTCCGGCTGGCGGGTAGGTTCTAACTCGTTGATAGTATCCAGCGTATAGGTAGTCAGTCGCTTGCCTTTCGCCTTGAAACCTTTTACGGCGATAAATTCGTCTGCATCGACCACCAGCGGTTCGCGGAATTTGTCATGCCCGCCGAATACGACTTCCAGTCGGGGATAGTATTCATCGGTCAGCAGGATGAGGCGGTTATTCTTGTTTTCGCCCAGGTAGTTCTGCTTGCGGCTGCTTGCTTCAAAGCAGAATCGCTTGATGTACGGATACCCCTGCTGGTCGGCATCATAAAGGACTGCCGTCCACACCTTGTTCGGGTCATATTTCTCCAATACCCGTATATTGTCTTCGTAGTGGTTGTTCACATCGAAATTGCTGGTGTAGAACTCGCCGTTGTTCAGCACTATCAGGATTTGCTCGTCGCTTTGGAACTCACCGAGGTATTCTCCGCGGCTGTCGTAGTTGAGGCGCAGGACATCTTGGTCGAACCATACTTTCCGTCCGCCCAATGTGGAACCGCCGCGCTGCTTCAGGGCTATCTTATGAACCGGGTTACGGGTAAGTATATTACCCATGGCCTGACGTCCTTTGATGTTTATCTGGCTGAAATCTTCTTCAAAGATGATGCGGCGTATGCGCGGATTGGGCTTGAGCGTCACTTTGATGATTTCGGCCTCACCGTTGGGATTGGCTGTGAAATACACGATGCGTGAGTCGGGTGTGCCCTGTGTCACGTCGTATTCGCGGTCGCGCACTACGGAAGTCACGGCGAAACGCTTGATATAATGCGTGCCTTCTTTCCCGTCGCGGTAGACAACGTTGTAGATGGTACGTTTGTCGTTCTTCTTGAAGACATTGGCATAGAGTATGTTCTTGCCTACGAATTTCTTGTCTGCTACCGGAGTGATGATGTAACGTCCGTCGCGGAAGAAGATGATAACATCATCGAGGTCGGAGCAGTTGGCTATGAATTCATCTTTCTTCAGGCCGGTACCGATGAAACCCTCTTCGCGGTTGATGTACAGTTTTTCATTGGCTTCCACCACTTTGGTAGAGTCGATGGTGTCGAAGTTGCGTAATTCGGTACGGCGTGGGAAGGCTTTGCCGTATTTCTCTTTCAGCATGCGGAACCAGTCTACCGTATATTCCACGATATTTGCCAGGTGGCGGTCTATCTCCTCGATGTCCGCTTTCATGCGGGCAATCAGCTCTTCTGCCTTGTCGGAGTTGAACTTGAGGATACGCGCCATTTTTATCTCCATCAGCTTGAGGATATCCTCTTTGGACACCTCACGGATAAACGTGGGATAATAAGGTGTCAGCCGCTCGTCGATGTGTTCGCAGGCGGCATCCATGTTCTTGGCCTGTTCAAATTCCTTATCCTTGTAGATACGTTCTTCGATGAATATTTTCTCCAGCGATGAGAAGTGCAGGCTTTCCAGTATCTCGTTCCTGCGTATTTCCAGTTCCCGGCGCAATAAGGCCAAAGTGTTGTCCACCGACTTTTTCAGTACATCGCTTACGGTGAGGAAGTGCGGTTTCTGCTCGTCGATGACGCAGCAGTTGGGCGAGATGCTGACTTCACAATCCGTAAAGGCGTAAAGTGCATCAATCGTCTTGTCCGATGATACGCCGGGTGCGAGATGGACTAATATCTCCACGCTTCCGGAAGTAAGGTCTTCTACTTTCTTTATCTTGATTTTTCCCTTTTCGCTTGCTTTAACGATAGAATCACAGACACTGGCCACCGTTTTTCCGTAAGGTATCTCGCGGATGACGAGTGTTTTGTTATCCACCTTTTCAATCTTGGCACGTACCCGTACGGCTCCACCGCGTTCACCGTCATTGTACTTCGAGACATCAATATTGCCGCCTGTCTGGAAATCGGGATAGAGCTTGAATTCTTCCTTATGCAGGTACTTTACGGATGCGTCGCAAAGTTCATTGAAGTTATGCGGTAATATTTTGGAAGAAAGCCCCACGGCAATACCTTCCACACCCTGTGCCAGCAGCAAGGGGAATTTGACGGGCAGCGTCACCGGTTCCTTGTTTCGTCCGTCGTACGACAGTTTCCATTCGGTTGTTTTGGGGTTGAACACCACATCGAGTGCAAATTTGGAAAGGCGCGCTTCGATGTAACGGGGGGCGGCTGCGCTGTCTCCCGTAAGAATATTCCCCCAGTTTCCCTGGCAGTCGATGAGCAAATCCTTCTGGCCGAGTTGCACCAGTGCGTCACCGATGCTGGCATCACCGTGCGGGTGAAACTGCATGGTGTGTCCCACGATGTTTGCCACCTTGTTATAGCGTCCGTCTTCCATGCGCCGCATGGAGTGCAGGATACGCCGTTGCACGGGTTTCAGTCCGTCCATGATGTGGGGTACGGCACGTTCCAGGATTACGTACGAGGCATAATCCAGGAACCAGTTCTGATACATGCCGCTCAGTTGGTGCTTGACGTTTGCATCATTGGTATCCGCAGGTTTATAATCCGAATGCCCTTCGCTCCCCTTCGGGAGTTCTTTATCCAAATCATCTTTTGTTCCTTCAAAGTCTTCGCTCATATTTGTTCGGGAGTTATCTATTCATGAATAACCGCCGGTTGGGCAGTTGCAGGCAAAAATACGAAATATATTCCATTAAAAGAAAGACTGTATGTGAGTTTTTAAATAGCTTTTATTATATAGAGAATCTCAGTTATATGGATTTATAAAAAACAATTTGTTTCAAATACGAATCCATATAACTGAGACTCTTTTTTTATGTTATAGTTTTTGTGTATTTAGGCTTGTAGTGTTAATCAATTTATTTTAATGGTTACGGAAATTCCATTTGGAGTTATCGCTGTTCATATCGAATTTACCAAGTGATGGAGTGCTATCTCCTATGGACACTAATACTAGTTCTTCATTTGCCCCAGAAACTTTTTTAGGCATGATACGGTAGGTACCATCAGTGAGTTGTTCTATCTTCCATAGTTGTTCGGGAGCGCCGGTAAACTCAGGTACAGTTGTAACTTCAGCATCTGCTGTGGCAGCCAATGCACGGTTGGTTCCTTCAATCACTATTTTGTAGTAAGGTCCTCCTAAATATCCGCCGGCATCAGGTACAGCAGTAATTGTCCACTTCTGGTGGGGGCGGAACATATAATCACCGATTCTTACATCAATGTTACCTTGTGGCCATGTGTCGATTACATCTTCTAAAGTTTGCGACTTCAAAGGCAGAATAGGTTCGTCACTTTTTTCCCAAAAACGGTGTCTGCCTCCTTCCATACGTACGAAATCAACACTAAGTTCAAGAGCGTATCCTCTACGTTCGGATTCAATTTCGTATGTACCTTCCTTGAATACTTCACCTGCTACCGGCCATTCGTTTTTCCATAGAAGCGGGCGTATGGCAAGTACACTACGGCCACCACGGTCGAAATCGGCTTCAAAATGACATGACATCTTTTCTACTCCGTCAGTTTCGATGAAACGCCCGAAGTGTCCTGGACCGGTCTGGCGGTTTCCTGCAGCGAGTACCATCTTTCCGCCTCCTTCCAGCATATCTCTGCCCATATTGTCGATGTAGGGGCCTGTGACTTTGCGTGAGCGACCTACTACGATGTTATATGTAGAGTTGGGGCCATCGCAGCAAGTGCCGTGTGTACCAAGCAAATAGTACCAGCCGTTACGGTATATTAGGTCGGTTGCCTCGCAGTCGATAGCGATGTTGATAGGTTCATTGCCTTCCATTCGTTTGCCGGTAGTAGGGTCGAGTTCGACCAGCCGGATAAAACCGAAGTAGGTACCGTAAGATAGCCACAGACGTCCGTCAGTAGGGTCAAGCAACAGTCCGGCATCGATAGCATCACAGTCTTCATTGTCTTCGGACGAAGCGACAGCAATAGCTTCTGTATATTTGAAATCGGGCGAATTAGGGTCTAATGTCTTGTTCCACATGGTAAGTACCGTACCGCGATGACTGCCCCCAAGACCTCCTCCGGTGGCGCTGTAAGCAATTAGGTAACGGTCACCTATTTTCACGGCATCGGGAGCTGCACCTCTTCCGGGTCTTACTCCACCGCTATTCCACGTCCATCCGTCCTCGGAGATCAGGCCGCCTCCACCTGTACCGAAGGTGTAATATTTGCCTTCGCATTCCATAATGGTGGAAGGATCGTGTATATAAGGTTCTCCGATTTGTGCGGTTGCTTTTTCAGATATCAGCAAGGATAACAGGGTTGCAACACTCAAGAATATAGTTTTTGTTTTCATGATTATTTATAACTGATAGTAATGTTTTTAACAGGAGCTCCCTTTTCGTCAAGGAGACGGATACAAAAATCGCTCATTCCGGGTCCGTTGATAACGGCTCCCCGGATAATATTCTTTCCTTTTTTTAAAGTCAGCCGCTTGGACGGGCAATCGTCTTTTACCATACGGCGGTCACCGGATAAAATGACAACTTCTTCACCATTCAGCCACCACATGGAGGCGGAATTTGAACCGACCGATATTCTGACATTCGGTATGTCCTCCAGGCAATTGATAACAGTGACAGCCCAAAACAGTACGCCGTATATTTGTTTTTGAAGACTAGATGCAAAACGGAACAGCTTTACATTAAACAATTTACTGTCGAGAGCGTGCCAGGTTAGTTCCTGTTTACCGACTTTTACTTTGTCGCCGTCTTTGGGTAATACGGTGAATTGTCCGGGAAAATATTCGGTAGTAAAGGCCTTACGGATATAACTGTCCGTAAATACCGTGTTACTGTGGTTAGGCTTGTCGATAGGTTCGAGCAATAGCCAACGGCGGATAAAACCATCATCATCGGGTGATATGACATCGGTAGTACCCGGCGAAAAATAGGTGGCCAAACGAGAGGCGGTTTCTTTGTTCTGTGCATACCCCTGCACACTCATTAGAGTGGCGAAGCAAATCGCCAACCATACTCTGTAATAAGGATTTTTCATTGTTATGGTGTGTTTCTCAATAATACATAATTATTTAAATAGTAGTGGAGCAAATTCTTTCAGGCATCTGCGCCAAGTGAGAAATTCATGGGCAGTACCCGGAGATTCGTAATAGATGTTGTTGATACCGGCAGCTTTCAAACCATCGCTGAGTTTTTTGGTTCTTTCGGGATGTTCTTCCGAACCGATACCCAGGAAAAATACGTGGATGTTATCATTGAATGCCTTGCGGTTTTTGAAGATTCCGTTATAAGTTGTGTCTATATTCTTCAAGTCGATATTGCCTGCTCCACTGAAGCCACCGATATAAGCAAACTTATCAGGGTTATTCAGCGTGGTGTTAAAAGTGAGAAGACCACCCCAGGAAAGTCCGGCCATTGCACGGTTGTCCCGGTCTGTCAACGTCCGGAAATTAGATTCAATGTGCGGAATGATTTCATTTACCAAAATGGCCGGGAATTGGGCACCGAATTTTGCTCTGGCATCGGCAAGGCTTTCGCCCGGCTTGTTTTTAAATACTTCGATATTGCCGTTGTCCATTACTACGATCATGGGTTTGGCCTTACCTTCGGCAATCAGATTATCCATGATGAAGTTCATCTTACCTTGGTTGGCCCAGCTTGTCTCATTTTCTCCCATACCGTGTTGCAGGTACAGTACCGGGTACTTTTTGGAAGGATTCTTATCATACTCTGCGGGTGTGTAGACGAGGCATCTACGCCATTCTTTACGAATGTCGGAATAATACCAGCTTTGGCTTATTAAACCGTGAGGTACATTCTTGATAGAATAATAGTCTACTCCCTTTTCTGGAATCTCAATACCGCTAACCCATTTGCCCATGCCGAAGAAGGGCTTGCCATTGGGGTCGGCTGTACTTACCCCGTCTACTATTATCTGATAGTAATGGAAACCGACGACCTCAGGCTTTTCCGAAACAAGCGACCAGTATCCGTCTGCTTCTTTGGTCATTTCACCCCGGAAGCTGATTTCTACTTTTTTTGCGTTGGGAGCAAAAACTCTGAAATGTACTCGCCGGTCTTCACCTATCCGGGGGTATTCCACGCCATTGATATTATGTTCATTAGGTACTGTACCCGCAGGAAATTCTTCTTGTTGGGCATACATAGTTAAGGGAAACACCGCTAAAAATAGAAAAATAAAGTTCAATGCGTTTTTCATAATTTGAATGTTTAAAATAATATATATTGATTACCTATTTTCACTATCATTTGAATAGAAGCGGGGCGAATTGATATAGGCTTTCGCGCCATACAGGCCAGGTATGTCCGCCCGGAGTTTCGAAGTATGTATATTTGATGCCTATCTGGTCGAAGCGTTTCATCATTATCTGGCAATTGTTGTAAGCTATGTCTTCTTTACCTCCCATGGAAATCCAAAATTGTTTTAGCTTCGTATTATAGTCGTCTTTTTTATTTTGTAGCATTTTATAATATTTTTCGGTGTCGTTACCCCCTCCAAAAGGAGTAGGATTAGCCCACCAACCGGAACTAAATACTCCTAAGTAGGCAAAATAGTCGAGGTTGGGGATGCCTGCGTTTAAAGTTTGGATACCTCCCATAGAGAGTCCTGCCAATGCACGGTTGTTACGGTTGGCTTTTACACGGAAATTTTTTTCTATGAATGGAATGCATTCTTTAAGAAGTTCGTTTTCGAAATCGTTAGTGTTGCCGTCTGTCATGACGATAATCATAGGTTCTGCTTTCCCTTTTGCTATTAAATTGTCCATGATGATGTCGGTACGTCCTTGATTAGACCAGCCGCGTTCATCTTCACCCCCACCGTGTTGCAGATAGAGTACAGGGTAAGATTGCGTAGATGTATCGTAGCCGGGAGGACAATATACGAACATACGCCTCCAGTTATTGGCTGTTTTGGAGAAATATCGTTTTATACGGATATCCCCGTGTGGCACATTTGCTATATGGAAACGTGTATCACCATCCGGGTAAGGTATTTCCACGCCACTTGCCATCATACTACATCCGTAGAAAGATTCGCTGGCAGGATCGGCAACGGATACTCCGTCAATAATGAGAAAATAGTAGTGAAAACCTTGTGTAAGCGAGTCGGTAATACAACTCCATTCGCCATTAGTATTGCGTACGAGGTCGTATTTACGACCTAAATCGATTTGTACTTTTTGAGCGTCAGGCGCTTTTATTTTGAATTCTATACGATTGCCGGGTAAAAGGCGCGGGTACGTAGCATTGCGGACATTGAGTTCACTACGTTTACCGGGTAGTGTAGATTCATCCTGTGTACGGCGGTTAGGTTGTGCCAGGAGAGCTCCTAAACATACGGATTGAAGTAATAGAAAAGTGAAAATTCTGTTCATAAATTCTGTGTTTTTTTGTTGTTGACTTCGCAAAGATAGCTGCGTTTCCTACTCTTTTCTTTGTACTTTTGAACACTTTCCTTGCATTTTTAGATAATATAGGTGTGTACGTCTTTTATTTTCTTTAGTTCATTTGATTCCATATGTTGTATAGTTGTGTATTACATACATATTCATTGTTATATTTTAATTTGTACAAACTTTGTTGTATGTAACAGTATGAGGAAAAACATTTTATTCTTTCTTTTTATATTGTTTATTGTTGTATTATCTTTGTAGTAAAGAATCATAGTATATGAAAAACACTTTATTATTAATATTTGCTTTTCTGTTATCGGAGTTCTACAATGTAGCAGTGTCCCAGGATTTTGCTTTCTATAATATCAATAATTTGTCAGGCATTTCCATGCGTGAAGTAACTGCTGTAGTGCGTGATGATGATGGTTTTGTTTGGGCTGCTTCACGTACTGGGGTTTTGCGGGTTGCGACTGACGATTATCAGCTTTACTCGCTTCCATTTACTACGACTGATGTGATGCAAATCAAGATGGCTTGTCGTGGAGGGCTGTTGGTTGTTGCTACTCAAAATGGACAAATATTCCGTTACAATCGTGTATTGGATAAGTTCGACCTCTGGTTTACGTTTTCATCATTATTGGGGAATGAGGATTGGGTTACTAATTTATTAATAGATGTTGATGGAAAAGTATGGATAAGTACTAGTACTGGTATTTTTTTGTGGACGGGCGAAGAAATTGTACGGGCATTTGATAATATAGCAGGTATTTCTAATATGACACTATTGGAAGGTTGTTATGCATTAGCTTTTGTACAATCGTCCATATACCGTATCAATACCCGTAATCGTACGAAAACTAAATTGCAGGGGCATCTTCCTTATATTATATCATCTGCTCGCTATGATGCGCATACCCATCGTGTTTGGATAGGTACCTATAATGCGGGATTGTGGCAGTATGACCTTATCGGCCAAATGCTCCGTAAAGCTGCGATTCCACAATTTCCGAAACTTATTGTGCGGGATATTCTGATACCTGATACTACTTCGCTTTGGGTTGGTGTCGATGGTGGTGGTATATGGATACTTGATTCGGAAACTTGTCAAGTACGACAGGTATTACGTGAAAACCTTGATAACCCTTCATCTTTGCGTGGTAATAGTGTTTACTCCTTGTTGGTCGATGACCACCGGGTATGGACAGCTACTAATAGCGGAGGGTTACAGTATACAGAAATAACACGTTCCAACGTGGAACATTTAGTACATGGCATCAATAATCCGCAATCGTTACATAATAATGAGGTAAACCATATCGTTACTGATAGTCGGGGAAATCTTTGGATTGCGACCAATGATGGTATCAGTCTGCGTGAGGCTTATACTCATAGGTGGAAACAGTTATATAGGGGATGCCAGCAAGTATTCTTATCGTTGGCGACTGATAAGAAAGGACGTATTTATGCCGGAACTTATGGTGAAGGACTCTACGTATTGGATGAAACTACAGGTCGTAAACTGCATCATTATACAAGCCGTGATGGCAATATATTCGGTGCGGGTGGTTTTGTGTTTGCAACCTATGTGGACAGCGAGGGCGATGTGTGGATGGGAGGCGTTAAAGGTAATGTATACTGTTGCAATGCCATTGATGGGAAACTTCGGGCATATGATACACAACCGGTTTATTGTTTTGCAGAACTTTCACCCGGACAAATTTTATTGGGATGTGCATATGGTTTGCTACTGATGGATAAGGAAACTGGTAAATTCGATATCCTTTTGTCTGGTTATACTGTACATGATATTGCTGTTGCAGACCGTATCATATGGGTCTGTACTTCAGGAGGGGTAATAGGTTTGAATATGCATACAGCCGAACAAGTACGCATTACTACACAGCAGGGGTTACCCAGTAATTATACTAAAAGTATACTATTGGTCAACAATAATTTGTGGATAGGTACAGATAACGGATTGTGTTGTTATAATCTTTTTCATAAACAAATACGGACATTCGCTACTCAGCAACAGTTAGCAAATGTGTCGTTCAGTGTTAATGCTGCTTGCCAATTGCCTGACGGCAGGCTAGCTTTCGGCAGTAACAATGGAGTTGTTTTATTTTGTCCCAGCAAAATTAGTACAATTCATCCTTCAGGACGTATCTATTTTTCGGATATACGTGTATCGGGACGCTCTATTCGGGAAACGGTTGATTTTAATTTATCTGTTCCTATCGACAGTCTTTCTACATTGCATTTGAATTATCCGCAAAACTCTTTTACATTGTCGGTACTTCCGTTAGGATGTGTCAGTAAATCTGTCTCCTTTTCGTGGAGGTTAGTGGGGCAGGATGAAACATGGAGTACTTATACCACTAACCGATACATCAACTATACCAATTTACCGGCTGGAAATTATACGCTTTGTATCCGGTTGTACGATGGTAACCTACTGTCACATAGGCAACTTTCTATTGTTGTTGAGCCTCCATTTTGGCAAACGGTATGGTTCCGGTTATTAGTGGTAACTGTAATCATAGGTTTGCTGTTTCTTGTCATTCGCTATTATGTACAGTATTTGCATCATCGTTACTCTAATGAGAAAATACGCTTTTTTACACGTATGGCACATGATATACGTACTTCATTGATGCTTATTAAAGCACCTATAGAGGAGTTGCATAAGGAAAAATCTCTTTCGCAGTGGGGAACCAGGTGTTTAACACTAGCTTCTGAACAAACTGCACGGTTATCCGACACGGTTACTCAGTTGCTTGATTTCGAAAAGCTGGATGTTGGATGCGAACAGCCGTTGTTTACCGACTTTAATCTAACCGATCTCATTAGACGGCGTACCGGAATATATGCTTCATATGCTGCCGGAAAACAAATAGATGTTAAGGTTGACCTTATGCCAGAGGATTATTGGGTACAGGCCGATGTACGTATGCTGGAAAGGGTGATCGACAACCTGCTTTCCAATGCAGTAAAATATTCTACCTCTGGAGAACATATTGAAGTGACTTTTACCGGAAAGGCGACTGAATGGATGCTGCGTGTCAAGGATTATGGTATAGGAATCAGCAAAGCGGCGCAGCGTAAGTTATTTCATGAGTTCTACCGTAGTGATAATGCAGTAAATGCGCAGATTGTAGGTTCGGGCATTGGCTTGTTGATGACAAAAAGATATATTTCCATTCATGGTGGAAAGATTGCCGTAACCAGTGAACTCGGGGTAGGGACTACTTTCGATATTACGGTACCTTTACGGCTTGCTTCCCAAATGAAAACTGCCGATGTGCCCGTAGCAGATAAAATTGAGATATCTGAAAACGGAGATCTGGCAGTACATGATATGCATATCCTCATTGTAGAAGATAACCATGCTTTATGCGAGTTCATGGTACATCCATTGAGTGAGCATTTTCGTGTAACTACTGCTAATGACGGGCAGCAGGCTTGGGAGATGCTGAATGACTTGCAGCCCGACCTTATTGTTTCCGATGTGGTTATGCCGCGTATGGATGGATTCGAACTTTGTCGTAAAATTAAGTCTACTTACGAAACATCTCATATTCCGGTAATTCTGCTTACTGCCCTTTCCGATAAAAACAACCAATTACACGGATTGGGGCTGGGAGCCGATAATTATTTAGTTAAGCCGTTTGATATGGCGTTGTTAGCAAGTCGCATAACTTCTATCATCCGTAACCGGCGTACGGTGCTTCAGAAAGCTCTGGAAGCAAAGCGCGATGATGTACGTTCTATTGTAGCCAATCGTATGAATGATGAATTTATCAAGAAAGCTGTCGAGTGCGTACGTGCCAATATTGCTAACGAGAACTTCGGTAAAGACGAGTTTGCCTCTGCCCTTGCTTTGAGTCAGTCTTTACTTTATAAAAAAATAAAGGCACTTACTAATTTATCAGTAGTGGAATTCATTCGTTCTATCCGATTGAACTATGCTATGGAGAAACTTTGTTCGGGAGAATATAATGTAACGGAAGTGAGTGAGATGTGCGGGTTTAACACATCAGCTTATTTCAGTAAGGTCTTTAAAGAATATTTTGGAAAAACACCTACAGAGGTTATGCAAAACTCTGCTTTATAAGTTAAAATTGAGCATGCGATAAAGTAAGAGCTGAACTTCGGGAGGAGTTCAGCTCTTAATCTCACTGTCTATTCACCACTTGGATTTTGCTTTAGATTAGGATTAACGGAAATTGCATCAAATGGGAATGCGAAGTATTCATGCTTGCCTTTTATGAAACCTGTTGTTCCACTGTTGGGATTTGAATACTCTACATAGATACGATGCTTAGGTTCGCCTTTTGTGAAAAATGCATCGTAAGCAGTAGGTATGTTTTTACCATTATCTTTAACACCATCTGTATCGCCCCAACGCACCATATCTGGGAAACGAACTCCTTCAAGCCACATTTCGAAACTCTTCTCTTTTTTTACATCTTCCAATGTAAGTTGAGTAGAAACATAATCGGAACCTGCACGATTTTGAACATCCTGAAGACATTGAAGACCAAGACCGTCTGCATCGTCTGTTTGTACACAAGCCTCAGCATACATCAACAGAACTTCGGCATAACGGAAGATCGTGAGATTTTTGAATCCCCAACTACCTTTTGTGTTATCCTCTTTCCAAGCAACGAATTTATTGGCAAAATATTCTCCAACACCATAAAGACCTGTCTTGTCCTTAATGCCAATTTGATCGGATGTTTCAAGTTGTGCACGGGTTAATCCTTTGTCTTTGGTTCCATTCCACTCCATTTCGTAGAGAAATTCGTCAGCGGTGAGGAAGGTTGATTTACGGCGATAAGAATCACCGTCATTGGCTAACATACGTGCTGCAAAGTCTTCACGAATGGCATGCCCCCCCCAACCGTCAACACCTATGAATGAAGGCATGGAAGCTAACTTGTCAGTTCGCCAGTTCCAAAATTGGATAAACATCCAGCCTGTACGTTGAATATAGTTACTCCACTCGCCGATGTTTGCATTTTCCACCACATTAGCTTGAAAAATCATTTCTTCGCAGAGGTCGCCTGATGTGTGGAATAGATTTGCCCAGCGATTGCCAGGTACAAGTTCGTATTTTCTAGATTGGATAACTTGCTTGAGGTTATTTTTTGCACCTGCATAATCTCCCATAAAGAGACGAGCCTTACCTGCGAGGGTGAGAGCAAAGCCCTTGGTAACTTTTGAAGCTCCCACTTTGTCTGTCGGGCTTGTGCGTTCATCAAGGTCATTTACCACAGCTTCTGCCTCTGATGCACACCATTCGATGAGTTTATCATGGCCACCTTCATAGTTGGTGGGTTTGATATCTGCTGAGAGAACATGGTCTACTAATGGAGGACAATTCCACCCGATAGCAAGTGTGAAATGCGCCCAAGCACGGAGTGCGCGAGCTTCAGCACATACACGTTTCTTGATGTTCGTAGTCGGTTCTATATTATCAAGAATAAGGTTACAGTCATAAATTACTCCATAAAGTCCCCAATAGGCATTCTTGATAACTTCGTTCTGTGAGTCATAACGAAATTCATTGAGTTGTGCGCCAAAGTCATTGTCGCCATAATAATTACCCGCTGCTAGCATATCGTCACCGGGTTCATTGAAGAGTACAGGAAGAGCGATGTAAATACCTTCGTTACCAGCAATGTTCAAACAGAATGATTGATAGAGGTTATTAAGCGCATTCTGTGCGTCATCATCAGTCTGGTAGAAACTTTCAAATGGGATGACACCTTTTTGCTCAATGTTGAGACGATCCTCACAAGCGCTGAAGAGTAATGTAGCACTTAAAAGTGAATATATAATCTTTTTCATAATGAATAAACTTTTGTTTTTTTCAAGTAAAACTAGTCTCGATTAGAATGAGAAACTTGCACCGAATGAACACTTTTTCATGGTGGGGTACGAACCTATGTCGAAACCTGCACCACCATTTTTGCCTGTGGTTGCAGTTTCGGGGTCCATTCCCGGATAACTGGAAAATGTAAAGAAGTCATCCAAAGACACAAAGAAGCGGAGATTCTTGATTGCTACTTTCTGAGTGAGTTTTTTTGGCAAAGTGTAGCCGAGTTGGAGTTGCTTGATCTTGAAGTAAGAACCGTTGAACATAGAAGCGCTTGATCCCCAGAAATTAAGGTCAGTAGCTACTTGGCTCGGTGCAGGCATGGAGGCCCCTTTGTTCTCTGGAGTCCAAGCATTGTCCATATAGTATCTCAATGAGTTGCGTAGCGGGCTGTCTGCACGATAGAGAATGTTAAAAATTTTATTGCCTGCTACGCCAGTACCGAATGCCGTAAAGTCAAATCCTTTGTATTCGAGATTAATAGTAATGCCGTAAGTGAACTTTGGAATGGCACTGCCGATGTCTGTCATATCCTCGTCTGTCAATTCTGAAGAGTTCACAATTTTACCTTCACGATTGCGGAATCGGGGGGCACCAGTTTCGCTATCGACGCCGACATAGTCAAATGCACGGAAATACCAGATGGAATGCCCTTCTTCAAATGCAGTATGTACTTTGTTGTTTGTGCCGTCTACACCACCTTTGCTGGCTGTAATGCGTGGGAGATCGTCATAAAGGTAAGTTACTTCATTTTTCAATGTAGAGAAGTTTGCATTGATACTATATGCAAGGTCACCAATATGGTCTTTCCAACCAGCTTCGAATTCAAAGCCTTTGTTATTTACTTTACCAGCGTTTACGGTGGTTTGGTTTGTATAAACTTCAGGAACCGGATTGGTTTGTACAAGAAGGTCTTTTGTGTTTTTGTTGTAATAGTCAAGACTTACCGTCAGACGGTCGTTCAGGAAACGCATGTCAAGGCCGAGATCCAATTGTTCGGATGTTTCCCATTTGAGATTTGGATTGGCGAGTCCAGAAGGATAAGAGCCGTAGTATTGTTCGGGGTTGTCTCCGTACTGGTACCAGGCTGCATTGTAGCTAATAGGTGCGGTGTATGGATAGTTGTTGAGCACATTAACATTACCGTTACGTCCCCAAGATGCACGGAACTTCAAGAAGGAGATAATATCGCTGTTGATATTTTCTTTGATGAATTTTTCATTACTGATGGTCCAACCTACGGCCAAAGAAGGGAATTTCCCCCAACGTTTGTCAATTGGCAGTTTGGAAGTATCAAATGCATCAGCACGGTAGTTGAACTGCAAGCTATAACGGTTGTCGAATGTATAGAGCAGACGACCAAAGTAGGAGAGACTGGTTGAAATACCAGGAAGGTTTCCGATGCTTTTTGTTGTAGTTGAGGCTGAATTTACATAGTCGAGATACTTAAAATTATCAGCATCGCCGGAGAGAATTTTATTACCGCCTGTACCGGTTGCTGAAGCTGATACATTATCCGAACGGTCTTCTGTATAGGACATACCGATCATAACGCCTATGTTGTGTTTATCAAATAATGTCTTATTAAAGTTTGCAAAGTTTTCCCATTGATAGTAGTGGCTGTTATTAGCATTGGCCGAGATGGAATAGTTATCGGCTTTGGCTTGTCCGTTCATGTAATAGGGTTCGGAGTAGTCATGGCTATTGCTTTGTGCAATACGGTAGGAAAAACGAGATGTCATTACAAGACCGTCAATGGGAGTCAGATCTACGAAAGCCGTTCCGCGAACGGTGAAACCGGAATTCTTGTAGTTACGGCGGTCAAGCTGGAGGAGTGGATTGCCATTGTCGTCCATTTGGAATTTTGAAGTAGCGTAGTATTTGCCATTCGGGGCAACAAGAATTTTTTCGGGGTTTGTGGCGTATACGTCTTTCATACCTGTGGTAAAATCATCAACGCTATCCCAATATACGGGAGTCAGAGGGTCGAGTAAGAGAGCTGGTGCAAGCATGGAACCATAAGCACTTTGGTGAGTGATGTTGCGGGTTGCCCACTTTTCAATAGAAGTGTTGGTGCCGACTTTTATCCATTTATAGAGTTGATAGTCTGCATTAAGTTGGGCGGTAAGGCGGGTATAAGTGTCTTTCTTGCCGCGTACGATACCGTCATTGTCAATGTAATTTATAGAAGTAAAAAAATGGCCTTTGTCGTTGCCGTCTTGAAATGTGACAGAGTGTTGGGTAGCCCAGCTAGTATCGAAAACTTCCTTTATCCAGTCTGTTTCTTGCGGATTGTTGTAGTCAACGCCATTAGCTTCACACATAGTTTTCATATCATAACCTGACATTTCTTTGTATTTAATCCAGTCTTTTGCACCGAACAGTTCAGGTGTTTTGCCAAGGCGTTGGTTAATGGCCTTGAAAGAATATGTAATTTTGGGACGACCATTTGCGCTGCTACCGGTCTTTGTTGTAATAAGGACAACGCCATTACCGGCTTGGGCACCGTAGATTGCAGCTGAAGCGGCATCTTTGAGGACTTCCATAGACTCAATCATGGATGGGTCAAGGTATTGGATGTTGTCAACTTTCAAACCATCGACAATCAATAGCGGACCAAGTTGGTCTGAGTTTGATGAATAACCACGAATACGAATCTTCGCTCCTTCACCGGGAGCACCCGATGTGTTCAGAATCTGAACACCGGCAGCCTTACCTTGAAGGGCGGCGCCGGCATCAACTGTTGCTAAGTTTTTAATATCATCTCCACCGACTGAAGCAATTGCTCCTGTGAGGTCGCTCTTACGTTGAACGCCATAACCTACAACGACTACTTCATCGAGCACTTTTAAGTCCTCTTGCATGCGGATATCAATTTTGTTACGACCATTGACATTGATTGTCTGTGTCTTGTAACCTACAAAAGATACGGTAAGGGTCGCGTTGCTATTCTGTAACGAGATAGAGTAGTTACCATCCATATCGGTAATACATCCGTTGGTCGTTCCATTTTCAAGAATAGCAACACCAATCATTGGTTCAGAATCATTAGCTGAGACAACAGTACCTTTAACTAGGGTTTGTGCCATTGCTGAAGTGCAACAGAAAACAACAAACGCCAGTAAAAACAAAACTTTTGTTTTCATAAGCATAGAATTGGTAATTTTTAATGAGTTAATTAGTATTAGATTTGTAATGTAGATACCTACAACATCTTCATTTGTAGAACTTGTTAATTGCACTTTTTCTTCTTTTTAATGTTTTTTCATTGGCAAAGTGTTTTTTTATGGTTTAATAAAGGTAAATAATGAAAGTTTATTATATAATATTATTAATGCAACAAAAAATGTATGCCTAAAAATGTTATAGCTTAATGCGCAGATTTGTAAATATTTGTATTGGAAATTGCTAATCTAGAAGATAAAGTTGAAACGTAAATGCTGTCATTAGTTCTCATTTGATTATTAGCTTGAGAATCCATCCCGCCTGATATGAGAAAGGAGATTCTTCATCGCTCCACTCTTCTGAATGATAGAATGCACGGTTTATCAGAACTTTAATTTTACCTTCTAGATTAGTGAAAGTTATTTCGATACTCCTTCTTTAGTCTGCACCACAGTTTGCATAGTACCATCTGGATTATAATGTAACTTGTCCACACATACGCTGCGTCGTCCTATTGCTCCGGCATGTCCGTCAAGGGTCAGGACAGCGTTGTGGTAGAACAGATACCATTGTCCCTGGAACTCTATAATTCCCGGATGAATGGTGAAGCTGTTTTCTGCCATACCGGTCAGTTCGCCTTGCGGTGTCCACGGACCCTCCATGCTGGGAGCGGTGGCATAAGATATATTCTCGCGGCCTTGTCCGAAGGACGCATACGTAAGGTAATACAAGTCTCCGCGTTTATGAAGCCAGGGACCTTCTACGTAGTGGGGCAGGTCTATCACCTCGATATCGCCGTCGATTTCGGTAAGGTTAGGCTTCAGCTTGGCAAGGAAACAAGTTCCGTTTCCCCAAGAAAGCCAGGCTTGCCCATTCTCATCTATTAAGGCGGTGGGGTCTATGTCGTTCCACCAGCCGCGCGGACCGTTGGGAGTCATATCGTCGGTAACGAGCGGCTTTCCGATTGCATCGGTGAAAGGCCCTGTGGGGGAATCGCTGACAGCTACGCCGATTGCCTTGCTGTTATAAGGCTCGCCGGCTTGTACGGTAGTATAATAATAGAATTTGCCGTCATGCTCTATCACCTGTGCTGCCCATGCCTCACCTATGCCCCATTTAAAGTCCGTGGGTTTCAGTACGACACCGTGATCGGTCCATGTCTGCATGTCTTTCGTAGAGTAACAGAGCCATTCGGTGATGTTGAATTCCTTACCGCCGTGGGCAGTGTCCTGGCCTTCGTAATATTCGTCGTGCCCTACATACAGATAGAGCGTATCATTGTGTACGAGCGGAGCTGGGTCTGCCGTAAACTTGTCTTTAACAAGTGGATTACCCGTGTTGCGGAAGGTAGGCAACTTGGGTTGTTGTGCGCATCCTGCCAATAGGCAAATGGCACTGAAAATAAAAAGTAAATTCTTTCTCATATGTATTATTTTATTGATAGTATAATCAAACTCTTTGGCATGATATCCGATGCAAAGATAGGCCTGCAACGTACTTGCCGGCTTATATTTTTAGATATTCAGTTTACAGTATTAGGTATAAATCGGAAAAATATAAGCCGTTTTCTATTCCAGTAACCGGTTCACCGCATGAACCAGATAGATATAATCGGGAGCCAGTGGGATAACATACTCATTCTCGCTCCAGTGAAACTGGTAGTCGTCCCGGTTCTCCGGGAAGTCCGGTTTCAGCAGGCGGATACCCGGTACGATACCGCCGGGAATGAACGAGTGGTCGGCACGGTTATTACCATAAGCCACCCTTTTGGGCTGGGCACCTATTCCCGATACGAACGAACGGTTATGGTAAGGGTGGCAGCCGTAGATATAGTTTAAATTGCGGAATACCAGCTCCGGGCTGCCTAGTTCGGGGAACAACTTAAGAATCTGGTAATTGATGATACCATTGCGAAGTATCATGGCATTGCCGGCCCAACTGTTCAGGCTAATGCCGATACCGAACGGATTTAGCGTTTCCAGCTTGGTCTGTTGCGCTATATATGCCTCTATCTGCGGTTTCACCTGCTGTTTGAGAGCATCGCCCATGAACGGTGTCAGGCGGACGATGAGTGCAGCGTTCCGGTTAAATTGTCTGGTAAGTTCGGGAAGCAACTCGTCTACCCGTGCTTTGTACATGGCATTGCCGGTGGCACGCCACAACTCGAAGGCAGCGTGGCATTCAGAGGCGGTGAGCTGCTGGAAGCGGTTGAAAGGCGTCGGGGACTCCTCCTCTTTGCCGGCTTTGCGGTTGTGTTCGTCTTTCCATATAAACTCCGCTATCCGCAAAGCCTCGCTGGCGAGCGAAGGGTTGAGAGCAGGCAAAACACGTGCTGAGGCAGCCAGTGCGGCAGCAGTTCCGTAATTGAGGGCAGGTGTACGGTTGGTGAACGCCATGCGGTCGTCTGCGTTGCCCGCAGTACCGTCGGTCTTGGTTACGGCATCGCCCAAGTGGCGGTATTGGTACAGGTGCGATTCGTTGATGCCCGGAATGGCATATCCGATAGCGTTGACCTGTGCGGCGAGCTGCAATACGCCATGCTCTATTTGCTGCAATACGTCAGGCTTGCCGTCGGGCAGGTGTATCTCGGTATAATGTGCCTGCTGGTCGACAGTCGTTTCGTCGTGGGCGGGAGCGAACTCTTCCCAGATATCTGCCAATGACTGCACGGTTTGCTGCTGCGAGGGCGTCTGGATGTCGAAATCGCCGGCATCGAACCAGCCGCCCACATTCAGTCCGGGGATATGCTGTCCGGGTTTGAACCTGTTGTCCGTGCTGGCTCCCTGGCTCCAGCCGTCCCAGTGCGAATAGTTCACCGGTGCTTGGCGGGCATCGTCCAGGTGAGCGGCACCATGCCATACACGGTAAGCTTCACGAACGAACATATGGTCCATTTGTACCGGCATAAAGACATCCAGCGTAGGATACCAGGCACGCTGGTACACATTGGCATCGATTGGGAACGGACCGCTTGCTTGATCGCCGTAAACCAGTTTGTAGATACCCGGTTCCTCTACCTGCGAAAAGTCGAATTGCAGGTAATTATAGCGGGTGTACATACCCCATGTTACTGGTTTGCCTGATAAGGCAGCCGTCAGCGAGCCGTCTGCATTGACCTTGTAAAGCGTGATGTCCGAAAGCGGCTTGTCGTTCTTGTCCAGTTCTATCACGGCCATTTTCTGCTGTGCAGGATGATAACCCACTTGCGAATAACTGATAGTGGGAGTACGCAACCAGCGGGTATCGGTTTCGGCCTGTATAAACCATTCGGTTATCTTGCCGGTTTTGCCTGCCGGCAGCAACGTGCGCACAATGAAAGTACCGTTTTGCTGTTTGTCGCGTCCGTCAAAAAGCATCAGCTTGCTGTCCGGTAGCGTGGTACGGATAGTGATATGTTTCGACGGAGCATCGGGAGCTATCTCGATTACCGTACCGACAGCCATTGGCGTCGGCTCCACAATACCGTTGATAACGGTCATGATGTCGGCAGCCGAGGTGGGGAATAGTCCCGGTTTGCCGTCCATTAAGTAAGAGTGTCCGAAGAATACGGGCGGAAAGAACTCCATGTTTAGTCCGGCCACCCCTACGAGCGAGTCGGGCAGTGCCTTGTCTGTCGATATGCTGAGGTAGAAACCACCGTCGCGTGCTTCTCCAGTCAGCGTATATGCAAATGCATACTGGGGATATTCCAGGCTTACATCGATGCGCTTGGCCACTTTGTCCACGGTACGGTTTATGAATACGGGCAATTTGTCCCACTGCCCCGGGGTAGGGTTAAGGCGGACATCACCGTTGGTAGCGGTGCGCAGTCCGTGATGAATGATTTCGACGGCGCTTATTTTGGAATCGTCGAACATGGCATCGTACTTATTGCTGAAAACAAAATAATTCAGTCCGCGGGTTTCGAAATAACTGGAGTCGTTCAGCATCAGGTCGTTGACTTGGGTGAAGGAAGGAGATCCGTCTTGCCTACAGGAGCAGAACAATGCGAACCCTATGAGCGGTAAGATAACCTTGCCATATAATAGGGAAAAGAGCGAATAGCGTTTTTTCATGAAATGCTGATATTAAAAAGATTTGTACTATGTTATTCGAAACTTATCCAGTCTACTGCTACCGGATGTTCTCCGGTAAGAATGGTTTTCAAACTTTGGACACCTTTGGGCGCATTGCGTACACTTGTGCTTATTTCCGCCCATTGCCCGGTTGGTTTTACGGACAGAACGGCAATTGTCACCCCTTTGTCTCCGATAGTTTGTAAGGTTATCGTGCCTCCTTTTTCTGAACGTACGCGTGCTTTGAGCCGTTTTACGGGTGCAGTGCCGAAGTCGACATTGTTGTACACCGCCCACGTGTCTGTCCTGTGGAATAAAATCTGCCACCCCTGGAATGTGTCTGTCGGGTCCAGGTAGTCTATGGACACTCCGTAAGGACTTATTGCAGAGTAGCGGTCAAGCTGGATTTTGCTGCGTGCATCAGTCATGCCCACTCCACGCAAGGTTGGCTTCACCTTTTTGATAGTACCGTCTGTGTTGAAGAAAAGTGAGTCGATACGTACCGAACGGTTCTTGTCGAAGTTGGGAGAATAATCGTTATGATGATAGAAAAGATACCATTGGCCGTTGTATTCCGTAATGGAGTGGTGATTGGTCCAGCAGCCGACAGGCGATTCGTCCATGATGATTCCTTTGAAAGTGAACGGTCCCATAGGGCTGTCTCCCATGGCATAAGCCAGGTTTTCGGTCTTGTCCTGTACCCAGGGGAAAGTGAAGTAATATTTGCCGTTGCGTTTGAATACATATGGTCCTTCCTTGAAGCCTTCGGGCAGCCCTTGAACCTGTATCGGTTCGGAGGCAAGCTCCTTCATGTTTGGCTTTAGTTTGGCAACCGACATACCGCGTCCCGACCAATAAATATACGCTTCTCCATCGGTATCTACAAGGACGCAAGGGTCGATGCCGGATATGCCTTTTATGGGTTCG
Source organism: Bacteroides stercoris (assembly GCA_958432865.1). Lineage (GTDB taxonomy): Bacteria > Bacteroidota > Bacteroidia > Bacteroidales > Bacteroidaceae > Bacteroides > Bacteroides stercoris_A. Next base: position 28,847 of record CAUAWO010000003.1, read on the forward strand.
GCTTCCGGTGTGAAAGGTCCTTCCGGGTTGTCGGCGGTAGCTACGCCGATGTTGAAGCCGCGCCTGCCCTCACCTTTGGGCGTACTGGGAAAGTAGAAGTAATATTTTTCGTTTTTATATACACACTCGGGAGCCCACATGGAGTAGGAGTCGGGCTGTACCCAGGGAATTTCGTTTTGGGAGAGAATAACTCCCAGGTCAGTCCAGTGGGTCAAGTTGGTCGAGGTAAATACATGATAGTCGGCCATGCAGAACCATTCTTTCAGATGTTTTACTGGGCTGGGTATGTCGTGCGAAGGGTAGATATATACCTTACCGTTGAATACCCGTGCCGTGGGGTCGGCAGAAAACTGGTTCCTGATAACCGGGTTCTGTGCCTGAAGCATACCGGTTGTGGCAGCTGCCGTAGCGAGTAGAAGGAAAAGTTTTTTCATAATATTATTTAATTGTTGTACACCACAAATGTAGTGGAAGAACACGCTTTTTTTCTTGCACTTTTGGATACGACTTTTATACTTTTAAGTAAAATGTCCGGTAATGAGAGAAATAGCAGGATATAATTGCAGTTTTCTTTCTCTCCATTTGCGATAATGTTTATTTTTCTTTTGGATATGTACGATGCCCTGTTGTTGAATATGATGCTTTCCTGAAATTTACATTTTTCTTGTCGTCCGACACGGGAAAAGTAATGATATACCGTGCGAGAAATTATAAAAAAGTTCGGGCGGCTCTTATGGCCCTTTTCTTCGAGTATCCGGAACAGGTAATATATATTCGGAAAGGTAAGACCCTCGCGAGCCAGGAGGCGGCAGAGGAATAAGCCGGATATAACTCCGGGAGTGTTAAGAAATAGAAAGTATTCGGTAACCTTGTCTGGCATCCGCTGGTAGAGATATGTATTGCCCTGAAAAAGGATTAGCATTTGCAATTCGCTGTCTGATTACACCGCATATAACTGTTTTATGGGTTTGTGGCTACAAACATTACCATAAATTAATACCCCCGTTGCCCTACATATAAGATAAATCCCTATCTTTGTGGCGCTTTTTAACTGAACAAAGATTTCGAATTAATTAAGATACAATAAAAAATGGCACAGGAAGACGTTTTTAAGAAACTCGTATCACACTGCAAGGAATACGGATTCGTGTTCCCTTCCAGCGACATCTATGACGGACTGGGAGCCGTATACGATTACGGTCAGATGGGTGTGGAACTGAAAAATAACATCAAACAATACTGGTGGCAGAGCATGGTGCTGCTGCACGAAAACATCGTAGGCATCGACTCGGCTATCTTTATGCACCCTACAATCTGGAAAGCAAGCGGACACGTGGATGCGTTCAACGACCCCTTGATTGATAACCGCGATTCGAAGAAGCGTTATCGTGCCGATGTGTTGATTGAAGACCAGCTTGCCAAGTATGACGACAAGATAAACAAGGAAGTGGCGAAGGCCGCCAAGCGTTTCGGTGAGGCTTTCGACGAAGCGCAGTTCCGCAGCACGAACGCCCGCGTACTGGAGCATCAGGCCAAGCGCGACGCTTTGCACGAACGTTTTGCCAAAGCGTTGAACGACAACAATCTTGAAGAACTTCGCCAGATAATCCTGGACGAAGAAATCGTTTGCCCTATCAGCGGTACGAAGAACTGGACGGAAGTCCGCCAGTTCAACCTGATGTTCACTACCGAAATGGGTTCCACTTCGGAAGGTGCGATGAAGGTTTACCTCCGTCCGGAAACGGCTCAGGGTATTTTTGTGAACTATCTGAACGTGCAGAAGACAGGACGTATGAAGATTCCTTTCGGCATCGCACAAATCGGTAAGGCTTTCCGTAACGAAATCGTTGCGCGCCAGTTCATCTTCCGTATGCGCGAGTTCGAGCAGATGGAAATGCAGTTCTTTGTAAAACCGGGCACTGAGCTCGACTGGTTCAAGACTTGGAAGGAAACCCGTTTGAAATGGCATAAGGCGCTGGGATTCGGCGACGACCATTACCGCTATCACGACCACGACAAACTGGCCCACTATGCAAATGCCGCTACCGACATCGAGTTCCTGATGCCGTTCGGCTTTAAGGAAGTAGAGGGTATCCATAGCCGCACCAACTTCGATTTGTCCCAGCACGAGAAATTCTCCGGCAAGAACATCAAGTACTTTGACCCGGAAACCAATGAAAGCTATACTCCGTACGTTATCGAAACCTCTATCGGCGTAGACCGTATGTTCCTTAGCATCATGTCGGCTTCTTATTGTGAGGAGCAGTTGGAGAACGGAGAAACCCGCGTGGTGCTGAAATTGCCTGCTGCGCTGGCTCCGGTGAAACTGGCGGTTATGCCGCTGGTGAAGAAGGACGGTCTGCCCGAGAAAGCTCGTGAGATTATCAACGACCTGAAATTCCACTTCCATTGCCAGTACGACGAGAAAGACAGCATCGGCAAGCGCTACCGCCGTCAGGACGCTATCGGTACGCCATACTGTGTAACCGTAGACCACCAGACGCTGGAAGATAACTGCGTAACGCTGCGCAATCGCGATACGATGCAGCAGGAGCGTGTGGCTATCTCCGAACTGAACAATATCATTGCAGACCGCGTAAGCATTACGTCTTTGCTGAAAACGCTGCAATAAGATAAGATGTATTTTGTTTGTCCCTGCCGTTCAGAGCGTAGCGAAAAAGCTGTGCCCTGAATGTCGGGAGACAAATGCTGAATAATAGTAATCCCGTAATTTATAATCAGATGAAGAGACCGTTCCTTTTGTTTTTACCCTTCTTGCTGTTCATAGCAGGTGCGTTTGTGGCTTGCGAAGAAGTGGAGGAGGCCGGAAAATATGATAATTGGGTACCGCGTAATGAAGCTTTTATTGATTCCATAAAAGGTAAGACCGGCGATAATATCGTGGCTTCGCTTGAAGATGCCGAAAAGATGGAGATTGGCACGTTGTATGCCATATCCGTGCCGACCAGCGGTACCGGGGTCAATGGTACTTTACGTCCTCAGTATGTGTATTGCAAGAAGTTGTGGAAAACAGATAGCGGGGCATACCCGTTGTTCACGGAAAAGGTAAGCGTTTTCTATCGTGGTACTTTCATTACCGGAGAAGAGTTCGATGGCAATTTTGACGGTTTCGGAGCGACAGACCGCGAAATTCCGTTGCCTTTATCAGATCCCTTGTCCGAAAACTCTCCCGAATCCAAATGGCCTACAGCGTTTAATTCTCCTTCCGAATTTGTGGTATCCAAAGTTATTGCAGGCTGGACATGGGCTTTGCAATATATGCGGGTCGGTGAGCGTTGGATGCTGTATATTCCCTGGCAGAGCGGATATGGTGCAAGCGGTAGTTCATCCGGTGATATTCCCGGTTATACGTCATTGACCTTTGATGTATGTTTGGAAGGAATTGCAGACTGATTGATTGGATATAAAAACAGAAAAGGTGGTAAAGTTTGTTCTTTATCACCTTTTTCCGTTTATATGCGTGTCATGTGTCTTTTCTAAATCTTTTTCCTGAGGGCTTTCGCCCATATTTTATAGCCTTCTTCTTTCAGGTGTAATCCGTCTGTTGTCAAATCGGCACGTAATACATTGCTTCCTTTTTCGGTGAATAAAGGGAAGAGATTAATGTACGTCAGGCCCTTTTCTTTGGCAAGTGCTTCCAGTTGTTTGTTGATTTCGGGTATCAGATTTGTCTTGCCTGCCAGTCTTTTATAACGGCCGAAACTTTCGTTGATAGGAAGCAGGCTTTGCAGGTAAAGCCTGGTGTCGGGAGACTCTTTCCGGATGCGCTCTACCGTCATGCGAATCATACCGGCGATGCTGTCGGCTGTCAGGTCGTGCGAAACATCGTTTACGCCAATAAGCAGGAATAGTTTGGCAGGTTGTCCTGGCAATATCTGGTGCAGGCGGTCGTACACACCCATTACCTCATCGCCGATGATGCCGCGGTTGCGTACGTGCTTGTTGCCAAGGCGGGCGGCCCAGTCACCACCGTTTTCCGTCAGGCTGTTGCCCAGCATGACTATATCTTTGCTGCCGATGGCTGGTTCGTCCATGAACTGGAGAAAACGTTTGTAATAATGGTCCGTATATGTGCGCGGAGCGGGATACAGAGAGGCTGCCACTGCGTTGGCTACCAGTGAACGCAGGCGTACCACGCTGTGTCCGTCTTCCGGATGCACGGCGTTAGTCAGCAGGATTACGGACGTGTCATTGTCGGGGTCGATTACGACAGATGTACCGGTGTAGCCCGTATGCCCGTAGGTATTCGGACCGAAGAAATCGCCGGCATTGGATGCGTAGGGGCTACATACATCCCAACCCGGTGAGCGGCCCAGATCTGCTGTAGCACGGGGTACGGTGCGCATGGTCTTTACGCCTTGCGGGCTGAGAATGCGATGTCCGTTCCACTCTCCGCCATTTTGCAGGGCGGCGCAAAGTATGGCAATATCTTCGGCGCAGGAGAATACGCCTGCATTGCCACTGATGCCGCCGTTGAGAATGCGTGCAAGCGGGTCGTGCACCTGTCCGCAAAGAACCTGTCCGTCGGGTTGTTTCTCTGTCGGAGCAATGTTCTCCGGTAGAGGAACGGTATTTATCCACTTGCCGTTCTTGTCGCGTAGGCAAGGGAGATAATCGGTATGCTTCATACCCAGTACGTCGAAAACGTTTTCACGGGCAAAGTCACGCAAGGATTGTCCGCTGACGGCCTCTATGATGTGTTGCAGGGTGATGAAGTTTAGGCAACTGTACTGAAAGCCGGTTTGTGGCTTGAAATCGCGTTTGCATCCGGCGATGTACTCCATCAGCCCTGCCGGGTTGGGAGAACCGTATTTCTGTTCCAGCTCCGCAACCGGGGCATAAGGCGGGAGTCCGGAACTGTGTGTCAGCAAATCGGCTATGCGGATTACCTTTTTGTCTTTTCCGTCTTCGCTCTCCCAGTCCTTGAAGCCGGGGATGTAGCGGCTTACAGGGTCGAGCAGGCGTATTTTTCCGCGTTCTGCCAGAATCATGGTGCATACGGCTGTGGATATGGACTTGCTGCAGGATGCCATATCGAAAACGGTATTTACGGTCATAGGTTCCGTGTCCGGATAAATCCGTTTGTTGCCGTATGCCTTCAGATAGGCCATTTTACCGTTACGTACCACTGCAAGTACGGCGCCGGGAATCTCTTTGCCGGCGATGGCCGTTTCAATGGCTTCATCGGCATACATCAGTTTGCGGGAATCCAGTCCCGCCTGTTCGGGAGCTACCCGCTGCAAAGGCTGTGCGGTGGCTGCCTGCAGACCGAACAGAAGTACAAGGATACTGGTAAGTGTTTTCATATTTTGTTTGCTATAAGTGGATTTTCGGACAGAAGAACCGGGAACATAAACAGTGCGGAAGGTGCCGCATGCGGCAAGGCAGAGTCTGTTCTTCCGTTCTTTTGTTCTTCTGTCTGAAAACCGGGTGAGATCTCTGTGTGCTCTGTAGTGAATCTGCCAGTTGTCATTCTTTGGCCCGGTAAGCGTCTGCCGCTTTCTTCACCGAGCCGTGCATCAGCAGGAGCGCCTTGGCTTTTCCGTAGTCAAGCCCCAGTTCCTCGACCAGCATACGCGTGCCACGGTCCACCAGTTTCTTGTTGCTGAGCTGCATATTCACCATCTTGTTGCCTTTCACACGGCCCAACTGTATCATTACGGAAGTGGTAATCATATTCAGAATCATCTTCTGTCCTGTACCCGATTTCATGCGTGAGCTTCCCGTAACGTATTCAGGTCCTACAATCATCTCGATAGGTACATCGGATTCCGCAGCCATTGGCGAATCGGGATTGCTGGTGATGCAAGCCGTCAGGATGCCATGCTCGCGGGCTTCGTGCAGCGCACCGATAACGTAGGGGGTTGTGCCGGATGCCGCTATGCCGATAACCGTATCCTTGTCCGTAATATTGCGTTCCACCAGCTCTTCCCAGCCGCGTTGCATGTCGTCTTCCGCATTTTCCACGGGATTACGCAGGGCGGTGTCTCCGCCGGCTATCAGGCCGATAATCAAGGTAGGCGGCATGCCGAATGTCGGTGGTATTTCGGAGGCGTCGAGCACGCCGAGACGGCCGCTTGTGCCGGCACCCATATAGAAAATGCGTCCGCCCTGTTTCATGCGGGGTACGATTTGTGTCACTAATTTCTCTATTTGCGGTATTGCCTTTTGTACGGCAAGCGCCACTTTCTGGTCTTCCCTGTTGATGTCTTCCAGTATTTCACGGACAGACTTCTTTTCCAAGTCGTTGTAGAGCGAAGGTTGCTCTGAGATTTTTACAAACATAAGGCTATTTACGAGTTTACGGTTTACTATTTACGATTACTTGTGATATTCTATCAGACCTTCCATCGGGCTCTTGATGACCGTACCCAGCCGGATACCCATTTCGCTGGCAGCTTCGGCCAATATCGTCTTGTAATAGAAAGCCACGGAGCCGATAAAGTGTACCTTGCTTTCACGGTAGTTTTCGTACTGCATCACGTTACGTTTGAGGAATGCCTTGAAGCTGTCCGATACCAGTGTGCGTATGCAGGGTTCGTCCAGGTTCTGTGCAAGGAATGGAGAGAGGCTTGCCAGAAAACGGTTGGGGAACGGCTTGCGGTATACACGGTCGATGATATCGGCGGGTGTCAGGTTGAACTGCGTGAGGAACTTCTCCTTCAGTTCGGGGGTCATCTGGTTTTTCAGAATATCGCCCACCAGCAACTTGCCCAATACGGCGCCGCTGCCTTCATCTCCGAGGATGAATCCCAGTGGAGATACGTTGGATACAATCTGCTTGCCGTCATAGTAGCATGAGTTGGAGCCTGTACCCATGATGCAGGCAATGCCGGCATCGTGCTGGCAAAGTCCGCGGGCTGCCGCTAGCATATCTGTGTTTACTTCCACCTCTCCCTTTACCCGGAGATGCTTGGTGATGGCACGGTGAACCATGGCTATCTTGTCGGGAAATCCGCATCCCGCACCGTAGAAATATACAGCATCCAATGCATCGGTCGTTAACCGGGGCAACAGTGCTGTCGCAATCTCATTACTGATTTCCTCTTCCGATTGAAAGAAAGGGTTGGTTCCTTTCGTAAATATCTGCCGGATGAGTTGTCCGTTCTCTACAACACACCAGTCGGTCTTTGTAGAGCCACTGTCTGCTATTAGAATCATATTATTACTTGTTTTGAGTTTATCCGATTATAGTTTGATATAAATCTTCCGTTTATAGAGTTGATAGCCGATGCACCAGTTGATGCCGACGAACAGCAACGCATACGCCAGCGAACCGCCGGTTTCGCCGAATACGGGCATTAACAGCACTTTGTACAGAAATCCGTGTATGCTGATGCTACCTTCGCCCCACGGGAAGCAGATGCTGCCGAAGAGAATGCCGAGCACACCGCCCAGCACATACATGAATAAAGGATTGACACCGAACGACTCGAAGAAGAGGCTCCATTTCTTATAGCCTTTCACGTCGATAATCCAGATGAGCAGCGCCAGGAAGCTGGAAGCCAATCCGCAGGTAGCCAGTACGAAGGTAGGCGACCATATTTTCTTGTTGATGGGGCATCCGTAACTCAGCAGGAAGCCGGCGAATGTAAGGATGGTACCGGCTAAAAACAGTTTGATAAGATGCGAGTTCAGCATACTTTCACGGCTTTCATCAGCCTTGCCTCCTTCGAGCATCATACGGCCTACGCAGAAGCCCAACAGTACATGGGCTATGGCAGGGATGGTGCTTAGTAAGCCCTCCGGGTCGATGCCGTTATCCTTGTACATATGTGCGGGGGTAAGGATGGCGCGGTCTACAACAGAAAGGACGTTCGTGTCGTTGTAGGCAAACCCATTGCCACAAACCAACAGGATGAAGTAGCCTGCCAGTAGGGTAGCGATGAGATAGGGGATGTTGCGGTGCTTCATGGTCAGCGCAATGATAGCGGTAGCACCGTAGCAGAGGGCCAGACGCTGCATGACACCCAGGATACGGATGCGGTCGAATGTCCATGCGGCTTCCCACAGTTGGGCGCCGAAGCCGATGCCCTCCGTGGGAGAAGTCCAGTAATAACAGAACCTCGAGAACCAGCCGATACCCATACCAATGAGGAAGATGAGTATGATACGTTTCAGAATCTTCATGCCGGCGGCACGGCTGAATTCGAAATTATACTTTTTCAGGGAGATGTATGTGGAAATTCCCATGATGAACATGAAGAACGGAAATACAAGGTCGGTGGGGGTAAGACCGTTCCATTCCGCATGACGCAGGGGGGCATAGATATGCGCCCATGTACCGGGGTTGTTAACCATAATCATGCCTGCAATGGTGACACCGCGAAGGATGTCGAGGGCAAGGATGCGCTTGTTTGTTTTTACTGTACTACTCATGATTTTTGTGTGTTAAGTTAGTTGTTGAGTTTAATGGTTGCGGGTTGGGTACATTCATCTACCAGGTAGACTATGGACACATACGGAATGCCGGAGTTGGTTGTCAGCCCGATTTCACAGGTACGGCTGTTGGAATATCCGATGCTTACGCCGGCTGCTTCTATCTGGGGGCGGAGTTTGCGCAGGGCGTATGCATTCAGTTCGGGATATGTGAAGCCGCGGTCGCCGGCAAAGCCGCAGCAGCCTACTTCTTCGGGTATGATGACTTTGGATGAGCAGAGACGTGCCAAGGCTGTAATCGTATCGGCAAGCCCCATCTTGCGCATGGAACAGGTGATGTGGACTGCCACAGGGCGGTCGGTAGGGGTGAATACCAGTCTGTTGCGCAGGAATGTATATATGAACTCTGCCGGTTCGTAAAGCTTCATTTTATGGATGGTCTCGCGCATCCGGTGCAGGCACGGGCTTTGGTCGCACAGCACAGGATACCTGCCCTGTTCGCTGGCTTTCCACAAGGCTGCCTCCAGTTCGGCAGATTTGCGGTCGGCAATGTCAAGCATTCCCTTGCTTTCCCAGATTGTGCCGCAGCAAAGCTTTTCCATGTTTTCGGGGAAGATGACTTCGTAACCGCCTTTTTGCAGCAGGGCAATCATTTTGCTCGCCAATGCCTGCTCCACAGGCGATTTCTTTGGCAGTCCCATTGTCTGGTTGATGCAACTGGGGAAATAAACCACTTTCAATTGACCATTAGCCGAACTGTCTTTGTCTGCGTTCTTATTCTGCAGGGTATCGTTGTCAATTGTCAATTGTGAACTTTTAATTGAATAGGCTTTGGGCATTGCCGGCGTCCAAAGGGGGATGCCGAGAACGTTGTGCATGCTTTTGGTGATGCAGCTCATCGCTTTGGTTCCCAATACGGAATGACCGAGGTTGGCAAGTCCCAATACGGGACGCAGTGCACTTTTTATGCCGGCGAAGTGATTGGCGGCGAAATTGCCGGCCTTATATCCTATGCTGCCTTGCGGCAATTCTTTCTGGCGGATGATGTGTGTCAGGTCACCCGTATTGATTCCCATAGGGCAGGACATGGAACAGAGACCGTCGCCGGCACAGGTCTGGTTGCCGGGATAGCGGTATTGTTTTTCCAGCAGGGCGAGACGTTCGGGGGCTTCGCCGCTCTGTTGAAGGCGGGCTATCTCCCTTTGCAGCACGATGCGCTGTCTTGAGGAGAGGGTGAAGCCGCAGGACAGGCAGTTCACTTCGCAGAAGCCGCATTCGATGCAGCGGTTTACTTTGGCTGCCGGATTTTGGGCATCCAAAGGAATCAGCGGAAGCGGTTTGAAATTTTTGATATGGCATTTCGGGTCGTCATTGAAAATAACGCCCGGATTCAACAGACCTTTCGGGTCGAACAGGTTTTTGACGGCTTTCATCACCTCGTAGGCTGCATCTCCCCATTCGTGGCGTACAAAAGGAGCCATGTTTCTGCCCGTACCGTGTTCTGCCTTCAGCGAGCCGTCGTATTTGTCCGCAACCAGTGTCTTGACATCATTCATCAGGTTTTCGTAGCGTTTCACTTCGGCTTCGCTGCTAAAAGACTGATTGAGGATGAAGTGGTAGTTCCCCTCCAGCGCATGTCCGTATATACAAGCATCCTCGTAGCCGTGACGGGCTATGAGTTGCTGCAATTCGGCGGTTGCTTCGGGCAGGTCCTCGATGTGGAAAGCCACATCTTCGATGAGGCACGTTGTTCCCGGTTTCCGCGTCCCGCCCACGGAAGGGAAGATGCCAGAGCGGATGGCCCAGTACTTCGAATACTCTTCGGGCTTGTCGGTGAAGCATACGGGTGTGTAGGTCTGGAAAGCGGAGAGGCATTGTTCTATTGCACGGATGTTCTGCCGAAGTTCTTCCGTGCTGCGGGCTTTGGTCTCGGTCAGCACGGCGGTCAGTCCGGTTTCGTCTCCCGGTTCTACGCCGGGCAGGGTGGATGAACATATTTCGCCCTTATACTTCAGGAATACGGGGTCGCTTACCGATGCCAGAGATTTCCAGTCCAGCAGCTCTGCTCCTTTTACAGTCCACTCACCATTGCCGCCGGTTAGTTTTTTCATGGCTACCACAGCACGGCAAGCTTCTTTTATGGTCTTGAAGTAGAGCATGGCACTTGCCTTGCAAGGGTAGTCATACTCCGTTTTCATAGTCACTTGCGAGAGGAATGCGAGTGTTCCCTCCGAACCCACCATAAGATGGGCAATGATATCGAACGGATCGTCGAAGCGGACAAAAGGGAGCAGGTTCAGACCGGTTACATTCTTTATGGAATATTTGTAGCGGATGCGTTCCGCCAGTTTCCTGTCGGCACGCACTTCATCGCGGAGCGTGCAGATGCGCCGGATGAAATCGCGGTGTGTCACTTCGAATGCGGCGCGGCTTACGCTGTCGCCGGTGTCGAGTACCGTTCCGTCAGCCAGTACGATGCGGGCGGAGAGAAGCACCTTGTCGCTGTTGGCATGCGTACCGCAGTTCATGCCCGAAGCGTTGTTCATGACGATACCGCCCACCATGGCGCTTTTTACGGAGGCAGGGTCGGGAGCGAATTTCCGTCCGAAAGGGGCCAGCAATTCATTGACCCGTTGCCCGATGATACCGGGCTGCAGGGTGATTTCTTCATGGTCGGGAGATATGCTGTAGCCTTCCCAATGTTTGCCGGCTACAATAAGTATGGAGTCACTGATGGCTTGTCCGGATAAGCTGGTTCCTGCTGCCCGGAAAGTGACGGGCAGGTTGTGGCTGCCGGCAAGTTTCAGCAGCCGGGAGATTTCCTCTTCTCCTTCCGAACGGATTACGATTTGCGGGATGAGGCGGTAGAAACCGGCATCTGTTCCCCAAGCCAACCGACGGAGTTCGTCGGTGTAAATCCTTTCCTGCGGAATGAATTGTCTCGCTTCCTGCAGGAAAGCCATGTAGTTACTCTTTTCCATAATGTATAGATCTTTTTACTCTTGTGCTTCTTCCCGCAATCCTTGTCGCAATAACTTGTGAAAGAACTTTATAGGGAAGTGCATTCAATATACAACCGAATGATATTCAGTATGCGACTTACCGTTTTTTATACTTGTCAAATTATTTATATAAATAATACTGCTTCGACAGTTTACGGAACTCCTCAACGTCTTTGTACCAATAGTCGCGGATGTCTTCCCAACGGTTGCGCTTGCTGAAGCGTTCGCGTATCTGTTTTGAGCCGCTTACCTTGTCGAACATGGCGAAACGGCCTTTATCCGCATGGTCAAATACGGCACGGTCGGGATAGAGCGCGGCTACTTCCTGCATTACGAGGAACTGTATCTCGCTTAGCGGTGCTTTGCCGAAATCCATGATGTGCACTTGCACGCCCTGCAGCAACTCTCCTTTACCTACGGAGTAGAACGGTTTCAGGTACATCGGTCGGAAGACGATACCCGGTACGTTCAGCCCGTTCAGGTTTCTGGCAAGCTTCTCGGCTTCCACCCACGGGGCAGCGAACATCTGGAACGGAATCGTGTAACCTACTCCGATAGACATATAGCCCAATTCTCCCAAAATGCCGCTCACGGGATAGAAAAATGCGGAGTGCGGGTGCGGAATGTGCGGAGAAGAAGGAACCCACTGCAATCCGGTCTGTGTATAGTCCATCTTGCGCTTCCAGCCTTTCATCTTTACAACCTGTAATTTGCATTGTTTGCCGTCTTTCAGCATCTTTTCCCCATTCAGCATGAAAGCCAGCTCACCGCAAGTGAGTCCGTAAAGGTACGGAATTTTAAATTGGCTGACAAAGGAAATGCAGTCATCTTCCGTCAGATTACCCTCTATCTTCAATCCGCCTACGGGATTGGGGCGATCCAGTACGATAAATTCCTTGTCGTTCTCGGCAGCGGCTTCCATGGCAAGTCCCATGGTACTGATGTAGGTGAATGAGCGGCAGCCGATGTCCTGGATGTCGTATACCAGTACGTCAATGTCCTTCAGCATCTCCGGAGTCGCTTTGCGTGTCTTGCCGTAGAGGGAATAGACGGGCAGTCCGGTTGAGGCATCCTTGATGTCCGTTACGTGATCGCCGGCATGTACATCGCCGCGTACGCCATGTTCCGGACCGTAGAGTGCCACGAGATTCACGTTCGGCGCTTCGTGTAGAATATCGATGGTGGATTTCATGTGATTATCTACTCCCGTAGGATTGGTAATCAGTCCCACACGTTTACCTTCCAGGCATTTGAAGTTTTGCTCTTTCAGCACTTCGATGCCGGTCTTTATTTTTATTTTCTGTGCGTATGCCACACAGCAAAGGGTGCAGAGGATACAGAGAACGAGATGTTTTTTCATAATGGGTATCTTTATGGTTCGTTTATCAATCTTTTATTTCTTGCCGTATTCGGGGTCTATCCGCCTGTCGGCAAAGACGGTGACTATCACGGTGGCAATGCAGCATGCGATTACCATCCAGAAGAAGTTGGTATAGCCGATAGCTTCCTGAATGTAACCGGCAAACATGCCCGGAATCATCATGCTCAGCGCCATGAATGCGGTGCAGATAGCATAGTGTGATGTCTTGAACTCGCCTTCGGAGAAATACATCATATAGAGCATATAGGCTGTGAAACCGAAGCCGTAGCCGAATTGTTCGATAGCAATCGCCGTTGATATGGCAAACAGGTTTTCGGGCTGGCAAATGGCCAGGTAGACAAAAGTCAGGCAGGGAAGTGTCATACATGCCGCCATCCACCAGATGGATTTCTTCAATCCGATGCGCGATGCGAATATGCCGCCGAGAATACCGCCCAATGTGAGGAATATCACACCGATAGTGCCGTATACGATGCCTACTTCCGCCGTGGAAAGCCCTAAGCCTCCCGCCTCTTTACCGGCAACGAGGAAAGGCATGCACATCTTGATGAGGAATGCCTCGGGCAGGCGGTAGAGCAGCATGAATACAATGGCAAGCAGTACACCCGGTTTGGTAAAATAGGTGGCGAAAGTGCGTCCGAACTCCTTGAAAATAGCCTTGGCACCGGCTGTTCCCGGAGCCAAGACCGATTTGTCGGAAGACGGTTTGGGTATCATGAAAAGGTGATAAAAACTTACTGCACTGAACATAACGGCCGTAACCAGCATCGTGATAGTCCACGACAGTGGAATGTTGTCGTATTTCAGTTCGATGGCACCGGCAATGGCTACGAGCACTCCTTGTCCGAAGATAGACGCAAGACGGTAGAAAGTGCTTCGGATACCGACAAACTCAGCCTGCTCGCCCGATTTCAATGCCAGCATATAGAATCCGTCTGCGGCAATATCGTGTGTGGCGGAAGCGAATGCCGTGATGATAAACAGTATCAAGGTTACGGTGAACATACTGATAGGAGTCGTGCCCGCTGCCATGGTTGCTTCGTCCGGATGCGGAATGGTCAGGGTCAGCAGGATGAAAGCTATCGACATAAGAATCTGCATGGAAACTACCCACCATCTTTTGGTTCTGATAATGTCTACAAATGGGCTCCAGAAAGGTTTGATAGTCCATGGCAGATACAGCAGGCTGGTAAATAGCGCCATGTCTCCATTGGGTACACCCATCTTGGCAAACATCAGTACGGAGATGTTGTTCACGATAAAGTAGGGGATACCCTGTGCGAAATATAAGGTAGGGACCCATGCCCAGGGGGATATTTTCTTGATATTGTTCATTCTGTCAATTGTTTTTCTGTTATAGGATTAGTCATATAGTTGGTCGATACTGGCGCCGATGTAGTAATGCAGCAATATCTCATCGTATTTGTATCCTTGTTCTCCCATTACGGCAGCACCTATCTGGCAGAGACCTGCGCCATGTCCCCATCCGGCTCCGGTGAGGATGAAACGCCCGGGGATGCCGGCCTCCGACACTTCTGCGCGGTCTACGACAAAGGCGGAGCTGTAAAGGTGTGAAGGAGAAAGCGTCCGGCGGATTTCCAGTTCTTTCCCGATAGTCAGCGTCTTCTTCGTACCTACGATTTTCAGTTTCCAAAGGCGTCCGGAGGTGCCGCGGGCCACGGGAACAAGGTCGATTATCTGCCCGTAGTCTATGCCGGAGCGTTTCAGTATGAGGGCGGAGAGTTCGTCTTGAGTATATTCTACTTTCCAACGGTAGAAATCGGTGGTTTCCTGGTCGTAATTGTTGAGAACCTGTGACAGGATTTTCTTATCCGTGGTATTGCAGAATGCTTCGGGGGAAGTACGTATCCAATGGTCGGCCTCGGACTCCTGAGTCAGGTCGGGCAGTTCGGGAGCAGTCTTTTCATTTCCTGTCAGATAATCGCGCTGTTTGGCAAGATAGGGATATTTGATATCTTCCCAGCAATACTGGAACTCTTCGAATGCTCCGCCGCAGCATTTGGAGAAGCGGGCATCGCATATTCTGCCTTCTGAGGTAAGTACCTGTCCGCGGGTGGCGGCTATCGCCTGGCGGACTATATCGGTGGAAGCGCGCGTTATCCCCTGATAGCGCTGGCAGTGGTCGTCCGCACATACGTCGAAATGGGTATGAGAGTCGCGCTCATACCATTTCAATTGACAGTCGGCAGTTGACAGTTGGCAATTGGCTGTGTTGTCTTGGTTTGCGTTCTTATTCCGCATGGTATCATTACCAACAGGCAGTTGTAATTTGTCAGTTTGCAAACCGGAAAGGTTTGCAAGCAGCCAGCTGCGCGAGATGACTGCATGTGCCTTCAGCAGTTCCAGAGAAGCGGTTGCACTCATCTCGCTGGAGATGACGCTGGTCAGGTAATCCTCCACGCGGATGACATTGATACCAGTCAGCTTGCCGTTTTCTACGATAATCTTTAAAGAACCCTGGAAGCGTTGGTCTTCTTTGCGTTCCCAGTGGAAGTTTATCCCGATAGTCACATCCAGCAACTCGAATGCCGCAACGGATTCTTGCAGGGGTTCAAACACTAATTCGTCATATTGCCTGCCGTTCCAAAGGATTTTACCTTCGTCGTAGGTAACAGTCTGCTTGCCGTTGACTTCCTTGCCGGATACGTGGTAGGGGGCAAGCAGGATAAATTCTATCTGTGGCTCGAATAGGATGCCGACTTCTACTTTGGGTTCTTTCATACTTGTTTATTTAAAGGGATGACGGATATTACAGTTGTTCCTGGATGCGTTTCCGCACCTTTTGAAAATCTGCGGGAGAAAGGCATACTTCACCCAATATCTGTGCGATGTCTTCTGCCGTTATTTTGATGAAATCTTTCTCGACGGGGGTGATGAATACGCCGCCTAAGTCTACGGAGGCAGGACTGCTCAGCAGGTTGGCGTCGCCTTCGGCCGTATAACATGCCGGACGATGCTTGGCACGAGGAAAGACAAATACAATCCATTTGTTGTCTTCGTACATTACAAGGACATTCATCATTGGTTCGTCTTCACCGGGTTGTATGTCCAATGAGTGATAAACGGTGTCGAACAGCTTAATAGCCGTCTTGCGGTCGGCAGATTCGATGACGAGCGTAGTGCGCGGGGCATCGTTCAGCCACCATAGGGTGGCCTGACCGTAGTCGGCTACTTTGCCTGCTACCTGTCTACGCCAGTCTTGTTCAATAGGCATGAAGCCTTTGTTGCCGGCCTGGAAGTGGGCGTGGTCGGGAGCGGAAGCGCCGCACTTGGGACCATTGTAAAAAATGGTGTAGTCGGTCAGTTGCCGTGCCAGGTCCAGCATATCCCCGAAGCGGGGAGCTATGCGCTGGGCGACATGTGCGGTTTCCGGTACCGTCAGGTGACGGGGGAATATGGGAAACGGATTGACCAATATGTTGTAGTGTCCTTCGAACGGGATGCCTTTTTGCACTGCCGGTAAGTTGGCGGGGCAGAGAAAGCATTTACGTTCCTTAATGGACTTTGCATCTACTTTGGCTCCGGAAGATACGATACGTGCCGGGTTGAACTGTACTTTATAAAGGGTGCCGTTTACATTCAGTTCTTTCACCTGCACTCCGGAAAGGGCGGCGTAGTTATTACGCGCCGTTTCCCAGGAAGCAAGCTGCTCGGTTAGAAGATTGTGTATGGTCTGATTCATAGGTTATTTGCCGTTTTTCTTGTTCATAGCAATGCGTGCCTGCAACTCCCACGTGCGGATACGGTCTTTGTAAAGGTTGTGCCCGTTCATCTTGACGATGTCCAATGAGGCATCCGAGTTGTCATCCCAGCGGCGGCAGTTGTAAACAACGTCATAGACACGGCCTATCTGGTATTGGCGGGAGAAATTCAGTCCAAGGGCATAGTCTTCGCCATAGCTCGTATTGGGCACTTTTACTTCGCGCAGTACCGGAGTATAGAATGCGCGCGGTGCACCCAGACCGTTAATGCGGAGGGCATTGTTACGCCCGTTGTCCGGTGTCCACTCCTTGTGATCGATGATGCCTGGAGCAATCATGTTCATGTTGAAGTCCGTCATCATGTAAGTACCTACTACCATGGCGCAGTTCTGTTCGTAGAAAGCATGTACCATAGTGCCCAATGTATTTTCATCGGCATATACGTCGTCGCTGTCCAATTGTACGGCAAACTTGCCGCATTTGGGGTGGTGTACGCCCATGTTCCAGCAACCGCCGATGCCGAGGTCGTTGCGTTCGGGGATGATATGGATGAGGCGCTCGTCATTCTTAAACTCGTCGATGGCTTCTGTCGTTCCGTCGGTGGAGTGGTTGTCGATGATGATAAGATTGAACTTGAAGTCTGCCTTCTGGCCCAGTACGGAACGGATAGCATCGCGGATGGTGCGTATACGGTTGCGTACGGGGATGATAACGGATGCCTCGTATTCGAAATTTCCGGCAGAAAACTCAATCTGCTTGAACTCCGGTTTCAGGTAGCCACCGATTTCTTTCAGATGTTCCGTGCATGCCGCTTCCATTTCAATCTGACGGTTACGGTTCTTCGGGTCGACGTAATCGAATATCTTTTCGCCGCTCTTACGTGTATCGTTTTCCACTTCACTGTACAGATATTCATTGATATGTACGAGGTCTGCCTTTTGGCTCAGCTTCAGTCGTAAGTCGTAAAGGCCGGCAAAGTTATAATCGCACTTCATGCGGCAGGCTGCCTCTTTTAGCTTTGAAGTATTGAAAAGGAGTACCGAGCCGAAATTGAAATCGTCTCTCAGCGAGCCGAACTGATAGTCGATGACAGGAGCATTCGTCTGCTTGCCGTCGGCTATCTGGTAATGGTCGGCATAGACCATTCCTGCATCCGAATCTTCTGCAATGTGCATCATGCGTTCCAAGGCGAACATACCCAGTTCAAGAGTCGTTTCTTTGGTGTATAGTAATGTATATTCAGCATCGGTTTTTTCGGCAATGGTTTTCATGGTAGTGCTGCTGTAGGGCATGTCTACGGATAAAATCTCACAGCCGGGCAATGGTTCGAGCGTAGGGTCTGTCGTTACTAAACGGATGTTGCCGATAAGACCTGTAGCCTGTAATCCTTGTACTGTCTTTTCAGCCTGTTCTTTTCCTGCAAAAGGAATAAAGCAATCAATCTTCTTCATATCTGTAAGGTATTATTTTAAAATTCTCATTTTTTTATTTTAAACTTCAGCATTCCGGTTTCTCCACTCGTGGCGGTAAACAGCACCCGGTTGTTGTCGAGCGGTACCACTGTGCTTATGAGCGAATTGCCTGTTTTGTGTTTCCACAGCACTTTGCCAGTCGCGGCTTCCAGCGCGAAGATAAGTCCTTCTTTGGTACTTCCGAATACGACTCCGTTTTTTTCTACCTGCATGGAAGGAGCATGCTCGTAGCCGAAGCCTACATTGGATGCCCACAGTTTGTGCGGTTGGTCGCCTTTGGTGGAGTAGCATACGATACTGTCGTTCATGGTCTTGCTGTAAATACGTTCTTTATCTTCGGACAGTCCTATTGTCTCACGTACCATGGATTGGAAGGTACGCCATACAGTATTGCCCGTTTCTATGTCAATGGCGGTCATGGCACGTTGCGGGTCGGTAATGAATACCTTCCCATCGGCTGCCACCGGCCATACGGCGGCAGGGGAGAAATGCATGCGTGTCAGTCCGCCTGTCCATTTCCATAATTCCTTGCCGTCTGCTTTATTTAAAGCGTATAAGGTATTGTCCCATGCGCCGAAGATAACTTTATTGTCCGTTACCAAAGGTTTGGTCTCGATGTAGCCTCTTACGCCTGCAAAAGCCCATTTCACCTCTCCGGTACGGATGTTTACGGCACGGAAAGTGTGGTCGCTGGCACCGATATAGGCAATGCCGTTCTCTATTGTCACTGCTCCCAATACAGGTTCGGCAGCTTCTACTGTCCATAACAGATTACCGTTTTGGGCATCCAGACCATATATCTTACAATCGGCGGAACCGAATACGACAATTCCTTCGCTTACGGCAGGTGTTCCGACAATTCTTTTTCCGGATTGGAAACTCCATAGTTTCTTGCCGTTTTTAAGGGCATAGGCAGTGAGGCGTCCCAGGTCGTCGCCAACGAATACTTTGTCTTTTTCCACTGCCGGTGAACAGTAGATGCCGGCTCCGGTTTGCACTATCCATTGCTCTTGTACTTGTGCATACTCTTTGTTTACGGAGAAGTCGGGATATTTTTCGGCTTTCCCATTACGGTCATAGTATGAATCCGTCAGCGAGAATGCGGCCCATTGTCTTTTCGGTTCTCCGATGCGTTGTGTATAAACGAGGATGGAATCTTCTGTAATCTCATAAATGCCGTAGCCCGGCTTTTCATCCTTGTCGCGCAGGTTGCTGCGCATCAGAATACCCGGAATGCCGTCATAGCGCAAGTCGCGGTCGCGGTGGTAGTGTCCGCCTATAAACAGGCGTATGTTGTATGGTCGCACGGCATCCGTCACTTCATACCAGTTGTCCACATCGCCTTCCGTCATCGGATAGTGGGTAACAAGTATTACAGGTTTGTCCGGCTGGGAATTGCCGGCATTGTACCGGTCCATCGTTTCCGTCATCCAGCGGATATCCTGAGGAACAACATGGCCGTATGCCATACGCATCAGCGGGCCTGAATTAAAACCGAGGAACAAAAAGCCTTTGTGTTCGAATTCAAACCGTTCGCCACCGAATATCTCTCCGAAGGCAGTACAGCCGGAATCGCTCCATTTGGTCTCATGGTTACCCAGTGCTACGTAGTATTTCACTTTCAGCAGGTCGAGGCATGATTTTACTTTTTCCATGGTGGTGCGGTCGCCCTCTTCGGCAATGTCGCCTGTCACCAATACGAAATCGATGCTGTCGGTTGCATTAATTTGTGCAATGGAACGCAATAAATCTTCCGTAGGATTGGGGTTGTTCGGACTTAAGTGGATGTCCGTCAGTTGTGCGAAGCGGAACACGGCCTGCTGTGCCTGCACCATAAACGGTAGCAGGCAGGCAAACAGGACGCTGGTGAATAGTCTTCGGTTCATAAATGATGATTGGTTTTATAAATTGTTCTTTATTTCTTGGTACTGCTGTTGAAAAATGTCAGAATAGCGTCCATCAGAGATGCTCTTTCTTCTGCCGTACGAAGCGATTCGAAAGGGAATCCTAAGACGCATGTCTTATATTCGCCCTGATAGGCAATTCCGGCACTCAGGTTATTCTCCGAATAGCGCATTATGGTATACGCTTCTTTCGTAGCAGGCTCGATGGCGTCAGGGGACTCCACTGCGTAAGAATCCGAATTAAGCTCATTATGGTAAGTATAGTTTCCCGAAAGAGAAGGGAAAGGGGAAGCTACGCACTTCGCTTTACCCATTGTGGCGGCTTGTCCTGTACGCCACTTATATTTCAGAACTTCCGTAGCAAATTTCTTGTCTTCTTCATTGGCGGGAATCAGGTGGTTATCCCATAAGTCGGTTCCTACATAGGCGCCTGATATAAGGATATTGCCGCCTTGGCTGCAGTAAGCTGTAATACAGTCTTGCATCGGTTTGCTGAATGTCTTGAACTCCAAAGGCTTTATTCCGCCTCTGCCTATCTTGGTCTGGCACTCTTTGCCGAGAATAAGGTCGGTGTATGTGTAGTCGTTCAGGATAACTTGTCCGTTTTCAACAGCTTCATCACTGCATGAAACGAAGGAGTAACCGGCCTTCAGTATGGCAGCTCCGTGCACTGCCGGGTAGTCGAATGTATTTCCGGCGATAACCTGTGTTTCGTAGTTGCCGTAGCAGTCGCCGAAACCGGATGCGTCATCGTCCATCCAGGGGATGGAACGGCGGAACTCTTTCATCTTTCCGATGTAGCTGATGTCTTTGATATAAGGCACTCCATGGTCCAAATCGTCCAGAAAACCTGCAAGTAGCGTGTCGGCAGGTGCAGGGGCGACAAAATCGGCGGGAGCACTGATGCGGTCGAATCCGTTGATGACCAATACTGCACCTTTGCTGTTGAAAGCCTGTCCTGCCGAAAGAATTTCAGAAGGGAAGCTCTCACCACCCTTGTTTAGGGCAGTTACCTTATAGCTGCATACGATACCGGCGGGAAGAACGGTGCGGTAACTGTTTTTATCCACTACTGTGCCGTTGTCGAAGTCACCGTTGCCGATACGCGTATAAACGATGTATTTCTCGGGAGCGGCTGTCGGTTCCAGCGGGTCGTTTACAGCTTTCCAGCTCAACTCGATTTCATTTTCACCGATCATGCGCAATGCCATGTGGTCTACAGGCAAGGGCTGTACTATATAATCCATACGGTATTGCGAACAGAGAAACTGCAACATTCCTTTGTAGATAGCGCGGCTTACCGTAAATCGGAAGCGCGGGTCGATACCGTAACGCATATCGGCAAAGTTCTGGTGAGAAAGCAACTCAAGTAACATGGTCGGTACGCGTGGAACGCGGGCTTCATAGTATGATTGGTTCCATTTGCCGCGGCGGGTCCATCGGGGTTCATACAGTGTGCGGATATCGCGTACGATATTGGATTGAATCAGGTCTGTCAGGTCGTGAGACAAGTAGCGTGATGCCCCATTGGCAAATACTCCGTTGTAGGCATCGGTCTGATAGATGCCGAGTGTTCCGATGATAGAGTCGTTAAGGGTAGTTCCTGCATCCGAGTGGAAGGCAAACGCCAAGTCTACCGGAATATTCAACCCCTTTTCCGTGGGGTTGGCGGCAGAACCGCCTGCCAGGTAGTTCACCCATATTCCACGGCTTTTATAGTCATCCGTGTAATCATTCTTTCCGTGGCTTTCGGAATATACGCTGTCCGGAATGCCGGCCCATTGCATCCAGTAACGGGCAGCCTCGCAAAAACGGGGATAACCGCTCTTTTGGTATTCGGTGATATAGGACGGTTGATATGCTGCCGGTATATTCTTTGCTGTATTTGATGCGTTGACAGTTTTGTCGGAGCTTTTCAAATTATCGGTTGCCCCTTCCTCAGAGATACGGCGGGCAATGTTTCCCATGCCGCCGCCAATCTTTACGGCATCGGCTGTGACTGTTTGTCCGGCTTTGGCAGAACGGTTGCTCAGAGTCACCTTGCAGGCATTGCTTTTTCCGGCATCAAAACCGAAAGTTCCCAAATAAACCCAAGTGCCTCCCCCCATTTTCTGGTTGACTTTGAATTGGGATACCCCACCTTTATGATAAACGGTATAAAGGGCGTCGTCACTGCTGTTTGGAACAGTCTGATAGGATACATAGACTGCATATTGTCCGTTTTGAGGTATTTCGGGAATCCATTCGGCCGTGCTTTCTTTTCCTTTTTTGACGGTTTCTGCGATACGGAATGTACCTTCTTTAAAAGGATTCTCAAAATCTATGTATTGTGGGCGAAGATGTGCGAATCCTTTTCCTGTGCCTTGCTGCCATACCTTGTCAGCGGTATGCTCGGTATAGGTAGAGTTGGTGTTAAGGCAACCGTCATTGTCGATAATGATTTCGGCAGTCTGGCAGTCGCGTTCACGCGGAAGCAGCACATTGGCTCCGGCGTTTTCCAGCATCGGAACAAGGTAGGGCAATACGAAGCTCTGTGTATACAGGTCTTCCACGGTTTGCAGACAGCGGGCACGCTGCCATTCCCAGCGGTTGAGTTTCGGTTCGTAGTAAAAACCGTGGCTTTGCCATAAGGCAATATGACGGTTTTGCAGTCCGTTGGTTGGAGTATAAGGTCTGGAAACTTTGGTTACCAGAGGCTTTTCTACATCCTGGCTGAATGTAAGAGCCTTTTTGTCTTTTTTCGAACGCAACGCCTGAGGAATCAGTTCTTCGATACTATGTCTGTTGGTGCGTAGCTGTAGCCTGTACTTTGCAAATTCGGTGGGCAACAAGGCGCTGATGCCTTTGTAAATTTCGGCTACATTGTCCTCACGGAAAGGAATGTAGGAACAGTTCATGTTGGCAAAAAGTTGCAGGGTGTTGCCGTTTATGGCAACAGAGTCAACGGTGATGTGTCCTACGGATATTTCTTTTCGTGCAGTGGCATCCAGAAACTTGCCTATTTCCCGGCGGGTTTCTGTCGGAAACTCTTGCGCACCGCCCGTTTGGGGGATAAGGGCGGTGGCAAGCATGCTGAACAAAAAGTGGAGTCTTACACTCATGATGATGATGTATTAAGTTAAATGTTCTTTTTGTCTTTCTTTATCAGTATGCAGAGTCCGATGAAGGTGAACAGTGCATTGAATATAAGCAGCTCATAGCTGAACTGATAACCGTTGAACCATGCTTCCGAATTCTTTTGCAGGATGAAGCAAAGAAGCGGAGAGACGATGGCCACTAACGGTATGTATTTGTCCCGCACCTGCTGTTTCATGAAGATGCCGAAAGCAAACAGTCCCAAGATAGGACCATAGGTGTAGCTTGCCAGAATATATACGGCATCGATTACACTGGTATTGTTCAGCAGGTTGAATACAAAAATCGTAATACCCATTATTACGGCCATTCCTATGTGTACCCGTTTCCGGATTTTTACGATTTCCTCTTCCGTCCTTCCTCTCGTGCCGAGAATATCTACGGTGAAGGATGTAGTAAGGGCTGTCAGTGCGGAGCCTGCTGCCGAGTAAGCCGAAGAAATCAGTCCGATAATAAACAGGATGCCTACAACGGCGGGGAAGTAATTTCCTGTAGCAATTAAGGGGAAAAGTTCATCACTTTTCTCCACTTGTATTCCTTGGCTGCCGGCAAATATGTAGAGCAGTACACCCAGCATTAGAAACAACAGAATGACGAAGAATTGCGAAATGACGCTGGTAATCATGTTCTTTTGTGAGTCCTTGAAATTCTTGCAGCTGAGGTTGCGTTGCATCATGTCCTGATCCAATCCGGTCATGGCTATCATGGTAAATGCTCCGGCAAAGAACTGCTTGAAGAAGTATTGCTTGCTGTTGACATCGTCGAAGAAAAATATGCGGGACATATCGCTGTCGGCAATTGTACCGAGCATACCGGTGAAAGATAAGTTTAGGTCGGAAGCTATATAGCAGATGCACAATACAACCGATACCACAAGGCAGAACGTTTTCAAGGAGTCCGTCCAGATGAGCGACTTTACGCCTCCACGGAAAGTGTACAGCCATACCAAAGCTACGGTGATAGCCACATTCAGAATAAACGGTAATCCGAATGGCTCGAATACCAGCAGTTGTAATGTCAGGCAGACGAGGAACAGCCGTACTGCCGCTCCAAGCATTTTGGAGATGAAGAAAAACCAGGCCCCTGTACGGTATGAGGACATGCCGAACCTGTTCTCCAGATATTCGTAAATGGAAACCAGATTCATCCGGTAGAATAAGGGGGTCAGAACAAAGGCGATGATTAATTGTCCCGCAATAAATCCCAGTACCATTTGCAGATAGCCGAAGTTACTTGCAGCAACCATGCCGGGCACGGATACATACGTTACTCCGGATATGCTGGAGCCAATCATAGCAAATGCCACCACATACCAGGACGATTTGCGGTTGCCCACGAAGAAACCTGCATTGTCTGCTTTTCTGCCGGCAATGTAAGAAACTGTGAAGAGTATTGCAAAATAGGCTGCAATGGTGATGATAACGGATAACGGGCTCATTGTATTGATTGGGTATTAGTGTTTACTGGTTAATAGGTTCCGGTTTGTATGAATAATCATTCTTGATAAAGCAAATAGGGCTTACGCTGTTCCTTGAACTTTTCCACATCGCCTTTCCAGCGGTTTTTGATTTCTTCGGCGCTCTTTCCTTCTATTATCATCTTGCGGACATAGTCTGTTCCTACCAGCAATTCGAAGAACGGACGGAAGAAGTGGTCGCCTATGTTCAGGTTCTTATAAGCGTCAATTACGTAGCTCAGATCCACGCCGCGCTTCCAAATCTCTTCATCGCTCATATTGCTGAGGTTTACGCCGTGGCATAGCTTGTTCAGTTGGGGCGGATTTTTGGCGCCGGGAACACTTTTGGGCGTAAAACTGTAATCATAGCCTGTCATATTGGGATGCCCGTATACCTGAAACGGGAGTGAGGTCCCTCTGCCCAGACTGACGGGAGTGGCCTCAAAATAGCAAGTAGCCGGATACAGATAGACGGCTTTCATGTTCGGCAGGTTGGGAGAGGGGGGAATGGGTAATGTGTATTTTGTCTGGTGCGTATAATTCTTGCAGGGTATGACGGTAAGGTCGCACACGCGTGAGGCCGGTAACCAGCGTTCTCCGTTTACCATTAATGCCAGTTCGCCCAGTGTCATGCCATGTACAATGGGAATAGGCAACCAACCCACTCCGGATTTGTATTTCATGTCCAGTATCGGTCCGTCTACATAATGTCCGTTCGGATTGGGGCGGTCCAGCAACAATACCTTGCGGTTATACTCGGCGCAGGCGTCCATCAGTCGGCACATTGTTATATAATAGGTATAGAATCGCAAGCCTACATCCTGGATGTCAATAACCAATATATCAAATTTTCTCATGGATGCTTCGCTCGGTTTTTTGTCTTTCCCGTCATAAAGGGAAAGGATAGGGACGCCCGTTTTCTTGTCGACCGAACTGGATACGTGCTCTCCTGCATCCGCATCTCCGCGAAAACCGTGTTCAGGTGAGAAAATAGCTACTACATTGAATTTGTTTTCCAGCAGTATGTCCAGTAAATGCTTGTCTCCCACCATTCCGGTGTGATTGGAGAAGATTGCAATCCGTTTTCCTTTCAGGATTGGAAAATACTCTGAAGTTTGTTCATCGCCTAAGACAATGCGCTCTTTTTGTGCCTGACACAGTAATGAGCTACATAGCAGGATGGTTAATAGTAGCAGTTTCTTCATAATAGTATTACTTAAGGAGAATTTGTATGGAACAAAGATACTTTTTATTTTAATATCAAAAACACTTATTTGGGAATATTTAGTATTATAATTATTAATTTACAATTATAACAAAACGCTCTTATCTGGTATTCAGGTATATATAGGAAAGAGGTGTATCGAGAAGAAAAACTTTCGTTCTTGATACACCTCTTGTTGTGAGTTATGCTTTTTTTCTGTTACCAGAGAACGGTTTGTGTCAATTTATATCCTTTAGCATTGTACTCGTTGATTTGAGCTTCTCCTACCGGAGCCAGATATGAACGATCGCTGAAATCGTCTCTTGCTTCGGCTGCTTCCGGCACATAGAAACCTGTCATTTCATCGGCGTTGGTTCCGTCATAGACTATGTATTTATATCCGTTACCATCGGGAACTGCTACGGTGGTGATGCCTATGTTGTCTTCTTCAAGATAATTGGGCAGTTCTTCCTCAAGGTTCACCCATAAGCCGAGCATTGTGTCCGGATATGTTTTGTTGTTCATATAATGCAGTTTCTTCCAACGTTTCAAATCGAGCAAACGGGAGTGCTCGTATACAAACTCCATGCGGCGTTCGCGGCGGATTTCCCAAATCAGCGGATCTACTTCGTAATCTCCTGCTACCAAATTGCCTTTGTCTCTATCCGGGTCGAAGTCGGCAGTGATGTCACTTAACATCATAGGTGCGGTTTGTTGCAAGCCTTTTTTTATTGCCGTTTCATCGAGAGGACGCTTGCGGATTTGGTTGATTGTTTTTTCGATGTCATCTTGAATGATAGGGTCACCGCCCATCAAAGCCAGTTCGGCTTTGGCCTCCAGCCAGTTTAACATGACCTCTGCCAGTCGCATTACCGGATAATCATTGGTATTAGTTATACTTTTATATTGAGGAGGATAAGTCTTGCCAAAATAGGTCGGGCCTACACGGTCAATGAATTTCCAGCTATAAAGCAAGGTACCTGCCTGGATACGAGGTTCATCCCAGAATGTAGCTTCAAAACGCGGGTCACGGGTTTTGGCCATGTTCTTGACATCAAGTTCGTCTGCTCCGGCAACAGTTGATTTTTTGTACACCTTACCGTCATTGCAGATGAATGATTTGGCTAATGCCAATGTTGCGCCACCTTGGCTTTCCGTACCGTTGGAGTAAGAAGCCACACAGTGAGTTACGTTGACTCCGGCATCATAGTGTCTGTACATCAGTACCTCTTTGTTGCCGCTTAGGTCTGTTGAGCCGAACAGACTTTTGAAATCACCGGAAATCTGCCATTGGCTGTTTCCTAATACCTTGTCTCCTGCTTCCTTGGCCATAGTCAGATACTTCTTTGCAAGTTCAGTATCGTTCTTATGATATTTCTGCCAAGTTCCTTCGAATAACATCAGTCTGCTGACGAAACCGGCTGCAATAAATCTGTTCAGATATTGGGCTCCGTCATTTTCACGGATATTATTTAATGCAAAGTCAAAGTCATTGTACACATGTTCCATGACTTCGTTGCGTGGCGTGCGGTCTTTATACATTTCATCGGTATCTGCATCGCTAATGGATTTTCCATAATAGGGTACATCACCAAAGGTTTCTACCAGACGGCAGTATTCAAATCCACGGAAGAATCGGGCTACTCCCATCCAGTGGTTATAGGTTTCTTCTTCCAGCGCACTTTTATACTTCTCCAGTTTGTCAATCATTATATTCCATTTGCGTACCCAGGCAAAGTTCCAGTTGCCGGCTGCGTATTGGGAAATCCAGGAGTTGGCGAGGTCGCTGGTGTTGTAACTTCCGCGGCTGGTGGGAACGGTATTCTCAAAAGAGGTCTGTTTTCCGGATGAAGCATTGTCATCAGAAAAATTGTATCCTCTCAAAGGAGCGTATGCGCTGCCCCAGCTATTGTTGTAACCCACAAAATAAACGGGGTATGCTTCGTTGACATAGAGTCGGTATTCGTTATCTGTCTTTCCATACGTTTCGTCCAGTGGCTTTGTCAATTCCGGACGTTCCAGGATAGAGTCGCACCCGCTTGTCATAAAGGTTGCGGCAGAAAGTAAAGCAAAT
Organism: Bacteroides stercoris; assembly: GCA_958432865.1. GTDB lineage: Bacteria > Bacteroidota > Bacteroidia > Bacteroidales > Bacteroidaceae > Bacteroides > Bacteroides stercoris_A. The sequence goes on from CAUAWO010000003.1 coordinate 56,597, forward strand.
ATATATTTTTTCATATAATTCAGTTTATTAGAAGTTCAATTGTACACCTACTGACACACTCTTGAAAGTCGGGGTTCCTACACCGGTACGGCCGCTGTTATAGTTCTCTGCATTGAACATGGAGTAACCGGAGATTGCTTCCGGATCAATAGGAAGTCCGTTCAGGTTGTCAAATGTAAAGAAGTTTTCCAGCGCCAGATAGATGCGTGCCTTTTGCATGCGTACTTTCTTTATGATATTTTCCGGAAGAGAATAACCTAATGTGATATTCTTGATGCGGAAATAAGACATATCCAGCAGATAGCGTGACTGTTTGTAATAGTTGTAAGCATCGTTCGATCCGGATTGGTTCCATGGGCGTGCATAGAAAGCTCCTGTGTTCTCTTCAGTCCAGTAGTCACTTGCGATAGCGTCAGGAATAGCACCGTCAGCGGTATTATAACCGGGAATGGCAAGGAAACCGTCACCCCATATCTGACGTTTGCCTACACCTTGCATAAAGATAGAAAAGTCAAAGCCTTTATAATCTGCGCCCAGACGGATACCGTATTCAAATCTCGGTGTTTCATTACCAATTATTTCCTTATCGCCCGGGTCTTCTACAGTGCCGGCGCCATTACCCAGTTTTCCGTCTCCATTCAAGTCGGCATATTTTACGTCGCCCGGACCAAATTTGAAGTCACCGGATTGCAGGAAGTCCTGATATACTCCGTTCGGGTCTTTCAGTTTGTTCATTTCTTTAGCACCTGGAGTTCCTGCTGCCACTTCTTTTCCGTTCAAAGCCCATACAGTAACCAGTTCGCCGTTATTGTCATATACGAAATCATCTTTCTGATACAAACGTTCTGTTCTGTAGCCCCATATTTCGCCATATTTCTTGCCTACATAATAATCGCTGATTAAACGCGTATCACTGTATTCTGTAATTTCAGTTTGGGCATCAGACAACGTGAACATGGCATTAATGCCTAATCCGTTGTTGAAACGGTGGTTGTAATCCAATGAAACTTCCCAGCCGCGTGTTCTTAAAGAACCGTAGTTGCCTTTGGGAGCGGCTGCACCGAATGTATAGGCAATGCCCGAACCAGGTACAATCATATTACGTGTATCGCGTTGATACCAGTCGAATGTTACACCGAAATCACCGTGGAAGAAACGCGCATCAAATCCCAAGTCGAGTGTGGCTATGTCCTGCCATGTAATAGAAGAAGCAACGGCAGAAGGAGTACCGCGATAGAATAATTTCTGACCATCGGCACCCAGCCAGTTTACTTGTCCTGTGCCGAGAGAGGATACATACAAGCCGTTATCTACGGTTTGGTCGCCAATGATACCCCATGAACCGCGAAGCTTCAATGAGTTCAATGCGGGTTTTGCCCATTCCATAAAAGCTTCTTCACTTAAGCGCCAACCGGCTGAGAATGAAGGGAACCAACGCCATTTCATGCCAGAGGGGAACTTGGATGTACCGTCATAACGTAAATTGGCTTCCAACAGGTACTTTTCTTTGTAATTATAGTTGATACGGCCGAAGTAACCCATTTGACCTTCCCATTTTTGGTTTCCGCTTGCGGTCTGAGTGCCAACTGCGAGGTCGAACTGCGGGTTGGTGATATCTGTCAAATCTGTAATTTGTGACCAGTTGTCTTCATAGTCATAAGTCACCAGGTTCATACCAAGCAGAAACTTGAAGTTGTTATCGTCGTTTATTTGCCAGTTGTAATCGGTTGTTGCATTGAAGGTATGGCGACGTGCTCCCGAAGATTTTCTGTAGATATGGTCGGGATTTGAACCATGGGGAGTATATTCTTCGTACGGAAGTTTGTATGCGGGCATTGCACCTTCGGCTGCTGCGTCTACTTGTTGTCCCAAGTTGTTTACATAAACCTGATTGCCGTTGGCATCGGTTCTCGGTACACCGGCACTCCATGCGTTTGCTGCGCTATATCGTGTTCCGGGTTTCTTGATAACTCCTGTTTCGTTGGCATATGTATAGTCAAAATCAAATTTCCAGTCTTTGGTCACATTTACGGTTGTACCCAAGCTTATGTTGAGGTAATTATCTACTTGTGAAGCTGTATTGGCTTGTTTTGTTTCAGACCACGGACTGCGCAAGTCGTTTCCGTCTTCATTGACACCTAACGGCATGTTAGGACCCCAGCGATACAAGTACAGCCACGGGTCGGCAGTAGTGGATGAGGTAGAATAAGGGTATCTCTTGTCACGTGAGGAGAAGATAGAACCCGCACGTATAGTCAGGTATTTGTTGATTTCGGTGCTTAAACGTACGGATGCGTTGTAGCGTGTAAAATCGTCTTTCTTGGCAGGCTTCATCATACCGTTCTGATGCAGATATCCTAAGCCGATGTTGTAAGTTGTCTTGCCACTTTTGCCGTTGATTGAAACGTTGTGTGAGTGAGTCGGTGCCCATTCGCGTATCATATAATCATACGGGTCGAAAGTTCTCAGACCGATATTTCGTCCATTGGCATCCACATACCAGTCTCGCCCATATACATAAGGGTCGTCGGGACCTAACTTGCCGCCATATTTGTTTTGCCATTCGCGGGCACGCTCCAATCCGGATTCTGTCATAAAGAATGAAATACCGCCGGTGGCTGTTTTTCCGGAGCGCTTCATTGCTTCTACGCTGTATTCCAAAGCATTGAACTGTCCCATTTTCATCTCTTTTGCCATGTTTTGGAAAGAGAGATTGCCCTGATAAGAAACATTGACCCTATCACTCTTGGCGCCTTTTTTCGTTGTAATCAATACTACGCCGAATGCTGCTTTCGCACCGTAAATAGAAGCAGATGCAGCATCTTTCAGTACAGAAATGCTTTCTATATCATCGGGATTGACCATTTGGATAGAAGGTATTTCTACGTTGTCGAGCAAAATCAAAGGTGTAGCTTCTCCTTCGATGGAACCGATTTGTCCGCGTATCTTAATAATCGGGTCAGAACCGACTTCGCCGCTTGGTACTTGGATGGACAAGCCCGGAGTGGTACCTTGCAAACCACGACCGATATCGGCAATAGGACGTCCTTCCAATGTCTGATTCACGTTAACGGAAGCGACTGCTCCTGTCAGGTTCTCTTTTTTCTGTGAGCCGTAACCTACGACTACTACTTCATCCAATAATTCAGTGTCGTCTTTCAACACTACCCGTAGATTAGGAGTGGCCTTTATTTCTTGAGTGGTATACCCTACAAAAGAAATCTGTAAAAGTGCTCCTGCTTTAACATTCATTCTGATTTTTCCATTGATGTCCGTAATGCCGCCATTGGTAGTACCTTTTTCTACAACGTTGGCGCCAATGATAGGCTCGCCTTGGGCATCTACTACTAAAACATTTACAGCGACAGACTGCATCTGCTCTGTTACGCCATGGTTTTCATGGGAAGTAGATCGGGCAGCAAAAGTGTTACTGCTGCCAAGAAACAGTGCACAGATAGCCACTGTCATGAGGATTTTATGATTTTTAATTCCTCTTTTTTTGCGATCTTCATTCATAAGTGATTGATGATTTTGTTGTTAATAAAAATAGTTTTTCAGTTAGGTAAAAAAAAGGGAGGATTAAGGGGTAAAATGAACTGTATATCCTCTAAGTCTCTTCATTGCTTCATAGGCATTTCTTCAATTTAAGGGTTCATAAATGGTATGTTGTATCTCTTTTCTCTCTAAAATTCCAAGTCCACCGGGAACTTGGTATATATTAATTTTAAACTAAATCCAGTTAATTTCTTAACCTTGTCAGTCGTTTTAAGAGATAAATCTTATTATTAACAAAGGTGATAAAGTATTTTGTGTACTTCACACGTAACAAAGATATTATATTATTCAATATCAAGAACATTTCTTTGCATTTTTTTAATCTTATACTTTTAAATTTGCAAAGACAGTCTTTATATACCTTATATATATTAGAGTTTAAGGTTCTTCTATATTTAAAGAATGAAATTCTATCAGTCCATTCATCGGAGTTTCTTCAATTACGTCGAGCTCAATTCCAAACTCACCGGCAACTTCTCTTAAGATGTCCGCATAGCTATAGGCCAATGAGCCAACAAATCTGATGGGATAATTCTTATAGTCGTACTGGCAGACATTACGAGTGAAAAATCCTTTTAAATTATTAGTTATCAGTTCAAATACATAGTCATCGTTTGTATAGTCTGCCAAGAAGTAAGAAATTGTTGAGAGGAAACGGTTTGGGAAAGGACGGTTATATACCGATTCCATTACTTCATTAGAGCTGATACGAAATTTTTCAAAAAAATCGGCCATTACATCCTTAGGTGCCAAGCCTTTTAACACATCAGACAGAAACATTTTGCCTAATACAGCTCCACTGCCTTCATCGCCCAGGATATAACCACCTGCCTTGACGTTCTTGACTACTATTTTCCCGTCATAAAAGCATGAATTAGAGCCTGTTCCCAAGATACAGGCAATGCCGGCTTCACATTTAAACAGACCGCGTGCCGCTGCAAGCAGGTCACTTTCAACCTGAATAGGGGTCTTGAATTGTGCTACTAAAGATGCACCCAATATATTCTTTTTTTCATAAGAAGTACATCCGGCTCCATAATAATATACTTGTTCCAATTTCTTTTTGAAAAAAATATCGGGCAATCCTAAACGTACACTCCGGCTAATTTCTCTTCTTGTTTGAAAAAAAGGATTCAATCCCTCGGTAAAAACACGCTGTATCAAGTGGTTGTCTTCAACCAGTGCCCATTCAGTTCTTGTAGAACCACTTTCCGCAATCAGTTTCATAGCTAATTAGTTTTAGAATTGAATACAAATATATAGTTATTTTTAATATTCTTGCGATAATTCTTCAAAAAGTTTACTTCATGGTTCATAGTTCGTATCCGTCGTTGTAAGTTGTCCTTTCTGAATAAAATATTTGTAAGGTGATAACTGTTGGTACATCTGCTGTAAATAAATAGTTGCTTGTTTATTTTTAATTCGTTAGACAGTTGTTGCCCTTTCGTTAGACTAAGGTTTAACGAAAGGGCAACAACTGTCTAACGAAAGAGTAACGGCCGTTTAACGAATTGCTATTTGCAGCCGTAGAGAGTAAAGGATATGAAAAGATATGCAAAAAGCCACTATTCGGGCACTTAATCTTTTCTGATACCACACTGAAAATAAAATGTTCCGCCCAAGTTCCCGGTGGACTTGGAATTTTAGAGAGAAAAGAGATACAACATACCATTTATGAACCCTTAAATTGAGAAATGCCTATGGAAAAGTGAAAACACAAGAGTTTGGGTGATTCTATCCTACTCTTATTAATTTCTATCTTACCATTTTTGGAAAAAACTATTTTTAATTAACAAAATCATCAATCACTTATGAATGAAGATTGCAGAAAAAGAGGATTGTCTAATAAAAAGATCCTCACGGTAGTAGCAATCAGCACCTTGCTATTAAGCAGTGGAAACGTGATAGCTACTCAGACTACCATTGACGGTTCTTTGAGAGTGACAGAACAGTTGCAAACTCAAATAGTCAATGGTTTGGTTGTAGATGTAAACGGAGAACCGGTTATCGGAGCTAGTGTGGTAGAGAAAGGTACGACAAATGGTGGAATAACTGATATTAACGGAAAGTTTACATTGAATGTAAAGCCGGGTTCAACCTTACAAATCTCTTTCGTTGGTTATCAAACTCAAGAGGTAAAAGCAACCAAGACGGTAAAGGTTGTTTTAAAAGAGGATAGCGAGTTACTTTCGGAAGTTGTTGTGGTGGGCTATGGAACTCAAAAGAAAGCTAATTTAACAGGTGCAGTTGCAACAGTCGACGTAAATAAAACATTGGACAGTCGTCCTATTGCGGATATCGGTCGTGGACTTCAAGGCTCAGTGCCGGGTGTTAATATTACAATTCCAACGGGAGAAATCGGTTCGGACCCTTTGATTAAAATTCGCGGTCAAATTGGATCCATTTCGGGGAATAATACTCCGCTTATTTTGTTGGATAACGTGGAAATTCCAAGTATTCAGATGGTTAATCCCAACGATGTCCAGTCTATTTCCGTATTGAAAGATGCAGCTTCATCTTCTATTTATGGTTCAAAAGCTGCGTTTGGCGTTATTTTGATAACAACTAAATCGGGAGCGCAAACAGATAAATTTGAAGTTAGCTATTCCAATAACTTTTCTTGGCAAGATCCTGCCAAAAGCATTGAAATTGGTGGAATTGAAGCCTTGCAGTACACATTGGATGCTCAAATAAACAGAGGAGAACCGATGCCGGCGGGTGGCTTTTGGCGTATTAGTCCCGAAAGCCTGGAGAAAGCCATAGAATGGCAGAAACAGTATGGAGGAAAGGTAAAATGGAATGATCCGGTAGTATATGGCCGTGACTGGTATTATGACGGAAAAGATAAATATGGATATAGACTCTATGATGCGGCTAAAGCTATGGTCAGGAACTGGGCTCCGACCATGAGTCATAATTTATCGGTAAATGGTAAAAGCGGCAAGACCAGTTATAATATAGGATTGGGGTATTTGGATCAGAGTGGTATGTCTAAGACTGCCAAGAAGGACGATTTCAAACGATATAATGCATCGGTCAGTGTAACATCGGAATTGAATAAATATCTTACAGTGAGAGCCAGCTCTATCTATTCCGACCGTAATAAACGTTATCCGGGTATTGGTAATACTTCTGCTGACCCTTGGTTGTATATGTATCGTTGGAGCCCATTGTTTCCGATGGGAGTGACAGAACATGGCAATCCTTTGAAAGAGCCGTCGTATGAAATGGCTGCATCAAATACAGATAATCTGCAAAATAAATATTATAACGTTAACCTGGGTTTTACATTGAATATTACGAAGAATTGGGATGTTAAATTTGATTATACTTACGACAGACAAACTTCGGAAACAAATTCGTCTGTAACCCAATACGAGGCCGGTGCTACATGGTATGCGCCTACGGCGTGGATAGAGAACGGCAGTCAGGTCTTTGTCAATGAACAAGGCGAAAGAGTAGACACGGGAGGCATGCCGGCATACCGTTTCCCTGTAGAAAAATATTATAACAGTTCGGGTCCGGGAGCTAGTCAGGTCGGCTATCAGAATAAATCGGTAGATAATAATACGTTTAATATTTATACCACCTATAACCTGCAATTGGGAGCTGAAAAAGAGCATGCCTTTAAGTTTATGGTGGGTATGAACAGGGTTACCAGTAAATGGAGTTTGCATAAAGGGTGGAAAACAAATCTTATTGATTTGACAAACCCGCAATTTCCATTGGCATCTGGTGACCAGTTCATTGAAGGAGACCGCAATTGGGAAGCTCAATTAGGTTTCTTCGGACGTCTGAATTATTCTTTTGAAGACAGATATTTCTTAGAAGCTAATATACGTAGGGATGGTTCATCTAAATTTCCGAAGAATTTGCAGTGGCGTTGGTTCCCTTCTTTTTCTGCCGGTTGGGTGTTTACCAATGAGAGTTTCATGAAACCGGTTGAAAATATTTTGAGCTTTGGTAAGTTTAGGGCTTCATGGGGTAGTATTGGTGACCAGACGGTATCCAATACCTTGTACAAAGCCATATTGGCTGACGGCCAATCGTCATGGCTGGACGGAAGCGGTAATAAGATGCCTTTGTACGGTACTCCTTCGTTAGTGGACAGTGATATCAGTTGGCAAGAGATTGAGACTTTGGATTTTGGAGTAGACCTGCGTTTCTTTAAGAATAAATTCGGAGTAACTTTCGATTGGTATCGTCGGGATACGAAAAACATGATTATTGAAGGAGAAAGCTTGCCGGTGACACTTGGTGCTACAGCTCCTAAAGGTAATTACGGCAGTTTGAGAACCAAAGGTTGGGAGTTGTCGGCTGATTTTACCCATCGTTTTTCCAATGGATTGGGAATTAATGTTATGGCTTCTATTTCCGATGCAACTACCTATATAACCAAAGGCGCGGACTATCTGACTCCATGGGAAGACCGTAAATTAGGGACAACCTATTCTACCGGAAGACGATATGGCGATATTTATGGTTTTGTGACAGATAGATTGTTTCAAAAAGAGGACTTTGTTTACGGAGCAGACGGACAAATAGAAAAAATTACTGTCATTTATAACGGAACAGCGCATACTACCAATAAACAATCTTCCCCATATCCGGTGTATCAGGTACATTATGAAGACAATAACAAATTGATTTTTGCACCGGGTGACGTTAAATTCGTGGATTTGGACGGAGACGGTTATATCACGCCGGGAACAGGTACGAATGGTAATCCCGGTGACCAGACTGTGATTGGCAATTCTACTCCTCGTTATGAGTATAGCTTCCGTTTGGGAGCGGATTATAAGGGGATTGATTTTTCAATCTTCTTCCAAGGCATCGGCAAGCGTCAGATTTGGGGTAGCGGTCAGTTGGCTATTCCCGGATATAATGCCAAAGAGGGTGCTCTTCCCAAAACCTTCACAACCGATTATTGGACAGAAGAGCGTACGGATGCATTTTATCCGAGAGCATGGAATTTGGGTGGAAGCAATACTGGTTTCAGTATGCAGAAACAGTCACGCTATTTGCTGGATATGTCTTACCTGAGAATCAAGAATATAACGTTGGGATATACTTTCCCGGAGAATCTTCTTTCAAAAGTGTATATATCCAAGGCCAGACTCTATATGTCATTAGAGAACTTCTTTACATTTGACAAGCTGAACGGATTGCCTATCGACCCGGAGGCTATCTCAGGTTATTCGATGTTCAGGTCTGACTCAAACTATAACTTGGGACGTACGGGTATGGGCACACCTGTTTTCAAGACTTTATCATGTGGCGTTCAATTAACCTTCTAAAAAAGAGTAATTATGAGATTTAAAATATATATGATTTTAACCGGAATCATCTTCCTGTTTACGAATTGTAATGATGTGCTGGACCGTCCTTCATTGACTACATCGGAAGATGATGCTTACTGGACCAGTGAGGATAGGGTACGTTTGTATGCCAATGCCTTTTATACCAACTTCTTTGTAGGATATGGATTGAAGTATGAAACGACGTATGCTCCTAATGCAAATTATACTTTTAATGATGATGCAGTGAGATTGTCCACCCAAACGCAGTTTGGACGGACTGTCCCTACATCAAAAGGCTCAACGAGTCTGGATATGATGTGGCAGAGCGAATTTACCGGTCCGACATGGAATTTTGCTTGGATAAGGAAGGCGAATGTCATGCTTGATCGTGTGTCTGCCAGAATGAAGGATATTCTGACCGAAGAACAATACAATCATTGGATGGGAATAGGCCGCTTCTTCAGAGGGATGGAGTATGCTCGTCTGGTCAATGTTTTTGGTGATGTCCCTTATTACGATACAGAGGTGTTGAATACGGATAAGGATGCCTTGTATAAGGATCGTACTCCGAGAAATGAAGTGATGGATGCCGTTTATGATGATTTTGATTTTGCCATGAAGAATGTCCGTTTGGATGACGGGGATGCACAATATGTGAACCGTTATGTGGTGGCTGCTTTTGTTTCGAGATGGGCATTGTTTGAAGCAAGTTGGCAAAAATATTATTATAAGAATGACGAACGTGCGAAGAAATTTTTTGAGCAGGCTATTACTGCGGCTGACTTGGTAATGAGCAGTGGAAAATATGATATTGTGACTGATTTCCGCTCTTTATTCGGGTCGACGAAAAGTACGAAAGACTGTATCCTGTATCGTACCTATGATGCGGATAAGGGTGTGACTCATTCCATAGCATCGACTTGTAACATGAATGACCCTACCGATGTCGGTCCGAATTTGGATTTGATTAAGGCGTTTATCTGTACGGATGGTAAGGACTGGCAAACTTCTGCAGTTGCCAACGCAGCCGATTTTACTTTAAGTAACCTGATAAAGACAAGAGATGCCAGATTTGAGGCAAGTTTTTACAATAAGCCGACTCCCAGAGCTAAAAGCTGTTATTTGTATGTAACTAAGTTTATCCCTCGGAGTGCATTGGAGTATATTGAAAAAGGCGGTTCTCCGGCTCCGGAATTCCAGGGTGAAAAGAATGTGACTGGCTATCCGGTAATCCGCTATGCTGAAGTTTTATTGAATTGGATTGAGGCTAAAGCGGAACTTGCTACATTGGGAGGGCCGGCGGTTGTCCAGACTGATATAGATGAGTCTATTAACAAGATCCGTAACAGACCGATTGCCGAGGAAGCAAAAGCGTTGGGTGTTGTCAGGACAGCAGACATGAAGTTAGATGCCCTGCCTGATGATCCGGGTAGAGATGTCACCGTATCTCCGTTACTTTGGGAAATCAGACGGGAAAGAAGAATGGAATTTGCTTTTGAATTCTCACGTATCGTCGATTTGAGACGTTGGAAAAAATTGGAGTACATGGATACCGATAGAAATCAGGATTTGCTGGTAGGTACTTGGGTAAATTTCAAGGATGAGGTTCCCGAAGAACTGAAATCAGAGAATAGCGGGAAAATCAGGGTTATGGGCAAGGATGGAAGTCTGACCGTTTATGATGGCACTAATGCTGCTGCTATGAAAGGATTTTTCTATCCGGAACAGAATAAAGGACGACTGCCCTTCTTGAATGTGCCTAATGTAAACCCATATCTCTCACCTATCGGAATTAATCAGATTGAAGATTATAAGAGTAGAGGGTATACACTTACTCAAACGGAGGGATGGCCGGCAAGTTTGAATTGACGGATACATCCGTGAGTTAACAATGGTTTTTAATTAAAACATGAGATTATGTATAAATTAATAAAAAGTTTAGGATTTATGGCTGTATTGCTTGGTATTAGTCTTGTCTCTTGTGAGGAGGATTATCCTAAAAGCCATATAGCACCTTATGATACGGAGCTTTTAGCAATAAAGATAGTTAATGCCGGGGCAGACGGGAAAACAGTGGTGGAAGGAACAATTGATGAAGCCAATAAGACAATTAATTTTCCCCGTTTGGATGTTGAGACTAATTTTTCAGCTTTGAGCTTTGAGGCGGAACTTTCTGAGGGCGCGGAGCTTCAGACTCCGGTCATGGATTTCTCAATGGATGAGGAAACTTCCGACAAGACTTTGATACTTCGGATTGTAAATAATAAGAGGTATAAGGAATATTTTGTTAAAGTCCGGAAAAGAGTTCCTGTGTATGGGGCTGATTTTGAAAAGCCTACTGTATATAATTTTTCAGGAGATAACATTTATAGTGATTATGCCGATGCTGCATCTACCCGTTGTGCTTCTTATGATGGCGAACATGTATTGGTTGTCAGCAGAGCTACACAACCTCATCTTCTTAAAGTATCGGATTTGAAGAAGGGGGAAATCAACCCGATTCTACTGGATTTGACTGGAGTTAGCGGTGGTACTTTCTCTTATAACATGGGTGCGTTGAGTAATGGTCATGTATATCTTTCAAGTTTGTCGGGTGCCAAAGCTTCTCCTCTTAAGATTTATCATTGGGAAACACCGGATTCCCAACCGGAAACGATAGCCAATATTAATGTTGGAAGTATCTCCGGAGCAGGAAACAGACATGGTGATAATGCCTCTTATAATATAGATGAGAATGGTAACGGATTTATATTCTTTGGTGATAATGCAGCTACGGATTTTCTAAGAATACCCGTAAGCGGCTATAAAACAGTTGATGCCACTGCCATTAAAGTATTACCGTCAAAATCTGATGCTACGATGGTGACCAATGTATATAGAGTGGGAAATACAGACCAGTATTTATGGTCGGGTGTCAGAATTCCTGTAACATTGGTCAATGAGTCTGTAGGCGAAATATATGCGTCGAGCATAAAAGGAGAGGCTGTGGCTCCAAGGATAATCAATTTTAATGAGGAGCGTTATCTGTTGGTGTGTACCGCTGGTCAGGGTAGTGCATCTACTGCAACCATTGCTTTGGAAATTTATGATTTGAGCAAAGGAGCTACCATAGAAGAGGCTTTGCGGAAATTTGACGAAGGAGACAATCACAATCCTTTGTACCAATTTAAATTAGGTGGAAGTGGAAATGGAAACGCCCTGGCGCAGACAGATTATTATATAGAGAAAGATGAGAACGGGAAAGATGCCAAGCTTTGTGTGTTTGCATCACGCACAGGATCAGGATTTGTAATATGCGAGTTCCCTATTAAGCAGGAAGAGGAATAATATGCTGATTTTCTACATTTAAATTGAATTTTTATATTGTCAACTTGAAAGCCGTCTATTTTAAAATTATCAGGCGGCTTTCTTATTAGAAAATTAAGGATGAAACATTTGAAATATATATATATAATCATTTTACTTGTGCTGGTCGCAGCATGTAGTAAAGACGATGAAGGCATTTTGGATGATGGCAGCCATTCTCAGGGAGAAGGTCAGACCTCTTCGTCTGTTCTGCCCGGAAAGGAACTGAGAGGAGTATGGATAGCTACGGTATGGGGGCTTGATTGGCCTATGGAAAAGTATAATGCCGATGTTCAGAAAAAGTTGTATACAGATTATCTGGATTTATTGGTCGGGTATAACATGAATGCGGTATTTTTCCAAATCAGAGGTATGGCAGATGCGTTTTATGAATCGGAATATGAGCCTTGGAGTAAGTATATTACAGGAAGTGCAGGAGTAAGACCCGATTATGATGTTTTAGGATTTCTTGTTGAGGAAGCTCATAAGCGAGGTATCCAGTTTCATGCTTGGTTAAATCCATACCGTATAGCTACGCGTGCAAATAAGAATGCTGCTTTCCCAAAACTGGATGCCAAAATACCCATGGAACTGGTTAAGGATTATGAGAAAATCAGAGTTTATAATCCTGCTTTGCCGGAAGTTCAGGAACGGATTGTAAATATTGTCAAGGAAATTATTACCAAGTATGACGTTGACGGTATTCACATGGATGATTATTTCTATCCGTCATTGGAAGCTTCTGAGACAATGAATGATGGTGCGGAATTTCAAAAATATGGGAAGGATAAATTTAAAAATGTCGAGGATTTCAGGCGTAATAATGTAAATACCGTAGTTAGGAATATCCAGAAAACTATTATTGAGACTCGTCCGGAAGTGATTTTCTCTATTAGTCCGGCAGCTGATATGGAGCGTAACTACAATACATTGTTTGCAGATGTCAATACGTGGGCAAAGGAAGGCTGGGTGGATGTGGTTATTCCGCAGCTGTACTTTGCCACAGGCAATGATGCTACCAGTTTTAATCTGAGGTTGGATTTATGGTCGCAATATACATATGAAAACCACTTATTGATAGGATATGGCATTTATAAATTTGGTGATTCGCAATATGGAAGTAAGTTTCAATCGTCAGATGACTTAATGAAGCAGTTTGAACTGGCAAGTGCAAAGCCGAAAGTAAAGGGAAGTGTATTGTACAGTGCCAAGAACTTGGTAGAAAATAAGGTTGGTATTGCAGATGCGGTCAAGGCTATATATGGAAAGAAAGTATTGCCTCCTTATTTAGGACGAACTGCTGCAGTGCTTCCTCCGACACCGGACAATATCAGGTTGAATGGGGCTGATTTGTCTTGGGGAGCGGTTTCAAATGTTGCTTATTACGCTATATATAAAGATAATGGGAAAGAGCGGAAAGCCGATTTGGTAGGTATTACCCAAGGAACGTCATTTAAATTATCGGAAAAGGGAGTTTATTTTGTGACTTCGTTATTCAAAAATAATGCAGAAAGTGAGATTTCAGAAACTGTGTCTTATTGATATACTTAAAACGACTTGAAATCGGAAGTCTCAAGCAACATAGTCAAGGGTGTGTTAAAAATGAATGCTGTAATAGTAATGACATTCTATTTTTGACACACCCTTATCGGTTTATGGATTAGGAGAAATTTTAAAGCGCTTTCTCTCTAATCAGATACTCTGCAATCTGTACCGCATTCAATGCAGCGCCTTTTTTGATCTGGTCGCCCACAATCCAGAAAGTCAATCCGTTCTCGTTGGTGAGGTCCTTGCGGATACGTCCTACATATACAGGGTCTTTTCCTGCGAGGAACAGCGGCATCGGATATTCTTTCTCTGCCGGATTGTCCATTAATACCAGTCCGTCACCTTTGGCAAATGCTTCACGTGCCTCCTCGATAGAGATGGGCCGTTCTGTCTCTACCCAGATACTTTCCGAATGCGAGCGGAGGGCAGGTACACGGACACATGTTGCGCTGACTTTGATGTCGGAGTGCATAATCTTACGTGTTTCGTTGTACATCTTCATCTCTTCCTTGGTATACCCGTTTTCAGTGAATACATCAATCTGGGGAATCAGATTGAATGCCAGTTGATAGGCAAATTTCTCCACGGTCACGGGTTCACCCGCCAATACTTGGCGATATTGTTCGTACAACTCATCCATAGCAGCGGCGCCTGCACCGCTTGCAGCCTGATACGTGGATACGTGTACGGTTTTTATATGAGAAAGCTGTTCGATGGCTTTCAGTGCCACTACCATTTGGATAGTAGTACAGTTAGGATTGGCGATAACGCCGCGCGGACGGTCTTTGGCATCGGCGGCATTGACTTCGGGTACAACCAAAGGAACATCGGCATCCATACGGAAAGCGCTTGAATTGTCAATCATCACAGCGCCGTGCTTGGTGATTGTTTCAAGATACTCTTTAGAGGTGCCTGCGCCTGCGGAAGTGAAAGCAATGTCAACCCCTTTAAAGTCATCGTTGTGTTGCAAGAGTTTAACCTCGATCTGTTTACCGCGGAAGGTATATTTAGTGCCGGCACTGCGTTTAGAACCGAACAATACTAACTCGTCCAACGGGAAATTCCTTTCATCGAGCACTCGCAGGAACTCTTGTCCTACGGCTCCGCTTGCTCCAACAATAGCTACTTTCATTTTTCTTTTGTTTTAATTTAGTTTATAAAATAGTTCTAATCTATCTATAAATGATAGAGTTGGCTGCAAATTTATAACAAATTGCTGTATGACACCGCATAAAGTGAAAACTTTTTCGTTATTTTGCAGTTAAAACCTAAAACTCACTGCGTATGGACTGGCTCAATTTCAGTTTGACACTTCCTGTAACAGACCCTACATGGATATTCCTCCTTGTACTCCTTATTATATTGTTTGCGCCCATATTGCTGAATAAATTACGTATACCGCACATTATCGGTATGATTCTGGCGGGATTGGTGATTGGCGAGCATGGCTTCAATATCTTGGTACGCGACAGCAGTTTCGAGTTGTTCGGCAAGGTCGGACTTTATTATATCATGTTCCTGGCAGGGTTGGAAATGAATATGGGCGATTTCAAGAAGAATCGCGGAAAGGCTGTGATGCTGGGATTGCTGGCTTTCGTCATTCCGATAGGCATAGGCTTGGTTACCAATATGATGTTGCTGAAGTATAGTCTCGTGACGTCCATATTGCTGGCAAGTATGTATGCCTCGCACACGCTGGTGGCTTACCCGATTGTAATTCGTTACGGTGTGTCCCGTCATCGCAGTGTAAGTATTGCTGTGGGCGGTACGGCTGTGACGGATACGCTTACATTGCTGGTGCTGGCAGTGGTGGGCGGTCTGTTTAAAGGAGAGTCCGGCGGACTGTTCTGGCTGTGGCTGGTGGTTAAGGTCATATTCCTCGGAGCGCTGATTATGTATTCATTCCCACGCATCGGACGCTGGTTCTTCCGCCGCTATGATGATAACGTGATGCAATTTATTTTCGTGCTTGCCATGGTTTTTCTGGGAGCAGGTTTAATGGAGTTCGTGGGAATGGAAGGCATCTTGGGAGCATTCTTGGCAGGGCTGGTCTTGAACCGCCTCATACCGCATGTATCACCGTTGATGAATCATCTGGAGTTTGTCGGTAACGCTCTGTTCATACCTTATTTCCTGATAGGGGTGGGCATGCTGATTGATATTCATGTCATCTTCGGGCAGGGAGACGCTTTGAAGGTGGCTGCCGTTATGATTGTTGTGGCGCTGGTGGGCAAGTGGATCGCTTCCTGGCTGACGCAGAAAATTTATAAAATGGCTCCCATAGAGCGTGAGCTGATGTTTGGCTTGAGCAATGCACAAGCAGCAGCTACGCTGGCGGCGGTATTGGTGGGTTATAATATCATCTTGCCGAACGGTGAGCGTTTGTTGAATGAGGATGTGCTGAACGGTACGGTATTGCTGATTCTTGTGACATGTGTGGTGAGCTCCTTTATTACGGAAAGGGCCGCACGCAAGATTGCCATGTGCGAGGCGCATCTGGAAGAGGAGCGTACGGTTGAGGCGGAAAGGATTCTTATTCCGGTGGCGAATCCGGATACGATTGAATATCTGATGAACCTGTCCTTGTTGATACGTGATACCAAACAGAAAGATAATCTGTTGGCTTTGAACGTAATCAATGACAACAATACTTCCGAGGGTTTGGAGCTTCGCGGTAAAAGGTATTTGGAGAAGGCAGCCATGATTACGGCTTCTGCCGATGTGCCGTTGCGCCAGATTACACGGTATGACTTGAATATTGCTTCGGGTATTATCCATACGGCGAAAGAATATGAGGTGACCGATGTGATTATCGGTTTGCACCGTAAGGTCAATATTGTAGACTCTTTCTTCGGTATGCTTGCCGAGAACCTGCTGAAAGGACTGCATCGAGAAGTTATGATTGCCAAATTCCTGATTCCGATTAATACGATACGGCGAATCATCATAGCCGTTCCTCCCAAGGCGGAATACGAAGCAGGCTTTCAGAAGTGGGTGGAGCATTTTTGCCGGATGGGCGGTACGTTGGGCTGCCGGGTACATTTCTTTGCAAACGAGGAAACAACTGTACAGTTGCAGGCATTGGTGAAGAAAAAGTATGGACAGACCTTGACGGATTTCTCTCGTCTGGATGATTGGGGGGATTTGCTGATATTGACCGGGCAAGTGAATTACGACCATTTGCTTGTAGTGATAAGCGCACGTAGGGGATCCATTTCTTACGACAGCTCCTTCGAGAAGCTCCCGGCGCAGTTGAGCAAATATTTTTCCAATAATAGTTTGATTGTACTTTATCCCGACCAGTTGGGCGAACCCCAGGATGCCGTCTCTTTCTCTAATCCGCGAAATGAGGCGCAGCATTACGAGAAGGTAGGAAAGTGGGTTTATAAATGGTTTAAGGAAGATTAGTAAGTGATTAGTGATTAATGATTAGTGGTTGGCGATGATGGAGGATTGGAAACAGAGAACCCGGCTTTTGCTGGGAGAGGAGAAAATGGAAAGGCTGCAACAGGCGCATGTGCTGGTTGTAGGTCTTGGTGGAGTAGGCGCTTATGCAGCCGAAATGATATGCCGTGCAGGTGTGGGGCGGATGACGATTGTGGATGCGGATACGGTGCAGCCTACCAATATAAATCGTCAACTGCCTGCTTTGCATTCTACTATGGGGAGGGAGAAAGCGGAGGTTTTGGCGGCACGTTTCAAAGATATCAATCCGGACATACAGCTGACGGTGCTGCCGGTATTTCTGAAAGACGATAATATACCCGAACTGCTTGATGCCGCCCGATATGATTTTGTAGTGGATGCCATTGATACACTTGCTCCCAAATGCTATTTGATAGCGGAAGCACTGAAACGGCATATTAAGATTGTGTCGAGTATGGGGGCGGGCGCAAAGAGTGATATTACGCAGATACGTTTTGCCGATATATGGGATACCTATCATTGCGGATTGAGTAAGGCGGTGAGGAAACGTTTGCAGAAGTTAGGGATTAAACGTAAACTTCCGGTTGTATTCAGTACCGAGCAAGCCGACCCTAAGGCAGTGCTGTTGACGGAAGATGAACAGAATAAAAAGTCCACTTGCGGAACTGTAAGCTATATGCCGGCTGTATTCGGCTGTTACCTTGCGGAATACGTCATTAAGAGGTTGTAATAGGGCTATCAAACAGTCAGAACGTACCTATGTGTTAAAGATAAAATGTGTCATGACCGTAAGGAATAAACAGTAACTAAAACAATGATACGATTAGAAGGAATAACGAAGAGTTTCGGCAGTTTACAGGTGTTGCGGGGCATCGACCTGGAGATAAAAAAAGGGGAGGTGGTCAGTATTGTCGGTCCCAGCGGTGCGGGCAAGACCACTTTGTTGCAGATTATGGGAACTTTGGACATGCCCGATAGCGGTTCGGTAACGATTGACGGTACATTGGTGAATTGCCTGAAGGAGAAAGAACTCTCCGCCTTCCGTAATAAGCATATAGGCTTTGTCTTTCAGTTCCATCAGTTGTTACCGGAATTTACGGCTTTGGAGAATGTGATGATACCGGCTTTCATTGCCGGAATGGGACAGCAGGAAGCCAGAGCGGCGGCTGCCGAAATATTGGACTTCATGGGATTGGCGGAACGCGCTTCGCACAAGCCCAATGAGTTGTCCGGTGGCGAGAAGCAAAGGGTTGCCGTTGCCCGTGCGCTCATCAATCATCCTGCGGTGGTGTTGGCGGATGAGCCGTCCGGAAGTTTGGATACGCATAATAAGGAAGAGCTGCACCAACTGTTCTTTGATTTGCGTAACCGTTTGGGCCAGACATTTGTAATTGTGACGCATGATGAGGGATTGGCACAAATCACCGACCGTACCATTCATCTGAAAGACGGTGAAGTTTGTAAGGAATAGCTGTCTGTCTCTTCATTATTCAAAACAAACATAGTGGCTAAGCCGCTCCAAATCGCTTTCGGTAAATTCTTCGTAGAGGGCAAAGGGTTTGAGGTTGTGGAGCGTTCCTCTCTTTTTACGGTATTCCACAAGGGCTTTTGCCTGGTAAAAGTTTATATAAGGATGGTTGCGAAGGCGCTCTATGCCGACCCGGTTCAGATTGATGCGTCGGATTTCAGAAGGCGTAACGGTGAACCATGCTTGCAGTTGGCGATAATCCAAATGAATCTCCTGCAATTGCTCTATTCGGTGGAAGCCGCCTAAACGTTGCCGATAGTTCACTATCGACCGGGCTATGCCGCTGCCTACGCCGGGAACTTTCTTCAATTCAGTGGTATCTGCATGGTTTAAGTTAAGCACGGTGCCTGCCGGATATTTATAAATACTGTCTTTGGGTGTCTGCTGAAGAGTGAGTAGAGAGGTCGCCTTTCTTATAGTGTCTTCTGCCGTAAAATAGATGTAGGGAGAGAGCGTTTTGTACTGTTCTTCTGTCAATCCATATACTTTTTTGAAGTCTTCGGCCTTACGGAACTTTCCCCCTTTGCTTCGATAACGTAAGATGTTCTTTGCCATCCATGCAGGAAGACCTAAGCGGCAGAAGGTGACGGAGTCCGTACGGTTAGGGTCGAAAGGAGCTAATACAACTGTTCTCTTTTTATATCTCTCCGATTTTTTGAAACGGCTATTCTCGTTTTTTTCTTGTTCCCGCACAGAACTGATAAAGTTGTCGTATTCTTTCAAGGCGGCAGCCTGTATCCTGGATTCTTCTTCAGAAAGTTGCCTGCTGTTTTGCCGGAAAGAATAAATATACCCGAAGAGAAAGATGAGGACTATCCCAATGATGAGAACAAGGATACCTCGCCTTTCTCCCCGGGAGAAGTATAAGAAGTCTTTAAACGGATTCTTCATTATGGTTTATTTGAAGAAGCCCAACTCGTTGATGAAAATAAGTCCGATTCCTATTGGGGCGATATATTTCAGAATGAAGATAAGCAATCTGTATATATGTATATTTAAAGTTCCGTTATTGCTGACTTCTTCCCATACAATCTTTTTATCCAGGTACCATCCGGTGAAGATAGAGATAAAGAACCCGCCTAAGGGCAACATGATTTTAGCGGTGACGAAGTCGAATAAATCGAACAGGTTAAGGCCGAAAATCGTGTAACTCTTTCCTACGCCCAATGACAGCGAACACAACACTCCCAGCACGATACAGCCGGCGGTAACCAGTTTGGCTGCTTTTCCTCGTGTAAACTTGAACTCCTCATGCAGATATGCTGTTACCACTTCGTGCAAGGAAATGGTTGAAGTCAATGCCGCCAGCGCCAGCAAAACGTAGAACATGATGGATAAAGCGATTGCCAGCCAGGGTATGTTGCCGAATGCCTGTTGAAATACGTTGGGTAAGGTGATGAACAATAAACTCGGTCCTGCATCCGGCTGGATGCCAACGGAAAACGCCGCAGGGAAGATAATGAATCCGGCAAGAATGGCGACTAACGTGTCGATACCTGCCACATTGAGTGCTGTTTTAGGCAGGTTGGTGTCATTTCTGAAATAAGAAGCGTATGTGCAAAGACATCCCATACCGAGGCTGAGTGAAAAGAATGCCTGTCCCATTGCACCTAAGAAAACATTACCGTCCACTTTGCTGAAGTCGGGTTTCAGCAGGAATTCGATACCCGCACTTGCACCGGGTAGTGATACGGAACAAATGGCAAGCACTACCAGCAGGATAAACAACATGGGCATCATTATCTTGGCTGATTTTTCAATACCCTTTTCCACTCCTTTTATGATGATGAAGTGAGTGGCTAACAAGAATACCACCAACCAGATAACAGGACGCCACGGATTGCTGACAAAGCCGTTGAAGGAAGCGATGAACTCTGCGGCGGACTTGCCGGCAAAACTGTTGGTTGCGGCTTCTCCTATAAACTCCAAGGTCCAACCCGCTACTACCGAGTAGTAGCCCAAAATAAGGAATCCGGCTAATACACCCATTCGTCCCACCCAACGCCAATGGGTTCCCGGAGC
This sequence comes from Bacteroides stercoris, assembly GCA_958432865.1. Classification (GTDB taxonomy): domain Bacteria; phylum Bacteroidota; class Bacteroidia; order Bacteroidales; family Bacteroidaceae; genus Bacteroides; species Bacteroides stercoris_A. The sequence goes on from CAUAWO010000003.1 coordinate 77,321, forward strand.
CAGCTTTTGATACGCTCCGGCAGTGTTGGCGCGTGAACGGCGTCCGATAAGAAATTCGGCTATCATGATAGGAATACCTAATATAAGTACACATACCAGATAAATCAGTATGAAGGCTGCGCCACCATGATTGCCTGTTTCAAAAGGGAATCTCCAGATATTACCCAGGCCAACTGCAGAACCGGCTGAAGCAAGTATCACTCCCAATTTGCTTCCAAAGTTGGCTCTTTCATTTCTTGTCATAAAACGTGGATTTTTCTTACAATTCGTTATTAATTGCTCTTAAAACGCACAAATATAGAAAATGTTCCATACTTTTGCACACAGATTGTTCATAATTTGAGATATGCTATATTATATTAAGAAATATCCGGTATCGCTGGTGATAATACTTGCTGTAATTTATCTGTCGTTTTTTAAACCGCCCACTACCGATCTGGGCACTATCCCTAACCTTGACAAGGTGGTGCATATCTGTATGTATTTCGGCATGTCCGGTATGTTGTGGCTGGAGTTCTTGCGGGCGCATCGGAGAGACCGTACGCCTATGTGGCACGCATGGGTAGGAGCATTTGTCTGTCCGGTATTGTTCAGCGGAGCGGTAGAATTGTTACAGGCATTTTGTACTACCTACCGTGGCGGCGATTGGCTGGATTTTGCAGCCAATACCACGGGAGCTGTCCTGGCGTCATTGGTGGCTTGTTTCGTGCTGAAACCAAGAGTGATGCGTAAATCTACAGATTAGAGATAATCGACTACCGTATTCAGTTTTATTCCGTTCGAGCCTTTTATCAGGATTGTCTTTCCGCAGGGTTTGTTCTTTTGGAGCGCGGCTATTAGAGCCGGAGCATCGGGATAAGTGGTATACGTGTGGCGGGTTGCTGCAAATAATTCGCCTACCAATATTACATCCTCAAAGCCATATTCTTCCAGATAGTCCACTATTCTCTGGTGCTCTTCGGCACTGTCTTTTCCCAGTTCGCGCATATCTCCCAATATCAGCATTTTTTTCTCGGCTTGCATGTTGCGGAAATTTCCGATGGCTGCCAGCATGCTTGTGGGATTGGCGTTGTAGGCATCGATAATCAGGGTGTTGTCGGCCGTTTTTTTCAGTTGCGAACGGTTGTTCCGGGGTTCATATTCATTCAGGGCTTTGTCTATCTTCTCTGCTTCTACTCCGAAGAAATGTCCGATAGTGACGGCTGCCAGAGCATTGGGAAAGTTATATTCGCCAATCAGTCGGGTATGCACTTGGTGAAATTCTCCTTCTTTTCCGACTCTCCACTCAAAAGCGAGGTAGGGGGAATTGCCGGTAACGTGGCCGTTGATATACAGACTGTTTTCTTCTCCGTAGGTTATCGGATTCAGTCCCCGGGCTATTTCCCTGAGGTAAGGATTGTCCTGATGAAGGAAGATGGTGGAGTTTCCCTGCCGGCGCAGATAGTCGTACAGTTCGCCTTTGGTCCGGATAACGCCTTCGAAAGAACCGAAGCCTTCCAAATGAGCCTTTCCTACATTGGTGATAATCCCATAATCGGGTTCGGCTATTTCCACCAGTTCCTTGATGTCGCCGGGGTGGCTGGCTCCCATTTCCACTACGCCGAGCTCATGCTCTGTTGTCAGGCGCAACAAGGTGAGCGGTACACCGATCGGATTATTCAGATTTCCCAGTGTGTACAGTACATTGTACTTTTGGGACAATACGGCGGATATAAGCTCCTTGGTCGTTGTTTTCCCATTGGTTCCTGTAATGCCGATGATGCGCGTACCCAGTTGGCGGCGGTGATAATTGGCAAGCTGTTGCAAGGTGTGCAGGCAGTTATCCACTAATATATAACGTGTATCTCCGGCAGGAGCATAGGCGGCTTCGTCTACAACAGCGTAGGCGCTGCCTGCTTCCAATGCTTTGGCGGCAAAGGCGTTGCCGTTGAACGTATCGCCTTTCAAGGCGATAAACAGTGAGCCTTCGGGGCAGTTGCGGCTGTCGGTGGTTATGCCGGTGCAGCCGAGAAATATCTGATAAAGAGCGGTTATATCCATATCTTTCTCCTTCGGGGAGTTTTGCAGTTCGTAATAAAATTGATATTTTGCGAACAAAGATACCTTATTTTTCAGACTTGGTGTACCAACAATGGCTTTTTTGTTTACATTTGCAGATATATAAATCAAAAAATGCTGCCATGAAAGTTCTGCAATCCAAATATATAAACGTCAACGGTTCGCTGTTAGACCTTTCTTCTCCCTGCGTCATGGGAATTCTCAATGTCACCCCCGATTCTTTTTATGCCGGCAGCCGCATGCAGACGGAAGCCGACATAACAAGCCGCATAGGGCAGATTGTGGCGGAAGGAGCTGCTATCATCGATGTGGGCGCTTACTCTTCGCGTCCCAATGCGGAGAATGTGTCGCCTGCGGAAGAGATGGAACGCTTGCGCATGGGGTTGGGTGTTCTGAGGAAAGTACAGCCCGATGCGATTGTTTCGGTAGATACCTTTAGGGCGGATGTGGCGAGAATGTGTGTCGAGGAATACGGTGTGGCAATTATCAATGATATAGCTGCCGGAGAAATGGATGATGATATGTTCCGTACGGTTGCCGACCTGAATGTTCCTTATATCATGATGCACATGCAGGGTACGCCGCAAAATATGCAACAGCATCCCCATTATGATAATTTGCTGAAAGAGGTGTTTATGTACTTTGCCCGTAAGGTGCAGCAATTACGCGATTTAGGCGTAAAGGATATCATATTGGACCCCGGGTTCGGCTTTGGCAAGACCATTGAGCATAATTATGAATTGTTGGCTCATCTGGAGGAATTTCGTATTTTTGAACTTCCCTTGCTGGTTGGCGTTTCCCGTAAATCTATGATTTATCGCTTGTTGGGAACGACTCCGCAGGAAGCGTTGAACGGTACAACCGTATTGGATACCATCTGTCTGTTGAAAGGGGCTGATATACTTCGTGTGCACGATGTGCGCGAGGCAGTGGAAACGGTGAAAATCGTGGAAGCCATGAATGCGGCCCGTTCTGCGTTAATCGCTAATAATTAACCATTAATCACTTGCGACCGTGTTTTTTGAATTTGGCATAAAAGATTTTATAGATATCCTGCTGGTAGCTTTCCTGCTTTACTATACATATAAGCTGATGAAAGCTTCCGGATCTATCAATGTGTTTACGGGTATACTGGTGTTTATCCTGATTTGGCTGGTGGTTTCTCAGGTGCTGGAGATGAAACTGTTAGGGTCTATTTTTGATAAACTGGTCAGTGTGGGTGTGTTGGCACTTATCGTCTTGTTTCAGGATGAAATACGGCGGTTTCTGCTTACGCTCGGTTCGCATCAGCATGCCAGTGCGTTGGTGCGCTTCTTTACGGGAAACAAGAAAGAAGGCATGGAACACGATGAAATTATGCCCGTTGTAATGGCTTGTATCAGTATGGGCAAGCAGAAAGTCGGTGCATTGATTGTGGTGGAACATAATATGCCGTTGGACGATGTGGTGCGTACAGGGGAGATTATCAACGCCGATATAAACCAGCGCCTGATAGAAAATATCTTTTTCAAGAACAGCCCGTTGCACGACGGAGCTATGGTTATCAGCAAGAAACGCATTAAGGCGGCAGGATGTATCCTGCCCGTGTCGCATAATCTGGATATTCCGAAAGAATTGGGCTTGCGGCATCGTGCGGCGATGGGAATATCTCAGGTGTCGGATGCCCATGCGATCATTGTATCGGAAGAAACAGGCTCTATTTCGGTAGCCTACAAAGGGCAGTTTTATCTGCGCCTGAGTGCCGAGGAATTAGAGAGTCTTTTGACAAAAGAAATTTAGATGCGGCAGTAGTAGGCTGAGGCGCATTGGTTGTTCGGTAATCAAAGGTAGCTATTCTTTCTGTATTCCCCCGTTATATTGAGGATAAGCGACCTGTAATTTATAACTTATAACAAATTTATATGGATAGACGAAACTTCTTGCGAACCGGCGGAATGGCCGTTCTTGGTTCACTGGCTATGCCTTCGCTGGCTATGCCCGGGTCTGTGCGCGGAGCATTGGGCGGTGCGGACTCTAAGTCTGCCGTTGCTGCCGCTGCCAATCATTTTGGTGTGACGGAAGCGGATTTAAAGAAAGTAATGGCTGTTGCTTTGGAAAAGGGCGGCGATTATGCGGACCTTTACTTCGAACACACTTTCAATAATAGTGTGAGTTTAATGGACGGTAAGGTGAATAACTGCGGCTCCAATATTGATTTCGGTATGGGAGTGCGTGTGCTTTCCGGAGACCAAAGTGGCTATGCCTATGTAGAAGGCGTTACCTTGGAAGAAATGTTGCGTGCCGCCCGTACTGCTGCCCGTATTGCATCTTCGGGCAGAGCGGGCAAACCTGTGGGGCTGACGGAGAAAACCATAGCCCGGAGCCGCTATACTGTGGCTACTCCCTGGGAAGATGTGGGCGTAAAAGAGAAGATTCCCTATTTGGAGAAACTGAATGAGAAAATATTCTCTTTGGACAACCGTGTGCGAAAGGTACAGGCCTATTTGCAGGACAGCACTTCGCATGTACTGTTCTGCAATTCGGAAGGTGTGAGTTATTACGACTACCGTCCAATGGTATCCTTTATGGCAGTCTGCATCATGGAGGAGAACGGTAAGATGGAAAACGGCTATGCAGGCAGGTCTTATCGCAAGGGATTCGAATTTATGACCGACGATGTGGTGGACGTGATTGCCCGTGAAGTGGTAGATCGTACTGCTATTCTATTTAAGGCCATTAAGCCTAAAGGTGGTGAAATGCCCGTTGTAATGGGTTCGGGCGGTTCGGGAATCCTGCTGCACGAGGCTATAGGGCATGCGTTCGAGGCAGACTTCAACCGTAAGGATATATCCATATTTGCCAGTCAGTTGAACAAGAAGGTGTGCAACGAACATATTAACGTGGTGGATGACGGTACGATACCTTTCAATCGGGGTTCCGTGAATTTCGACGATGAAGGCGTAGAGGGGCAGAAAACGTATATTGTCAAGGAAGGTGTGCTCACCAGCTACCTGCACGACCGTATCAGTGCAAAGCATTACGGTGTGAATCCCACCGGAAACGGTCGCCGCGATACATTCCGTAACCTGCCTATTCCCCGTATGCGTGCTACGTATATGGAAGCCGGCAATATGAAAGAAGCGGATATTATTTCTACGGTGAAGAACGGTATTTTCGTAGACACCTTTACGAATGGTCAGGTACAGATTGGAGCCGGTGACTTTACGTTCTTCGTGAAGTCCGGTTATTTGATTGAGGACGGAAAGCTGACGCAACCCATTAAGGACATCAATATCATAGGTAACGGTCCGAAAGCATTGGCAGACATCACAATGGTGGCCGACAATGATAAGATTGACAATGGTACATGGACCTGTGGTAAGGATGGACAGTCTTGTCCGGTGACGTGCGGTATGCCGTCGGCATTAGTCAGCAAACTCACCGTAGGAGGGGAAAATTAAGTACTAACGGAGCATTGATAACTGATAATTTCTAATTGTCAATTATCAACAGCTAACAATCAACTGAAAATATGATTACAGACAATAATAAAAAGCTGGCGCAGTGGGCAATGGACTATGCCTTGAAAAACGGGTGTCAGGCAGCAAAGTTGGTGCTGTACTCCAACTCCAACGCTTCATTTGAATTACGCGATGCCAAGATGGACAGATTGCAACAAGCCTCGGAAAGCGGGTTGAGCATCAGTTTGTATGTGGACGGCAGGTACGGTTCTTATTCAACCAACCGTTTGGATAAGAAAGAACTGGAGACGTTTATAAAGAACGGTATCGAATCTACGCGCTATCTGGCAGTGGATGAGGCACGTGTGTTGCCCGATGCTTCCCGTTACTATAAAGGTGGAAAGCCGGACTTGCAATTGTTTGACAGGCGTTTCGAAACTATTAATCCGGACGACAAAGTTGCCATTGCGCGTGCTGCTGCCGAAGAAGTCTTGGGCAAAGACAGCCGCATTATATCCGTAGGAACTTCGTATGGTGACGGAGAAAGTTCTTCCTACCGTTTGACGAGCAACGGTTTTGAAGGCGATTCCAAGTCTACCTGGTTTTCGCTTTCTGCCGATGTGGCATTGCGTGGCGAGGGAGAGGCGCGTCCATCTTCTTATTGGTATGAATCGGCTCTGTTTTACGACAAACTGGTAAAATCGGGTGTCGGAACGAAAGCCTTGGAGCGCGTACTGCGGAAACTTGGACAGAAAAAGGTTGCTTCCGGCAAGTATACAATGGTGGTAGACCCGATGAATGCAAGTAATTTGCTCAGTCCGGTACTGAGTGCGCTGTACGGTTCGGCATTACAGCAAAAAAACTCTTTTCTGTTGGATAAGCTGAATGTGAAAGTAGGGACCGGATTATTGAATCTGATGGATGAGCCCCATTTAATCGGTGCAAGCGGTGCGCGCTATTTCGATAGCGAAGGAGTGGCAACCGAACGGCGTTCTATCTTTGAAGAAGGTGTGTTGAAAACATACTTCATTGATACCTACAACTCTAAAAAAATGGGAGTGGAGCCGACTGTCAACTCTCCTTCCTTATTGGTGCTCAAACCGGGAAGCAAAGATTTGAACGGTCTGGTGGCCGACGTGCAGAAAGGCATCCTGGTTACCGGATTCAATGGCGGTAATTGTAACAGCAGCTCCGGAGACTTTTCGTACGGTATAGAGGGTTTCCTGATTGAAAATGGTAAATTGACCCAGCCCGTCAGCGAAATGAATGTCACGGGTAATATGATTACGCTTTGGGCTTCTTTATCGGCTGTGGGTAATGATCCCCGTATGTCTTCTTCATGGCGCATCCCGTCGCTGGTATTCGAAGGGGTAGACTTCAGCGGATTGTAAGAACTGTTAATTCAGCATTAAACTCATGTAAGGGTTTGATGGCGATAATATCTTTTCGGTAAGTTCGCCGACAGTGAGTGCCAAGTGGCTGCCCGGCAGCCGCTTGGCACTACTTATACACTTGCCGTTATTCAGATAGTAGTAACCGTTATTGGCGCTGATCTGCGGGTCTGTAAGTGCGATGCTCATTTTCAGTTCCGGATGCTCGGCGGCATATCGTTGCAGTATCGTTTTGGCATTGATGATGCGCGCCATACCCAATACTTGCGGGGTCGGCTCTGTTTCAGACGGACTAATAACCCGGATGGACGGGAGGTTCAGTTGTTCGCAAATACGTTGTAGCAATAACAGGTACATACCGGAAGTTTCCGCTACGATTTCTCCTGCCTGCCAAGTACTGCCTGCCGGATATACGATGGCTAAAGCCGTAATCTTATCGCCTTGCTTCAATGTATAGACGCAGCCTTTCCCCAACTGTAAATCGGCAAGGATTACCTGGAAGTCCGTTTCCGTATGCTGGATGCAATAGGGGCGTTCCCGCAGTTTCCGGTTTAAATAGCGATATGATTCTTCCTGATAATCATTTATTTTGTTCAGAACAACTGCTTTGTCAGCGATGGTAACCTCTGAAGCCGTGAAGGTTGTTGAGGAGTATTTAAAAACCGGTACGTAGCCCATACCGGCATAATACCCGAATAACCAGGGTTCTGCCGGAATCAGCGTGGAAATGGACATGTCATTGTGTAGCATACGGGTAAAGGCTTGCGATAACAGTTCGCGCATAGCCCCGCGATTGCGATAATCGGGATGCGTACAGGCCCCCGACACATATCCTGTCTTGATTTCGCTCTTTCCGAATGTCATGGGATAGGGTAGTATTTGCAGGGCGGCAATCACCTCTTCACCGCTTTGAATGGCGATGTTGACTTCATTGCTGTAACGCAAGCGGAAATACATATCTGTAAATTCATCGCTGTCGTTAAAGCATAGTTTCCATAAACTCTTTATCTTTTCCCGCATTGCTTCACCCCTTATCATAATTGTGCACCCTGTTTTATAGCCCTGTCACTTTACCTTTTTTACCACTTGATAGCCTCTACCGGCTGTTCTTTTAAACAGGCGACGTATTTCTCCAGAATAATGGCAGGCTGATAGGAAAGTTTTGCTTTCCGCAACCCTTCAATCCCCAAGTCCTCTTCCCGGTTGATGTAGATATATTGTTCAGGAATATGGTTGGCAAATTCGTAATTAATCATGGCATAAGCGCCGTCTATGCGGGTATCGGCCTTCTCTACATGTACTCCGAACGTGTCTTGGTTGATAGGCATGCCGAAAGTAAAAGCCGCAATCTTGCCCTCTACATGGAGAATACCGCCCGTAAGCCCTAACGCATCGAAATTGTGCAGGGCGTATATCAATGCACGGCGTTCGTTGCCGGTACCTTCATGCTGGTCGCAGTTGTTGACTTTGCACCATTCCGCTTCCAAATCGAGGCACTCCCGGATACGGTCGGCTGTAATCGGAGTATATTCGTAATTATAAGTCTTTTTGAATTTGTTGATATGATTCCGCTTTGCCTGAAACTTTTTACCGGATAAGGTGGCGAGGTCGGAGCGCAGATATACGTAGTCGGCGTAATCCCTGTCTGCTGTAAACTGAAACCTGCCGGGCATAAAGGTTTCCAGCTCGGAGCACATTCCGGCGCAGATACCCAACAAGCAAAAAGGCTCTCCTTCCCGGTTGGCATCTTCTATCAGCGCATCCAGTACCTTGTTTAAATCGCCGTTGCCGATAGGCATCATATATACAAGCTCTCCGTCTGCCCAGAATTTCAATAATAGGAAACCGTCCATAATGGCAAACTTGGTGTTGTATAAGAAACGCCAACTGCATAGGTTGGAGAATGAAAGGTCGCAGTTGCGTCGCGGACTGTTTAAAGTAAAGGAAGTAATCAGCTCTTTATCTTGTAGTTCGATATCTTTAAATGGAATCATAAATAATTTCTATTGGTTATAAGAATATAATAACAAAGATAAGAAGATTTTGTTAGAGTAACCCTAACAATCGTAAAATAGTAGGGGTTAACAAGGCTGTAAATATTCCGTTAAGCGTCAGGCCGAGGCTGGCAAACGCACCGTATTTGCTGCTGATGTCCATTGCTGTGGATGTGCCGACAGCATGGGCTGCTGCCCCTAAAGAAAGCCCTTGGGCCATGGGGCTTCCGATATGGGTGAGTTTCATTGTCTTGAAACCGAGGATTCCTCCCAACAGGCCTACGCAGACCACTACGGCGGCAGTCAGCGCGGGAATGCCGCCTATTGATTTCGTAACTTCCATGGCTATCGGGGTAGTAACGGATTTTGGAGCCAGCGAGTAGATAATCTCATCGGAGGCTCCCATCAGTTTTGCTATCAGGACTACGGAAATAACCCCTACAATACATCCTGCCAATTGTGAAAGCAGGATAGGCAGCAATTGTTTCTTGATAGTCTCCAATTGCAGATACAAAGGAACACCCAACGCAACGACGGCAGGTTTTAACCAGAATTCAATCAGATGCCCGCCTTTGTTATAAGTGTCATAACTGATATTTGTCATCTTCAGGAAAATGATAAGCAGGGCGATAGTCAGTAAGATGGGATTCAGCAGCATGATTCCTGTCTTCTTTTGAAGAAGTTTGGCTAAGAAGAATATCCCGAAAGTAATAGCCAGCAGGAAGAATTCGTTTTCTAAAAAGTTCATTTGATTTTACGTGTTAATTGGTGAACCCATCCGGTAACCACGAGTACCAGCAGGGTGCTGACTAATGAAGCGATGGCGATAGGCCAGAATTCGGCGGCGATAATGTCGAAATAGAGCATAAGGGCTACGCCGGGCGGGATAAAGAAGAATCCCAGATTAGCAACCAAGAAGTCGGACATTCCCTGCACCCAGTGCAGTTTTATCCAACCCAATTTTAAGAAAAGGGTGAGCAGCAGCATACCGATGATGCTGGACGGAAGTTTGATACCCGTTAAGAATACAATCAATTCACCCAAAGCCAGACATCCGAAAAGGATGGCGCATTGACGGATCATAATACCTGATTATTAAATAATACCTAACCTATTGAAAATATTGAAAACGTTGCAAAGTTAGCTATTTGAAGTGAGGAACCGTCTCGTAAATCCACTGTTAGTGTTAAATATTACAATAATTCTCATTTGGTGTGGAAAAAGCCCCGAAATTGCAATGTGTATATTGCAAAATTGTGTACTTTTGCTGCGTGAATAACACGAACTACTGATTCTTATACACAATTAAAATATCATGCAAAGATTAATTAATGAAATTTTAGAGCGTGCGAAAGCCGATCGTCAACGCATTGTTCTTCCTGAAGGTACGGAAGAACGCACTTTGAAAGCTGCCAATCAAATTCTGACAGATGGTATTGCAGACCTGATTCTTTTGGGCAATCCTGCTGAAATCAACGCTTGTGCAACGGAGTGGGGACTTGGTAACATTTCCAAGGCAACCATTATCGACCCGGAAAACAATCCCAAGCAGGAAGAGTATGCACAACTGCTGTTCGAGTTGCGTAAGAAAAAAGGCATGACTATTGAAGAAGCCCGTAAGCTGGTAACCAACCCGCTTTATCTGGGCTGTCTGATTATCAAGAACGGTGATGCCGACGGTCAGTTGGCAGGTGCACGCAATACTACCGGTGATGTGCTTCGTCCGGCTTTGCAGATTATCAAGACTGCTCCGGGCATTACCTGCGTTTCCGGTGCAATGTTGTTGCTGACTCATGCTCCCGAATATGGTAAGAATGGTATTCTGGTAATGGGTGACGTTGCCGTTACTCCCGTTCCCGATGCTTCTCAACTGGCGCAAATCGCTGTTTGTACTGCACGTACGGCTCAGGCTGTCGCAGGTATTGACCCGAAAGTGGCACTGTTGAGTTTCTCTACAAAAGGTTCTGCAAAACACGAAGTGGTAGACAAAGTGGTAGAAGCCTTGAAGATTGCTAAAGAAATGGCTCCTGATATTGCTATCGACGGTGAGTTGCAGGCTGACGCAGCATTGGTTCCTGAAGTCGGTGCCAGCAAAGCTCCGGGTTCTGCCATTGCAGGTAATGCAAATGTGCTGGTTGTTCCGAGCCTTGAAGTAGGCAATATCTCCTACAAACTGGTACAGCGTCTGGGACATGCCGATGCGGTAGGTCCGATTCTGCAAGGTATCGCACGTCCGGTGAACGATTTGTCACGCGGTTGCTCCATCGAAGATGTATATCGTATGATTGCCATTACGGCAAATCAGGCTATTGCAGCTAAACACAATAAATAATTATGGATTTTGAATTATGAATTATGATTGGGGAGTTCTTCCTGTTCATGGTTCATGGTTCGCGGTTCATAATTCGGAATTCATAATTTATAATTTAACATTAGTATCATGAAAGTTTTAGTATTGAACTGCGGTAGCTCGTCCATCAAATACAAGTTGTTTGATATGGACCATAAAGAGGTTATCGCTCAAGGTGGCATTGAAAAAATCGGTTTGAAAGGCTCTTTCCTGAAATTGACCTTGCCTGATGGCGGGAAGAAAATTCTGGAAAAAGACATACCGGAGCATACTGTGGGTGTGGAGTTCATCCTCAATACATTGATCAGCCCCGAATACGGCGCAATCAAGTCTTTGGACGAAATCAATGCGGTAGGTCACCGTATGGTACACGGCGGCGAGAAGTTCAGCGAATCCGTTTTGCTGACTCAGGAGGTGCTGGACGCCTTTACTGCCTGCAATGATTTGGCTCCGCTTCATAATCCTGCCAACTTGAAGGGTGTAAACGCTATTTCCGCCATTCTGCCCGATGTTCCGCAGATTGGTGTGTTTGATACCGCTTTCCATCAGACGATGCCCGATTATGCCTATCTGTATGCCGTTCCTTACGAACTGTATAAGAAATACGGGGTTCGCCGTTATGGCTTCCACGGAACTTCTCACCGTTATGTATCAAAGCGTGTGTGCGAATTTCTGGGCGTACAGCCGGAGGGAAAGAGAATCATTACCTGTCACATCGGTAATGGTGGTTCCATCTCTGCCATTAAAGACGGCAAGTGTATGGACACCAGCATGGGTCTGACTCCGCTGGAGGGTCTGATGATGGGTACCCGTAGCGGTGACATCGATGCGGGAGCCGTGACTTTCATCATGGAGAAAGAGGGTTTGGATGCAAACGGGGTATCCAATCTTCTGAACAAGAAGAGCGGTGTAATGGGTATCTTCGGTGAGTCGAGCGATATGCGCGATTTGGAGAATGCCGTGGCTGCCGGTAACCCGAGAGCTATTCTGGCAGAAAAGATGTACTTCTACCGCATCAAGAAGTATGTAGGCGCTTATGCTGCCGCTTTGGGCGGTGTGGATATCATCGTGTTTACGGGCGGTGTCGGCGAGAACCAGTGCAACTGCCGTAGCGAAGTATGCGAAGGTCTCGAATTCATGGGTGTCAAGGTCGACCTGGAAAAGAACAAGGTCCGTGGTGAAGAAGCTGTAATCTCTACAGACGATTCCAAGGTGAAGGTCGTGGTTATCCCGACCGATGAAGAGCTGATGATTGCTTCGGATACAATGGCTATCTTGAATAAATAACAGGTTTGTAATAACAGTCCTGATAAAAGTGCCGGAAACAGTTAATACTGTGTCCGGCACTTTCTTTTTAATAATATCGTTATATATGAATGATTTAAAATATCTATCTTTGTTTCCCGATAAAGGGAAATATCAGTATGACAGATAATTTAAATAGAACAAGTTTATGAAACGATTGATTTATGTGTTGTTCTTTGTACTGCTGGCAGGCACATCGTATGCACAGCGGGCAAAGTATGTATTCTATTTCATCGGCGATGGAATGGGAGTGAATCAGGTGAACGGTACGGAGATGTACCTTGCCGAGCAGGAGGGACGTATCGGCGTGAAGCCGCTTTTGTTTACCACATTTCCGGCAGGTACTGTGGCTACAACTTTCTCCGCCACTAATTCCGTGACCGATTCTTCAGCAGCCGGTACGGCGCTTGCCACCGGTGCAAAGACATACAATGGGGCTATTGGTATGGACGATGATAAAAACGCCTTGCAGACAGTTGCCGAGAAAGCCAAGAAAGCAGGCAGGAAAGTCGGTGTCACCACCAGTGTCAGTGTAGACCACGCTACCCCGGCGGCATTCTATGCCCACCAGCCCAACCGTAGCATGTATTACGAAATTGCGCTTGACCTGCCGAAGGCCGGTTTCGACTTTTACGCAGGCGGCGGTTTCCTGAAACCCGCTACGACAGCCGATAAGAAAGATGCGCCGAGTATCTTCCCCATTATAGAGGAAGCGGGATATACCATTGCCAGGGGATTGGACGAATACAAAGCAAAGGCTGCGGATGCAGGGAAAATGGTGCTTATCCAGGAAGAGGGTGCCGTACCTTCCTGCCTGCCTTATGCCATCGACCGCAAGGAAGGTGACCTTACCTTGCCGGAGATTACCGAAAGTGCTATTTCGTTCCTGACAAAAGGAAACAATAAAGGATTCTTCCTTATGGTGGAAGGCGGTAAGATAGACTGGGCTTGCCACGGCAATGACCCTGCCACTGTTTTTGAGGAAGTTATCGATTTGGATAATGCGGTAAAAGTGGCTTATGAGTTCTACAAGAAGCACCCGAAAGAGACTTTGATTGTTGTGACTGCCGACCACGAAACCGGCGGCATGAGCCTGGGTACCGGAAGATATGAGTTGCGCCTGAAAGCATTGACGAATCAGGGACAGTCGCAAGACCTTCTTTCCAAGGCAATTACCGATTTGCGGAAAGATTCCGACAAGGCTTCCTGGGAGGAAGTGAAGGCGCTGCTTGCCGATAAGATGGGATTTTGGGAAGAGTTGCCTTTGACTTGGGAGCAGGAAAAGATGCTCCGTGATGAATACGAGACGTCTTTTGTGAAGAATAAGGTTGTCTTTGAAGAGAGCCTGTACGCCAAGACCGAACCTTTGGCTGCTGCTGCCCGGAAAGTGATGAGCCAGATAGCAATGGTAGGATGGACCGGTTCGGGCCATACGGCCGGATATGTACCTGTCTTTGCAATAGGTGCGGGTTCCGATTTGTTTGTCGGTAAGATGGATAATACGGAAATTCCGAAACGCATTGCGAAAGCGGCGGGGTATAAATAATCTCCTTTAAAATCAGTCACCTCAGGCGGTACGGATTGACGCCCTTTCAAGTTTGGGTTGAAAAGGCTCTGTATCGCCTGAGGTGATTGTTTATTTCAAATCTTCTTTGATTACTTCATCCATTTCCCTGATAAGTTTTTTCCGCTCTTTGGCGGATTTCACTTTCTTGTCTTTGCAGCCGGGGTCTGTACGTTCTGAAACCTCTTCGCTCCATTCTTCAAATTTATTCTCTGCCGGGCGGCCGTTGGGGTCGATGTTCTCTTCGGCAATGGAATTGTTTCTGTAAATCATATCATCCATAACGCTTTTGTTTTTAATGGTTATGACGATACTACAAGCAACCGGGCAAAAAGTTCCGGTTTTTCGTTCTTTTTCGTAATCGTTTATAAGAATAAACGATTCTTGAAAGGCGGGGCAAGTGGTTTACAGTTTGGTTTCCCCTTCGATAAACTCTTCCAGAAACAGGTTCTCGCCGTCGAATACGGCATAGGAGAAATAGTTTATCCAGTCGCCGAGGATAAGGACGCGGGCGGTGGCACTCAGCATCAAATCCAGTTCGATGTGCCGATGACCGTAGATGAAGAAGTTTATATTCGGATGGTTCTTCAGATACTCTTTGGTATACAGTACAAGATGCTCGTTGTTTTCGCCCATGTAGTCGGGCTCTTTCCCGTCTATTCTTTTCAGGCGGCTGTGCTTTGCCCACCTCAGTCCGAACTCTACGCTCCAGCGGGGGTGGAGGGTGGAGAACAACGTTTGGAGGGTACGGCTGTGAAACATGGTACGCAGCAGTTTGAATTTTTTGTCCGGGTCGCCCAATCCGTCGCCGTGGGCAAGGTAGAACTCTTTTCCGTAGATTTCCGTAGTGAGGGGTTCGCGGTGAATGACTACCCCGCACTCCCGCGTAAGGTAATCCCCGCACCAGATATCATGGTTGCCGGTGAAGAAGTGTACTTCCACGCCCATATCCGTCAGTTCGGACAGCTTGCCGAGAAAGCGGGTGTAGCCTTTGGGCACAACCGTGCGGAACTCGTACCAGAAGTCGAACATGTCGCCCAGCAGATATACGGCGGCTGCTTTGTGTTTGATACTGTCGAGAAAGTTCACCAACCGTCGTTCCTGTGTACGTCCGTGCTCGATGGCCCGCGAACCCAAGTGTGCGTCTGAAAGGAAATATACGTTCTTCATATATGCTTTGTTACGTTGTCAGTTAGAGAAAGCCCAGTTCCAGCTTGGCCTCTTCGCTCATCATGTCCTTGTCCCATTCGGGCTCAAACACCAGGTTGATGGTGGCGGAGGTCACGCCGTCTATCGATTCTATCTTCTGGCGGACATCTTCCATGATGAAGTCGGCGGCGGGGCAGTTGGGGGCTGTCAGGGTCATGTCGATAGTCGCCTCGCCGCTGTCGGCAACATCTATCTTGTAGATGAGTCCCAGGTCGTACACGTTTACCGGAATCTCCGGGTCGAATACGGTTTTCAGCATGGCTACGATTTTTTCTTCTATTTCAAATTTGGTCATATTCGTACGGTTTGTTGGTTTAGCGAAGCAAATCTAAAGATTTTAATTGAAACTACAAAGAATGTGCAGGCTACATTACAGCACTCCTTCGTCGGTAAAACTGTAATATCTGCCGTCTGTGACTATAACGTGGTCGATGAGGCGGATGTTCATGGTCTGTGCTCCTTTCAGTATGAGCTGTGTCAGTTGGCGGTCGTTCGTGCTGGGCTGCGGATTTCCGGAGGGGTGGTTGTGTATCAGGGCAATCTGTGTGGCGCGTTGCAGCAGGGCTTCGCGTAGGATGCTCCTCACATCGGCGCTGGTCTGGTCGATGCCGCCCCGGCTGATGCGTACCTTGTCTATGACGCGGGATGCCTGGTTGAGCAGGAGTACCCAGAACTCCTCTACGGTGAGGTCGCACAGGAGCGGATGAAAGATTCCGTAGATGTCATCGGACGAGTATATCACGGCCCGTTCCGAACGCTCTTGCCGGTTTCTGCGTTTGCCCAGTTCGAGGGCTGCCATGATGGTGATGCTCTTGGCTGGCCCGATGCCTTTGAAGCGGGAGAAATCGTGGACTTCCCATTTGCCCAGCCGGTTCAGATCGTTGTTGCAGCAGGCAAGTGTCCGTTGCATCAGTGCCACGGCACTTTCTTCAGTGTTTCCCGAGCCGATAAGGATTGCCAGCAGTTCGGCGTCGCTGAGGGCTTCCGCTCCTTTCAGCATCATTTTTTCCCGTGGCCGGTCTTCTGCCGCCCACCGGTTGATTGTCAGTTTTTTCATCTTTTTTTCATTACCGGTTGCCGGCACTTATAGCCTGTTATTTATAGAAATTCTTCTTGAATGCCTCGAACTCATCTTTGCCGCATATGCAACGGTTCCACCAGGCACGCCAGAAACCGGTTCCGTATCCGATGAGCTGGATGAAGGCGGCGGCAATGGAATAGACGCCGATGCGCAGGCTCTTGTTCCGTAGTGCGGAGTCCGTGCATACAAGCAGTGCGTACAATGCAATCGGCAGCAGGCTGTACGGGCAGAAAGGCGCTCCCGCCAACAGCACGGCTACGCCCAGTGTGAATGCTGCCGGCAGCAGATGCACCGTTTTTAGGGATTCGGGATATTTTTTGTAGAGGTTGATGCGGGCGATGCCGGAGTTGTGCACTTGCTTGAAGAATTTCTTCAAGTCCGTCCGCCGCTTATGATACACCCATGCTCCGGGAAAGAGCCTGCATGCGTACCCGCCCTTGAAGATGCGGATACTGAAGTCGATGTCCTCTCCGAAACGCATCCGGGAGAAGCCGCCGAGCGTTTCATAAACCTCGCGACGCACTCCCATATTGAAACTCCGCGGATAGAATTTGTCCATTTTCTTTTTTCCGCCGCGAATACCGCCGGTGGTGAAGAACGAAGTCATGGAGTAGTTGATGGCTTTCTGTATATCGGTAAAGGAGACGTGCGCACGGTCCGGTCCGCCGAATGCATCGGTAGGGGCTTTTTGCAGTTCCTCTTCCACTGCTGCAAAATAGCCTTCGGGAAGGATGCAGTCGGAATCCAGTATAATCAGGTATTCTCCCCGGCTGCGTTCGGCGCCGTAATTGCGCGTTTGTCCGGGACCGGAGTTGGGCTTGGCGTAGTAACGGATGTCCAGAATGTTCTGATAGCGCTCTGCAACGTCCTTGCAGGGAACCGAAGAACCGTCCTCTACGATAATGACTTCGAAATCCTTGAAGCTCTGTCGCGTGAGGCTTTGCAAAAGCTCGTCCGCTTCGTCGGGGCGGTTGTATACGGGAATGATAACGGAATATCGCATGTCTCTGTCTCTTTTTATCGGGTTACGGGAGTTGATGTTGCAAAGATACGTTTTTATTTGATGACAGACGGTTATTTTGCCGTGCATTCGGACTGTTATTTTCGGTTCATTCTCTCTACAAAGTTTAAAAATGAAAATCATCTGTTACGTTATCACGCTACAGGGGTATACCTTTGATTACAAGTGTGTTGTGCCGTGATAGATAGGCACGGAAGATGAAATTGTTTACAAATATCTATCACGGCCCGTATGTCTTTAAGAGTGGACTAAGCCGTATGTGTATTTATATTTGATAGAATGGGTAATATGTTGGTTATCAGTGTAAAACATTTGGACTTATGGGGAACTAATTGTTTTAGCAGGAGAAACTATTGGTTTGCCCCTTTAAAACTTGTAGTTCCATGTAGTCAATTATTTCCCTGCTTCCGTATGGCTTCCAGCGTCATGCTCTCCTGTAATTTCCCCCGTTTGTTGTATCTTTCTTCCTTTACGATACCTACGCCTTTGGCATACCAGCTCATGCTGTATTCTTTTTCGGAGAAAAGCATGAATTTGGCTTTGGATTCTGTATAGATTTTAATGCAGTCGAAGTCTCCTGCCGGAGTATGCACTCTCTCCTTTCCCTTGTATTTCCCTTCGAGGGAAGCTTTCATTCTCATAGGTCCTATTTTTTGCGTATACTTGCAAGGAGGAAGTTCTTCGTCCATGCCAGCATTTTCTTTGATAGGGATGCTTATACGTCCTTCGGCATGCATGTATTTGCTGTACTCGTCATACTCCTTTTCGGCTCTGGAACGGTCTTTTTGAGGGTACTTGGAAAGGTAGTCCAGTTTTGCCTCTGTATTCTCTACCTCTGCATCCAGTGCGATGAATTCTGTGATGCCGGTCTTTTTGCGGTATATGAATGTTTCCCGGTTCGTACCGTCTATAATCTGAGTCGGGCTGTAGCTGTCGCCATACCACCGTAAGTCTACTACAATGCGTTCGTTCTCGTGAATGACGTCTCTTACTAAGGCTGAATCTTTCAGGGTTTTCTCTTGTTTCTTGTCGATAGTGGTGTAATGAAGTACTTTTCCTATCTCTGTACAGCAATATTGGGCACTGATAGGAATAAAATTAAATAAAAATAAAAAAAACAGGCCTTCTTTCATGGTGTTTTTTTTAAATAATTTTTTATGTCTTAGGCAAATATAATTAAAAATAATCAATTATGAAAAACTTGTTAGTGAAAATCCTGTTTGTTGTTGTAGGACTTGTAATCGGTTCTTGTTCGCAAAGTGAAATAGAGGAGCAAGTCTTAAAGCCAAGTGTTGAACAAGTTCAAATGGAAGAACTAATTCAATATGTGGAAGATATAAAACCTTATGTGCCTGCTCCGCTTGATGTGCACACTCGTGGCTTTTGGAGTTCTTTTAGAAGCTGGTTTAAAAATCTAGGAAAAGCTGATGCCGGTGGCTATAGATGGGGACGTGATAATGGAATGAATTTTTGGAGAGGACTTCGTGTTTCTTTAACAACATCTTTGGTAACGGCAATAAATGGGGGGATGCTCGAACTGCCTGGAAGATAAATGATGAATGGAAAGTGTATTCTAACTCTTCAAGGCAACATAAAGAGTTGGGTAATAGTCATAATAGGGCTATCTATGAACTTTGTCGGGAGAATCCAACCCTTAGATATGGCAGTAATATCAGTGATTCTGCTTTGTCATCGATGATTGAAACGAAACTTAAGCAGATGGGGTATAGTGATGTTGGTATATCTTCTTTAGAATGGGGAAATATAATAATTCTTATAAGAAATTTGAAAAATGCACTTAACACGTCTTCAGATTTGAATAATGTTTTTATTGCAGGAATTTCAAGCTCACCAACTTTGGACTATCAGTTTTTGGATGAATATTTAGATTCTGTTCTTTTGTTGGAAGATAGAGAAGAAATGATTACTTTTACGAAAAAATATATACAAAAATAGACTCTTTACCAGGGGTGAAAAAAGAGTTGTTAAAGGGAATGGTTTCGATTGCATTGTGCAGTATAAACCTTTGGGTTCCTGTTTAATAAACATCTCTTTTGAGAAAAAAGCCGTCTGAATGAGTGCTCAGTCAGGCGGCTTTTAATATTCTTAAGAGAAATGATTCCTCTTATGCTTTTACGCGGCTTACGTAAGAACCGTCGCGAGTGTCGATTTCGATAGTCTCGCCTTCGTTGATGAACAACGGTACACGTACGGTTGCGCCGGATTCTACGGTTGCAGGTTTCAGCGTGTTGGTAGCCGTATCGCCTTTCAGACCCGGTTCGGTGTAAGTAATCTTCATCTGAACCTTCACGGGTACGTCAGCATACAGAACGGTTTCGGTAGAAGCATCGGACACAACGTCTACAACCATTCCTTCGAGCAGGAAGTCCACACCGTTAATCAGGCCGTGGGCGATGGGAATCTGGTCGAAAGTTTCCTGGTTCATAAACTGGTAGTTGTCACCGTCGTGATAGAGATATTGGTGCGGACGGCGTTCTACGCGTACGTCTTCCAGCTTTTCACCGATGTTGAAGCGGCGTTCCAGCACATAGCCGTTGACTACATCTTTCAGTTTGGTACGCATGAAAGTATTACCTTTTCCCGGCTTCACATGCAGGAAGTCGATGCAGAAATAAAGCTTGCCGTCCATGCGGATGCAAGTTCCGATTTTAATGTCTTGGGCATTAATCATACTTTATAGTCTTTATTATTGTTATTTATTAAGATGTTTCGCTCAATTTGCGAGTGCAAAAGTAATGGAAATCGGTAAAAAACACAAAAAGTTTTGAGATAAAAAGAGTTATCTCTTGGTTATTTTAGAAAAAGTCTCTATTTTTGCAGCCCGATTACGTAGAATAATAACATAAAACAAGATACAGTAATGAAAAGAACATTTCAACCTTCTAACAGAAAGAGAAAAAACAAACACGGATTCCGTGAGAGAATGGCTACAGCTAATGGTCGTAGAGTATTAGCCGCACGTCGTGCCAAAGGCAGAAAGAAACTGACTGTTTCTGACGAATACAACGGAGTGAAGGCATAATCATTCCTTTTAATAGAGATAAGAGAGCCGCAAAGGACTGGTAACAGTGTTTTGCGGCTTTTCTTTTGTGAAACTTTCAAGAAAACATCATTGCAATGCGCCTAAATTGCATTATCTTTGCATCAAAAGCGAAGATAAACTGCACCCCGGCATAAAAAATGAACAGGTTCATTTTATTCTGCTCTCGGTTTGCATTATCTTTGCATCAAATTGTAGTGATTATGACTATAAAGGAATTTTTTTCTTTCCGGCAGAACAAATACTTCTGGATAAACATCCTGGCAATGATTGCCGTGGTAGTGTTGTTGATGTTCGGAACATTAAAAGGAATCGATATATATACCCATCACGGCGAGGCTGTGGTAGTGCCCGATGTGAAAGGCATGACGGTGGCGGAGGCCGGAGCGGTGTTTGACAGCCGGGGACTGGCTTGTATCGTTTCCGACTCCACGTATGTCAAGGATAAACCTGCCGGCTGCATCCTGGACTATAATCCGGCTGCCGGGCAGAAGGTGAAGGAGGGACGTATCATTTATCTGACAATCAATGCCATCAATATACCTTTGCAAGTCGTTCCCGATGTGGCGGACAACAGTTCCCTGCGTCAGGCGGAGGCGCGTATCCTGGCTTCGGGCTTCAAGTTGAACGACATCCAATATGTGCCCGGCGAAAAGGATTGGGTGTACGGCGTGAAGTACCGTGAGCGTATGCTCGCTATCGGTGATAAAGTGCCTATGGGTGCAACGCTGACTTTAATGGTAGGCGATGGCAACAGGGAAGTGATGGAAGGCGATTCTTTGTCTGCGGACGAAAGCATGGGGAACCCGGACGAAGCCGTTTCCGAAGGTTCTGCTGCCGACGAATCCTGGTTTTGATGTTAAAGGTGTGCGAGAGTGAAAGTGTCTTTAATCCGTAAAAAGGACAAACGATGATCGAAGAGTTACCGGACGACATAGAGAATGATGTACTGGACGATATAGAACCTGTAGGTGACGAGTCGCAGCTTTACGAGCACTTCCGCGTAGTAGTGGACAAGGGGCAGGAGATGGTGCGTGTGGACAAGTATCTGTTCGACCGCCTGACCAATGCCTCGCGCAACCGTATACAGAAAGCTGCCGACGCCGGATTTGTGATGGCGAACGGCCAACCGGTGAAGAGCAGTTACAAGGTGAAGCCTCTGGATGTGATAACGGTGATGATGGACCGTCCCCGCTATGAGAACGAGGTTATTCCCGAAGATATTCCCCTGGATATAGTGTATGAGGACAAGTACCTGATGGTAGTCAACAAACCGGCAGGGCTGGTGGTGCATCCCGGACACGGGAACTACCGCGGCACGCTTGTCAATGCCATTGCCTGGCACATGAAAGATATTCCCGATTATGATGCCAACGACCCTCATGTGGGGCTTGTGCACCGTATCGACAAAGATACATCCGGCTTGCTGGTAATTGCCAAGACACCGGATGCCAAGACCAATCTCGGTCTTCAGTTCTTCAACAAGACCACCAAACGCCGTTACCGCGCCCTTGTCTGGGGAAATGTGGAACAGGACGAAGGCACAATCGTCGGTAACGTAGGCCGTAATCCCAAAGACCGTATGCAGATGACCGTCCTTCCGGACGACCAGGGCAAGCATGCCGTTACCCACTACCGTGTGCTGGAGCGCCTGGGGTATGTGACACTTGTGGAGTGTGTGCTCGAAACGGGCCGTACCCACCAGATCCGTGTACATATGAAACACATCGGGCATATTCTCTTTAACGATGAACGCTACGGCGGTCATGAGATTCTGAAAGGAACTCATTTTGCCAAATACAAACAGTTTGTAAACAATTGCTTCGATATTTGTCCGCGGCAGGCGTTGCACGCCATGACGCTGGGGTTTGTGCATCCCGTTACCGGAGAAGAAATGTACTTTACCTCGGAGCTGCCGGACGACATGAACCGGCTGCTCGATAAGTGGAGAGGCTATATTAGTAATAGAGAATTAGAATGAAACGCACAATCGCTATTGTATGCGGAGGAGACACTTCCGAATTTGAGGTCTCCTTACGCAGTGCACAAGGAATCTACTCCTTCATCGACAAGGAGAGATACACATTATATATTGTGGAGATGCGCGGGACCGACTGGCACGTGCAGCTCCCCGACGGAACGAAGACTCCGGTAGACCGCAACGACTTCAGCTTCCGGCTGGACGGTGCGAAGGTAGTGTTCGACTTCGCCTATATCACTATCCACGGCACTCCGGGAGAAGACGGACGCCTGCAAGGGTATTTCGATATGCTTCACATCCCTTATTCCTGTTGTGGGGTACTTGCCGCCGCACTGACGTATGACAAGTTTGCCTGCAATCAGTATCTGAAGGCGTTCGGCGTGCGCATTGCCGATTCCTTGCTGCTTCGTCAGGGACAGTCGGTTTCCGATGAAGATGTAATCGGGAAGATAGGCTTGCCTTGTTTTATCAAACCCAGCCTGGGCGGTTCCAGCTTCGGTGTGACGAAGGTGAATGTGAAGGAACAGATACAACCCGCCATTGCAAAGGCTTTTGCTGAAGCCAAGGAAGTTTTGGTAGAGGCTTTTATGGACGGTATGGAGATTACCTGCGGCTGCTACAAAACCAAAGAGAAGTCGGTGGTATTTCCTATTACGGAGGTGGTGTCGCATAACGAGTATTTTGACTATAAAGCCAAATATAACGGTGAGTCGGACGAGATAACTCCGGCGCGCATCCCCGATGAACTGCGCGACCGCGTACAGAAACTCACTTCCGCCATTTACGACATTCTCGGTGCTTCCGGAATTATCCGCGTCGACTATATCATTACCGAAGGAGAAAAGATAAATCTGCTGGAAGTGAACACCACTCCGGGTATGACTGCCACCAGTTTTATCCCGCAGCAGGTGCGCGCGGCGAACCTGGATATTAAAGATGTGATGACAGATATAATAGAAAACCAATTTTAGATATTAACTATTAGGTATCAACCGGCTATCAGATGCCCGCTTGTTAGTCTTGAAACCAAATACTTATTGTTTAAAATTTAAAATTGCATATCATGGAATTTGAAGAAATCCGCCCTTATCATGACGAAGAATTACCTCAGGTTTTTGAGGAATTGATTGCTGACCCGGCGTTCCAACAAGTGGCTTGCGCCGTTATGCCGGGTGTCCCTTTTGAAGCTATCGCGCAAAAGATGCGTGCAAGCAAGACCAAGCAGGAGTTTCAGGAAAATCTTTGCTACGGCATCTTGCATAAATTGGCCAAAGATACTACAGACGGACTGATATTGGAGAGCATGGCTGTGCTGAACAAACAGTCGGCCTATACCTATGTCTCCAATCATCGGGACATTATTCTCGACTCCGGTTTTTTGTCTGTTCTCCTGGTGGAACAGGGATTGGACACCGTGGAAATCGCTATCGGTGACAATCTGCTGATTTACCCCTGGATCAAGAAACTGGTGCGCATCAACAAATGTTTCACCGTACAGCGCGCGCTGACCATGCGCCAGATGCTGGAATCGTCCATACGGATGTCCCGCTATATGCACTACACCATTGCGGAGAAAAAACAGTCTATCTGGATTGCCCAGCGCGAAGGGCGTGCAAAAGATTCCAATGACGTTACGCAGGACAGCGTTCTGAAGATGCTGGCAATGGGGGGCGACGGAGACATTATCACCAATCTTCAGGAATTGAATATCGTTCCGCTCTCCATTTCGTACGAATACGACCCTTGCGACTATCTGAAAGCGCAGGAGTTCCAACTGAAACGCGACATACCCGACTATAAGAAAACCACGGATGATGACCTGCTGAACATGCAGACCGGACTTTTGGGATATAAGGGCCGCGTCTGTTTCCGTATGGCATCCTGTATCAATGAGGATTTGGGCGAACTGGAGCGGACATTGCCGAAACCGGAGCTGTTCGTAGCCATATCTGCTTTGATTGACAAGCGTATCCATGCTAACTACCGTATTTTTGCCACCAATTACGTGGCTCACGACTTACTGTATAAGGAAGAACGCTTCGTAGAGCATTATACCGCAGAGGATAAGAAGCGTTTTATAAGTTATATCGACGGACAGTTGGAACGTATCACCCTTCCCAATAAGGATGTGGACTTCCTGCGTGAGAAGCTGCTGCTGATGTATGCCAATCCGCTGACGAATTATCTGGCTGCAACCAAATGATGTTTTTGCCGTGCGCCGGAGTGGAATTGTAACAGTTTGCGTGGTAAGTATGAAAAAACATTGCTGTAGTCTGCTTGTCGTCCTGCTGTCGTGTCTGCTGGCATCGTGCGGAGACGATGATTACCGCTATCCTTCCGTGAAGCAGGATTTCCTGACTGCATTTTCCGGAATGGACGGGCGGCTGGAATCGGTGCTGACCGATGAAGATGAGCGGCTTCGGATTGTTGAAGGCGCATCGGGGCTGCGTGTAAGTGCGGACACGGCCATTCGCATCGTTGCCAATTACGAGACATTGGCAATCGGGGACGGCGATGTTGCGGGCGCAAAGCTGTATGCTTTGCTGCAAACGGTTTCTCCCGTGCCACTGGCTGCCGCGGAGTTTAAGGAGGGCGTGAAAACAGAACCTTCGGAGATACAGAGTATCTGGCGGGGGTATGATTATCTGAATATTATAGTAAAGGTAAAACAGCAGGGCAAGCATCTTTTCCATTTTGTGGAGGATGAGGCTGTTGTGGATGAAAACAGCGGACGTGTCAAGGTGCGGTTGACTTTGTATCACGAGGTAAGCAGCAGTGTGCAGGATTATGGCAAGCGTGCTTATCTGTCCGTCCCTTTAAAGCAATATATGACCGAAGGCGTGCGGGGGGTGGATGTCCGGTTTAGGATTTATACTTATTCCGGCTGTTTTAAGACTTATGTTTTGGACGAAGCGGGGCTTCGTGTAGAGGAAGGCTGATTTTATACATTATATATATAGATAAGAAAGTGTATCAAAGTGGGGCGGGATTTATATGCCGGTTCTTTGATACACTTTCTTGTCTATATTCAGATGCTGTTGTGATGAACGCTGTCGGCAATTGTCACTTCAATGCCCATTTCCTCCAGGCGTAAAGCGGTGGAAGGCGGGATGCGTGAGTCGGTAATGATGTGGTCTACATCTTCCATATCGGCAATCTTGCTGAAACCTCTCCGTCCGAACTTGGAGGAATCCGCAAGCACTATCGTTTTCTGGGCAGTCTGCATCATTACGCGGTTGAGGCTCGCTTCCATCATATTGGTAGTGGTGATGCCGAAGTCGAGGTCGATGCCGTCTACGCCGATAAACAGCTTGCTGCACGAAAAGTCTGCCAATATGTTTTCTGCATATTTCCCTACCACGGACAGACTGCTGTGCCGCAATATGCCGCCGAGTTGAATAATATAGATGTTCTTTTC
Source organism: Bacteroides stercoris (assembly GCA_958432865.1). Classification (GTDB taxonomy): domain Bacteria; phylum Bacteroidota; class Bacteroidia; order Bacteroidales; family Bacteroidaceae; genus Bacteroides; species Bacteroides stercoris_A. The sequence goes on from CAUAWO010000003.1 coordinate 103,194, forward strand.
GCTTGCCAGGATATTCGATACTTCCATGGAAGCGGTAATAACGGTCAGCTCATCTGCCGGAACGATGCTGCGGGCAAGTGCGTGCATGGTTGTTCCCGATGCTATCAATATGGAATCTTTGGGAGTGATGAGGCTGGCGGCTTTCATTCCAATCAGTCTCTTTTCTTCGACATACAGCTTTTCTTTCTCACTGACGTTCCGGTTGTCGATGTAAGGGTCTATCAAAATAGCCTTTCCGTGGTTTCGGTACAGTTTCTTTTCTCTTTCGAGGTCTGTTAAATCCTTACGTATCGTAACTGACGAAACATTGAGGTGTGTGGCTAAATCTGTTACCAAAATAGAATTATGCTGTATCAACAACTCCAGTATGATAGATTGTCTCTCTTCTTTTGTCATAATAGGCCTTAAATAGTATTCAATGCGCTAATATAGCTGAAAAAAACAGTATAAAGAAACTCAGAATGCTAAGAAATGATAAAATGTTTGTCCGATAATATTCCCTTTTGAAACGTAAGTATAATCTGTGCTTACAGGTATGAAACTTCTTGCCTGAAGATTTTTTTTCTGTTATTCAGTGAAAAAACAGCGAAAAAGTTTCGTAGTTATAAAAATAGCTTTTATATTTGTTGCGAAATGAAACCTTGTTTGTTTTGATAAGAAAGCAGCGGTGCTGTTATACTAATCTTGAAAATCAAACTGCGTTAACTAATATTATAAGAGACATGATACTTAATAGCGAGATTAACGAATTTGACGTCATCATTGTTGGCGGAGGCGCAACCGGAGCAGGTACGGCAAGAGATTGCGCTTTGCGCGGAATGCGCGTTTTGCTTGTTGAACGCTTTGATTTTGCTGCCGGCGCCACCGGACGAAACCACGGTCTGCTTCACAGCGGCGCCCGTTATGCAGTGACCGATAGAGAATCGGCAGCCGAATGTATTAAAGAGAATATGATTCTCCGGAAGATAGCACGCCATTGCGTAGAGGAAAACGGAGGTTTGTTTATCTCTCTTCCGGAAGACGACCTTTCATATCAAAACTTATTTGTAGAATCGTGCCGGGCAGCGGGTATCGATGCACAGGTAATCGACCCTGCAGAGGCGAGGTTGATAGAACCTTCGGTGAATCCTGCGATAATAGGTGCAGTGAAAGTGCCCGACGGTTCGATAGACCCTTTCAGGCTGACGCTGGCAAATGTCATCGACGCCAAGGCTCACGGTGCGAAAGTGCTGGTGTATCACGAAGTGACCGCATTGATTCAAGAGCAGGGAAGAGTTGTAGGAGTCACGGTACTTAATCATAAAACAAAAACCGAACATAATTATTACGCACCTCTGACTATCAACGCGGGTGGTATTTGGGGACATGGCATTGCTGCAAAAGCAGGCATAAGGGTGGACATGTTCCCGGCAAAAGGCTCGTTATTGATTTTTGGGCATCGAATCAATAATGTAGTGCTTAACCGTTGTCGTAAACCGGCCAATGCAGATATTCTTGTTCCTGGAGATACAATCTGCTTGATTGGAACGACTTCCAGCCGCGTGGGATTTGATGAGGTGGACGATGTGCGGGTTACACCGGAAGAGGTGGATTTGCTGTTGTCGGAGGGCGAGAAATTGGCTCCTGCTCTGGCTACAACCCGTATTTTGCGTGCATACGCCGGCGTTCGTCCGCTGGTGGCTGCCGATAATGACCCTTCCGGCCGTAACATCAGCCGCGGCATCGTGTTGTTGGATCACGAAGTGCGCGACGGTGTTCCGGGTTTCGTAACTATCACCGGCGGAAAACTGATGACATACCGGCTGATGGCGGAGTGGGCCACAGACCTGGCTTGCAAGAAGCTTGGCATCGACAAGCCTTGCATTACAATGAACGAACCCCTTCCCGGTTCGCGCATGGAAGAGGATCGTTCGGGGGGCAAGCAGGTGGTGGCGGAACAGCCTAAACGTTCTTCGGTAGGCCGTCACGGTGAAATGGCTGCCAAGATTGCATCGGAAAGCAAGTACGATAACAGCCTGGTTTGCGAATGTGAGGATGTGACCGTAGGTGAAGTGAACTATGCCGTGAACGAACTTGATGTGCACAACCTGATAGACCTGCGCCGCCGCACACGTGTCGGCATGGGTACGTGTCAGGGGGAACTCTGTGCCTGTCGTGCGGCAGGATTGCTGGGCGAGGCGCATAATTGCTCCCAAAAGGCGAAAGAGGATTTGGCTTCGTTCCTGAACGAACGCTGGAAAGGATTGTATCCTGTGGCATGGGGCGAGGCGCTGCGCGAGAGCGAATATACCCAGTGGATATATGGTGGAGTTTGTGGAATGGAATAAAATGAATAAAGATGAAATTTGATACTTTAATAGTAGGTGGGGGGCTTGCCGGTCTGACGTGTGGCATCCGTTTGCAGAAGAATGGCGTGAAGTGTGCTATCATTTCCACCGGACAAAGTGCGTTGCATTTTTCTTCCGGTTCATTCGATTTGCTCAACGAACTGGCCGACGGGACAAAGGTGGATAATCCGCTTGCGGCTGCCGGCAGGGTTGGCGCAAATCACCCCTACGCCAAGCTGGACGGTAAGTTTGCATATTATGTTCGTGAGGCGAAACAGTTGTTCCTTGATTGCGGTATTGAAGTGAACGGTGATGCGGAACATAATCATTTGCGTATAACTCCGATGGGCACGTTGAAGCCGACATGGCTGACGTTCTCCGACTTCACGCAACTTTCATCGCCCCATGATATAGCAGGCAAGAAAGTGCTGGTGGTCAATATAGCCGGATTTCTTGACTTCAATACGAAATTTGTAGCCGACAGTTTTGAGAAGTGCGGTGCTGAATGCCGTATATCTTCTATCAATCTTCCCGAACTGGAAAGGTTGCGGATTAGCCCGACGGAAATGCGTTCCACCAATATTGCCAGGGTTCTGGAGAATAACAAAACGCTTGAGACTTTAATCAGGGAGTTGGCCGGAAAGGTATCCGGCTTCGACAGCGTTGCTTTGCCGGCTGTATTCGGACTGTCGTCTGCCGCACCGGTAAGAAAGCTGAAAGAAGCGTTGGACATTCCGGTATGGCTGATTCCGACAATGCCGCCCTCTGTGCCGGGCATCCGTGCACAGCAACAGCTACGCCGTTCTTTTGAAGCGCTGGGCGGAGTCTATATGCTGGGCGATACGGTAGTGAAAGCCGACTTCAAAGGCAATAGAGTGCAGGCGGTATATTCCGTCAATCATGGAGATATCTCGTTTGTGGCGGAAAACTTCGTGCTTGCTTCCGGCAGCTATTTCAGCAATGGACTGGTGGCGCGGCCGGACAGTGTTATCGAACCGGTTTTTGGCAGTGATGTGGATTTTACGGCGGGCCGCGACAGTTGGTATGACAAATCGTTCTTCAACAAGCAGAATTATATGACGTTCGGTGTGGCCACCGACGACAAGTTGCGGATAAAGATTAAGGGTGAAGTGCAGCAGAACCTGTTTGCAGCAGGTTCGGTACTGAGCGGCTCTAATACGATACATGAAGGTTGCGGTGCCGGTGTTTCCATGCTTACGGCATTGTTTGTAGCGGATAACTTAATAAAAGGATGACGTCATGAATATGCAGCAGAATAATATAAGCGAAAACAATTTTGAGCAATGTATCAAGTGTACAGTCTGTACGGTATATTGTCCGGTTATTCCGGTGAATCCCGAGTATCCCGGTCCGAAGCAGGCCGGTCCGGATGAGGAGCGTCTTCGCTTGAAGAGAGGCGAATACTTTGATGAGGCGTTGAAATATTGTCTGAACTGTAAACGCTGTGAAGTGGCCTGCCCGTCGAATGTGAAGATTGGCGACATTATCCAGTTGGCGCGTATCAAATACAGCAAGAAGAAACCGGCATTGCGCGATATTATGCTGGCAAATACGGATTTCGTAGGAACCATGGCATCTGCCTTTGCTCCCGTTGTGAATACCACATTGTCTTTGAAGCCGGTGAAAATGGTAATGGACGGAGTCCTGAAGATAGACCATCATCGTGTGTTCCCGAAGTATTCTTCCCAGACATTCGAGAGCTGGTTCAAAAAGAATGCGATGGCTTCGCAGGATAATTACAAGAAGCATGTAAGTTTTTTCCACGGCTGTTATATCAACTATAATTTCCCTCAGTTGGGAAAAGATATGGTAAGCGTGCTTAATGCAATAGGCTATGGAGTGCATTTGCTTGAAAAGGAGAAGTGCTGCGGAGTGGCTTTGATTTCCAACGGCTTGATCAATCAGGCACGTAAGCAGGCTGAGGCAAATCTCCGTTCAGTCCGTAAGTCGGTCTTTGAGGATAAGCGCCCGGTCATCGGAGCTTCATCGACTTGTATTTTCACGATGCGCGACGAATACCCGCATCTGCTTGGCATTGACAATGCGGACGTACGCGACAGCATAGAACTGGCTACCCGGTTCATATTCCGTCTGCTCGAAGAGGGAAACGTAAAACTGAAATTCCGTGATGACGTGAAGATGAAGATTGCCTATCATACTCCTTGCCACATGGAAAAGCTTGGTTGGGCGTACTATTCCATCGCTTTGTTGCGCAGTATTCCCAATATAAACCTTACCGTGCTCAATTCCCAATGTTGCGGAATTGCGGGTACATACGGCTTTAAAAAGGAGAATTACGAAACATCGCAGGGAATCGGCGCTTCGCTGTTCCGACAGATAGAAGAAGTGGCTGCCGACTTTGTCGCTACCGATTGCGAAACTTGCAAATGGCAGATTGAAATGTCCACTCCGGCAAAGGTGAAGCATCCCATTTCGATACTGGCAGAAGCGCTCGACCTGGAAGCAACCCGTAAATTAAACAGTGATAAATAATATTATTCTTAAAATCGTAGTACTATGTGGAATTTTTTAGCACCACCTGCTCATAAGCAGGAATTACCGGCAGAGAAGATTGATTCGGCGTATAAGAGTTACCGTTGGCAAGTCTTCCTGGGTATATTTATCGGTTACGCAGGTTTTTATATCGTGCGTAAGAACTTCTCGATGGCCATTCCGGAACTTGCCCAGTTTGGTTTTGAAAAGGGCGAGCTGAGTATCGTTCTCTCTATGAATGCCGTAGCTTATGCTTTGTCCAAGTTTCTGATGGGAAGCGTGTCCGACCGCAGTAACGCACGTGTATTTCTTCCGTTAGGATTGGTTTTGGCTGCCGTGTCCATGATGTTTATGATTGTGCCGGTGCAGTTCTTCGGCCCGGAACAGAAATCACTGGCCATTATCGTAATGGCTGTTTTAAACTTCCTGGTAGGTTGGTTCAACGGTATGGGATGGCCTCCTTGCGGCCGTGTCATGACCCACTGGTTTTCGGTGACCGAACGCGGAACGATGATGTCCATCTGGAATTGTGCCCATAATGTGGGCGGTGCATTGGTCGGCCCGATGGCAGTTTACGGTGCGTTGTGGTTCGGTTCCTGGTTCTATGGTGCCGACGCATCCCGTTACTTCCTCATCGGTACGTATGTATTCCCGGCAGCGGTGGCTATTCTTGTAGCGTTGGTGGCATATTGCCTGATTCGCGATACCCCTCAGTCTTGCGGGCTTCCCACTATTGAGAAATACCGTAACGACTATCCTAAAAACTATAGCGAGAAGCAGGAAGAAGTGCTTACCGCAAAGGAGATTTTCTTCAAGCACGTATTCAACAACAAGATGCTTTGGTACATTGCTATTGCCAATGCTTTTGTCTACATGGTACGTTACGGATGTCTCGACTGGGCTCCTACTTTCCTGAAAGAAGCTCAGGGATATGATATCAAGCAAGCCGGCTGGGCATACTTTGCCTATGAATTTGCTGCAATACCCGGAACATTGGTTTGCGGCTGGTTGAGTGACAAAGTATTTAAAGGCGGACGCGCAATGACTACTATCATCTTTATGGCTATCGTTGCCTTGTTCATCTTCCTTTATTGGCAGTTCTCCGATAACTATATAGTCGTAACCTTGTCTCTGATTGCTATCGGTTTCTTTATCTACGGACCGGTAATGCTGATCGGTGTTCAGGCGCTCGACCTTGCTCCCAAGAATGCCGCAGGTACGGCTGCCGGACTTACCGGGTTCTTCGGGTACTTCTTCGGAACCGCCATTCTTGCCAACGTCGTTCTCGGCTAC
>CAUAWO010000004.1:0-97128 GCA_958432865.1 Bacteroides stercoris
AATGAAAATAAAGAAAAGTGCAGGTTTTACCTTCATTTCTTGATTTATATCAATTGGTGATTGTGAAAATGTACAAAAATAGTTCTGTTTTGTAATGCAAATGTAATATTAAAGGGTATTATGTGTTAATGTGATAGAGAATGTGCATTATAAGTATACAAAAAGAAATGCTTGTAGAATGGAGTGGAACGCTTTCATTCTTCTACAAACATTAAATCGCTGATAATGCCATCCGATACAAAAATCCCTTTACGGCTAAGACAGAGACGGTTGTTGTCGTATATTTCCAGATTTCCGCAGTCCAGATGCGGACGTGCCATATCGATGCAGTATTGCCACAGTTCTTTGCCGAATTTCTGTTCTATATCATTCAGGGGCACTCCCCAACGGGTACGAATGGAAGTCATGATGCATTCGTTATAGCAGGTGGTCCGGTCCAAATGCTCCTGTTCGAACAAGCGTTGATTGTTTTCGATGGCACGTATGTATTTTTCCAGGGAAGCCACATTCCATTCGCGGGTATCCGTATTGAATGAATGTGCCGAAGGGCCACAGCCCAAGTAAGGAATTCCTTTCCAGTAAGATGTATTGTGGCGGGAATACATGTCCGAACGGCAGAAATTGGATATCTCGTAGTGCTCGTAGCCGGCACTGCCAAGCGTATCTATCAGGGTGGAGAAGAATCGGACGCTGCTTTCTTCGTCTACTTCGCGGATACGGTGCGCTTGCAGCAGCTCGTAAATGCGAGTGCCTTCTTCGTATGTCAGGTGGTAAGCGGAGATGTGCTCTACGTTGAGGCTGACGGCTTGTTGTAAATCACGTTTCCAGCGTTCATCCGTTTCGCCGGGCAGTCCGTAGATAAGGTCGATGCTTATGTTGTTGAAGCCTGCATGGCGGCAGTGCTTTACGGCATTGACGGCTTGTGCTGCGTTGTGGCGGCGGTTTAGCAGTTTCAGAGTGGAATCGTCGAATGTCTGTATTCCCATACTGATGCGGTTGAAAGGCAAATTTTGCAGCATGGCGGCATAGGCTTCGGTCAAGTCGTCGGGATTAGCTTCGAGGGTAATCTCCCGGCAGTGTTCCATTCCATAGTATTTCCGGATGGTTTCAAATACTTCGCGGAAATCCTCTTCGGCAAGCTGTGAGGGGGTTCCGCCACCGAAGTAAATCGTTTCGACTGGCTCTCCTCTCAGATATTCTTTCCGCATCTGCAACTCCTTGCACAACGCATGGATATAGCGGCTTTTCAGTTCGCTGCGGGTGGTGGAGTAGAAATCGCAATAGATGCAGCGTGTCTTGCAAAGAGAAAAGGTTTTAGGGCTGTTTACTCTCCAAGGGAGGAAGAAACTGCCCTAAACGATTTATCGCTTGACCTTTACACATTAAATAATGCTAGCTACCTTTGTATCCGATATAAGGGGTAAACGACTGTATCTGTTCAAATTAAATTAAATAAATTTTAAACGAGCAAGATGGGAATCAAATCAATACCTGTTTAAGATTCCGGAATCCTTGTCTTTGTTTTGCATTTTTAGTTTCAAGTTGGGTTTGTTGTTACCGAAAGCAAAATTATATACGAGGTTGATATAGACCATATTGGCATTATTGATTATGCGTTCTGTTTCAGTTCGTTGTAGGAGTGATGTTCCTGATACAGAGGTTATCTGTTTCCACGAGTCATAGAACGGATATCTAATTCCTCCTGTCAAAGTGAAGTTTTTAATCGGACTGTACGATACCTCTACGCTTGCCATACTTGGAATTGTTTTCATTGTCTGACCTACAAGAGATTTCTTTTCAGTCTGATAGAATACCGAAACACCCCATTTTTTGTAAGCTAAATTTATGGATGGGATGAAAGAGTGTCCTGTATGATTCCATTTTTCGTTTCCAAAAGCGTTGATTTGGTGGAATACTTCGGAATACAGTCTTAGTCGCAGAATATTGTTTGAAAATGGATACCACTGTAGAAACAGGCTGGCTTTCATGTTCTGTGCATTATCCAAATTTCCGAATGTCTCAATGATATTCGTATCGTCTGATTGAAAAACCGGAACTATGGCATCTTTGTTATAAGAGTACGCGACTTCTGCATTGAGAACAAATTTCTTAAAGCCTTTGAAATATGACAAAGACAGAGCATAGTTGTTGCTTGGCTTTAGATTCGGATTGCCAGTAAACAAATAATTGGCATCCCTGTAATAAGGATTATATGTCAATGAAGAAACGGCAGGGTTGTCTGTATTCACTTCATAATTGAATGTCAAGTCTGAACTCTCGTCTATGAAATAGCCAAGTTTTACTTGTGGTCTGAAATAAACGAACTTGTATTCCTTGTTCTCTATTGTGGTAAATATATTTCCATTTACTCCGGCACTGACACTATAATTGAATTTTTTTCCAAGTATACCTGTAACTCCTATATAAGAATAGATTTCATTCGTCAGTGTCTGATTGTTTGAAGAGAGATTCTTTTGTGTACTGTTGTTGTACATATACCGAGAGCCGACATATAACTGTGCCGTCTTCATATTGTAGTTATATATGGCTTCTCCAATAAGCGAATACTTGCCGAGATTTATATCTGTTGCCGTTTCAAAGTCAGTCACCCCATCGCTCAACTCGGAATATTGATAGTTATAATCAGATTTGTAGTAAGTCCCGACAAGGTTCATCGTTAGCTCATGCTTGGCATTAAATGTTTTGCTGAAATACATATCCAATACAGGGCTGATATATTTGTCTTTATCGGAACTTTGCCCGATTTTTTCAAATACCCTATCATTGACGGTGGATATAATATCCTGAGCAGAAGAGCGTCTGCGATTCAGGGAATTGAATGAGAGTTTGGTGCTGAAGATATCGTTGTCCGATTTGGAGTTGTTGAAGCTGATTTCAGCCATTTGTTGCTCATATGCGTATGGACTCTTCTTGCCGTTTTTTTGCTTTTGATAAGTTGTGCCTCCTACAGCATAACTCATATCTTCATCCAATATGCGTTTGTTGTAGTTGCGGTAATTAATGCTGTATGTTACTCCAAGTTGTGAATTACCCCAGTTATATTTGAAATTCACTGCATTATTACCGAATCCGGTAGTAACTGCATTTTGGGTATTGATGCCTACAGAACCTCCATTGTGTTTTTCTTTGGTTATAACATTGATTACTGCACCCAAACCCATGTTGGAATATTGGATAGGCGGTTGGGTGTAATAATCTAATTTAGAAATATTTTCGGAAGAAATCACAGAAAGGTCAGTCGGCGTAGAAGGTATGCCATTTATCAAAATCTTTACCGCTTTACCGTCCATGGAATTGACAGTTTGGTCGACAACTTGTATTTTGGGCAGGTGCTCCAATGCGGACAATGCACTGCTGTATTGTTCTTTCTCTATGTTGGTGAGTTTATATTCTTTTTTGTCCGCAAACCTCTTGGCCATGCTTGCGGTGACTACGACTTCGTCCAATAGCATGGTGTTTTCTGCCAATACTATTTCCCCGAAATCAAGAGATTGGTCTAATTCAAACTCCTGCCGATAGTCAGTATAACCGATGAATGATATTTCAATGCCGTATTTTCCAGACTCTATTTTTTCGATGATGAATTGTCCGTTCTCATCTGTTATACAACCCTTATGGTTCAATGTATCTTGCAAAGAGCGTATTATTACGCTTGCACCGATAACGGGGTGCGTTTCTTTGTCTTTAATAATTCCTTTGACTGTATGCTGACTCCATGCCGGTACAGCACATAAGGCACAGCATACCATCAGAAAAATAGCATTTAATATTTTCATAATTTTACAACGATATTTTGGCTGTAAAATTACTACAAAGTCGTAAAAGCAGGGACGTAAACAAACTGATATTTATCTGACATTATGCTGACAATCAATGTTTTTTTTCGTTGCCAGGGCATATCCACCTTTATCCGAAACTATTTTTACATTACTGTTGCTTTCCACTATCGGTTTCAATCTGCGTACCAGTGTATATAAAGATTCTCTTGCATTATCTTTTCCAGGCCACAGCTTGTCGCATATTTCCTCTACTGCTACTTTTTTATTCTCTTTCTCCATCAGCATTTTCATAAATGACAACTGCATCGGTGTGAAATAAATTTCTTCTTTTTGCTCGTTATAGAATTGACCGAAAGAAACCGAATAAGATAAATTTCCGAATGAAACGGTTTGGTAAACAGGTGTTGCAAGAATCATGGCATTTTCTTTTCTACGTAAATAAATCATGGAGAACATTCCCCATAATATGCTAATAGTAAGTAAAGCACCCGGTATCGACTGTTCTGATATATCGAAAATGGTTGCTTTTGAGCAATTCGGATATGCTCTTATATACAATCTTTCCCCCTTTGTCTTAAAACTGACGGTGTCACTGCAAAAAGTAATTTTACTTGGTTCTTCTGTACACAATGACAGATATGATGTTTCCTTTAATTGGTTTATTTGCAGATTTGACTTGAAAACTTGTAATGTATCCGCAGTAATCTTTGTTGGCATTTTATATATTACAGTTTTTGCCAAAGCTTGATTTACATCTTTGATTATATTCTCTTTTGCTTCTGCATAATTGTTGTATCCAAGGAACAATGCAGGAAACATCAAAGAGAAAAATACTATGATTGCTGTTATTGGTTTCATATCTATTATTTGTTGTGGATAGGATGTCTCAAATTGCTCACTGATTATCAGATGCCAATTCTTTCTCGATTTCTTCAATAGTAGGCAAACTACCTCGGAAGTCTTTCGGTAAGGCGTGCCCTAATTCATAATCAGAGATTCCGATAGGCTTCTGAATATCACGCAAGGCATATTCAGCCTTGATACGGTCTTTGCTCTTGCAAAGCAACAATCCAATCGTTCGGTTATCTCCCTCTCGACAAAGAATATCATCCACGGCAGAACAATAAAAATTCAATTTGCCGATATATTCCGGCATGAACTCCGTATCTTTCAATTCAATCACTAAATATCTGTGCAGGAATGCATTATACATTAATATATCGATGTAATAATCATCGCCCGACACCTCTATGTGATATTGCCGCCCCATGAAGGCGAATCCAGCTCCCATTTCTACGAGAAATTTTTCTACATGCTTCACCAAGCCGATTTCCACATCACGCTCATTGTATTGGTCGGTGAAAGTCAGCATATCGAATATATACGGGTCTTTGAGCATGGACTTCACATCGTTTGCTTCCGGTGCTGGGAGGATTTCAGTGAAGTTGTTTGCTAACGCTCCGTGCTTGCCGTAGTCGTCAAGTTTGATGGCTTCTTGCAGATAACGTGTATTCCAATGCGATGTAATGCTCTGAATCATGTACCAATAACGTGCCCGAATGTCCTTGACCTGTTGTAAGAGAATAAGATTATGCGTCCATCCCAAATGCTTTATGGGGAGGGTGAAATTATATTTTTCTAATTGCGCAATCAGTGATTGCGTAATTGGAGAAACTGTTCCTTTCACCATCGTAAGTTCCTGATTATATTCGTTGAAGAACTGTATCATGCACTGCATATTGCGTACAGAAAAGCCCTTTATCTCGGAATAATCATTCTTCAAATCCACAGCCAACCGTTGCAAGGTTTTCTTGCCCCAACCGTCTGCATCTTGGCTTTGCTGTAACATTTCGCCAACATCCCAATACATCCGAAGCATTTCTTCGTTGGCGGCATAAATTATCCGTTGCTGGGCAATCAGTACCCGTTGCTTGATTTTGCGAAGCAATGCCGCATAACCACGGAAGTTATCCGTCAGGTTATCAACCACTTGTATCTTTGTGTTCTTAGCCATACTTTTCTTTAATTCGTTTACAAAGTTACTATATTTATTCAGTTGTGCATCAAATTCTTACGATTATAACTGATTACATTTACTCAATTATTATCTTCTCATCGAAAGCCCTTTCTGCTGTTCCTTTTGAAGAGCTATTTCACTCAGTTGAAAAAGTATACTTTAGCTTTCTACAAACATTAAATCGCTGATAATGCCATCCGATACAAAAATCCCTTTACGGCTAAGACAGAGACGGTTGTTGTCGTATATTTCCAGATTTCCGCAGTCCAGATGCGGACGTGCCATATCGATGCAGTATTGCCACAGTTCTTTGCCGAATTTCTGTTCTATATCATTCAGGGGCACTCCCCAACGGGTACGAATGGAAGTCATGATGCATTCGTTATAGCAGGTGGTCCGGTCCAAATGCTCCTGTTCGAACAAGCGTTGATTGTTTTCGATGGCACGTATGTATTTTTCCAGGGAAGCCACATTCCATTCGCGGGTATCCGTATTGAATGAATGTGCCGAAGGGCCACAGCCCAAGTAAGGAATTCCTTTCCAGTAAGATGTATTGTGGCGGGAATACATGTCCGAACGGCAGAAATTGGATATCTCGTAGTGCTCGTAGCCGGCACTGCCAAGCGTATCTATCAGGGTGGAGAAGAATCGGACGCTGCTTTCTTCGTCTACTTCGCGGATACGGTGCGCTTGCAGCAGCTCGTAAATGCGAGTGCCTTCTTCGTATGTCAGGTGGTAAGCGGAGATGTGCTCTACGTTGAGGCTGACGGCTTGTTGTAAATCACGTTTCCAGCGTTCATCCGTTTCGCCGGGCAGTCCGTAGATAAGGTCGATGCTTATGTTGTTGAAGCCTGCATGGCGGCAGTGCTTTACGGCATTGACGGCTTGTGCTGCGTTGTGGCGGCGGTTTAGCAGTTTCAGAGTGGAATCGTCGAATGTCTGTATTCCCATACTGATGCGGTTGAAAGGCAAATTTTGCAGCATGGCGGCATAGGCTTCGGTCAAGTCGTCGGGATTAGCTTCGAGGGTAATCTCCCGGCAGTGTTCCATTCCATAGTATTTCCGGATGGTTTCAAATACTTCGCGGAAATCCTCTTCGGCAAGCTGTGAGGGGGTTCCGCCACCGAAGTAAATCGTTTCGACTGGCTCTCCTCTCAGATATTCTTTCCGCATCTGCAACTCCTTGCACAACGCATGGATATAGCGGCTTTTCAGTTCGCTGCGGGTGGTGGAGTAGAAATCGCAATAGATGCAGCGTGTCTTGCAAAAGGGAATATGGATGTAGATGCCTGCCATGAGCCTGTAAATTGGTTGGGGTGCAAATATACGATATTTTCTGTTTGTAGATTGAGTGGTTCTTCATCTTTACTTGTATTTAATATTAAAATGGATATTGAAATGCGGAAGGACTGCGTTTTTTCCGTATATTTGCGGTGTTGTCACGGTAACGGAATCCAATTTATATTGTATGAAAAGCATAACACTAAGATATATAGTAGCACTTTTTGTTCTGTTGGTTTCTTATGCTCCTTACGCACAGACGTCTATATTCCGTGGCCTGTCCGTCACTGAGGGACTTTCCGATTTGGTAGTCAATGCTCTGTACAAAGATTCAATAGGATATGTATGGATTGGTACGGGAACTTCATTAGAGCGTTTTGACGGTGTACATTTGAAACGTTATCTTGTCTCGGGCAATAATGAGAAGTTGAAGCGTGTCAATGCTATTGCCGAAACGGAAAATAACCAGATATGGATGGGAAATGGTATGGGATTGTGGCGCGTGAATCATGAGAAGCGCGAGCTGGATGCTATTGCGGCGGAAACAATCAAATGCGGTGTTCGGTCTTTGCTGTCCGACGGTAAGGGGGCGCTTTACATCGGCAGTGAGGCAGGTCTGTTTATCTACCGGAAAGGGCAGCTGGAACATATCCTGATAGATCCCAATGTATTATCCGCTGCCAATATCATCAATGGGTTGAGTTTCGGAGAAAACGGAATTTTATGGATGGCTACATCGAGCGGACTTTACTCACTGGAATTGGAAAATCGGAAAATAGTTCCTTATTATTTCACAGTAGAAGACAAGCATATTTATTCTTATACCAATATTGCCCGTATCGGATCGGTTATCTATTTGGGTACAATGGGGCAAGGGATTGTTTGTTTTGATACCCGTACACATAAGTTCAATTCTTATTTGGATGTAGGTTGTAATGTAATATCTTCTCTTTCTTGTGACGGGAAAGATTTGCTGTATGTAGGTACGGATGGTAACGGGGTGCACTTTATTTCTACGAAACAGGGTAAGGTAGTCCGTTCTTTCCAACATGAGGTAGGAAAAGGCGGTAGTTTGCGTTCCAATTCGGTTTATTCTTTGCTGGTGGATAGAGACGGGCTTATTTGGGTGGGGTTCTATCAATTAGGGTTGGATTATACGCTTTATCAAAGTGAATTGTTCCATACGTATAGTTATCCGCCTTATTTTGATACAAAGGACATGCCTGTAAGGACAATAACTTTCCGGGGAAGTGAGAAACTGATAGGTTCTCGTGACGGTTTATATTTTATAGACGAACAGCGGGGAAGGTATGCCGGTTTCAGTGCTCCGCAGTTGCGTTCCAGTATGATTATCTGTAGTTATGCCTTTCAAGGGAAGTATTATATCGGAACTTATGGCGGCGGGATGTATGTACTGGACCCTGTAACATTGACAATTAGCGATTTTGAACCTCATGTGGTGCAACCTTTTGTCAAGGGGCAGATATTCTGTATTAAGTCCGATATGGAAGGGTGCTTATGGATAGGAACCTCAGTCGGTTTATTCCGTTATAAGGACGGTAGGATGTTGAACCATTATACAAGTGCCAACTCTAAATTGCCTGAGGGGAATGTATATGAGATTTATTTTGATTCTACACGTAAGGGGTGGGTTTGTACGGAGAACGGCATGTGCATCTGGGATCCTTCTTCCGAGAGTCTAAAAGTAGATGTTTTTCCGGAGGAATTTATTCATAAGGAGAAAATTCGTACTGTATTTGAAGATTCTGCACATCAGCTTTATTTCCTGCCGGATAAAGGTCCTATGTATATATCCGATTTGTCGATGAATCATTTCCGCCATTTGCAGCCTAATACTTTACTCGAGGGTAAAGATTGCATGTCTATGATAGAAGATGATGAGGGCTGGTTATGGATTGGTACCAGTAATGGCTTGTACCGGTATGACAAGAAGGACACTTTTATTTTGTATCATTTCATAGATGGTATTCCCAGTCCTATTTTTATATTCTGCTTACCCGTAAAAGATGAGCAAGGACGTATCTGGATGGGAAATTCGAAAGGACTGATTTATATGAATACACACGCCAAAGGGGAGTTTCCGCAATATAATCGTTCTCTGAAGATTACGGATGTCTTTGTAAATGGCAAGCATCCGGTGACACCCGCATGGAGTAAGGATAAGATGCGGGTGGATTTGGAAAGTTCTCAGAACAATCTGACGGTTTGTTTTTCTGCTTTGAATTTTACCGATCCCAGTTATATGTCTTATGAGTGCAAACTGGAAGGTAAGGAAGAAGGGTGGCAGATGCTGATGGGACGGTCGGATATCACTTATTATGATTTGTCGCCAGGCAATTATTGTTTTAAGATACGGCGTGTCGGTGTGGCTGATTCGGAAATCAGTATGGCGGTGCATATTGCCTATCCGGTTATGGCCTGGATTGCAGGGGCGGCTATTCTGATTGTCTTGTCGCTTTTGTGCATTTTTTATTTTTATAAGCGGAAAGGAAAGGCTGAGGAAATAGTTGAGCTTTTGCCGGTTGCCGAAGCAGAGTCCAAAACTGCTGTCACGGAAGAGAAATACAAGACCAGCAAAATCAGTCTTGAAGAATGCGAGCGCCTCACCGAGAAGCTGGAGATTATCATGCATCGTGAGAAGGCTTATACAAATCCGGATTTGAAGGTGGCGGATTTGGCCGCTATGATAGGAACATCCGCGCATACTCTGTCCTATCTCTTTAATCAGCATCTGAACCGTAATTATTATGATTATGTTAATGATTACCGTATTGCCGAATTCAAACATTTGATTGCTAAAGATGAATACTCCAAATATACTTTGAGTGCACTTGCCGAACTTTGTGGTTTCAGTTCCCGTGCTTCTTTTTTCCGTTACTTTAAAAAGGCTACGGGGATTACTCCCAATGAATATATTCGCAGTATCGGAAAAACGAATGAATAACTGTGGAGATTGTTGTTGAAATGATTGCCAGAGTCTCAAATTATTAGTTGATACTGGGAGTCTCAATTTCTTAAATATCTGTTTTATTGTATTTTATACTTGTTTAAGTCTAATAGGATTAAGCGAGATTTATTAGGCATGGTAGAATGATGTTATCTGTATATGTATCTATATCTTTGCTTTCGTAAAACAAACGTAAACCCAAAAATCTGAGATATGGAAAACAGTACGATGACAACTTCTCAATTAATAGCTGATTCTTATGTGAGCTATCACAGCCAGGTTTACCTGTATATATTACATAAGGTAAACTGCCAGAAAGAGGCTGAAGATTTATCACAAGATGTATTCCTGCGATTAATGGAATACAAGCAGATGCTTCGTCCGGATACAGTGAAGTTTTTCATTTATACCATTTCCCGCAATTTGGTAAATGATTATTTGCGTCGTTATTATAAGCGGCAGGAAATATCCTCTTATATGTACGACCATGCCGAAACCTGTACCAATGATACCGAGAGCCGTATTATCTCTGATGATTTAGCTGCTTTGGAACAACGCAAGCTCAGTGTGCTCCCCACTCAACGCAGAAAGATTTATGCGATGAGTCGCTTTGAGGATAAGTCGATAGCAGACATATCTTCGGAATTGAACCTTTCACATCGTACAGTGGAAAACCACCTGCGCATCGGACGCCACGAAATCCGTGAATATATCAGACAATGTATATAATAAATATATAATCCAATGAGAATGTTAATTTTAAATTATAAACGTATGAAAAATGATTTCTTGAAATTTTCATCGAGAAAACTTTTCTTTTCGGTTATGCTGGCTGCCGCGTTGTTGGCGGGTTCTTCACAGTCTGCTTTTGCTGGAACTGCGGGAGTACAGTCCGTCATGCAGTCCGGTACGGTGAAAGGATTGGTGGTTGACGCAACAGGCGAGTCGGTAATTGGAGCCAGCGTACTTGAAAAAGGTACTACCAATGGAGTGATAACGGACATCGACGGTAATTTTACGTTGAACGTTTCTTCTCCGGATGCAGTTGTGGTAATTTCTTATATCGGTTACAAAACAGTGGAAATTCCGGCTTCGGACACAAAAGCTTTTCAGAAGATTGTAATGCGTGAGGATTCTGAGGTATTGGCAGAAGTAGTAGTTGTTGGCTACGGCTCTCAGAAAAAAGAAACATTGACAGGTGCCGTTACAGTGGTCGATGATAAGATGCTGAAAGACAAAGGCGCTCTTTCCAGTCCCGCACAAGCGTTGCAAGGACAGGTGCCGGGGGTGGTGATTACCCGTACTTCGGCAGCTCCGGGCGATGAAAGCTGGAACATGAAGTTACGCGGTTCATTCTCTAAGAATAATTCCGATCCGCTGGTAATTATTGACGGGGTCGAATCGGAATCATTCAGTCAGTTGAATCCGGCGGATATCGAGTCTATCAACTTTTTGAAAGATGCTTCCGCCGCCATTTATGGTAGTAAGGCAGCCGGTGGTGTTATTCTGATTCAGACCAAAAAGGCAAAAGCCGGCAAAGCAAAAGTGGAATATGGCGGTTCGGTGACTGCAAAATTTGTCGGGCTTCAGCCGGAACTGATGACTTTGGACCAATGGTGTAATGCCGTTACGCAAGCCCGACTGAATGACGGTTATAAACCGGAAGACGATACTTGGCTGCAATATGCCGCTTTGGCTCAGGCAAACAAAGGGCATTATATTGATTTGGATAATACAGTGAATCCCTTCAATAATGCTTTTACCGATGTTGCAGACTTTGTATTCTTTGACACCGACTGGCAGAATATCCTATGGGGTACGGCAATGTCGACTTCTCATGAACTGAGCGTATCGGGCGGTGGTGAAAAGACCACTTACCGTTTGTCCGGCCGCTATATGTATGATGACAGTAACTTGAAATGGGGCAATAATAACAACCAACGTTATAATCTCCGTCTGAATAATACTTTCCATGTGACGGATAAGTTTGATATAGAGTCCGTGCTTTCATTTTTCCGGCAGGATCAGGTGGCACCTACACAAGTAGGGTCTGCACTGACGGCCTCTACCCAGCAACCGGGTTTCCCTTCGTCTACAACAGATGGAAAGCCTTATGCTTGGGGTACATGGGGTGCTCCCAACTGGTATTGTGAATTGGGTGGCGACAATAAGCTGAAAGTCACAGGCATTAATATCAGTGAGATGTTCAAGTATACCTTCAACGAACATTTTAATGCGGTAGCAACCTTTGGTTATAACACGAACAACGCTACACGGGATATACAAAGAACGTCTATCGATTGGTATAACTATGCCGGGACCAGAAAGGTAATGACCAATCCCCAGCAGGAAGAGAGCAATTACATCAAGAGTAACAGTCAAACCGACCTCTATACCCTCAATGCTTATGCCAACTGGACTCAGACGTTTGCAGATAAGCACGACCTCGGAGTGATGTTGGGTACGCAGTACAGTTTTAAGGAATATGACTATACCACCACCAAAGCCAAAAACATTCTGCCTTCACTGGGTATCATCAATGGTATTGGAGAAGTGACTTTGGTGAATGATAACAATAAAGGACCGGAGAAATGGCAGGAAGCGCTGCTCTCTTATTTTGCCCGTGTCAACTACGATTATCTTTCCAAGTACTTGCTGGAAGGTAACTTCCGTTATGATGGTTCTTCCAAATTCCAACCCGAAAACCGCTGGGCATTTTTCTGGGGGGTATCGGCCGGTTGGCGTTTGAGCGAAGAGGCTTTTATGAAAAATCTTAATATATTTGATGATTTGAAGCTGCGTGTATCTTATGGCACAGTGGGTAATCAGGGAGGTATAGATCGTTATGACGGTATTCAACTTTATAATTTCAATCAGAATAAAGGTGCTCTGATAGGTGATGAAAAAATTTCCTATATCGATACGAATGGTAAGTTATTGAGTATGGACCGTGAATGGGAAACGATTCAGAATTACAATATCGGTCTTGATTTCGGCTTGTTCGGCAATCGCTTGAAAGGTACGGCGGAGCTTTTCTGGAAAGTCTGTGAAAACATGCTGATTGATGTGTCTTACCCTGCAACGTTAGGCGATAAAGCTCCTACTGCCAACGTGGGCAGCTTTAAGGCAAACGGTTTTGAGGGAAATCTCAATTGGTCGGACAAGATAGGTAAAGTGGGTTATAGTATCGGTGGAACATTTACCTATACCACCAACAAACTGACCGATAATGGCGGAAGCGCAACGATTACAGACGGAGTGCGCTCCGACCGTGAGGGCTATCCGTTGAATTCCGTGTTCGGTTTGAAGTATGTAGGCAAAATCCAGAATGAAGAGCAGTTGGAGAAATACCTTTACCGCTATACCGGTAATAATACAATCGATATGCCTACCAACCTGCGTTTGGGCGATAATATGTATGAGGATGTGAACGGTGACGGTAAGCTGACTGAAGAAGATTATGTCTTTTTAGGAACGGACGACCCTAAAATCTCTTTCTCTTTCAATGGCGGACTGGAATGGAACGGCTTTGATTTCTCGGTTGTATTTCAGGGTGTAGGCATGCGTTCTATCTGGCGTACGGGTAGTTCCAATAAAAGTAATGACGCATGGCGTATTCCTGTAATGAAGCCGCATTTGAACTCTCCGAACTTCTCGATAGGCAATGTATGGTCGCCGGAAAATCCGGGCGCTTACTATCCGACTTATACGAATGTCGATCAGATTAATACTTATAACTACCGTTGTTCGTCCTGGTCGGTGGAGAATGGCAACTACCTGCGTCTGAAAAACATCTCTTTAGGGTATACTTTCCCTGCCAAATGGCTAGAGAAGACTAAATTCCTGACTTATGCACGTGTCTATGTAACGGGAGCGGACTTATGGGAAACCAGCAAGATACGCGACGGCTGGGATCCGGAAGCTTCTCGTACGGTAACCTCGTACGGCCGTTATCCGTTTACTCGTAATGTTACATTCGGTTTGAACTTAACTTTCTAAAAACAGATTATCATGAAATTACATAAGATTAAAACTATTTTGGCGGTAGCAGCAATGGGAGTTCTGTCCCAATCCTGTCTCGATTTGGACCCGAAAGACCAGTTGGCCGAATCCAATTTGTGGAGCTCTCCCTCCGATTTCCAGTTGTTTGCCAATCAGTTCTACAGTTGGACGCGGGATTTCGGTTCATTAGACAATAACTCTGTCAAACCGTTGCATTCGGATTATAACTCCGACCTTTTTACAAGCCGTGACGACCGTAACCGTTTCAGCAACGGCTCTAATTCGGTACAGGAGTCCGATGGTAATTACGGTTCGTGCTATGCACATATCCGGCGTACCAATCTGCTGTTGCAGAATGCGGAGAAATATTCCGCTTCTGCGGACATTGCACAGTATGTAGGGGAAGCGCATTTCTTTCGTGCCTATTCGTATTTCGATTTGTTGCAGTTCTATGGCGATGCCATTATTATTACCCAGCCTTTGGATGTAACTTCACCGGAGTTGCGAGTTGCTCAGAATGACCGTAGCGAAGTGGCCGATTTTATAATAGAAGACCTTGAGACAGCTGCTCCTATGTTACCTCGTTTTACCGAACTGACTACGGATGACGCTGGACGTATCAGCCGTGAGGGGTGTTTGGCGTTTCTCTCCCGTGTGGCTCTTTACGAAGGAACTTGGCAGAAGTTTCGCGGAAATGAAGAACGGGGACGTGAGTTGCTGGACATTGCGGCAAAAGCGGCCAAACAGGTTATCGACAGCAAGGCATTCAGTCTGTTTAAGCCGGATGCTTTGAAAGAAAAGGCGCAGAAGTATATGTTTATTCTGGAAGATGCAAAATCCAATCCGGCAGGTATACAGAAGAGTGCCAACAAAGAGTATGTCTTTGCACGTCGCTATGACGAGTCTTTGGCTCCCATCGGCAAGAATATCACAAAGGCCAATCTGATTAATATGGTATGGGTGAGCCGTAAGTTTGCCAATATGTACCTTTGTCAGAACGGACTTCCTATCTACATAAACGGTGTGAAGAATGCGCAATTCCAAGAATATGCAACGTTGACTTCCGAGTGGGAGAACCGCGATAACCGTATGCGTTATACACTTGCCAAACCGGGCGATTATTTCTGGAACAACAGTAATCCGGGCTGTCGCCTGACATGGAACGATGCTTCCGACCAAAGCAATGCGGCTATCAAAAACTTTACTCCCAATAGCGGAACCGGTTATCATAACCAGAAATGGGCTTCCGAACGCTTGGTGAAAGATAATTTCGAGGGTTTTGATTATCCCATAATCCGTTATGCCGAGGTGCTGTTGAACTATGCCGAGGCTGTTTATGAACGTGACGGGAAGATAGAAGATAAGGATTTGAATATTTCCCTGAATCTTGTCCGTACCCGTGTAAATCCCAATATGCCGGGGTTGACCAACAAACTTGTGAATGACAACGGATTGAGCATGCGTGAAGAAATTCGCCGCGAACGTACTGTCGAGTTGTTCCATGAGGGTTTCCGTCTGGATGATTTGAAGCGCTGGAAAACGGCAGAGGTGGAAATGCCGCAAGACATACTCGGTGTGAAATGGGCGGGGACGGACTTTGAAACCAAATGGTCTGCATGTCCTTATCCCCGTAACAGCGAAGGAGTAATTGTAATGGAAACCGGTCGTCAGTGGCAGGATAAACATTATTTATTCCCTCTGCCGAAGGACCAGTTGCAATTGAATCCGAATTTGAAACAAAATCCGGGTTGGGATAAGTAAGTAATAAACAGTATAAATCAGAAGAGTATTATGAAGAAGATATATATAAATCAATTCCTGCTTGCCGGTACATTGACGGGATGTCTGCTTTTGGCTTCCTGCGACCAGGAACAGGAGTTTACGACAGGTATGCCCGAACAGCAGCTTATCAATTCCATTGAGTTGGAAGTGACTTCCAAATTGCCTTTGGCTGTTGGCATGGACACCACGATTGTGTATAAGGTTGCGCCGGAGAATGCCGCTAATAAAGAAGTATTGTGGGTTTCTTCTAACGAGAAGGTGGCCACTGTTTCTCAAAATGGTACAATCACGGCACTTGCCGAGGGTGAGGCTGTCATTACGGTAAAACCGATAATAGGTTTTGGAGTTACCGATGTTACGGAGAAGACGATTGCAGTGAATGTTATACCTGAAATAATAGAAGTTACTGATATCCTGTTGACGAATAAAGATGATGAGGGCAATCTGCTTACATCTCTTTATCCGGGTGACGAACAGAAATTGACTTATACGATGCTGCCGGAGAATCATACCTACTCTTATCTTACATGGGACAGTAGCGATGAAGCCGTTGCTACTGTTACGGAAGATGGCATTGTAACCGCCGTTGCGCCTGGAAATGTGGTTATTTACGCTTATACTCATGACGGAAGCGGCTATCGGGGTGAATTTCCGTTTGTAATCAATGAGATAGTAAATGCAGAAGATATTGTTATTGAGGATTTGCCGGCTTTGCATATGTATCAAACAGCAAAACTGAACTGCACATTCGTTCCGGAAATAGCTGTTGTCAATTCGGTGGATTGGGAATCGAGTGATGAGAATGTGGTTACGGTGAAAAACGGAAAGGTCACAGCCGTAGGTTTTGGTGAAGCTACCGTGACGGGTACTTGCCGTGCTACGGGTAATAAGGCTTCTACAACAGTGAAAGTTGCTACCGGTTGGTGGGTATGGGATGCCGCTTGCAGTTTCGAAGGCTGGGGCATGGGTACTAAAGGCACAAGTTTTGAAGTGACTGAAGACCGTATGGTGGTGACCACTGCCCCACAGTCGTCCGGTGCATTGCGTGCCGATTTGACTTTGGACACTAAAAACACGAAAGCCATAATGGATCTTGCCAATTATCCGGTCATCGCTCTTCACACTAACCTTCCGGATATAAGTAAACAGGGATATACGCTGGATCTGGTGGCAAGCAACGGTACAAAGGGGGAAAGTAAACTTAGTAAAGGAGAAGCTCTTTCGGACGGAACCAAATTATTGCTTTATGATGTGAAGTCGCTTAATAAGTTTGCGGAAGGTGAGGTGACTTTCACTACTTTTCAGATAAAAATAGCCGATATGCAGCCGGCCGAACTTCCATCCGGTCAGTACGAGGTATATTGGATACGTACTTTTGCATCGAAAGAAGAAGCTGTCCGGTTTGCCGAAGACCAAATTACAGCAGATAAATAAGAACGATAAGTTATAATCATATAGAATAAAACAACAGAAGATATGAAAATGAACTTTATTCATACATTGGCAGTTACCGCTGCATTGGGTTTCTGTTCATGCACAGAGATAGAGGACGGCTCTCCCATTAATTTTGATGAATGGGAAGCCCCGGAAAAGATAGAGTTTACGTTGAATCATCCGTGTATGTTACATTCGGAAGCGGAGTTTGCGTATGTAAAAGAAAAGCTTGCCGCTTCTGCACAGCCTTGGGCAGACGCTTATACATCATTGAAAAGCAGCAAATTTGCAAACCCTGCTTACCAGGCGGAACCCGTGGAATGGTTGAAGCGTTTGGACAAGACTAATTGGGAAAGCAAACATCCCGATTATGTAAATTATACCAATCTGGCAAATGATGCTGCCGCTGCCTATCAGTTGGCATTGCGTTGGAAGCTTTCCGATGAGGCGGAGTATGGTGACGCCGCTAAAACCATTCTGAATGCTTGGGCTAAGAATTGTAAGGGTATTTACCGTGAAAACGGCAGTCTGATAGACCCGAACGAACTGTTGATTGCTATTCAGGCATATCAACTTGCCAATGCTGCCGAGATTTTGAGAGGATATGATAATTGGGGGGATACGGAAGAGTTTAAGGCTTTTGTCCAGTGGATGGAGAATACATTCTACGCCATGGCGGATGATTTTCTTGTCCGTCACAACAATACAACCGACCACTATTGGCTCAATTGGGACTTGGCGCAGATGACTGCCATCCTTTCTATTGGTATTTTGAGTGATAATCAGGAAATGATAAATAAGGTTATCCAATATTTCAAGAACGGTATCGGTCCGGGCAATGTGAATACGGCGGTGCTGCACCTGTATGACGACCCGGACGGTTCGGGCGAGAAGTTGGGGCAGTGTCAGGAGTCCGGCCGTGACCAGGGGCATGCCATGCTATGCTGTGCGTTGATGGGGTATTTCTGCAAAATGGCTTATAACATCGGTGAAGACCTTTTTGCTTACGATAACGGCCGTGTAGTGGCAATGGCCGAATATGTAGCCAAATACAATGTTTTCAAGCCGGAGTTTGCAGGTCAGGTACCGGGTGGCAATAACGAATGGTTCAGCTATACGCGTGAGGGTTTCCCGTACACTTCCTATTTCTATTGTGACGAGCAGATGGACGAGCCATCGGCTGTGGAGTTGCGTAACAACGGTGCGGAAACCGGTCGTGGCGGCAAACGTCCCATATGGGATTTGTGGTACGGACACTGCAAAAAAGTGGGTATGCCTGCCAAATATTGCGGGGAATTCGCTTCCCGTCTTCGTCCCGATGCAGGGCCGGAACAGTATGGCGGCAGTGGCGGTGCGCTCGACCAGCTTGGCTACAGCACACTTATGTTCTACTACGAATAAGAGTGCCCGACTGGCTGATATAACAGAAAAGTAGATACGGTTTTGAGCGGTACGCTCCGCTCATCCGTATCTTACTTCAAAACAATGAAATACCGATATTAACCGGATTATTTTAATCGAATACTATGATAAAAGGAAAATTATTACTGACAGCGGCTTTGGCCCTCTTATTGGTTTCTTGCGGAGACGATGATGAATCTCAAGGTGCTAATGGGACGGAGGTGAAGCTTACTGCCGGATTTGTACCGATGCATACTTCGGGTGCGAATACCCGTTTGACAACCAATGACAATTGGGCAGGACTTGCCGACCGCATTGTGGCGGTAGAGATAGACGGCATGGTAAAACCCTATATTGTGGACGAACAGGGAAACCTGACTTCTCAAGATCCTTTTTACTGGGGCAATAAAACAGAACTGACTGTAAATGCATGGTATCCTTATAATGAGGGCATCAAGCCGGAGATTCCTGTAGTGAAGGCAGACCAGCGAGGCAGCGGGTATTGGGAGAGCGATCATCTGGAAGTGGTGACCTCTAAAGTATCGATAGCCGCGGCCGGTGTTTTGTTCCGCCATCGTAATACCAAACTGGTATGCAATATTGAGAAGATAACAGGGCTTAGCGACAATGGCATTAGTGTGAGATACCTTAATCTGCAAGGTGTGGAGAAAGGCAATTCCATACAGACCACAGCCGACTGCAAGGCCTTGGTAATGCCACAGAAAGTCTTGGCAGGAACGGAGTTTATGGAAGTTACATTGAAAGATTATCGCACGTATACTTATGTACTGGGTCAGGATTTGGAATTGGGAGAAGGGCATTCGATAGGAGTGGATGTAGAGGTTTCTGAAGAAGGGATTGATGTGACTTTTACTGACTTTGCTACTTGGAATGGAAGTGAGGAGGCTATAGATGTGCATATACCCGGTATTCATCCAGATACGGATAATGATGGCTCCAGTTGGAATGGCGATGAGTCGGATACTGACGGAAGAACTCCCGTAGTCAATCCGGATGGGGGCAATGATGCTTCTTGGAGCGGCGGTGAAGACATTGTTGAAGGAAATAAGAAGACATGACAAAGGAATCATCGTATTATTCGGAAATAGCAGAAACAGAATGAAGTTATAAATAAAAAGAAATCATTATGAAAAACATTTTCAATTTATCAGTAATATTACTGCTTGCGGTTTTCGTAACGGCTTGTAATCAAAATGAAGAACTGGACAATACACCTATGGAAGCAGGCAATGAACTGAATGTTACTGTTACAGCCGGTGACTTTCAGGCGGCTGATGCAGGAACACGTGCTACAGAGACCGGTTATCAGACAACTTTTGTAGAAGGTGACAAAATCGGTGTCTATGTCATTGCTAAAGATGGTAAGACTTTGCTAAAGAATCTTGTGCTGACGAGAGATGCCGAAGGTGTATGGGGAGGAAATAAACTCTATTACTACAAGGATGCCGCATCTTATATTGCTTACTATCCTTATATCGAAAATCTCACGATGCAAAATATCAATTCGGAAGAGGACATTGTGTCTTATTTTACTTCAAAGCTAAGTAAGGAGCAAAATTCTAAGGAAGCTTATTCTGCTTGTGACGTATTGACTGCACCGGTGGATGCAGCTACTTTGTCCGATGGCGGTAAAGTGACATTTAATTTTGCTCATAAGTTATCGATGATTGAGGTGAAAGTTCCTGTACGTGAATATGTAACAGGGGATGATAATACGGCCGCCGGCTATTATGAATACAATGTTCCCATATCGTTGGAGTTGACTATTGGCGAAGAAAAATATATTCCTTATGCCATTGATAAAGGTGTTTATCGTTGTATCGTAGCACCTACGGCAACGGATGCTGCACTGAGTGTTGAAGGTTTGTTTTATGATGGGGATGCTCCTGTTACTTTTAGTAAGGATGGAATTGAGTTAGCTTCCGGTAACTATAAAAGATTGAAAGTAAATTACACCTATGAAGGCTATAACAGAATACGGCCTATTACATATGGTGATTATTATTATGCAGATGGAAATATCTATCCGGGGGACTTGGCTAATGCGCCTTCTGCCAATTGTATCGGTATGATTTATGCTACTGTAGGAAGTGGGGATGAAGATGAAGACTTCAGAAATAAATATCATTATTATGTAATGGCATTGGATAAAGTTACTTGTGCTTGGGCTACGGATGAGGAAAATGTTTTGTTTCCTACCGAGGGTGATAATACGCCCGATTTTACAGTATCGAATGCTGCCGGTGCATTGGCTGATATGCAAGGTTATGTGAGAACTCGGTATGTCGTTGCACAAAAAGGACAAGAGGCTAATTGGAATACTACTTATCCGGCTTTCTATAATGCTGTGAATTTCGGTGAGGCTGGAGCTACGGCTAAATATAAAGCACCTGTAAACACTTCCGGTTGGTTCTTGCCAAGTGGTGGGCAGTTTGTTCAGATTTATAATAATTTGAATGGTGATGGAACAGATCTTACATCATCCAATATTGCTAATCGTAATGCACTGACTTCCATAGTAGAGGCTATTAATGGGAAGTTTACATTAGTGGGGGGTACGGAACTTGTTGGAACGAATAGTGTCATTTATTGGACTAGTGTTGAGAAGTCTGCTACCCATGCCTATCTTTTTGATATATCAATTAATCAATCTGCTGAAAAAGAATATGATGCGAAGTTTAAAATAGACGCTCCTAATGGAGTAAAAAAGTCATCGAACACAAGAGCTATCCGTCCTATTCTTGCTTTCTGATAATATTTTCAGCAGGTATTTTAAAGTTAATGAGACTTTTTTCTCTGATAAAAAGCGGCTGCCGTATATTATGGCAGCCGTTTTTCTTGGGCTTAGGTCAGTAATATATACATTATCAATATTACTGTTTCAATACTGTTTGATAGCTTTTTTGTCATCACTTGGCATGGATTACGCTCTATCCCTCTGTAGAAAGGGGATAGGGTGAGTGATGACAACAGTGACGACAGTGATGACAATCTATTTGTCGTCACTGTTTTTTGCGGTATATTCTTTATTTTTATATGGTAACTACTTTATAATCAATGATGAAAGTGGTATACAATGAATCGTGTTAATATCGGTTAAAACGTTGCGTTTTCTTTATCATAGCCGCAAATATGGTATAGTGTACACGCTTTTCCTGTTATGCAATAGGTAAATTAGAGCGACTTTCTTCGGCAAATGATGAAAAAAGCTTCTTGCTTTAAATTGTTATTCCTTGTTGTTTTTGTGATTTTGATAGATGTATAATGTAGTAAACCTACATATATAACTTCGTTTTCCAATTGCGGGCTCTACGGTTGTCAATTGCAGGCTCTGCGGTTGCCAGTTGGAAACCCGGCAGCCCCCAATTGCAGGACGAGGTTTTCCTTGGTGTTTCACCTGGTTTTTGTACGTTTATAATAGGATTATGTACTATGTTTTTGCGGATAAACAACTGAGAAATAATTTTTTTGCGAGTTGCAGCATGCTCTTTCGGCTGTTTGTTTTCTGTTTATTTCTATAGCTACTTGTACATACATATTTCCCATATTTTTTCTTCTTTTTATGTAAAACAAACTTATGAATAGCATTAGGTATTTTCATCTTCTTATTCGTATCTTTATATAAAAATCAAGAATATATGAACTATAAGACTATTATTTTCGCTTTATGTCTGGGAATGGCAGGCACATTGGCAGCGCAGTCCATATATCCCGGCCAGCATGCGGGAAAGATGAAAGTGGAAACGAGTGCTCCGGTGGCGATAAAGGGTTTTGATTTGAAAGACATCCGTTTGTTGCCAAGTCGATTTCGCGATAATATGCTGCGTGACTCTGCCTGGATGGCATCGATAGATGTGAACCGGCTTCTGCACAGTTTCCGTACGAATGCCGGTGTATGGGCAGGTCGTGAAGGCGGATATATGACCGTAAAGAAGTTGGGCGGTTGGGAATCACTGGATTGCGAACTGCGCGGACACACTACAGGGCATCTGCTGTCGGCATACGGACTGATGTATGCCGCTACGGGCAGTGAAATCTTCAAGTTGAAAGGCGATAGCATAGTGACGGAATTGGGCAAAGTGCAGGATGCGTTGGGAAATGGCTATCTGAGTGCATTTCCCGAAGAACTGATAAACCGCAATATTAAGGGACAATCTGTTTGGGCACCATGGTACACATTGCATAAATTGTTTTCAGGTTTGATAGACCAATACCTGTATGCAGACAATATGCAGGCATTGGCTGTTGTGACGAAAATGGGCGATTGGGCCTACAATAAACTGAAACCGTTGAGCGAAGAGACACGCCGGAAGATGATACGTAACGAGTTTGGCGGCATCAATGAATCGTTCTATAATTTGTATGCCGTTACCGGGGACGAACGTTACAAGTGGTTGGCGGAGTACTTCTATCATAACGATGTGATAGACCCGCTGAAGGAACAGAATGATGATTTGGGTACCAAACATACCAATACATTTATCCCGAAAGTAATTGCGGAGGCGCGTAACTATGAACTGACGAAGAATGAGGAGAGCCGTAAGTTGAGCGATTTCTTCTGGCATACGATGATTAATCATCATACATTTGCTCCGGGATGCAGCAGTCAGAAAGAACACTTCTTCGACCCGAAGCAATTCTCTAAATTTCTGAACGGCTATACGGGCGAGACTTGCTGTACCTATAATATGCTGAAACTGTCCCGTCACCTTTTCTGCTGGACGGGCGATGTGAAGATTGCCGATTATTACGAACGTGCGCTCTATAATCATATATTGGGGCAGCAAGACCCCGAAACGGGAATGGTATGCTATTTCCTGCCTCTGCTGAATGGTGCGCATAAGGTGTACAGTACAAAAGAAAATTCTTTCTGGTGTTGTGTAGGCAGCGGTTTCGAGAGCCATGCCAAGTATGGAGAGGCTATCTATTATCATAACGACGGGGCTATTTACGTCAACCTTTTCATCCCTTCCGTTGTAAGCTGGAAGGAGAAAGGCATGACTTTGCGTCAGGAAACCGCTTTCCCCTCGGAAGAAACGACCGTGCTGACCGTTGGGGCGGAACAGCCGGTGCGGACTACGGTCTGTTTGCGTTATCCGTCGTGGAGCGGCAAAGCATCTGTCTTTGTCAATGGAAAGAAAGTGTCCGTGAAGCAGAAGCCCGGTTCTTACATTGCCCTGACACGCTTGTGGAAGTCGGGCGACCGTATCGAAGTCGCGTATCCTATGCAGGTATCTCTGGAAACGACACCGGACAATCCTCGAAAGGCCGCATTGCTCTATGGACCCATAGTACTGGCAGGTGAGCGGGGAACGGAAGGCATGCAGGCTCCGGCGCCTTTTTCCAATCCGGCGCTTTACAATGATTACTACACGTATGATTATCATGTTCCGACAGATTTGAAAACTGCTCTGGAGATTGATGTGAAACATCCCGGACGTGCCTTGCGGCGTGTGGGGAAGGAGCTGAAATTCGCAACTACGCAGGGAGATGTACTCCGGCCTCTGTATGACATGCACCGGCAGCGGTATGTGGTGTATTGGGATTTGATGAAATAAGTACTCATTTGATGCCGGAATTATTATGAAGCGTTTTTATTCTATATGTATCTTCTTGCTCCTCATTGGGGAGACGTTTACAGGTATGGCTGCCGAATGGCAATGGTCGGTACGGATTCCTTCGATGATTTCGCAGGAAACCGAAGCGCATCCGCAGGCTTTTCTCTGGATACCTGCCGGTTGCAAACGGGTGAAAGCCGTAGCGGTAGGCCAGCATAATATGTGTGAAGAAACTTTGTTTGAAAATCCGGTATTCCGCAGACGGATGCAGGAAGCGGGCATCGCATTGGTGTGGATTACGCCCATACTCGATTTTCCGTGGAATGTGAATACGGGATGTAACGATGCGTTACTCACCGCATTGGACAGTCTGGCGGAGACGAGCGGCTACGATGAGCTGAAAGTTGTCCCGATTGTTCCTGTGGGGCATTCGGCAATGGCTACTTTCCCGTGGAACTTCGCCGCATGGAATCCGGAACGTGCCTTGGCGGTAATTTCCTATCACGGTGACGCTCCGCGCACCAACCTGACAGGCTACGGCGGGGCCAACCTGGAGTGGGGGCGCACGCGCAACATCGACGGTATTCCCGGTTTGATGGTCGAAGGAGAGTACGAATGGTGGGAAGCGCGTGTCAATCCGGCTTTGGCTTTTCGTATGATGTATCCTGAGAGTTGCATTTCTTTTCTTTGCGATACCGGTCGGGGGCATTTCGATGTGGCAGACCGTACAGCCGATTATATCGGTCTCTTTCTGAAGAAAGCCGTAGAGTACAGGATTCCCGCTGATACGGATTGGAACAAACCGGTTGCCTTGAAGAAACTGAATCCCCGCGACGGCTGGCTTGCCGAACGTTGGCGTACGGGTACAAAAGAGCCGCAGGGAGAAGTACGTACGGCACGCCTCGCGAAGCAACCCCGCCGTGCAAAACCTGCTCCTTATTTGCAATATAAAGGCGACCGCCATGACGCTTTCTGGTACTTCGACCGTGAGATGGCGGAGCTGACCGAGGAGTGTTATCGTCAGGAGCGTGACTTGCTGCCGCAGTATGTCAGTTTTATGCAGGAAGGAGAGCTTGTTCCATATACTCCGCAATCTCATGTTACGCTTTCTGCCCGTTTCTTACCTGAAGCCGACGGAGTAACGTTTCATTTGAAAGCGGTGTATACTGATAGCCTGCGTGCTTCCTTGACAGATGGGCATTCGGCTGCCGTGCCGCGGATTGAACGTATTTGCGGTCCGGTGAAACAGGTTAATGATACGACTTTTGTTCTTGACTTCTACCGTATGGGTACGACCAATAAAAAGCGGACTCCGAGTATCACGCTGGTGGCAAGTGCCGGCGGAGACCGGCAATATAAGGAGTGTGTACAGGAACTCAGCTTTAATATTCCTTACCCTCTTACCGAGGGGCGGAGACAATGTATTCTTTTTCCCGGTATCGGGGATGTAAAAGCCGGAACGGAATCCGTTACGCTCGATGCGACATCCGATTGCGGGCTGCCCGTGTACTATTATGTAAAGGAAGGTCCTGCGGAAATCAGGGGGAATAAGGTGATATTTACCAAAATACCGCCTCGCAGCAGGTATCCGCTGAAAGTGACGGTGGTAGCCTGGCAGTACGGTATCGCCGGAAAAGTACAGACCGCAGAACCTGTAGAGCGTACGTTCTTTATCGTGGAATAATCTTTTTCGGATATGGATTAAGCGTCCTGAGCTTTTTATCCGTATTTCTGCATAATGAAAGAGAGGGTGCATAATAAATACCTTTAAAGTGAAATATAAAAATATGTTTGTGGCAATGAATATAAAGAAAACAGGATTTCTGTTAGGTGCGTTTGCATACGCCGCCGTTTTGTTTGCGGATAATACCCGGGAGTTGAAACTAAGCTCTCCGGATGGGGTGCAGCAAGTTGGATTCTATCAGAGGCAGACAGCTCCTGCCGTCAACGGCTTGTTCTATCGCGTCTCTTTCAAGGGACAGCCCGTTATAGAGGAATCGCGTGCCGGTCTGGAACTGGATAACCGCATCTGGGAAATGGCATTGGGGCAGCGCAAGCTTATACAGCCTGCCTGCTGGATGGATAATCTGGAAGTCGATTCCGTGACTTATGCACCGACAGTGGATAATACATGGAAACCTCTTTACGGTGAACGCAGCAAAGTACGCGACCGTTATAATGCGGCAACATTTCATCTTTCCAAGAAAGACGGCTCTTTCTATCGTCTTGACATAGAGGTGCGTGCTTACGATGAAGGTATTGCTTTCCGCTATTTCTTCCCCGAACACCCTCGTGCCACCTTCCATAAGGTAGTGGAGGATTTGACGGAATATACCTTACCTGTTGGTACGAAAGCCTGGTCGGAACAGTGGGCGCAGGCTTTCTTTGAGCATTTGGATGTCAACGAACTGAAACGTCCCGTAGAACGCGCCCTGACGCTGGAACTGCCCAGTGGTCTGTGGACTGCATTGCTGGATGCCGATGTAGACGATTGGTGTCTTACCAAGTATCAGGCTTCGGCGGAGAAAAAGAATACGTTGACTTCCGTAATGTACAGTCCGGTAGATGTGGTGACCTATTATGCCACTCCGTGGAAAGTGATAATGACTGCGGAGAAACCGGGAGAGTTGCTGGAACATAACGATATAATTCAAAATCTGAATCCGCCTTGCGAGATAGCCGATGCCGCCGAATGGGTGAGACCGGGTACTATCATGCGTGAAACAACCATCAGCACTGAAGGGGCTATTGCCACAATCGACTTCTGTGCCGAACATAACATTCCGTATATGCTTTTCGACTGGTTGTGGTATCTGCCTTGTACTTCGCACGACGGAGACGCTACCAAAGTGGTAGACAAATTGGACATGCCGCGTGTGGTAGCTTACGGAAAGGAAAAGGGAGTTGGCATTTGGGTGTACGTCAACCAGCATGCCTTGATGAAGCAGGCGCGTGAACTCTTCCCGATACTTCGGGAATGGGGCATTGTGGGTGTGAAGTCCGGCTTTGTGCAGTATGCCAGCCATCGTTGGGCTACGTGGTTGCACGACTTGGTTCGCCTGGCTGCCGAGAATCATTTGATGATGAATATCCACGATGAGTATCGACCTTCGGGTTTCAGCCGTACTTATCCCAATCTGCTTACTCAGGAAGGTATTTGCGGGAATGAGGAGTTTCCGGATGCTACGCACAATGTGACGTTGCCTTTTACACGTATGATAAACGGTGCGGCGGATTATACGATTTGTTATTTCGACAAGCGCCTGAAAACAACGCATGCGCATCAGTTAGCGGCATCATTGGTATTTTACAGTCCGCTGCAAACAATCTTTTGGTATGATAAGCCCTCTTTCTATCATGGCGAACCGGAAGTGGAGTGGTTTGAGAATCTGCAAACGGTCTTTGATGATACGAAAGTATTGGACGGAACGCCGGGCAAGAACATTACAATGGCACGGCGGAAAGGACAGGAGTGGTTCTTGGCGGCTATGACGAATAACGACGGCTCGAAAGAGAATGTACAGCTCTCTTTTCTTGATAAGGACAAAACCTATCTTGCATATATCTATACCGATGGTGGAAAGGAAGTAAAGACCCGTACGCAGGTGAAGTGCTCATATCTGCTGGTGGAGGCTTCCAGAACAATGAAGTTCGATTTGAAACCGAGTGGTGGAGCTGCCGTTCGTTTTGTGCCTGTAAGTAAGGATGAAGCGAAGAAATACAGGAAGTATAGGGGAGAAGTATTATAAAAATACGGTTGCCGTTGAGTAATCGGCACGGTCGGTTCGTATTAGCAGATGAATGTTTTTAATGAATCAAGGTACGATAATACAAGGTAATTGAAGTTTTGTTTTCGGGATATTTATTAGTTATAAGATGAAAAGATTAGCACTGGTTATTGGTATGTTGTGTACCGTTTGTTTGCAGACGGAAGCGCAATATGTGTCCGAAGTGTGGGTGGCGGATCAGGGCAACGGAACTTACAGGAATCCGGTGTTGCACGCCGATTATTCCGACCCTGACGTTTGTGCGGTCGGTGACGATTTCTATATGACCGCTTCCAGTTTCGGCTGTACGCCGGGGCTGCCTGTTCTCCATTCCAAAGATTTGGTGAATTGGCGTATCGTCAATTATGCCTTGAAGGAACTGGAGCCGAAAGAATTTTATAATTCCGCCCGCCACGGTAAAGGGGTATGGGCTCCGTCCATACGCTACCATAAAGGGGAGTTTTACATCTATTGGGGCGACCCGGATTTCGGTATCTTCATGGTAAAGACAAAAGACCCCGCCGGTGAATGGGAGAAACCCGTACTTGTGAAAGCCGGTAAAGGAATGATAGACCCTGCACCGCTGTGGGATGAGGACGGACATGTGTATCTGGTACATGCCTGGGCCGGCAGCCGTTCAAAGATGAACAGTATTGTGGTGGTATGCGAAATGAATGCGGAAGGCACGCGGGTTATCAGCAATCCGGTACTTGTGTATGACGGAAACGATGGAGTGAACCATACGGTAGAAGGACCGAAGTTCTATAAGCGCAACGGCTATTATTATATTTTCGCCCCTGCGGGTGGTGTGGCTACGGGCTGGCAGTTGGTGTTGCGCTCTCGCAGCGTGTACGGCCCGTACGACCCGAAAATTGTAATGGCGCAGGGTAAGACGGATATTAACGGACCTCATCAGGGGGCATGGATCGATACGAATACGGGAGAATCGTGGTTTGTACATTTTCAGGATAAGGCGATGTACGGACGTGTGATTCATCTGAATCCGATGACCTGGGTGAATGACTGGCCGGTAATCGGTGTGGATAAAGACGGTGACGGTTGCGGTGAACCGGTCACTATCTATCGCAAACCGGATGTGGGCGGGACTTATTCCATAGAGACTCCTGTGGAAAGTGATGAATTCAATGCTCGCCAGTTGGGGTTGCAATGGGAATGGCATGCCAATTATCAGGATACGTTCGGCTTTACTTCGGATTTGGGTTTTGTTCGTATCTACGGACATGTGCTTTCGGAGAATTT
This sequence comes from Bacteroides stercoris, assembly GCA_958432865.1. Lineage (GTDB taxonomy): Bacteria > Bacteroidota > Bacteroidia > Bacteroidales > Bacteroidaceae > Bacteroides > Bacteroides stercoris_A. The sequence continues at coordinate 29,292 of CAUAWO010000004.1, forward strand.
CGTAAACTTTTGGGAAGTGCCTAATCTGTTGTTGCAGAAGTTTCCGGCAGAAAAATTCACGGCCACTGCCAAACTGAAAGTATCTGCCAAAATGGACGGACAGCAATCGGGACTGATTGTAATGGGCTGGGATTACAGTTATATAGGTGTGGAAAAGGTCGGCGAACGGTTTATACTGAAACAGGTCGTTTGTAAAGATGCCGAGCAGAATACGCCGGAGACGGCTGTCCGTCTGGCGGAAATTCCGGCAAGCCGGATTTATGAAGCCGGTCTGTATCCCAATTGTGAAAGGGAAATCTATCTGCGGGTAAAAGTGGAGAAAGGCGGTATCTGCCGTTTTTCTTACAGTTTGGACGGCAAGAAGTATATGTCTGCCGGAACTCCTTTTGCAGCCCGTCAGGGAAAATGGATAGGAGCTAAGGTAGGATTGTTCAGTACGGCTCCTTACGGTAAAGAACGCGGTTGGGTGGACGCCGACTGGTTCCATGTTGAGAAATAATAGAATAAAATCGGATATGAAGAGAAAAGCTCTGTTGGCAGCTTTGGGCATATGCCTGTTAGCTGCCTGTACTACTACGGAAAATAAGTTTCGCGTTGACGAGGCGTTGGACTATTGTAATCGCCAGATAGAGCGTACCTTAAATCGATTGCATGATGCAAATGGTGCGATGGACTATACCATGATGCCCCGCAATATACTGAATGGTCAAAGCGATTGGAACTGCCGTAAGGCAACGAAAGAGGAATGGTGTGCCGGCTTTTGGCCCGGTGTGCTGTGGTATGATTACGAATATAGCGGTGACAAGCGGATAAAAGAGGAAGCGGAGAAGTTTACCGCCTCTTTGGAGTTCCTTTCCAAAACACCCGCATTCGACCATGATTTAGGCTTCCTTATCTTTTGCAGTTACGGCAACGGTTATCGTCTGACACAAAATCCGGCTTACAAACAGGTGATTCTGGATACGGCGGATACATTGGCTACATTGTTCAAACCGCAAGTGGGTACAATGCTGTCTTGGCCCCGCAATGTAGAATTGTTTGGCGGGCACAACACAATCATGGATAATATGATAAATCTGGAAATGCTGTTTTGGGCGGCAAAGAACGGGGGAAACCCTTATCTGGCGGACATTGCCATTTCGCATGCCGATAAGACGATGAAGTATCATTTCCGGCCTGATTATACCTCTTATCATGTAGCCGTTTACGATACGCTGACCGGTGATTTCGTCAAAGGGGTTACACATCAGGGATATGCCGACAGTAGCATGTGGGCACGCGGTCAGGCATGGGCTATCTATGGATATACGGTAGTTTATCGTGAAACCAAAGATTGTCGTTACTTGGATTTTGTGCAGAAAGTAACGGATGTATATTTGGAAAAACTTCCGGAAGACTATGTTCCTTATTGGGATTTCAACGATCCCGCAATACCCGATGCTCCCCGTGATGCTTCGGCTGCCTGCGTAGTGGCTTCCGCATTGCTGGAACTTTCCACTTATCTGCCTGGTGACAAAGGAGAGCGGTATAAGGATGCGGCGATGAAAATGCTGAAGAGTTTGAATACGGAAAATTATCAATGCGGTGAGGCAAGCCCGGCATTTCTGCTTCACTCTACAGGACATTGGCCGGCGAAGTCGGAAGTAGATGCTTCCATTATCTATGCGGATTATTATTATATAGAAGCGTTGTTACGGTTGAAGAGATTGCAGGAAGGGAAACCGGTTATAGGCTGATGTACAAATTTGCTGTCCGGTATGATGCAAATGGAGAAATACACTTGATGATTTCTTTCAGGCACGGATTTCACGGAAAAAGAATAAAGAAAATCCGTGAAATCCGTGCCTTCCGTGTAGTTCCGTGCTTAATAAAGAAACAAATAATAAGCGAATTTTAGTTTTGACACACATTTTTTTCTATGTTTAAGATGGGTGTATGATGCTCTATACCGGTAAATTGAAAATTATAGAGCATGTATTTATAAAGATAAGTATACTTTTTTTGACTTAAAACCCGGTTGGGTTTTGATTTGTAGTTTTTATCTTTGCAGCATACAAACCTGAATAAATAATAGATATCATGAAAAAACGAATTGTTACCGGATTATTTACTGCCCTGGCTGTGATGGCAAACGCGCAGTCTTTTACCGAATGGCAGAATCCGGAAGTGAATGCTGTGAACCGTGCCCCGATGCACACCAATTATTTTGCTTACGAATCGGAAGGCGTGGCACAGACGGGAGTTAAAGAGCACTCTTCCCGTTTTATGACCTTAAACGGTACTTGGAAATTCTTTTGGGTGAAGGATGCAGACGCCCGCCCCGTTGATTTCTGGAAGCCGGGGTTCAATGATAAAGGCTGGTGCGATATGCCTGTTCCCGGTGTTTGGGAGCTGAATGGCTTTGGAGATCCTATTTACGTGAACGTAGGTTATGCCTGGCGCAATCAGTTCAAGAATAATCCGCCGCAAGTGCCTGTTGTGGACAATCATGTCGGTTCATACCGCCGGGAGATTGTAGTGCCTGCTACCTGGAAAGGTAAGGACATTATAGCTCATTTCGGTTCGGTGACTTCCAATATGTACCTGTGGGTGAACGGCAAGTATGTAGGTTACAGCGAGGATAGTAAACTGGAGGCAGAATTCGACCTCACCTCTTACCTGAAACCGGGACAGAAGAACCTGATAGCTTTTCAGGTGTTCCGCTGGTGCGACGGTACATATCTTGAAGATCAGGATTTCTTCCGTTATAGCGGAGTGGGACGCGACTGCTATCTGTATGCCCGCGATAAGAAACGTATCGAGGATGTCCGTGTCACTCCGGATTTGGATGCTGACTACAAAAACGGCTCTTTGCGTGTGGAAGTCAGTCTGAAAGGTAACGGTAATACCGCCTTGGAGCTATTGGATGCCGAAGGCAAGCAGGTGGCAACGGCAACTGTACGCGGTAACGGGGTTGCTGTAATGAACCTTGACAATCCGCACAAATGGACAGCGGAAACTCCGTATCTTTATACATTACGTGCTGCTTTGCAAGGCAGTGGCGAGGTTATTCCCATAAAAGTGGGTTTCCGTAAAATTGAACTGAAGAATGCGCAGGTATTGGTAAACGGCAAGCCCGTCCTGTTCAAGGGAGCCAACCGTCACGAAATGGATCCTGATTACGGTTATGTCGTTTCCCGTGAGCGTATGATTCAGGATATTCAGCTTATGAAGCAGTTCAATCTGAATGCGGTGCGTACCTGCCACTATCCCGATAATAATCTGTGGTATGATTTGTGCGACCAATACGGTATTTATGTGGTAGCGGAAGCCAATATCGAGTCTCACGGAATGGGGTATGGAGAATCCACTCTTGCCAAACGTGCCGATTACAAGAAAGCTCATATGGAGCGTAATCAGCGTAATGTACAGCGCAGTTTCAACCATCCGAGCATCATTTTCTGGTCATTGGGTAATGAAGCCGGTTATGGGTCTAACTTTGAAGCGGCTTATGACTGGGTGAAAGCGGAAGACCCGAGCCGTGCCGTGCAATACGAACAGGCCGGAAAGACAGGAAAGACCGATATATTCTGTCCGATGTATTATGGATATAACGATTGTCTGAAATATTGTGAGGATGATTCTATGAACAGACCTCTCATTCAGTGTGAGTATGCGCATGCCATGGGTAATTCGGAAGGCGGCTTCAAAGAATATTGGGATATGATTCGCAAATATCCCAAATATCAGGGTGGCTTCATTTGGGATTTTGTAGACCAGTCCGTTCGTTGGACCGGTAAGAACGGTAAGATGATTTATGCCTATGGCGGTGACTTCAACCGCTTTGATGCCAGCGATGTCAATTTCTGTAATAACGGTCTTGTCAGTCCCGACCGCATACCCAATCCCCATATGTACGAGGTGGGACGTATCTATCAGAATATCTGGACAACTCCGGCCGATTTGCAGCGTGGAGAAATTAATGTATTCAACGAAAACTTCTTCCGTGATCTTTCGGGCTGTTATCTGGAGTGGGAAATGCTGAAAGACGGCAAGGTGATGCGCAGCGGTCGTGTGGATGACCTGAATGTAGCTCCGCAGCAGACTGCTAAAGTCAAACTGGATTTGGGAGCTGTCTGCCAGTGTGCCGAGTGGTTGCTTAACGTGTCTTATAAATTGAAGGAACGTGAAGGTCTGCTTCCGGCAGGGCATATTGTCGCTAAAGACCAATTGACGCTGAATGCCTATCAGGCTCCTGCAATGGATTTGAAGAACACGGAATTGAGCAACGTGGAAGTGCCCGCTCCCGTGATACAGGAGAATGACTGCAACTATCTTATTGTCTCCGGTGAGGCTTTCCGCATGGAGTTCAACAAGCATACCGGTTACCTGACCAAATACGAAGTGAACGGTCTGGATATGATTAAGGAAGGTGAGGCGCTTACGCCCAACTTCTGGCGTGCTCCTACCGACAATGATTTCGGCGCTAACCTGCAACGTAAATATGCTGTCTGGAAGAATCCGGAGATAAAACTGACTTCTTTCAGTCAGCACACCGAGAACGGACAAGTGATTGTGGAAGCGGCTTATAAACTGCCGGAAGCATCGGCGGAGTTAAGTCTGATATATGTTATCAACAACAGTGGCGCTGTTAAAATCACTCAAAAGATGGTTGCCGATAAGAATGCCAAAGTTGCCAACCTCTTCCGTTTCGGCATGCAGATGCCTATGCCCCGCAGCTTTGAAACTGTAGAATACTACGGCCGCGGTCCGGTGGAGAACTATGCAGACCGTAACCATTGTACCGACCTCGGTATCTATCGCCAGAGCGTATCGGAGCAGTTCTATCCGTATATCCGTCCGCAGGAAAATGGCACAAAGACGGATATCCGCTGGTGGAAGATGCTGGATGCAGCCGGTAACGGTATAGAGGCAGTTGCTGCCGCTCCGTTCTCCGCATCGGCTTTACACTATACGATTGAATCTTTGGATGAAGGCTGGAGCAAGCGCCAGGGACACTCTCAGGAGGTGGAAGAGGCGGATTTGACAAACTTCTGCATTGATAAGGTTCAAGCCGGTTTGGGATGCGAGGATAGTTGGGGACGCATAGCCCGTCCTGAGTATCAGGTGCCTTATGCAGATTATGAATTTACGTTTATCCTGACTCCGGTACATCATAACATCGGAATACAATGAGGAAATCGGCCGGAAGTAAACGTTTTCCGTAGAGGTACGTTGCATTCAGCCGGACTCTTCTGATATGCAAGGCATCGGACTGCCATTCCAAAGTCGGTTATGAGGCTTTCGGGGGAGTCCGGTGCTTTGTTCCGTTTACACCTTAGGAGCGATTTATTTTGCTCCGTCCAGATATCCTTTTTTGAACATATTGACAAAGAGAAAGAAAAGGGAAAGTAGTAACGGGCCGAATATGACCCCCATAAATCCAAAAAGGGAGAGGCCGATAACCACTCCGAAGACAGTGATGAGCGGATGAATATCGGCCATTTTCTTTTGAATGACGAAACGTATCAGATTATCGAGTTGCGAGATGACAAGGGAACCGAATATGACCAGTCCGATTGCTTGGAACCAGTTGCCGATAAGTGCCATGTATACGGCTATGGGAATCCATACCAATGCCGTACCTGCCATGGGTATGATACTGGCGAAACCTGTAAGAAAGCCTGAAAACAGAATATTGGGAGCATCGAATATCCAATAGCCGAGCATGGCTACTCCGCCTTGTATTACGGCAAGCAAAGGTATGCCGATGGCATTGGAACGGACAATCATATTGATTTCGTGTACTATCTCCTGTGTGTTGGTTTCATTGAAAGGAAGAAGTTCGTTGACATATTGCTCCATTTTCTTTCCGCCTATCAGCATGAAGTATAGGACAAATACCAGTACAAACATGTTGACGATGAAGCTGCTGATGCCTCCCATTAATGTCTGTCCGATGCGTGGAAGAGATGAAATGAAGAATGAAAGGCTGTTTCCGCTTAGTACATTGTATCCGGTTCTGGCCTTGATAATGGAGGCGGCTTCTTCAAAAGGTGCAATGACTGCCTGCGGATCAAGGTTGATGTTCTGCAGGTTTACTACCGCCAGCCATACTACCAATGCCAGAGGAACGAGAAAGCATAAAATGGCTTCTGCCGTAATGACGGTGGCAGCTATGCTCCGTTTTATCTTTCGCTTTTCGGACAGATAAATCATCTGGCGCCTGACCAGTATATAGATGGTCAATGCACCCAACAGACCGCCTAAGAAGGGAGTGATTTGCCTGGCGAGGATAATCCCCAACCCGATAATGATGGTAATCAATGAATATTTCCAGTATTGCTCTTTTGTACTCATAGAATATGTTGTTTCTTTGAAAAAGAAACATTATAAGAGCCGGAAATGTTTTTGAGGAATATGCGGAGATTGAATTTTATCCTTCATCCAGCCAGCCTTTTCCCTGGCGTACGATTTCTGCCTCGCCACCGGTGCAGTCCACTACTGTGGAACCCTCTATGCCACCTATTCCACCGTCGATAACCAGGTCGACGATATTGCCGAACTTCTCATCAATCAGTTCGGGGTCGGTGCAGTATTCAATGTCTTCGTTTTCGTTATGGGGGAGTGTGGCGGTCATGATAGGGGCATCCAGCAGGCGTGCCAGCTCCTGTATTATCGGATGGTCGGGCATACGGATTCCTACTTCTTTCCGGTTGCGGAATATCTTCGGCAGACGGACTGTGCCGTTTAAGATAAAGGTGAAAGCGCCCGGAAGGTTGCGCTTCATTAATTTAAACGTGTTGTTGTCGAACTTGGCATATTCGCTGATACTGCTCAGGTCGTAGCAGATGATGGAAAGGTTGTTCTTCTTGGGGTCGGTGTTTTTGAGTTGGCAGATACGTTCTATCGCACGTTCCTTCAATCCGTGGCAGCCGATGGCATACATGGTGTCGGTGGGGTAGATGATGATGCCCCCGTCGTTCAGAATGTCGATTACTTGTTGCAAATCTGCCGGGTTGTTGTTCTTTTCATAAAGTTTCAGAAGCATGATATTGTCGGACTTGGTTTAAAAGTATATTACAAAAGTAATAATAAGTTTCTTGAAATCAAATGTATAAGGATGGATTTTATTTTGAGGAGCGCTTTTTGCGGAGTTCTTCCGCCAATCGCCATTGCAAGGCTGCTTCAACCTCTTTCCCGGTTTGCATCAAAGCGTCCCCGAAGAGTTCGTGAGCCCCGGCATGTTCGGGCTTTAGGGTGGTGGCTTTGTCCAGGTCGGCTATGGCACCTTCAATGTTTCCGAGTTTAAGCCGCAACTTTCCACGGTTGTACACGGTTTTGAATTCGGTGGGGCGCAAGCGTACGGCACGGTTCAGGCATTCTTCGGCTTCCTGGTATTGGTTTTCGTTGAAGAGGGTGACGCCTTTTCGCACCCAGGCATCCGTGTATTCGGGATAAAGCTCCAAAGCTTTGTCATAATTGGCAAGGGCGGCACGGGCGTCGCGGGCTTGGGTGATGCACTCGTTCCCCATGGCATAATATTCGCGGGCGTAGTCTTGCAGGCGCTTCCGCTGTTTTTCCATGTCTTGTTTCAGGCAGGCGTTGTCCGCTTTCAGCCGGTTGATGATATTCAGCTTTTTGCGGATAAGACGTTGCACTACGGGTTTCTCGATGTCATAACGGGAATGGATGGCCTTGAAGAATTCATTGAGGAAAGTCTCGAAGTCTCCCTGGTCGAAGGCTTTGGCTGCCGCTACATATTGCACATCTGCCTGTGCCTGCTTCAAGGCACGGTCAATGGCCTGGCGGTTGTTGAAGCGTTGGGCGAATCCTACAATTTCGGGACGTACGAATACATCGGCGCGGCTGACGGGCTTTTTCAGCTGTATCCCTTCCAGCGATGTACACCGGCTGAGTGCCACGTATGCTTGTCCACCGGCAAATACGCCACCGGTGAAGTCGATGACTACCCGGCTGAAAGTCAGTCCCTGGCTTTTATGGACAGTGATGGCCCATGCCAGTCGTACAGGATATTGGGTGAAAGTTCCTAATTCCTCTTCCTCAATCTGTTTTTTTTCTTCGTTGTATTTGTAGCGGATATTCCGCCAGGACTCCCGTTTCACATCACATTCCTTGCCGTCGTCGGTAATGATGTAGAGTGTTTCTTCAATAGGGTCGAAGCCGCTGACAATGCCGATTGTACCGTTTACCCACCGGCGGTCGAAATCGTTTTTAATGAAAATGATTTGAGCGCCCGGTTTGAGTACCAGCTCCTGAGAGGTGGGAAGGCTGCTTTCGGGAAAGTCGCCCATGATTTCACCATGAAACGTAACGGGGGCTCCCGGAAGCTCGGCAAGTTTTTTGTCATTGATATAATCCACATTATCGCGGCGGGTGGCGAGGGTGATGTACATATCGGCTTCGGACTGTTCTATCTGGGTACCGTAGCGGGTATTGAGCAGTTGCAGGTCGGCAGCGCCTACTGTATTGCTCCGTATATGGTCCAGTACGTTGACAAATACCTTGTCGGTCTGACGGTAGACGGTTTGCAGTTCAATGGACACGAGGTCTATCTGTCCGAATACTCTTGCAGAGAAGAAATAAGGGGTAGGATAGAAACGGTTCAGTATGTCCCGTTCGTCCCCTTTCACTACGGGTTCCAACTGGAATACATCGCCCACCAGCAGGATTTGTTTTCCGCCGAAAGGCTCCCTGAGGTTGCGTGAGTAAACCCGCAAAATACGGTCGACGGCATCGATGATATCTGCCCGTACCATGGAAATCTCGTCGATGATAACCAGCTCCAGTTCTTCAAGGAGCTTGCGGTGAGGTTTGGTGTATTTAAAGAACTCGTGGATGCGTCCCCGTTGCAAGCTGAAATTGGGGTCATCGGGCAGCAGAGGATAAAACGGCAGTTTGAAGAAACTGTGCAGCGTGCTTCCCCCCGCATTGATGGCGGCAATTCCCGTAGGAGCCAGCACAACATGTTTCTTCTTGGTATGTTCGCAGATATACCGGAGAAAGGTAGACTTTCCCGTACCCGCTTTCCCCGTCAGGAAAACAGACTGGCGGGTGTACTGTATGAGGTTCAAGGCATCTTGAAACTCCTTGTTCTGAGTGTCGGGTACGAAGGACATATGCATAGCTGGCTTTCAACCCTCAACTTTCGATTATTCCGTATTGTTTTAGTGCATTGGCTATGCCGTTGTCGTCAACGCTCGTAGTGACATAACCGGCTGCGGCTTTAACATCGTCTTTGGCATTGCCCATAGCCACTCCGATGCCTGCATGACGCAACATGCTGATATCGTTTCCACCGTCGCCGAAAGCCATCGTTTCTTCCAGACGGATGCCGAAATGCCGGATTATCTCGTCGATGCCGCGTTGTTTGGTATTTCCTTTGGCGGTGACATCTACAAATGCCGGATGCCAGCGTCCCATTTCGCAGTTGGGAATGGAAGGCAGCAGGAGTTGTTCTTCTTCAATATCGATAAAGGGCGTCAGTTGGTAGTACTCCTTGTCCGAATGGTTGTCTGTATAGGGTTTGGATGGGATGGGGTCTGTTTTGAGTTGTCTGTTGAATATCTCTGTTACGAGTTCGCCCGGCTGATTGACGCAAATATCGTGTTCGCCCACCAGTATGCAGGGGAGATTGCGCTCGTGACAGAAGCCTGTCAGTGCATCGACTTCGGCTGCCGGTATGGGACTTTTGTAGATAACGGTATCGTCCACAAAACAATAGGCACCGTTCATGGTGATGTAGCCGTCTATCAGTTTCCGTTCCTGCAGGGCGGCGAGGTTATTGATGATGACACGCGGACGTCCGGTAGAAATGAATATCTGTATGCCTTTGGCTTTGGCGGCTTCCAGCGCTTCGATGGTGGAAACGGGAATCTGGTGGGTCTTGAAGCTCACCAGTGTACCGTCGATGTCAAAAAACAGGGCTTTAATCATATATGTCTCTTTTAAATTGGTTGGCAAATTTACTCAAAAGCAAAGATATTTCGTACTTTTGCGAATAATTTTATATACTGTCGTTAAACTCGGAAACTCAATTAAAATAGCTTGAACCTTATGAAGTATAATTTTGATGAAGTGATTGAACGCCGCGGTACGGACTCCGTAAAATGGGACGGCGTGGAGAATGTGTGGGGACGTAAAGATTTGCTTCCCATGTGGGTGGCCGATATGGATTTCCGTACGCCGCCTTTTGTGATGGATGCGTTGCGTCGTCGTCTCGACCACGAGGTTTTGGGATATACTTTTGCCTGTGAGGAGTGGTATACCTCTATTTGCAGTTGGTTGCACAAGCGCCACCAGTGGGATGTTACGCGTGATATGCTGACGTTTGTTCCCGGAATTGTACGCGGGCAGGCCTTTGCGCTGCAATGCTTTACCAAACCGGGCGACAAGGTCATGGTAATGACACCGGTGTACCATCCTTTTTTCCTGGTGACCGAACGCTTGGGACGCGAAGTGGTCTATTCTCCGCTCGATTTGTACGACGGGCATTATCATATCGATTTTGAGCGTTTCTCTAAGGATATCCGGGGATGCAGGTTGCTTATCCTTTGTAATCCCCATAATCCGGGCGGACGTGTATGGACGGTCGAAGAACTGCGTCGGATAGCGGATATTTGTAAAGAGAGCGGGACTATGGTCGTTTCCGACGAGATACACGCGGATCTTACCTTACCCCCTTATAAGCATCATCCTTTCGCCACGGTGTCCGAGGCTGCCGCACAGAATTCTCTTACTTTTATGGCTCCCAGCAAGGCTTTCAATATGCCGGGATTGGGCAGTTCGTATGCCATAGCGGTGAATGAGGATATTCGTCGGCGTTTCCGGGAGTTTATGGAGGCGGGCGAGTTCTGCGAAGGGCATTTATTTGCTTACATCGGCGCTGCAGCTGCCTATACGCACGGTGAAGAGTGGCTGGAACAGGTACTCGGATATGTACAGGCCAATATCGACTTTACGGAGAATTATCTGAAAGAACATGTTCCGGGCATCGGTATGATACGCCCGCAGGCCTCTTATCTCGTTTTTCTGGATTGTAGGGCATTGGGGCTGCCGCAAGAGAAGTTGGCAAGACTGTTTGCGGAAAAAGCTCATCTGGCCCTGAATGACGGGACGATGTTCGGCAAACCGGGAGAAGGCTTTATGCGGTTGAATGTAGGTTGTCCCCGTTCGGTGCTGCAAAAAGCGCTGGAACAACTGTCCGCAGCGGTTAAGGAAGAGATGGCAAAGGGATAGGGCTGGCAGAAATACATGGTTGAATGGCGGCGTTACCTATTTATAATGACTGTCGTTCTTTAATATACCTATATCAGGTGGTTGCGGCATCGGGTGCGATGCCGTATCTTTGCAACATCAGATTTAAAGAATGAATTAGTTAGTCATAATTACGTAACCACTTTTATGAAGATAAAAGGATCCCCGTTTTCCGATGCGACATCGTGAAGCGGGGATTTGTTTTGTGGCGGATGTGGCGGAGATACCTGCCGGACTGATGAAGTTCCAGCGGCAGGTCAATATGTTTTTCTCCTATGGGGAAACGGATTTTGCATTCTTTCTTCCGGCAGGCTGTGTGGAAGAAAGGATTATAAAGTGTCTTTAATATCGCTCAGTTCCACCAGCTTGTTCACAATGGCATAGATGGTGAGGCCTGCGGGAGAATGTATCTGCAGCTTGCGTGCAATGTTGCGGCGGTGGGTGATGACGGTATGGATAGACAGATACAGTTTGTCGGCAATCGCCTTGTTGGTCATGCCTTTTACGACGCAGGTAATGATTTCCTTTTCACGTTGGCTGAGCGTTTCCTGTTCGCTGTCCTTCTCATCTTCTTCTTCGGTATGGAGAAGACGGTTGATTTTTGTGGTAATCATTTCGATATCGTCACAGATGGCGATGCTTTCGTCATACTCTTTCAGCGCGTTATTGTCGATGACGGAACATACCAATGCGATGTATTTGATACTGTTTCCGTTATGGCTTGTCTTGAAAGAGGGCAGGTCGAACCAACCGCCGAAAGTAGGGTTTACGATTACAATGTCGGGAGTGTGCAGATGTATAAAGTTCTGCAATGCTTCCGGTGACGACACCTCGATGGGGTGCGCATTCAGATTGGGAATGCGTTTGAGCACTGCCGCAAGACCACTTCGTACAATGACCGAAGTTTCTGCAACAACTATTTTCAGAGAAATATTATTGTTCATCTTTCAGCCTTTTTTCTATTTGCGCTACGGCGGGAACAAACATATAGTCTTCTACCTGGCAATGCGATGCAAGGTCCTGTTCGCAATTGAAGATGTCGAAAAGGACGGCGTTCAGAAGATTGTTGTTCTCTTTTTCCGGATAGTACTTGATGATGATGTTTTTCAGTTCCTTCAGCTTGGTGTCTATCTGGTTGTGCTTGCTGGCGAAAGTGGCGATGTTGTACACATCGGACAGTCTGCCTTGCAACAGTTGCTCCACGTAAGTGAAGACGGCTTTGTTTTCGTATTCCATGTGGCGGCGCACTTCCTTGGCGTATTCGTCAAAGAACTTAAGGATGAGATAAGCCACGTCATTGTCTCTGGAGCAGTCTATGGCTTCTATCAGCTTGCGGCGCATGGCAGGCAGGTTGAAGTCGAGGAAGTAGGCGTGTGCGCGTTTCAGATAATCCATCAGTGCCGGAATCGAGAATGAATCATTGTCCGCACTGTACGAGTATTGCTCCTCGCTGATGAAATTGGCTACGGCGAGGAAGGTGCGGTAGTCTACATGCTGGGCTTCGCAGACATCCTTTACACTCTTGTCTCCGAAGCCGAGCGACAGCCCGAAACGGCTCATCACCATTAATAAGGAGTAATTGTCACAGATGAGGTCGCTCATCTTGTCCGTAGCCCGATATTTATGTTGTTCATTCATTGCAGGTTATTCCTTTCCACTCTATGTTTCGGGCGCAAAGTAACGGCTTTTCTTCGAGAACTGCAATCGCTATTTGTAGGTATTTTGACCGGTGTGATATACTAATCCGGATTGATTTTTTATCTTTGTCGAGATTAACGGTAAAACTTCTTTGCTATGAAACGGACTTTATTGGCTTTGATTGCCGCCATTGTATCTTTGGGAAGCGCCGGGCCGCTTTCCGCCTGTACTTCTGCCGTAATTTCCGGCAAGGTTACCCCCGACGGACGTCCTTTGTTATGGAAGAACCGCGATACGGACTTTCCGCAAAACAGCGTGAGATACTTCTCCGGCGGTCGCTATCCTTTTGTAGCCGTTGTGAACAGTGTGGAAGACAATCCGACGGATGTGTGGATAGGTACGAACGCCGCGGGCTTCTCCATTATGAATACGCAATCCTATAATCTGGTCGAGGTGAAACCCGGCGAGGAACGTGGAGAGGCCAACGGACGGGTAATGCGGCGTGCGTTGGAAGTGTGTGCCACGGTAAAGGATTTCTGCCAATTTCTCGATACGCTGTCCAAGCCCAGCCTGATAGAGGCCAACTTCGGTGTGATTGATGCCAAAGGCGGTGCTGCCATGTTCGAAGTGGATTATTACGAGTATGTGATGTACGATGCCAACAATCCCAAGGATGCGCCTTGCGGATACATTGCACGCACCAACTTCTCTTTTTCCGGCAAGGTGAATGAGGGAGCGGGTTATGTCCGCTTTATGCAGGAAGATAAGTTGCTGATGCCGGCCTCTGCTACGGGACAGATTACGCCGCAATGGATATTCAGGGAGCTTTCCCGCTCTTTTGCCAATCCGCTTTTGGGGATTGATTTGAAGAGCGGGGATTTCAATCGTCCTAAGACAACGGGGTGGTTTGTAGACCAGGACTTCATCGCACGCAGCAGTACGGCAAGTTCGGTGGTGGTGCAGGGCGTGAAAGAAGGGGAGCGGCCCGAACTCACTACGATGTGGACAATTCTGGGGTATCCGCCTACCGGAGTGGTAATGCCCGTCTGGGTGAAAGGGGCGGACAAGGCTTTGCCGAGGTTGCTGGTTCGTGATGAAGCAAAGAAGGTTTCTCCTTTGGGCAATTGGTCGGTAATACTGGCAGGGGATGTTTTCTCTTACGGGCAAGGTATGGGCAGCAACCGCTATATGAACTGGGAAAGGCTTTATAATACCGATAAGAACGGCTATATGCAGTTGCTGGCTCCGGTAGAGGATGAGGTGTTCCGGCGCACCGCACCGGTATTGAAAGAGTGGCGCAGGAAAGGGGAAGCGGATGTAAAGGCAATGCAGTCGCTCTATAATGAGCTGGATGCGTTCATTGAAGCCGAATATGCGGAATTGTTTGAACTTTAATTACTTATTATTGATTTTATACATGAAACACAAACTGATTATCTGCATTTCCGCTCTTTGTCTGGGGCTTGCCGGAAATGTGCAGGCGCAAAACAAGAAAATGTATCGGAACGGTTGGATCGATTTCAACAAGAACGGGGTGAAGGACATTTATGAAGACCCTTCCCAACCGGTTGAAAAGCGGGTAGCCGACCTGCTCTCCCAAATGTCAGTGGAAGAGAAAACCTGCCAACTGGCAACCCTTTACGGCTACGGACGTGTGTTAAAGGATTCCCTGCCCGTTGCCGGTTGGAAAAACGAAATATGGAAAGACGGCATTGCCAATATCGATGAGATGTTGAACGGCGTGGGAAAGAAGTCTGCGCAGGTTCCCGGTTTATTGTACCCTTTCAGCAATCATGCCGAGGCCGTCAATACCGTGCAACGCTGGTTTGTGGAAGAAACCCGTTTGGGGATTCCCGTTGACTTCACGAATGAGGGGATTCACGGACTGAACCACACCAAAGCCACTCCGTTGCCTGCTCCTATTGCCATCGGAAGCACCTGGAACAAAGAGCTTGTTCGCCGTGCCGGTGTCATAGCCGGACAAGAGGCGAAAGCGTTGGGATACACCAATGTGTATGCTCCTATACTGGATATCGTACGCGACCCGCGTTGGGGACGTACATTGGAGTGTTATGGAGAAGAACCCTATCTGATAGCGGCTTTGGGAACGGAAATGGTGAACGGCATCCAGTCGCAGGGAGTAGCCGCCACCTTGAAGCACTATGCAGTTTACAGTGTGCCCAAAGGCGGGCGTGACGGGAATTGCCGTACCGACCCGCATGTGGCTCCGCGCGAGTTGCACGAACTGTTTCTTTATCCTTTTAAGAAGGTAATTCAGAACTCGCATCCTATGGGAGTGATGAGCAGTTATAACGATTGGGACGGTGTGCCCGTATCCGCCAGCTACTATTTTCTGACGGAATTGTTGCGCGAGGAGTATGGCTTCGACGGCTATGTGGTGAGCGACAGCGAGGCTGTGGAGTTTGTGGAGTCCAAGCATCATGTGGCGGATACCTATGATGAGGCTGTGCGTCAGGTTTTGGAAGCCGGCTTGAATGTGCGTACCCACTTTACTCCGCCTTCCGATTTTATTCTGCCCATCCGCCGGTTGCTGGAAGAAAAGAAGATTTCAATGGCTGTGATAGACAAGCGTGTGTCGGAAGTGCTGCGGGTGAAATTCCGCTTGGGACTGTTCGACCAACCTTATGTAGCCGATACGAAAGCCGCCGACAGAGTAGGCGGGGCAGACCGGAATATGGATTTTGTGAAGCAGATGCAGCAACAGGCACTTGTGCTTCTGAAAAACGAGAATAATATCCTTCCGCTGGATAAACGGCAGATAAAGAAGGTGCTGGTGACCGGCCCGTTGGCTGATGAGGATAACTTTATGACCAGCCGTTACGGCCCTAACGGACTGGAGACGGTTACTGTGCTTGCCGGTTTGCGTAATTATCTGAAAGGCATTGCCGAAGTGGATTATGCCAAAGGCTGTGATATTGTGGATGCAGGTTGGCCTGCCACGGAGATATTGCCTGCGCCCATGAGCGAACAGGAAAAACAAGGCATTGCCGAAGCCGTAGCAAAAGCCGGTGAAAGTGATGTCATTATTGCCGTGCTTGGCGAGGATGAGTACCGTACGGGAGAGAGCCGTTCGCGTACTTCGCTCGACTTGCCGGGACGTCAGCAGCAATTACTTGAGGCATTGCATGCAACGGGAAAGCCGGTGATACTGGTGCTGATAAACGGGCAGCCGCTCACCGTCAACTGGGCAAATGCTTATATCCCAGCCATCTTGGAGTCGTGGTTTCCCGGTTGTCAGGGGGGAACGGTGATTGCGGAGACTCTGTTTGGCGAGCATAATCCGGGCGGCAAGCTGACGGTGACTTTCCCTAAGAGCGTAGGACAGATAGAGCTGAACTTCCCTTTCAAACCCGGTTCGCATGGCGCTCAACCGCATTCCGGTCCAAACGGTTCGGGCGCAACACGCGTCATCGGCGAACTGTATCCGTTCGGTTTCGGTCTGAGCTATACGACTTTTGCTTACTCCGATTTGGAAGTCTCTCCGTTGCAACAGCATACGCAGGGCGAATATACGATTAAAGTCAACGTTACGAATACTGGAAAACGTGCGGGTGACGAGGTGGTGCAATTGTATGTACGCGATAAGGTGAGCAGTGTCATTACCTACGATTCGCAGTTGCGCGGTTTTGAGAGGGTATCCTTGCAACCGGGTGAAACCAGGCAGGTCACTTTCTCCTTGAAGCCGGAAGACTTGCAGATTCTGGACCGCAATATGAACTGGACAGTGGAGCCGGGCGAGTTTGAGGTTATGATAGGCGCATCCAGCCAGGACATAAGGCTGAAAAAGACAATAACGGCTTTGCCTTGACGATAGCCGGGGTGCAAAGGCTCGGAAAGGTTTTAGGGGCTGTGCCGGTTGCGGGCAGACTTATGATAGCTGGGAACGGAGATAGGCAAGTATCTCCGTTTCTTGTTCCGGATGGAACCAGCGTATCTCTTCGTCCCGCTTGAACCACGTCATCTGCTTACGGGAGTAGATGCGTGAATTCTGCTGGATTTTCTCAATGGCAAAAGGCAGTGTCCATTCACCGTCCAGATAGTTGAAGATTTCCTTGTAGCCTACGGTGTTCAGTGAATTGAGTGCACGGTGAGGGTAGACACTGCGGGCTTCCTCTACCAGTCCGTCCGTTATCATCTGTTCTACGCGTTGGTTGATACGGGCATATAATTCTTCACGGTCACGGGTGAGTCCTATTTTGATGATGCGGAAGGGGCGTTCTTTCTTTTGCTGTGTGCGGAAAGAGGTGTAGGTCTTGCCAGTCATATAACAGATTTCCAGTGCGTGGATTACCCGTTTGTGGTTCTTCAGGTCTACGATTTTGTAGTATTCCGGGTCCAGCAGTTTCAGTTCGGCACAGAGGTGCTCCAAACCTTCCGTTTCGTATTTGTGCAGCATAAGCCGGCGGGTTTCGGCATCTACGGTAGGAATGTCGTCAATACCTTTGCATACGGCATCTACGTACATCATGGAGCCGCCGGTCAGGAGTACGACCTCGTGCCGGGTATAGAGTTGCTCAAGAAGTTGCAGTACTTCGGCTTCATATTGGGCGGCACTGTAATAGTCGGTCAGTTGCAGTGTGCCTACAAAGTAATGCCGTACCCGTTGCAGTTGTTTCGGGGTAGGGGCGGCCGTACCGATTTTCAAATCGGCATAAAGCTGTCGTGAATCGGCGGAAATGATACATGTTCCGAAGTGTTCCGCCAGTCGGAGACTGAGTTCTGTCTTTCCTACTCCCGTGGGGCCTATAAGTACTATCAATGTTTTCATGAGATTGCAACAAAATAATTCGGGCGAAAAACAATTGCATCCTTTGAAACGAATGTATCCTCAAGGGAAGTCTCGTTGTCATTGGAGCAGGTGCTATTCGCCCGAACCGGTTTATCAGAATTTGTCGTCTTCGTAAGCAATACCTGCGGCTCCATCGTCCAAACCGCCGAATCCTTCTTTATCGAAGTCTTCCATGTCGAAGTCCTGGTCGCCGTAGAAACTTTCGTCCAAGTCGAGCGAGCCGCTGGCAGCAGCCATTTCTTCAAAGTCAACGGTCTGCTTGGGAGCCTCTCCGGCTTTCTTAGTGCATTTTGCTCCGGTCATATTCTTGCCGGTGATGATTTCGGAGAGTTCGATGAAGAAACAACGTTCTGTCATGTAGTCGAACACGTACAGAAGTTTCTGCTTTTCGTCCTCTACCAATTCGCTGACCTGAGTGTCTTTCATCACCCAACTGTCTATTTCCGGATTGTCGTCCATTTCTTCGAGGGTAACTTCTTTTTCCTTTTCCCAATCATCGTCGCAGATGAAGAAAGAGGTCATCTGGTCGTCGGTATAACCTACTGATTTCACGATGGCTTCGTGAAAATCATAGAACGTGGCTTCCGGGTCAATCTGTATTTCTCTGATGAAGTCGTCCGCTTCATCGGAGATGAGGGTAAATCTATATATCATACTATTAACTTTTTATTTGCTTGCAGGAATAATGCCGCGAGCCGATTCGCGTATAAAGTTTACAATATAGCTGATTTCTGGGGTCATTTCCATTTCATTCTCAATCTTTTTCAAAGCTTCCGTATTGTTCAGTCCGCTTTGATAGATAATGCGGTAGGCGTTGTGAATGGCCTCGATGGTTTCGTTGGAGAAACCGCGACGGCGCAGTCCCACGATGTTGATGCCTGCATAGCAGATGGGTTCCCGTCCGGCTATGATGTACGGCGGTATGTCTTTGCTGAAGCGGCATCCACCCTGTATCATGCCGAATCCGCCTACGTGGCAGAACTGGTGCATCAGTACGTTGGCGCTGATGATGGAATTGTCGTCTATGACAATCTCGCCTGCCATTTTTGTGGAATTGCCGATGATGCAACCGTTGCCGATAAAGGCATCGTGTGCAACATGTACACCTTCCATCAGCAGGTTGTTGCTGCCAACGATTGTCTTTCCTTTGGCAGCCGTACCCCGGTTGATTGTCACGTTCTCGCGGATGGTATTATTATTGCCTATCTCGGCGGTAGTCTCTTCTCCCCGGAATTTCAGGTCTTGCGGGATAGCACCGATTACAGCTCCGGGAAAGATTGTATTCCCGTTGCCGATGCGTGAACCGTACAGAATGTTGGCATTCGCCATAATCTTGTTGTTATCGCCGATTACCACATTCTTGTCGATGAAAACAAAAGGAGCAATCTCTACGTTTTCCCCGATTTTCGCTTCGGGATGAATATACGCTAAGGGACTTATCATAATTAATTTACTTGTTTTTTACTATTTGAGCCATAAATTCAGCCTCACACACTACCTTTTCGCCTACAAATACATAGCCTTTCATAGTAGAGATACCCCGGCGGATAGGAGCCAGCAGTTCGACACGGAAAATCAAAGTATCTCCCGGCACTACTTTCTGGCGGAACTTGACGCCGTCTATCTTCATAAAGTAGGTGGAATAGCGTTCGGGCTCGTCTACGGAGTTCAGAACAAGTAAACCGCCTGTCTGCGCCATGGCCTCTACCTGCAATACGCCCGGCATGACGGGTTCTTGCGGGAAGTGTCCCTGGAAGAAAGGTTCGTTGGCTGTTACGTTCTTGACACCTACGATGTAGTTGGCACCTATCTCAATTACTTTATCTACCAGTTGGAACGGATAGCGGTGCGGCAACAGTTCACGGATGCGGTTTACATCCATAATGGGTTCGCGGTTGCAGTCGTAAGTAGGGGCCTGTATCTCGTGCAGACGGATTTCCTTACGCATCTGGCGGGCAAACTTGTTGTTGATGGTATGTCCCGGACGTGTGGCAATGATACGTCCCTTGATGGGCTTGCCAATCAGAGCCAGGTCACCGATAACGTCCAGCAGTTTGTGGCGGGCGCATTCGTTGGGCCATACCAGCGGTTTGTGGTTGATGTAACCCAACTGCTTGGCGTCCATGTGAGGCACGCCCATTACGTCGGCAAGCTTGTCGTAGGCATCCTGCGGCATTTCACGTTCATAGATAACAATGGCGTTGTCCAGGTCGCCGCCTTTGATAAGTCCGGCTTGCAACAGCGGTTCTATCTCGCGTACAAATACGAAAGTGCGGCTGGCTGCTACTTCATCCTTGAACTTTGCCATATCTTCCAATGTGGCAAACTGGTTGGGGATGATGGTCGAGTCGTAGGATACCAGTACGTTCAGACTGAAGTTTTCATCGGGCAATACGATGATGGATGAGCCGGTGGCATCGTCACGGAATTCAATCTTGGATTTGATGATATAGAAATCCTTTACGGCACTTTGTTCCACCGTACCTACACGTTCTATTTCGTTGACATAATATTGGGCACTTCCATCCAGGATAGGAAATTCCGGACCGTTCACCTGAATAAGGCAGTTATCTATGCCCAAAGCGTAAAGCGCAGCCATGCCGTGCTCTACGGTACTTATCTTAACCCCGTTTTTGGAAAGCACGGTGCCGCGTGTCGTTTCGGTCACGTTATCGGCAACAGCGTCAATGATAGGCTGACCTTCCAGGTCGGTACGCTGAATCTTATATCCGTGATTGTCCGGAGCAGGGTTGAAAGTAACGGTCAGATCAAGTCCAGTGTGAAGACCTTTCCCACTGAGTGAAAAGCTGTCTTTCAGAGTCTTTTGTTTCAACATTGGTTACTTATTTAATTGTTTTTTTAATTCATCGAGTTCTTTGCGGAGCGCATTCAACTCAAAGTACATATCCGGCAGCTTGCGGAATACGGACTGTGACTTGAAGTAGGGCTTCACTTCCATAGGCGGCGTACCTATTAATACACTGCCTTCTTTAATACTGCTGGGAACACCGGATTGTGCGCCAAGGTTCACTTTGTTTCCGATGTGGATGTGTCCGGCTATACCCACCTGACCGCCAAACATACACCATTCGCCTACTTTGGTGGAACCGGCTATGCCCACTTGGGCCGCCATTACCGTATGCGAACCGATTTCATCATTATGTGCCACCTGCACCAGATTATCCAGTTTTACACCGCTGTGAACGATAGTCGCTCCCATCGTGGCACGGTCTACACACGTATTGGCGCCGATTTCCACATTGTCTTCCAATAGGGTGATTCCGATTTGGGGAATCTTTTCATACCCTTCGGGAGTGGGGGCGAAACCGAAACCGTCTGCACCGATTACACAACCGGCATGCAGGATGCAACGGTTGCCTACGCGACAATCGTGGTAGATTGTTGCATTTGCGTAAATAATGCAATCATTGCCTACTTTAGCGCCGCTTCCGATAGTGGCATGCGGATGAATTACCGTATTGTCGCCCACTTCTGCATGGTCTCCTACATAAGCAAAAGGCGCAATGTAAACATCTTTGCCTATTTTGGCTGTTTCGGCAACGTATGCGCGCGGGTCGATGCCGGTGCGTTTCGGTTTGCTCTGTTCATACAGGTTTAATAATTTGGCAAGGCTTTCGTAGGCATTGTCTACCTTAATCATGGTAGCTTTTACTTCCTGTTCGGGAGTGAAATCCTTATTAACCAAAACAATACTCGATTGGGTTTCATACAGATAAGGTATGTATTTAGGGTTGGATAAGAAAGAGATTGCCCCCGGTATTCCTTCTTCAATCTTGGCGAAGGTATGCACGGTTGTATTCTCGTCTCCTACGATTTCTCCTTGTATAAATGTTGCAATTTGTTTAGCAGAGAACTCCATGTTTTATTGTTGTTAGATGGTTTCAAAACACAAATAACGGACTTTTTTTTTATATATCCTTGTCCTGCGGTGAATATTTTATACTTATCTATGCAAACGTTGATAACATAAGTAGTACTTTTTTACTTTTTTTGAGAGTAGGGAGATGTTGAGCATGTCCGATGCTTCGGCTATGTTTTTAATGGAGCCGTCGTTGTACAGGATGTCGATGCTGTCGTCTGCCGGGTCGTACATATTCTTCTCAATGCTTGGGGTAGAGATAAAATAACCGGCTTCGGAAAGAGGGATGTCCAGCTGTTTGCCGATTTGCCGGGTGATTTCTTCTTTACGCTCCTCGCTGAAAGGTTCGGTGGAGATTTCCACTTTGAATATGTTACGGTTAACCATGCCCATACTTAGTGTGGAAAGCACCCTGTCCGGATGTGTGCTCCATACTTTCAGGGCAGTCCAAAGATCGTTGTCGTCCAGTTGGATAAAGTTTTCCAGGCAGTCCGGGTTATTGTAGAATATTTCCCGGTTGATATCATTGTATAAAAAGAATTTCAGTGCGGGCGGGGCAAACAATTCCACGCCTTTGCCGGCTAACTCCTTGGCACGCAGCAAGGTGCTGATGAGCATCTTTTCGTAGGCAACCGATGTCTTATGGAGATATACCTGCCAGTACATCAGGCGGCGTGCAGTGAGGAAGTTTTCGATAGAGTAGATTCCTTTGGATTCTACGACCAGATGGTCGTCTTTTACATCGAGCATCTTGATGATGCGCGCCGAACCTATGTTACCTTCCGTCACTCCGGTATAGAAGCTGTCGCGGCGCAGGTAGTCGAGGCGGTCCATGTCCAGTTGTCCGCTTACCAGCTGGTGGAGGAAACGCTTGGGATATTCGTCCTTGAATATTTGGATGGCAAGTGTCAGTTGCCCGTTTATTTCTTTGTTGATGCGTTCCATGAGCATCAGGGAAATGTCTTCGTGCGAGACACCTTTTACAATAGTATCTTCAAGCACGTGCGAGAACGGACCGTGCCCGATGTCGTGCATGAGGATAGCCGCCTGTACGGCTTCCGCTTCACTGTCGAAAATGAAGTTTCCCTTGGCGGTAAGTTGCTGGATAGCTTCACTCATAAGGTAGAATGCCCCCAGTGAGTGCTGGAACCGGGTATGCTGTGCGCCGGGATACACCACGGACGATAATCCCAATTGTTTGATACGGGTGAGGCGTTGCAAAAGGGGATGTCGTACAAGGTCGTACAGCAGTCCTTTGGGTATGTTGATGAATCCGAACACCGGATCGTTGATGATTTTACGTTCGTAAGGCATAGCTAAGTATTTGAGGACAAAGGTAATTTGTTTTTAGGAGATGACAAAATATGATGCTATACAAGGAAGTTCATCACCAGTCGTGTTGAGATGATAACCTCTAAGTTGTAAATCGCAGTAGGTTTATATTTTGAGATAGTATTATGCAAAATTTGCATATTACTGTCTCTGTCAAGTTCTCCTTCATTGAAAACATTTGCAATGTGGCGGGCTATGACAGATTGGTCCTTTTGAAACCTTCGAGCATATCATGCGGGATTATCATGTATTGATACGAACCGGGCAGAATCGGCGAAATGGGTAGTTGTTCACCTGATTCTGCCCGGTTATGTTTAAAATAAGTTCTTATTTGCTTCTCAGAGTATCGCTTTCAGCTGTTCCGCCATCTGAGCCTGTACTTCCTGTGCGGCTTTGCGTGCAGCAGCTGCGAAATTTTCGGTCTTGTCTACATAGATGATACCGCGGCTGGAGTTAACAATCAGCCCGCAAGTCTTGTTCATGCCGTACTTGCAGACCTCTTCCAATGAACCGCCTTGCGCACCTACGCCGGGCACTAAAAGGAAGTGGTTGGGAACAATCTTACGAATATCTTCGAAAGCACGTCCTTGGGTGGCGCCTACCACGTACATCATTTGCTCGTCGTTTGCCCATTCCTGTGACTTGCGCAATACTTTTTCGAAGAGACGTTCACCGTTTTTGTCTTCCGTCAGTTGGAAGTCGTGCGAACCTTTGTTGCTGGTCAGTGCGAGCAGGATAACCCATTTGCCTTCGTAGGTGAGGAATGGAGTAACGCTGTCTTCGCCCATATAAGGAGCTACGGTTACCGAGTCTATGTCCAGTTCTTCAAAGAAAGTACGTGCATACATGGCAGAGGTATTACCGATGTCGCCGCGTTTGGCATCGGCGATGATAAACTGGTCGGGATAGTTCTGCTTGATGTAGTTCACGGTCTTTTCAAAGGCAATCCAGCCTTTTACTCCCATGCTCTCATAGAAAGCGAGATTCGGTTTGTAGGCGATACACAGGTCGGCTGTTGCATCGATAATCGCTTTGTTGAAGGCAAAGATGGGGTCTTCTTCTTTCAGCAGGTGTTCCGGAATCTTCTTGATATCCGTGTCCAGACCTACGCATAGAAATGATTTCTTGCGTTTGATATTCTCAAAGAGTTGTTGTTTGTTCATATCGCAATTTGTTGGTTTAATGGTTTTACTTTTTAAATAAATATCCCTTGATGCTCATTCTTACATCTTCGTCACTGTTCTTTTCATAATGGATATCGAATGCAGTCAGCATGAACAGGTTCTTGGGAGAATTGCATCGGAAAGAGGTAGGCGGTATATGACCGTGCTTGCTGTTCTTTTCCAACATTTCCAATGTGCTGAGTTCGATATATGCGCTATCGTTCAGATTGTCCGTCCGGGTATCGAGTGAAACGGGCAATATTCCATTTTCAAGATATTGGCGGGGGATGGTAAGAAAGCGGCTTGACATACCGTCGCTGGGTATGGCGATAAACCGCGTGTAGCCTTTGGGAACACTGATGTTCGTTTGACTGTCGATTGCTCCGCTATAGGTAACCTTGCCGCTATCAGTGCCGGCGGGCGCTGCATTTGTTTCAATATCCGCTGCCACGGAATAGAGGTTGTAGGTTACGTTTCTGTCTATCAGATGAGTGACGCTCTCCGTGCCGAACCAGCTGTTCAGGTATCTGAATTTACTGTTTATCCGTATCGCCTGCTTTTCCGGCAGCGAGTACATCCATTCCTCATATTGTTGTAGCGAGAGGGGGGCTTTTGCCCGGCAACTGCGTTGCATCTCGGCTTTGATTTCGTTAAGAATGACATTCTTTGTAATGCCGGCATAGTTGACGGGCAATGCCGACGTCAGCAAAAAGATGATGGCAAACGAAATGGGTATCCAGTTGATACGCTGTGCCTTGATGGCGAACAAC
The DNA here is from genome assembly GCA_958432865.1 of Bacteroides stercoris. Classification (GTDB taxonomy): domain Bacteria; phylum Bacteroidota; class Bacteroidia; order Bacteroidales; family Bacteroidaceae; genus Bacteroides; species Bacteroides stercoris_A. The sequence goes on from CAUAWO010000004.1 coordinate 54,141, forward strand.
CCGATACAGACAAAATAGAACCAGCCGTTGAGTGTGGCGAGATAGAGCCGGTTAACGGTAATGCCGTAATCGTTGAACCGTCGCACGATGCCTATGGTCATCAGCAACAGCAGAGGCAGTATCAGTACGGGCATCCAGCGGGCAATCCAGTTGTCAAACCGTTTGTTATTTTCAAGGCGTGCGGGATACAGACCGAATTGAATGGCGATGCACACCGTCATTAATGCTACGATAAGCCATGACACCCAGCCTGTGGGCAGTTCCCAACTGACAAGGATGCGGGCGGCATACATGTAAAGCACTGTCAGATATCCGGCTGTAAGCGGAAGGAACAGGTAGTGTATGATGCCGTTCAGGAATTCGGATGAGTGGGGGTCGCGGTTGTGTTTGTCCTCTCCCTGCGGCAACAATCCGAGAAACAGTATCAAGGCGAGCGTTATGCTGCACAGATAATAGATATAGGCATAGCACTTTCCGCTGAAATGGATGTCGAACAGCTGGTGCAGTGAGAACAACAGCAGACTGATGCCTGCCCATAGGATGAGGCCTATGATTTGTGTGACAGCGAACGAAGAAACGGCGTTCAGTGCAAAATTCCAACTGGCAATGTCATTCTTCTCGCGCAGGAACGAGAGGAAGAATGTGGAAAGCCCTATGGTGAGAATGGCTGCCGTGTGGGCGATGCCGATTTCAATCCATGAACTCTCTGTACCGAGATAACGGTAGAGCAGGAAAGCATCGGCTATGAGCAGGGCGTGTGCGGCAAGTTGTATGCCTGTCTTCCACATCCGGCTTTTTACTTCTTCGCTCCACAGATGAAGCGTGAGCGAAAGCAGGATGCCTACCGACAGGTAGTAACCGGTTATAAACAGCAACCGTTCTTCGCCTGTCCAGCTTATTGATGTCAGATGAATGAGATAGGCAGTGAATGCAAAGATAAAGGCTACCGTAACCGGGAAGCGCTTCAGGCAGTTCTGAAACGCTTCGGTAACCGTGTGAAACGCTTTCTCTACTGATAGCCCTTTCATAACTACAATTCGCTTTCTTTCAGTCGCTCTGCATTTTCCGCAACAATCAGATGGTCGATGCAATCCTGAATATCACCGTCCATAAAGGCGGCAAGGTTATAAATGGTATAGTTGATGCGGTGGTCGGTAATACGTCCCTGCGGATAGTTGTAGGTACGTATCTTTGCCGAGCGGTCACCGGTAGAGACCATTGTCTTGCGCTTGGAAGCGATGTCGTCGATGTATTTCTGGTGCTCTTTGTCGTATATAAAGGTACGCAGGCGCGACAGGGCGCGTTCTTTGTTTTTCGGCTGGTCGCGCGTTTCGGTACATTCGATGAGAATTTCCTCTACGATACCCGTATTCGGGTTCTTCCAGTTATAGCGCAGGCGTACGCCGGATTCCACCTTATTTACGTTCTGACCGCCCGCACCGCCGCTTCGGAAGGTATCCCATTTGATTTCTCCCTCGTTGATGACTACATCGAACTCTTCGGCTTCGGGCAGTACCGCCACGGATGCGGCGGATGTGTGTACACGTCCCTGCGTTTCGGTGGCAGGCACGCGTTGTACGCGATGTACGCCCGATTCATATTTCAGCGTGCCATATACGTTGTCTCCCGTTACGGAGCAGATGATTTCCTTGAAACCGCCGGCTGCGCCCTCGTTGGCGCTGGATATATCCAGTCTCCAGCCTTTAGCCTCACAATACTTGGTGTACATGCGGAAGAGGTCGCCTGCAAAAATGGCGGCTTCGTCTCCACCTGCACCACCGCGGATTTCGAGAATGGCGTTGCGGCTGTCCTGCGGGTCGGCGGGGACAAGCAGGAGTTTTATCTCTTCTTCCAGTTCAGGCTGGCGTGCCTGGCAGGCATCAAGTTCTTCGCGTGCCATTTCACGCATCTCGGCGTCGGTTTCGTTGGCGATGATTTCTTTGGCTTCCTCAATGCCGTTCAGTACCTGCATGTACTCTTTGCGGGCATTCATCAGGTCGCCCAGTTCTTTGTACTCTTTGGTGAGTTTGACGTAGCGCTTCTGGTCGGCAATCACCGCCGGGTCGGTAATCAGTGTGGACACTTCTTCGAAGCGGGCAACGAGGCCTTCCAGTTTCTCTAATATGGTGTTGTTATCTGCCATTTAATTAAAGTGGTAATGTTATGAGATGACAAGTCGGCATTAATATCTGAACTCTCCGAATTCACTCTTGATAATCAGTTCTTTCTTATCGCTCTCTTCGATACGTCCTACAATCTGTGCATCGATGTTGAAGCTTTTGCTGATGGCAATCACTTCTTCCGCATGTTCAGGAGAAAGATATACTTCCAGACGGTGTCCCATATTGAATACCTTGTACATTTCGCTCCAGTCCGTATCGCTTTGCTCCTTGATGGTCCTGAACAGCGGCGGAACGGGGAAAAGGTTGTCTTTGACAACGCGGCAGTTATCTCCGACAAAGTGCAGCACTTTGGTCTGCGCACCGCCGGAGCAGTGTACCATACCGTGAATTTCGGGACGGAGCGCATCGAGCAGTTTCTTAACCACCGGCGCATATGTACGGGTGGGAGAGAGCACCAGCTTTCCGGCATCCAGCGGACTGCCTTCCACGCTGTCTGTCAGTTTCAGCTTTCCGCTGTATACCAATTCGTCGGGTACGGCTTTGTCATAGCTTTCCGGATATTTCTCCGCCAGATATTTGGCGAATACGTCGTGGCGGGCGCTGGTAAGCCCGTTGCTGCCCATACCGCCGTTATACTCTTTCTCGTAAGTGGCTTGTCCGCAAGAGGAGAGACCTACAATCACGTCTCCCGGACGGATATTGGCATTGTCGATAACATCCGAACGCTTCATGCGGCAGGTTACCGTAGAGTCAACGATGATGGTACGCACCAGGTCGCCCACATCGGCGGTCTCGCCACCGGTGGCATATACGCCTACGCCCATTTCGCGGAGTTCGGCAAGCAGTTCGTCCGTACCGTTGATGATGGCGGAAATCACTTCTCCGGGCACAAGCAGCTTGTTGCGTCCGATGGTGCTCGATACCAGGATATTGTCCACAGCACCTACACAGAGCAGGTCGTCGATGTTCATAATCAGCGCATCCTGTGCGATGCCTTTCCAGACGGAGAGGTCGCCTGTCTCTTTCCAGTACATGTAGGCCAGACTGGATTTTGTTCCTGCGCCGTCTGCGTGCATGATATTACAATACTCAGGGTCACCACCTAGGATATCGGGGATGATTTTGCAGAAAGCCTGCGGGAATATACCTTTGTCGATGTTCTTAATGGCGTTGTGCACATCTTCTTTGGATGCGCTGACGCCCCTCATCATATATCGTTGATTACTCATGGGATAATAAGTTTGTTCAATTGAGCACAAAAGTAGTGATTATTTCGCTTATAGCCTTAGCTTTGCGTAAAAAATATCCCCTCATCCGGCATCGTACTTGCAAGTCTGTGCGGGTGCGACACCGGATGAGGGGATGTTTGATATTCAATTCCGTCTCTTTAGAACTCTACCTTAGGTGCTTGTTCGCTTCCTTCGGCGGCTTCAAAGTAGGCACGCTTCTCAAAGCTGAAAAGACCGGCAAGAATGTTTTTGGGGAAGCGGCGGATTGCCGTATTAAAATTCTTCGCCGCATTGTTGAAGTTGGTACGTGCCACGTTGATGCGGTTTTCCGTACCTTCCAACTGGGCTTGGAGCTCCAGGAAGTTCTGGTTGGCTTTCAGGTCGGGATAGTTTTCGGTAATGGCGAGCAGCTTGCCGAGAGCGGAAGTAACCGCGCCCTGTGCTTTTTGGTATTCGGCCAGCTTTTCCGGTGTCAGGTCGTTGGCGTCTACGGTCATCTGGGTGGCCTTGCTACGGGCTTCTACCACACCTTCCAGCGTTTCCTTTTCATGAGAGGCATATCCTTTGACTGTGTTTACGAGATTCGGTATCAGGTCGGCACGACGTTGATATTGTGTTTCTACGTTAGACCATTGCCCGCTGACGTTTTCGTCCATGGTAACAAGTCCGTTATAACCGCTGACTCCCCAAATGGCGAGAAGGGCTACGACAACAATGATGATAATGGTTGATTTTTTCATACTTCTTTTTTTGTTATTAATGATGCAATCTGAATTGGTTTGTTACAGGAGACGCCCGGCCGTTCCGCTCAGAACCGTGAACCGGCTCCGCCGCCACCGCCCATGCCGCCTCCAAAGCTGCCGCCGCTGAATCCTCCGCCACCGCTGCCGAAGCCGCCGCCTCCGAAAATGACGGGACCTCCGCCACCTCCGCCCCGATAGTTCTCATCGTAAGACTGCTGGCGGCGTACTACCTTATGTCCGCAATTGCGGCAGGTATAGGTGACATCTTCCGTCCGTACTCCGTTGCGGCGTGAGATAAGCACGCTGTTGCTCCGTTGCAGCTTATGCTGGCCGCATTGCGGGCATTTGCTTGCAGCGCGTGTTTTCAGTATTCCTGCCGCGATGGCGATGGCAAAGAACCCCGCAACGGCCAGAATCAATCCTATTGGAGAGCCGCCGTCACTTTCGTCCGGGTCGTTTACCATACTTCCGTCAAGACGGGCGCATACGGCACGAACGCCAGCCACCATACCGGCATCCCAGTTACCGTCTTTCAGGTAAGGAATCATGTCCCGCGTTTGAATGCGTTTGCAAATGGCATCGGGCAGGTCTCCTTCCAGTCCGTATCCGGTATAGAACTGAATACAACGCTGGTCGGTTACCAGCAGGATAACCAGTCCGTTATTCTTTCCTTTCTTGCCAACGCCCCATTCGTTGAGCAACCGGTGCGAGAAGTCGAAACAGTCCTCACTGCCGATGGACGGGACAACCGCCACTACGGTTTCAATGCCGGTTTGCTGTTCCAGGGCATAGAGCATGCGGTCTATTTCGTCGCATGTCGAAGTGGAAAGGATACCGGCGGGGTTGCAAACGTAGCGTGTCTTGTCCTGAAGATGTACTTTAGGAATGTTTCCGGTGGTGTAAATCTCTTGTGCCTGCAGGGAAACAAGCATGCACAAGAGGAATGCTATGGAGATAAATCGTTTCATACTTATTGTATTTGTAGAGGCTAAGGTAGGAAAAATCACGTCAACGTATGTATTTCCCTACGAATTTCTTTACATGCTCCGTATATTCCTGCGGATAGTCCTTGTAGGACATGGCATGTGCGGAACCCGGAACAATCCACAGCTCTTTCGGTTCCGGCTTGGCTTCGTAAAGAGGGTAGACCATCCATGTAGGCACATAGGAGTCCGCATCGCCGTGTATAAAGAGCATGGGCAAGGTACACTTCCTGACCTGCTCCAAAGCCGAAGCTTCACGGAAATCCCATCCGTACTCTTGCTCGCAAAGTCGGCTTGCCACATGCAGCAGCGGGAAAGCGGGCAAGCCGTATTGTGCTTTCAGTTCGCCCCGGAATTCATCCCATACGCTGGTATAGCCGCAGTCCTCGACGAAACATTTGATGAACGGCTGCTGGTGTATTCCATGTTCCACTTCGCCGGACACCATCATGGTGGTGGCAGCTCCCATCGAGATGCCGTGCACCACCATTTCCGTACCGCTGCTGCGCATACGGGTGCTGTCGCCTGCGGTCACCGTTTCATTGTTCCTGCCGAAAAGCTCGTCGGCGGTTGCGGTCCATTGCAGTACGTCGAGACGGTCGAGCCAGCCCATTTGTATCTCGGCACCCTCGCTTGCGCCATGACCGTGCAGGTCGGGCAGAAGGATGTTGTACTTCAGTTGCCGGTTGTACAGGTAGCCGATGTTGAGCATGCGGATGGAGTTGTCGGTATAGCCGTGCACAATGACGGCCGTTTTACGGGTGGGTTCGGCAGCGGCTACATACAGCGCATGCAGGGTTTCACCCCGGTCGTTCTTTATATAGAAGTCGCGCAGCGCTCCTGCCGTCTGCAGGCTGTCCACCCACGGCTTCAGCTCGGGATATTGCCCGAACATGTATTCGTAGGAAGCCTGGCTGTTGCGGGAGCGTGTAATCAGTTCATCCGGGTTCAGCGCATGCCCCAGCATATAGTATCCGCCGCACAACAGGGCGGTACAAAGCGCAGCGAGACCTATGAATGAATATTTCAGTATTTTTTTCATGTTACTTGTTCCAAATTTCCCATGCGGCAAAGGCTTGCAGCAGCAACATTTCAAGTCCGTTCTTGGTGACGGCTCCCTGCGCTTTGCCTTTCTTCATGAAGAGTGTTTCATTTGGATTATACAACAAATCGTAGAGCAAATGGTTGGGAGTAAGCAGTTCGTAGGGGATGTCCGGGCAGAAATCCACTTTGGGGAACATGCCCACGGGCGTACAGTTTACGATGACCGTATGTCCGGCCATGATTTCGGGAGTCAGCTCCCCGTAGGTCAGGAACTTGTCGTCCTTTTTGGTACGTGACACGAAAGTGCTTTCTATTCCTAAATTCTCCAGGCCGCGATATACGGCTTTGGATGCACCGCCTGTGCCCAGGATAAGCGCTTTCTTGTGCTGGGGTTGCAGCAGGGGTTCGATGGATTGCGTAAATCCGATGATGTCCGAGTTGCAGCCTATCAGCTTGATTTTGCCTTTGGGAAGGCGGACAATCTTGATAACGTTGACCGCACCAATCTTGGCGGTGTCCTTATCCAGTTCGTCGAGGTAGGGTATAACCTGTTCTTTATAGGGAATGGTTACATTGAGTCCACAGAGATTGGGGTTTTCTTCAATCACTTCCATGAAGTCTTCGATGCGGGGAATCTCGAAGTTCACATATTCGGCGTCAATGTTCTCTGCTTTAAATTTCTCGTTGAAGTAGCCGATGGAGAACGAATGTTTCAGCGGGTAACCGATTAAACCGTATTTCTGCATATCCAAAATGTGTTAAAGGGGGAATATAAGTGACTATTTCTTAGCAATGTATAAGGTACATATTCCGAAAGTCAATCGCTTGAAGCGTACCTCGCTGAACCCTGCCTTGCGGATTACTCCCTGCATGATTTCGCCTTGCGGAAAGGCGCGGATGCTTTGGGGCAGATAGGTGTAGGCGCTGTTGTCTTTCGAAATGAACTTGCCGAGCAGCGGGATGACGGCTTTGGAGTAGACGGTAAAGAGTTGTTTCATCGGGAAGCGGTCCGGCGTGGAGAGCTCCAGAATGACGAGATGTCCGCCGGGTACGAGTACGCGGCACATTTCGGACAATCCTTTATCCAGTCCGTCAAAGTTACGGATGCCGAACGCCACGGTCACGGCATCGAAGCTTTCATCGGCAAACGAGAGAGAGGTGCAGTCCTCCCGGGCAAAGGAAATCCTGTCCGAGAGGTGCGCCTGTTTTACTTTTTCACGTCCCACGTTCATCATGCCTTCGGATATGTCGGTCCCGATGAGCATATCGGGCTGCAATTCGCGGCAGGCAAGTATGGCAAAGTCTCCGGTTCCGGTCGCTACGTCCATGATGCGCCGGGGGCTGAAAGGGCGGAGCGTGTCAATCGCCTTCTTGCGCCAGCTGCGGTCTATGCCCATCGACAGGGTATGGTTCAGCTTGTCATAAGCGGGGGCGATGTTGTCGAACATCTCTTCAACCTGTTCGCTCTTCTTGCCGTCGTTGCCGTAAGGCTTGATGTGTTCTTGGGGGTAGTCCATCCGTCAATCGTTACTTTAAGTACTCCGTTACGTTCTTTTCAATACGTTCGGCGATGTTGCTTGTGTCCTCTTTAACAAACTTCTCGCCGGTGATGTGCTCGTACAGCTCGATGTAACGTTCGCTGATGGAAGTCACGATTTCGTCGGTCATTTCCGGAACCTGCTGTCCCTCTTTGCCCTGGAAACCGTTGTCCATTAGCCATTCGCGCACGAATTCTTTTGAAAGCTGCTTTTGCGGTTCGCCTTTGGCAAAGCGTTCTTCGTAGCCTTCGGAGTAGAAATAGCGGCTGGAGTCCGGTGTGTGGATTTCGTCCATCAGGTAGATAGTGCCGTTGTGCTTGCCGAATTCGTACTTGGTGTCGACGAGAATCAGGCCGCGTTCTGCAGCGATTTCCGTACCGCGTTTGAAGAGCGCCATTGTATATTTCTCCAGAATTGCATACTCTTCGGGAGTGGCCAGGCCTTTGGCAAGAATCTCCTCTTTGGAGATGTCGGCGTCATGCTCGCCGATTTCGGCTTTTGTGGTCGGGGTGATGATGGGTTCGGGGAATTTCTGGTTCTCCTTCATGCCTTCGGGCAGCTTTACGCCGCAGATTTCGCGGACACCGCTCTTGTAGGCGCGCCATGCACTGCCGCAGAGATAGCCGCGTACAATCATCTCAACCGGGAAGCCTTCGCACATTACGCCCACGGTTACCATAGGGTCGGGGGTGGCTGTTTTCCAGTTGGGGCAGATGTCGGTGGTGGCATCGAGGAACTTGGCTGCAATCTGGTTCAGCATCTGTCCTTTGAAAGGAATACCTTTCGGCAATACTACGTCGAAGGCTGAAATGCGGTCGGTAGCGACCATAACTAACTTTTCGCCATTGATGTTGTACACATCGCGCACTTTTCCATGATAGACACTTTGCTGTCCGGGAAAGTTGAAATCTGTTGCTGTTAATGCATTCATTTTAGTGATATTTATGAGTTGGATATTTACTGTCTAAGCCGGGAGTTGCTGTCCGGCGGCTTGTTCTGCTTTCCGTTTCTCCCGTTCGGCTTTCGCTTCTTTGTCAAACTTTTCGTAGGCTTCCACAATCTGAGTAACCAGTTTGTGGCGTACAATGTCTTTTTTGTTCAGCTCGATGAAGCTGATTCCTTTCACGCCTTTCAGGATGCGGAGCGCTTGCACCAGTCCGGAAGTCTGTGACTGGGGAAGGTCGATTTGTGTCATATCCCCCGTTACAATCATTTTGGTATTCATGCCCATACGGGTGAGGAACATCTTTATCTGTTGGGTGGTGGTGTTCTGCGCTTCATCCAGAATCACTACGGCATCGTTTAGCGTGCGTCCGCGCATGAAAGCGAGCGGGGCAATCTGAATGATGTTCAGCTCCATGTACTCTTTCAGTTTGGCGGCGGGAACCATGTCCTGCAAGGCGTCGTAAAGCGGTTGCAGGTACGGGTCTATCTTGTCCTTCATGTCGCCGGGCAGGAAGCCGAGTTTCTCTCCGGCCTCTACGGCGGGACGGCTGAGGATTATTTTCTTTATCTCCTTGTTCTTCAACGCGCGTACGGCAAGGGCGATGGCCGTATAGGTCTTGCCCGACCCGGCAGGGCCTATGGCAAATACCATGTCGTTCCTGCTAAATGCCTCTACCAGTTTCAACTGGTTTTCGCTGCGCGGAATAATGGGCTTTCCCGTTACGCTGAACACAATGACATTGCCCGACTTTTCAGCCTGCGGGGCGTTCCCTTTGACGATATCGATGATGACTTCCTCCTTCAGAGAATTATATTCGGCACAATATTTTTCGAGTTTGGTGATGTTTTCTTCAAACGCGCACATCTCCTCTTCATCTCCCAGCACTTTGATGACATTGCCGCGGGCAACGATGCGGAGTTTGGGATACAAAGCTTTTATCAGTTGCATATTGGCGTTGTTTACGCCGTAAAAGATAACCGGGTCGATATCCTCAAGAACAATCAGTTTTTCTATCATCGATATGTTTTAAAGTTCAATTCTTTTTTTCAGGTAAAACGTTTTGCAAATGTAGTGAAACGTTTGAATACTTGGACGGTTCTGCGTGTTATTTTTTTGCACCGGCTTGCATGGCGGCATCCCTTTGTTGTCATTGTTTATTCAAAATAGAGTATTGTTCCGCCGTCGGAGTCTGCGTATTTCCGCAGGAGTTCCTGTATCATTCCGGCGGCTTCCGCCAGCCCTTCGCGTCCGTTGTATCCGTTGACAATGGCAAGGATACGCCGGGTTTCGAGTCCCATTTTGGTACGTTCGTTGTCGCTGGTGGGAGTGCCTATGCCGCCTGCCTGGTCGCGGTAGACGGGAAGCCCCTCGATGTTCAGCGTTCCGCGCCCGATGCCTTCGAAGGGTTCTTCCGCACGTCCGATGCCGAGTTCAAGGCTGTCTCCCTGTATCTTGTCCGCATCGAAGCCGCCGATGGAATATCCGGTGCGGAGCGATACGAGGTTGATGAGGTCTACCAGCGTGTCGATTTGGTACAGTTCGAGTCCCCGCATAAGACGGCGGCGCAATGCTTCGGCGGAAGGACGGTAACGGCTGGGGTCTTTGCCGCAACGCTTGTAGGCTTCGCGGGTGGCGGCGATGGCGGGTTGCTGTTTGATGCTTTCCGCGGTTTCACCGGCTCTCAGTTCGCGGGTGAAAGCGTCGATTTCCCGCCACAGCTCTGCGTTGTGTGCGGAGTTGGTTACTTGCGCCATGACGGCAACGCCCTGAAAGGCGGGGCAGAGGCGCTTAATCTCTTCGGATAAGGTGATGTGGTACATGGGGCTTTTCATTGTGTATGGTTTACTGTCGGTTCGTCGTGGATAAACTTGGAATTTAACGGCGTTAAACTTCAGGTTTAATCCTAATGAACCCGGAGTTTAATAGGATTAAACTCGAAGTTTATTGTGGATAAATAAAAATAAACTAAGTGTGGGATAGATCTGGCACAGGCAGGTTTACAGTATCACCCGCCTGTACTTCTCCGGTCACCATTCGTATCTTTCCTCAAAGCTGTCGTATATGGGACGTAGCTCCGGGCAAAGGGCACGGAAAACGGATGCAATCTCCGCCTGTTCTGCGGGCGAGATAAGTCTCTTGCCTTTGCGGCTGGCAAAGTAATAGCTGCGGCAGGTGAAGCAGTTCTGTACACATCTTCTGACTTCGCTTACGATTCTGCTGGGCACGGCATCGAACATCCGGGACATTCCGCAGGCATAACGCTTGAGGTCGGAGCTACGGTAGAAGGTACAGCCGCCCTTGCCATGCAGCGAAGCAATGTAGCGCGGGTCTATGGCGGTTATGATATTGCTTGCGTATTGCGATGTTTTCATCGGAAGCTCCGTTATCAGGGCATGCAGGCATCCCGAACGTTGCGGACACTGCCCGTCTGTGGCAAAACAATGGGCATATTCGAAAGGAATGTCTTCCCGGTTTTGTTTCATATCATTGGAGGTATTGGTTTGTTCGTATAATGTGAGTCGAGAATTAGAGTTGCTTCAACTTATCGGCACGGTACAAAAGTAGCCATAAACTGCAACTCTTTCAAATATAGGCGTTACTTTCTTTCTTCCTTTTCCTGTCTGTTCAACATAATTCCCGACAGGATACGTCCCGACTTGATGCCCAGACGCCGTGCCGAGAAGAAGTCCTCATGCTGCCGGTAGGTACAGATGCCTGCATTCTCTATCTGCCGGGGCGGCACTCCGAAGTCGGAGAGTTGCAAACGGTTGGCTGCCCACAAATCTATATGGTATTTGTGCGTTTCGGGCTTCCATACGGATATGTATTCCATCGGGAAATTTTCGGTGCGAAACGCTTCATATACCTCATCGCCCACCTCGAACGAGTCGAGGGAGATGCCCGGGCCTATGCAGGCAATGACATCCGTTCCCTCTGTTCCGTAGGCAGACTGCATCCGGTGAAGGGTTTTGGCAAGAATGCGGTTTACCGTTCCCCGCCAGCCTGCATGGACTGCGGCAACAATGCGGCGTTGCCTGTCATATAATAATACGGGAATGCAATCGGCAGTGGAGATGCAGATGCAGCAGCCGGGCATGCGGGTAATGAGTGCATCGATGCCTTGCAGCATGGCTTGCCGTTCGCTATGCGTTGCGTTCAGATAGGTATCGTCGATGATGAGGGAATCGGTGCCGTGGGTCTGAAAGGGGATGATAAGTTCTTGGGGGCGCACAGGCAGGGCGGTGCATAACAGTTCCCGGTTTTTGCGTACGCAATCCGCATCGTCTCCGGTATAAGGAGTGCAGTTGAAAGAAGCATAGTTGCCGGTGCTGCATCCGCCATGCCGGGTGGTTACAAAACAAGAAATGTCGGGATATGGGGCAAGTACCTCATATCCCAACATTCTTTTATCTTTTGTGAGAGGAATCATTTTCTGTCATCCTCCCAATCCTCTTCCTCGTATTCAAAGTCTTCAAGGTCCTCGATGTCCTCGTCGTCAACGTATTCGTAGCTGAGGTCTTCGTCCTCGCCTTCGTCTTTCAGTTCTTCTTTCAGGTGGCTCATGTCTTTGGCGCGGTGGGCAATGCTTTCAATCTTGCCTTCTATCTTGTTGCTTTCCTTGTTCAGCTCTTCCCACAGCATATCTTTCAGTGTGGAGATGCCCAGACCGGAAATGGCCGAAATGAATACGTGCGGAATGCTTTCGGGCAGTGTAGGCTCTATCTCGTCCATCAGCTCCTGATCCAGCATATCGCATTTCGTGATGGCAAGCACACGCTGCTTGTCCAGCATTTCGGGATTGAAAGTACGCAATTCGTTCAGCAGAATTTCATATTCCTTACGGATGTCGTCGCTGTCGGCAGGAACCATGAACAGCAACAGTGAGTTGCGTTCGATGTGGCGCAGGAAACGGAGTCCCAAACCTTTGCCCGCACTTGCCCCTTCGATGATACCGGGAATGTCCGCCATAACGAATGACTTTCCGTCGCGATAGGACACGATACCCAGATTGGGCTCCAATGTAGTGAAGGGATAGTTGGCGATTTTCGGTTTTGCCGAAGACACAGCCGAGAGCAGTGTCGACTTTCCGGCATTGGGGAAGCCTACCAGACCGACGTCCGCCAGCAGTTTCAGCTCCATGATAACCGTCATTTCCTGCATCGGTTCGCCCGGCTGTGCGAAGCGGGGAGCCTGACGGGTGGCGGTTTTGAAGTGCCAGTTACCCAGTCCGCCGCGTCCGCCTTTCAGCAGAATGACTTCCTGACCGTGCTCGGTTACATCGCAGATGTATTCACCGGTTTCGGCATTGTACACTACCGTGCCGCAGGGCACTTCGATTATTTTATCCTCTCCGTCCTTGCCGAAACTGCGGTTCTTGGAGCCCGACTCGCCGTGGCCTGCCATGATGTGGCGGTCGTAGCGCAGGTGCAGCAGGGTCCAGTAGTTGCGGTTGCCGCGGAGAATCACGTGGCCGCCTCGTCCTCCGTCACCTCCGTCGGGGCCGCCATTAGGAATGTATTTTTCACGTCTCATGTGCGTGGAGCCTCGACCGCCCTTACCGGAGCGGCAATAGATTTTTACGTAGTCAACAAAATTCGATTCAGCCATATTCTTTTTACTTTTTAGGTTGCTTTATTGTTATCGTCGGGATAACAGGCGCAAAATTAGTGATTTCAAGCGATATGCTCAAATTTGGGTTGTGATTTGTTAGGTTGGATGGATTGATAACGTTATTTTTGTTCATTGATTTACATCCTAATACAATAATCTTAATGAGTGAACTGAGAACGATTCCCAATATAGGTGCCTGCACGGAGCAGGACCTGATACTGATGGGGTATACCACTATCGCCTCATTGCGTGGCAAGAGCGCCGAAGAACTTTATGCCGAGGAGTGCCGGTTGCGCGGTTGCACTCTTGACCGCTGCCAGTTGTATCTTTATCGTGCCGTGGAATACTTTGTAAACACCGGGAATCCCGACCCGATGAAGTGCAAGTGGTGGTTCTGGAAAGATGACTTTGTTGAGCCTTCTCCCTGCGGTGCGGTTTGCATGGAGTGTGCTTCTTTTCCGCTGGAATGCGGCGGATGCAGGAAAATAAAAGGAAAAGTATTCTGGTTGCGGTATACGGGTGATGATGTCTGCCGCATTTATGACTGCTGCCGCACCAAGAGGAAAAAGAATTGCGGTGATTGTCCGGACTTGCCTTGCGGGTATTTTGTAAAAGACCCCACTGTTTCGGATGAACAGAACGAGGCGAATCTATGTAAAATGGTGGAACGGCTGAGAGCCGATGTAGGAAATAATATAAATTACGCGAACCGCACGGACGAGTAGGCATCCGTAGTGGTTCGCGTAATTTGCGTTAAAAATATCTGCTTTAGATATCAAATATTATTTCGCAGCGTCAATTGCTTTGCAAACATCTGCCGTAATAGTATCCAGTTCGCCTATACCTTTAATGTGTGCGTACAGCTTTTCGTTCTTATACCAATCGATAAGCGGAGCTGTCTGTGAATGATATACGGTAAGACGTTTCTTGATAGTCTCTTCGTTGTCGTCGGCACGGCCTGATTCCTGTCCGCGCTTGATGAGGCGTTTCATCAGTTCGTCTTCGGGAACGTCAAGGTCCAGCATAACGTTTACGCTTTGTCCGCGTTCGGCAAGCATCTTCTTCAATGCCTCTGCCTGTGCGATAGTACGGGGGAAGCCGTCGAAAATAACACCTTTGCTATCCTTGAAGCTGTCCAGTGTGCTTGCCAGGATGTCGATAATCAGTTCGTCCGGCAACAGTTGTCCCTGGTCGATGTAGCCTTTGGCTGTCTTGCCCAGCTCAGTACCGTTCTTGATTTCTGCGCGGAGCACGTCTCCGGTGGAAATGTGGTTGATACCGTACTTCTCTACAATTCTCTCGCTTTGTGTTCCCTTACCTGAACCGGGAGCACCGAAAATTACAATGTTCAACATTTGTTTAGCTATTATTTTTGATTTACAAATTAATACCTTTGCCTTGCTGCCTTTTCCCGGTTTCAGTCTACTACGGTATAGATGTCGGGATAGTTGCGTCCGAATCCGTCATAGTCCAGACCATAGCCTACGATGAAGTCGTTGGGAATGTTCATGGCTACGTATTCGATGTTCAAGTCCACTTTCAACTTGTCGGGTTTCACCAGTAACGAGGCAATGTGAATTTCCTTGGGGCCGCGTGTGCCGAGGGTTTCCAGCAGGCGTTGCATGGTGAGGCCGGTATCTACGATATCTTCGACAATGACAATGGTGCGTCCGGAGATGTCTTCGTTGATGCCGATCACTTCTTTGATTACTCCCGTAGAAGATACTCCCTGATAAGAGGCAAGTTTAACGAAAGAAATCTCACAAGGAATGGTGATGCGCTTCATCAGGTCGGAAGTAAACATGAACGAGCCGTTCAACACGCTTAGGAAAAGCGGATTCTTACCCGCCAAATCGCGGTTGATTTCGTTCGCTACACGGGTTACTTCTTTCAATATGTCCTGTTCCTTAATGGAAACGGTGAACATTTTGTCTTTTATTTGTATGGTATCCATAAATGGGAGTTTTTAGAAAGTTGGCGCAAAAATAGTGATTTTATTCCACTCCGTGCATCATCTTCTGCAATTTCTTTGAGAGTAGGAAAAGGATAAGCGATGCGGTGGCGGACATTACGACAAATACCATGAAGAAGTCGTACATCGTTTCTATGCGGTAGCCAAGCAGTGTCTTTACTTTTCCGGCTTCGGGATAGAGCCCGCTCAGTGTACCCGCAAACTTGTTGGCTGTGGCCGTGGAGAGGTACCATATACCCATCATCAGCGAAGCAAAGCGGATAGGAGTGAGCTTGTTCACCATGGACAATCCGATAGGCGAAAGGGCAATTTCGCCCATGGTGTGGATGAAATAAAGTCCTGTGAGCCAGATGAGGCTTACCTTGACGCCTGGTTGCACATCCTTTACAGCGAAGCAGATAACGAGATAACCCAAGGAGAGAAGCAGCAAGCCGATGGCCTGTTTGGTGGGAGAGGCGGGTTCCATGCCCCGTTTATTGAGGAAGCCCCATACTCCCGGCATGATGGCTGCCAGTATCACTACGAAGAATGGATTGAACGACTGTATCCAGGAAGCCGGCATTTCCCAGCCGAAGATAACGCGGTCGGTCTGTTCGGAAGCGAAAAGTGTCAGTGAAGCGCCTGCCTGTTCGTAGGCTGCCCAAAAGAAGATTACGAAGAAAGCGATGATATAGATGACAAAGATGCGGTCGCGTTCAATCTTCGTAAGCGAGCCTTCCAACAGGATGCTGACAGGAAAGACGATACAGGCGGTGAAGATGCCGATGCTGATCCAGTCGTTGCCGAAACACCAGTAGAAGAAAACGGCAAGCGCTATTGTCAATATTCCCAATAAGAGATAATTACGTTTTTTCTTGCTGTTGTGCGTAGTGGATTGGGCGGCTGTCTTTGTAGCTTGCGGTTGTTCCTTTTTAGCATCGGGAATGATGCCGAGCTGCTTGCCGTCGGGACCGATAAGGTATTTATTCTTCTGTGTCTCGAACAATATGACCGTAAAGACGGTGACAATTGCAGCAATCAGAAAGCCCCATTTGAAGTCGTTCGGATTACCGGTTTCGCCAAAATAGCCGCATACCAGCGGGGCAAGGAAAGAGCCTACGTTGACGCCCATATAGAATATGGTATAGGCGGAGTCCAACCGTCTGTCGCCCGGTTCGTACAATTGTCCCACGAGGGAAGATACCGTAGGTTTGAAACATCCGTTTCCCAATATAAGGAAGGTGAGTCCGCCATACATCAGCCAGTGCGACAGTTGGACAGCGTCCAGCATGGACGCGCTGAAGAACATCAGAAACTGTCCCAATGCCATCATGATGGCTCCCCAGAAGACAGACCGGCGGATGCCCCAGTATTTGTCGGCAATATATCCGCCGATAAGTGGGGTGAGGTAGACCAGTCCGGTGTAGCTGCCGTAGATGGAGGCGGCGTGTTCTTTGTCGAACAGCAAGGCCTGTGTCAGGAACAGAATGAAAATAGCCCGCATGCCATAGTAGCTGAAACGTTCTGCGGTACTGGTGGCGAAAATCAGGTAAAGTCCTTTAGGGTGTTTGGATGTGCTCATTGGTTATGTGTTAATTGTCTTTATATGTTTTGAGCCGCAAAAGTAGTTATTATTTTTTGTACCTTTGCTCGTAACTTAAACGAATAAACTGCAATGATAAAAATATTTCCTACTATTCAGATAAAAGAACTGGATGCCTATACGATAGAGAATGAGCCGATTGCTTCCATAGACCTTATGGAGCGCGCTTCGCAGGCTCTGGCAAAAGCCATATCCGAGCGCTGGGGAGCGGAAACCCCTTTTACGGTATTTGCCGGCCCCGGCAACAATGGGGGAGACGCGCTGGCTGTTTCGCGTCTGCTGGCAGAGCAGGGATATCGGGTGGAGGTATATCTCTTTAATACGAAAGGTACTTTGTCTCCGGATTGCGAAACGAACAAGGAACGCTTGGCAAGGGTTTCCGGAATTGATTTTCATGAGATAACCACGCAATTCGTGCCGCCAGTGCTGACAGCGGAGCATGTGGTTGTAGACGGACTGTTCGGCAGCGGACTGAACAAACCTTTGAGCGGTGGTTTCGCTGCGGTAGTGAAGTACATCAACTCCTCGCCGGCTACGGTAGTTGCCATTGATGTGCCTTCCGGTTTAATGGGAGAGGACAATACCTATAATATTCAGGCTAATATCATCCGTGCAGACCTGACGCTAAGCTTGCAACTGCCGAAGCTGGCTTTTCTCTTTGCCGAGAACGAACCGTTTGTGGGTGAGTGGCAGTTGCTGGATATCGGTTTGAGTGAGGAAGCCATTACAGAAAAGGAAACGGATTTTGCGTTGACGGAACACGAGGATATGGCATCGGTGCTGAAGCCACGCGGCAAGTTTGCACATAAAGGAAGCTTTGGACGCGCCTTGTTGATAGCAGGTTCGCAAGGAATGGCGGGAGCGTCGGTACTTGCGGCACGTGCTTGCTTGCGCTCCGGAGTGGGATTGCTTACGGTTCATATTCCTTTTTGCAATAACTTTATCGTGCAGACTGCCGTACCGGAGGCCATGACGGAAATAGATATAAACGATGTCCGTTTTTCTTGTGCCACTGATACTGACGACTATCAGGCGGTGGGTATCGGTCCGGGCTTAGGCAGGGCGGAAGATACCGAAGCAGCTTTACTGGATCAGATAGATTCTTGCCAGACGCCCATGATAGTGGATGCCGATGCGTTGAACCTGTTGGGCGAACATCGCAGTTACATCGGTCGTTTGCCCAAAGGCAGCATTCTCACTCCGCATCCCAAAGAATTGGAACGGTTGGTTGGGAAATGTCAGAACTCGTACGAACGTTTGACAAAAGCCTGTGAACTGGCAAAAAGCGCCGGAGTATACATTATATTGAAAGGTGCTTATTCCGTTATTATTACACCGTCGGGAAAGTGCTGGTTTAATCCTACCGGAAATCCCGGCATGGCGACAGGGGGTAGCGGTGATGTGCTTACGGGTGTCGTATTGGCCTTGCTGGCGCAAGGATACGATGCGGAAACTGCTGCACGTATGGCCGCTTATGTCCATGGACTGGCGGGAAATATTGCTTGCAAGAAGCATGGAGCAATGGGTATGACGGCAGGGGATATTGTTACTTGCTTACCGTTGGCATGGCGGATGCTGGAGGAGAAATTGTAAACTGCATGTTAATGTTGGTATTTCAATATTCTGATGTTTTAAAAACTAATAGATTCGTTTTTTTACATTCTTGTAGTAATATGGAAACAACCTTGCCTCAGTTCATATTTAATGTAGCACTTTTCTGCTCTCTTCAAGTCGCGCAATACCTCGGACAGCACCAGCTTCAATGTATCCGAACTGACATCCTGTAACGGACGTCCGTCTTCATCCTCTACTTTCTGGAAGCGTTTCCAACTGACATCGAATGTCGTGCCGTAGCAATGAGCGGAATTTTCGGATGCATTGCCGTTGCGACGGCGCAGACGCTTGACATCGTCTTTTGTACGCAGTACGGAAGTTACTGTAATCTTGTTCGGATTCAAGCCTTTGGCAGCCAGGGAATCGAGAAAGTTATAACCGATTGTATCGAGCAGGGCAGCCGCTCCCGGAATGAGATACGGGACGGAATGCGTCAAAGAATCAACCGCGTACAAATCATTTGTAGCGATATACTGCAACTTTTCTTTCATCTTTTCCGCTTCCTCGCGCGATGCTAATGGACGGATGCCGATAGCCTGCGCCACATTCAAATGCTTTTCATTCAAATCGCCGAAAGAACGTTTGTAACTGATAACACCCCGTATGTTGTGCGGTTCATTCAGCTTGAGGGACATGTCTTTTTTCTTACATCCAGCCAGGCAGCAAGTTATTGCCATGCCTGCCAATAAAAACAGGGAAATGAAACGGCTTTTATTATACATAATTAATTCTGAACTTTGTAGAATTGTGTAATTTGTGGTGAAAACTCCTGCAAAGATAGTGTAATCCTATAGAACAATTGGAAGAGTTTGCTGCTTTTTTCCCCTCTTTTTGTACCTTTGCAGCCAAATTCAGGAATAAAAAGAAACGTGCAGCGATATTTTATCTATTTGGCCTACGACGGCACAGCTTATCATGGCTGGCAGATTCAGCCCAACGGTGCAAGTGTGCAGGAGTGTTTGATGAAAGCACTCTCTACCTTGTTGCGGCGTGAAGTGGAGGTGGTGGGTGCCGGACGCACCGATGCCGGTGTACATGCTTCCCTAATGGTGGCACATTTTGATAGTGAAACTCCGTTGGATGTAATATTCATGACGGATAAGCTGAACCGCCTGCTTCCCCCGGATATTTCCGTTTACCGTCTGCGTGCCGTACGTCCCGATGCTCATGCGCGCTTTGATGCCACGGCACGTACATACAAATACTATGTTACTACGGCCAAGATGCCTTTCAATCGTCAGTATCGTTGCCGTCTGTTCCAGACTCCGGACTTTGAACGGATGAACGAAGCTGCCCGGACTTTGTTTGAATATACGGATTTTACCAGTTTCAGCAAGTTGCATACCGATGTCAAAACCAATAATTGCAAGATAATGCACGCTGCCTGGACGCAGGTAGATGAAGTGACCTGGGTATTTACCATTCAGGCCGACCGTTTTCTGCGGAACATGGTACGTGCTGTAGTGGGCACATTGCTCGAAGTCGGCAGGGGTAAACTTACCATCGGGGGCTTTCGCCGGGTTATCGAACAAAAAGACCGGTGCCGTGCAGGAACTTCCGTTCCCGGTAACGCTTTGTTCCTTGTAGATGTTGCCTATCCTGAAGAAACTTTTATTAGCGGTTAGTGGTTAGTGATAAGTGATTAGTGATAAATGATCACTTTCACTCTTTCTCTTCTTGTAATATAGCTAATTCATAACTTATAACTCATAATTCATAGTTAAAATCAATGTGGTTATTATTAGCCTTTCTCTCGGCAGCCTTGTTGGGATTTTATGATGCTTTCAAGAAGCAGGCGCTCAAAGACAATGCCGTGCTTCCGGTTTTGTTTTTGAATACGGTATTTTCCAGTTTAATATTTCTTCCGTTTATTCTGGTATCGTGTTTTGCTCCTGCTGTGTTGGGAGGTACGATGTTTGATGTTCCTGTAGTGGGATGGGATGTGCATAAATTTATCATCATCAAGTCTTTCATCGTTCTTTCCTCGTGGATATTCGGATATTTTGGAATGAAGCATTTGCCGCTTACCATTGTAGGCCCGATTAATGCAACGCGTCCGGTAATGGTACTTGTGGGAGCCATGCTTGTGTTCGGCGAGCGGCTCAATCTGTATCAATGGATAGGTGTGATGTTGGCAGTCCTGTCGTTCTTTATGTTAAGCCGTTCCGGTAAGAAAGAGGGCATCGACTTCAAGCACAATAAATGGATTCTCTTTATTGTACTGGCGGCCGTGACAGGCGCTGTCAGCGGATTATACGACAAGTATCTGATGAAGCAGCTGCCGCCTATGGTGGTGCAGTCATGGTACAACATCTATCAGGTGTTTATCATGTGTCCCATTATCCTGCTGTTGTGGTATCCCAAGAGAAAGGAAAGTACACCGTTCCGTTGGGATTGGACTATCATCGGTATATCCGTCTTTCTTTGTGCGGCAGACTTTGTGTATTTCTATGCCTTGAGTTATGAGGATTCCATGATTTCTATCGTATCTATGGTACGACGTGGCAGTGTGGTTGTTTCTTTCCTGTTTGGCGCCCTTTTCTTCCGTGAAAAGAATTTAAAAAGCAAGGCGGTAGACCTCATTTTGGTGCTGATTGGAATGTTCTTCCTATATTTGGGGAGCAAATAGAATTTCAATAGCGTGTATGGCAGAAGATTTGTGTATCAGTAATGGCGGCAAAGAAGAGAAGTATCGTATGTTGCTTCCGCAAATTAAGTGTCTGATTGAAGGAGAGGATGACCTTATCGCTAATCTGGCTAATGTTGCGGCTGCACTGAAAGAGACTTTTCACTTTTTCTGGGTGGGATTTTATCTGGTGAAAGGTGAGGAGCTGGTGCTTGCCCCTTTTCAGGGTCCGGTGGCTTGTACCAGAATAAAGAAAGGGCGTGGCGTTTGCGGAAAGGCCTGGGAGAGGGCTGAAATATTGGTTGTACCGGATGTGGATGCTTTTCCGGGTCATATAGCATGCAGTTCTTTGTCGCGTTCGGAAATAGTGCTTCCGCTTCTTCGTGCAAAGGGAGAAGTATGGGGTGTGCTGGATGTGGACAGTGAAAACTTGAATAGTTTTGATGAGGTGGATGCGCGTTTTTTGCAGGAGTTGTGTTCTTATCTGTAAGGTGATTTTTATAATAATAAGATTTTAGTATTGATAAAATATTATAGGGATATGGTGAAGAAGTTGATAGTCTTTTTATTTGTAGTAGGTATGGGAATTGGTTCTTTGTCGGCGCAACTGGCAAAAACTTGTTTTACCAATATGCCCGATTCTCTGAGTCCGTTGCTTACGGCTGTAAATCGTGCCGACTTCATTGACTTCTTGGAGAGCAAGATGAAAGCGGAAGTAACCAATCGTTTTGGCGGTAAGTCGGAAATGACTGAGCTTACTCCCGATTATATCCGTGTGCAGGTAACACCTCAAAGTACCTGGCAGATGAAACTTTTGTCAGTGAACGACAGTACCCGTCTTATCTGTACTGTTTCTACAGTTTGTGCTCCGGCTTGTGACAGTCATATCAAGTTCTATACTACCGGTTGGGAAGAGTTACCCGCTGCATCCTATTTGGCATCATTACCTAATATGGATGATTTTATTGTGCCTGCTTCCGATACGGTAGATGTGTACCGCTATCAGGATGCTCGCCTTCAGGCTGATATGCTTTTACTGAAAGCCGACCTTTCGGGTAAGGACGCTACGCTGACTTTTACTTTTACCACTCCCGACTATATGGAAAAAGAAGCAGCGGAAAAACTGAAACCGTTTCTCCGCGATCCTATAATCTATACGTGGAAAGAAGGGAAGTTCAATAATTAAGTATAAGGTATAAAATAATAAGGCTTACAGAAGCTAAGCTAATGTAGAGTATCAGAGGGGCAGTGTAGATTTCCTTATTTCTTATACTTAATTCTTCATGTTTAACTTTTATTTTACTTTGATTTTGTCGAATCCTTCTCCGTATACTCCGATTACCTGACTTTGTGACACAAAGGCATTCGGGTCTATGTCTTTTATCAGCCGGAAGATAATGGTTGATTCCCGTTTTTTGGCAAGTACAAACAGCATTTTTATTTCCTTGCCGGTATAGAATCCGGAAGCATTTATAACTGTCGCGCCGCGGTGAGGATACACATTGATATGTCTGGCTATCTCCTCATACTTTTCGCTGATGATGAAAAACTGCACGGATTGGCGTGCACTGTTTACTACTTGATCCAGAACGAAACTACAGATGTATAAAGTGACATAGCCGTATACTACTTTTTCCCAGTCTTTCAGCACGAAGTAGCTGGAAGAGATGATGATAAGGTCACAAAACAGCATGACCCGTCCCAGTGTAATGTCCCTGTATTTGTTAATGATAGCTGCGATAATATCCGTTCCGCCCGTACTTCCGTTCGAAGAGAAAGCAATGCCGATGCCGCCGCCACAGAAAGATGCTCCGATGACACATGCCATGAAAGGCTGGTCGTTCAGTAGGTGAACGCCGTCTGTCAGTTGCTGAATGATTGGCAGAAAGGAAGTCAGGGTAAAAACGGCAAAAATTGTCTTGATGCTGAACTTCCATCCTAAAATACGGATAGCAAGCAATAACAGTAGGAAGTTAATACCGAAATAAACATATTGTACCGGCAGTCCTGTTGCAAAATATACCAGTGAGGCAATACCTGGTACTCCGCCTGTGGTAATATCGTTGGGGAGCAGGAATACTGTCCATCCGATACCATACATAATCATGCCTAAAGCAATCATTAAATAATCCCGCATTTCACGAAATATGTTCTGCCGGGAAGGAATGTGCATGTTCATTTGTAGTTTGCAGTTAGATTTGCGGCAAAGATAGATATTTTATCAATCTCGAAATATAAGTTATCGGGTATTTGTATTAGTTCGAATGAAATAAATTTGCTTGTGATGATAATTCTTTTGAAATGCCTGAACTTAGCTTCTTAAATGTTAGGTAGCCTGCATTTGGCAGAACTAATGTTTTTTGTACACTATTCTATTTGCATTACTCTAAATCATAATAAAAATCAAAAGAGAAAGTCTTTGTATCAAATGTAATATATAAATAATTTTAAGAATGCATCATCTTTGCAATACAGATATTGTGTTCGAACACAGTACTTGAATATCGTTAATCTTATATTTATTTTATGACATTTTAGCTGGATTGTTATATTATTAATTAAAAATTATATTGTTAAACTATGAGAATTCTACACAAAAAACTTTGTCTGTTGATGTTTCTGTTAACAGGCTGTTCTCTCGGCATTTTTGCCCAAAATAGAACAATTACCGGTACGGTTCGAGACGCCGTTGATGTGGTGATTGGTGCTTCTGTCACAGTAAAGGGCAACAGTTCTATCGGTACGATAACTGATATGGATGGCAAGTTCAGGATCTCAGTACCTTCTTCCGCTAGAGATTTGGTGATTAAATTTATCGGATATGATGATGCTGTAATCAGATTGGGTACACCTACTGATTATAAGGTTACGTTGAAAGAGTCTTCCGTGATGTTGGAAGAAGTAGTAGCTATTGGTTATGCCAAGGTGAAGCGTAAAGATTTGACAGGTGCTATTTCATCGGTAGGCGGTAAAGAATTAGCTAATGTACCGGTAACAACCGCGATGCAGGCGTTGCAAGGAAAAGCTGCCGGTGTAAATATCGTAACAGAGAGTGGTGCTCCAGGTGCAGGTGCCAACATTACCATTCGTGGTGGTATGTCATTGACTCAAAGTACTGAACCTCTTTATATTGTAGATGGATTTGAGATGGGAAGTGCTCTTGATAATATTGATATTAATGACATTGAAAGTATTGACGTGCTGAAAGATGCTTCTTCGACAGCTATTTATGGTGCTCGCGGTTCCAATGGTATTATTTTGATTACTACTAAATCTGGTAAGAAAGGTAAGACACAAGTTTCTTACAATACCTATTTTTCTTTCGATAAGTTAGCCAAAAAATTAGATTTAATGTCTAATGTAGAAGATTTTGTGAAATACCAGTATGAGTTTGCTGAGTTGACAGGTATTACTCCTACATGGAGTGCTTTTTATGATGATGGCATGGCTACAGATGCCACAGGTTTTTATACGGGTGTATATGACCGTATACATGAGCGTTACGCTGATGCATCTTCTATTGACTGGCAGGATGAAGTATTCGGTGGATATGCCATGACGCAGAGCCATAATGTAAATATCTCTACCGGAACGGAAAAGACTCAGGTGATGTTGAGTTATAATTATAATGGACAGGATGGTCTGCTTGCCAATCATTCAGCCAATAAAAGTGCTTTCCGTGCAAAAATCAATTCAGAACTTTATAAAGGAATTCGCCTAGATGTCAACGCAATGTTTAATAACAAGAGTGTAGATGGCGGCGGCAGTTATTCTGGTATGAAGTATGTGTTACGTCAACCTATCAGCGGTGGTACTTACTTTACCCGTGACCAAATGTTGACAGAGCAGACCTATGTGGATTTTCGTGGAGCTGAGAGTTCCTATACGGCTTCTAACCCTTTGATACAGAACGAAGCTTCTACTTCCAATAAACGTTCTCGTATGTTTTCTGTAAATGCCGGTTTAGAGTTTGACTTTCTGAAACACTTTACTTACCGCATTGCCGGAAGCTACAGATGGAATAGCAGCAAATCCACTTCATTTTCCGATGAACGCTCTACCGGTTACCTGATGGACCCAGTTAATACGGGTATGACGGGAAGCATAGGAAATAGTGAATCTTATTCTTATCAGATAACGAATACTTTGAACTATAATCAGACTTTTGCAAAGAAGCATAAGGTAAATCTTTTATTGGGTCACGAAGTGAGTTATAGTGAAGATGAAAGCAATTCTATCAGCGTGAAGCAGATGCCCTATCCTAACCATGGAATTGATGATATTTCATTGGGAAATGTAGAAGAAAAGAAATCAGGTCATGGACATAGTGGAATCGTTTCTGCTTTCTTACGCGCTAACTATACATTTGATGAACGTTATTTGCTGACTGCAACTCTTCGTGCCGATGGTTCTTCTAAATTTGCCAAAGGACATCAGTGGGGAGTTTTTCCTTCAGCTTCAGTTGCATGGAGAATTTCTGAGGAAAGTTTCTGGAAAGAGAATCGTATCAATGATGTTGTCAATAGTTTGAAATTGCGTGTTGGTTATGGTACTACAGGTAACAATGGCGTGGGAAGCTTCTCTTACCGCACTAATGTTTCATTGACCTCTTATCCTATGAATAATGTAATGACTAATCCTGCTTATGTATTAGGTACGCAGTTGGGTAACCCGGAATTGAAATGGGAGACACAAGTAGCTACCAATGTTGGCCTTGATGTGTCTTTATTCAATAGCAGAGTAAATTTGACAGCAGAATGGTATAATAATCAGGCGAATGACTTGTTATTGAACTGTGTTGTTCCATCTTCTACAGGTTATTCTACACAATATCAAAATGTAGGTAAGATGCGCAACAGAGGTTGGGAAGTCACGCTGAATACAGTGAATATCCGAACTAAAAATTTCAGTTGGACAAGTGATTTGAATTTGTCTTTTAATAAATCAAAAGTAGTAGCGTTGGAGCAAGGACAGACTGAAAAGACATTCAGTGCAGGTGATTCCCGTTCAGGTATGGTTACCTACTATGCAACAGTCGGCGAAGCTTTAGGTGAAATGTACGGTTATAAATATGAAGGTATTTATACAGCGGAGGATTTCATTGAGGGAAAAGATGGTAAACTGACTTTGCGTGAAGGAATTGTGAAGCCTAAGTCGGGAACTCCTCAACCAGGTGATATTAAGTATGCAGCCGATGATGTAGACGAAGAAGGGAATCCTATATTTACTAAGAAAAATGTGAAAATCGGTAATGGAACTCCAGATTGTATCGGCGGTTTCAATAATACGTTTACTTATAAAGGTTTTGATTTAAGTGTTTTCTTGAAATTTGCCATTGGCCAGGATATCTATAATGCAAATAAACAGAGCTTAACTACTTATTCTATATTTGAGAATATTCCACAGGAATTCAGTAACTATTACCGTGTAGTAGATCCTTCTACCGGAAAACAAGCAACGCTGTCACGTATGCAGGAAATGAACCCCGATGGTTCTGCACGTATTTGGGGATTGACTAAAAATAACAAGGAATGGGGCTTCTATCCTTCTTCTTATTTTGTTGAAGACGGTTCTTACTTGCGGTTGGCTCAGATTACATTGGGGTATACCTTGCCGAAAACGTGGTTGAAGAAAGCGATGATTTCCAATGCCCGTATTTATTTTACAGCTAACAATGTGGCTACACTTACCGGATATTCAGGCTATGACCCTGAGGTGAGAGCTGCTAAGGATAACGTGGTTACTACTCCGGGATATGACAGTTCCGCATATCCCCGTTCAAGAAGTTATGTTGTTGGTCTTAATTTAACGTTTTAATTAGAAAAAGAATATGAATAGCAAAATATTTAAATGGGCTGGTTTGAAAAAGAAACTGGTTATGGTGGCAATACTCAGTTTTTCGTTGGGTATGAGCATGACATCATGCACTGATTGGCTGGAAATGGAGTCTTATACCTCTGACGATGTTGATTATATATTTGAGAATGAGACTAAAGCGGATTTGTTTGTACAAGGGTGTTACAGAGGACTTATACACAAGGAGATGTTTTATAATCTTGGTATGGGTGAAACGGTAGTGCATACAGCAGAGGATGGTTTCAGTAGTAAATACAAGGCATGTAATTATGATTTTGACCCATTGGTTCCTACCACTGTTACAACTATCTTTAAAGAGGGATACCGTATTATTGAATCAACAAATGTCGCTATCAGCCGTTTGAAGAAGATGCCCGAAACTGTGAAGCGAAATCAATTGTTAGGGGAAGCATTGGCCATTCGTGCATTCTGTTACCACAACTTGATACGTATCTATGGAGATGTACCTGCTGTATATGTTCCCCTGGAAGAAATGGATGCAAATGATGAGAACCGTTTTTATCCGAAACGTTCACCTCGTGATGGTATATATGACCAAATTGTTTCGGACTTGCAACAGGCTACAGAATGGTTACCTTGGTACGAGGAGAGCGGTTATACTTCGACCGAGCGTCTTACCAAACAAGGAGCATATGCATTGTTGGCACGTATTGCTCTTTATGCAGGAGGTTATTCATTGCGCTGGGATTTGGAGACAAATGATCCTGCAACTTTGAAAATGGCTCGTCGGGATGATGCTACACGTGTTAAGGAATTATATGAAATAGCGAATGATGCATGCTTTCAAATCAAAGAACATGGAAAGAACTCATTGGTACAGGGAAAAGACGGAATGAGTGGTTTCCAATATCTGTGGTATAATCATTGCCAGCGTAAACTTACGGAGACAGAATCTGAAATGATTTGGCAATTGGCAGAATATGGTGACAAGACCAACTCGGAATTCGGACTTTATCTGCAGCCAGGTTCTTATAATGGAACATATGGTTCACGCAAGACATTACAGTTTGTTCTGCCAACTTATTATCTTTCATTTGATAAAAAGGATACTCGTCGGGATGTAACATGTACTTCATATAGTATCTACCCCAAAGATGGCGGTAAAAAAGGACCATGGATTGATACCGGTACTACTTATTCTTCTATACTATTGGGTAAGTGTCGTATCCAATGGTGTGTGGAACCGCAAGCTGCAAGCCAAAGAAATATCAATATTCCGCTTATACGTTATTCAGATGTACTTTTGATGTATGCTGAAACGGAGAATTACTTGAATAACGGTCCTACTCCCGAGGCTGAAGCTGCCTTGAAGGAAGTACGTACCCGTGCCGGAGTGGGTGAACTGCCTATTCCAACCGATCAGCAAGGTTTTGAGGATGCGCTTGTGCAGGAACGTAAATGGGAGTTTGCCGGAGAATTTACTCTTCGTAGCGATTTAATTCGTATGGGACGTTTGGCTAAGGAGTTGAGACAGGCCAAGCAGGATATGAAAGACTTGTCCGATCGTAAGGGTGCATATGCCAATGTGCCAAAATATAGATTGTATAAATATCAGGAAGACGGTCAAAAGTACGGTGATAAATTCCTTGCCATAGATTATATTGAACTGACAGATCCTACGGAGATAGCTACAGTAAAAAATATTCCAGAAGACGAAAAGCAGTATAGTGATTATGAAACAGAACTGATTGAAATTGTGAAGAATCATCGTTCTAATGTAACTTCGCAGGATAAATGGTATCCTAGGGCAATGTTTGAAGCTTTCAGCAGTGAATTCAATATGAAAGGACAAGCTGTTGTCGGATTTGCCAAATCTGCTAGAGGTAAGATACAAGTAGGCAAGATTATTTATCAACAGCCTACCGGTTCGGAGGAAAATGGAGGTTCTTATCCTGCTTGGATTGATAAAGGGGATGGTTCTGATGGATTATTTTATGGTTTTAAGGAGAACTTTTCTGAATTATGTCCGTTTGCTGCAAAATCTAGTGGACATCCTTTGATAGATAATCCAAATCTGACTCAATTGCCTGGCTATTGATAGCAAACTTCTCATAGACTGGAGCGTGGTTTTGTGACTGTGGCATTTATAACGCAGTTTGAGACCACGCTTTTTATTAACCTCTAATATTATTGAAAGTATGAAAATGACGAAGACTTTTCTTTTAAGTATGTTGTTGGCTTGTACTGGATGCACTGAAGAAATAAACACAAAAGAAGTATATGTCAAAGGAGATTCCGGAAAGTTTCCCGATTATGGTGAGGTGCTTGCCTTTCCTGGTGCAGAAGGTTTTGGGCGATATGCTACAGGTGGACGTGGTGGAGAAATATATCACGTTACTAATCTTAATGATGATGGTGAAGGTTCTTTTCGAGATGCGGTGAGTAAGTCTGACCGTATTATTGTATTTGATGTGGCTGGTATCATAAACCTGAAATCGACATTGATTTTCTCAAAAAATCTGACGATAGCCGGACAGACGGCTCCCGGTGATGGTATTGTCTTGTATGGTAATCGTGTATCGTTTACGGATGCAGATAATTTAATATGTCGTCATTTGCGTATTCGTATGGGAATTAAAGGTTCTGATGGCAAGGATGCCGCGGGAGTGGCTGATGGGGAAAATATGATATTTGATCACTTGTCTGTAACGTGGGGACGTGATGAGAATTTTTCTATAAACAGTACTACGGCACGTAACATAACTATACAGAATTCTATTATTGGACAGGGATTACAGAATCATTCTTGTGGTGGATTGATGCAAACCGATCTTGAAAATGGAATCACATTGTTTCGTAACCTTTATATTGATAACAAGACTCGTAATCCGAAAGTTAAGGGGCTGAACCAATTCGTGAATAATGTTGTATATAATTGGGGAAGTGGCGCTGCGTATAACATGAGTGGTGATTCTGAAGGCAGTTCGTTGACTTCAATTGAAAATAACTATTTTATTAAAGGTCCTGTGGTTAACTGGCAGAATGTACGTCAGGAAGATGGCAGCATAAAGGTGGAATTGGTTGATATGTCACCAACCAAGCCGTTTATCGGTGGAAATGAACGTTTTAATACTTATTGTGTTGGAAACTTTTATGATGAAGATAAGAATGGTGTTTTGAATGGGGTAGAAATACTTCCTGCAATCAATTGGGAAGAACTTTGTTCTGGTAATCCGACTTTTCTTGCTACGTGTCCGGAAATATTTCCTACTATTTCTCAGCAATCGGATGCCGAAAAAGCATATGAATGGATTGTGAAATATGTTGGTGCAAGTCTGCCTGTGCGCGATCAGGTGGATGCTTATCTTATCAGCGAACTGACTTCATTGGGAGAAAAAGGGACTATAATCCAAAATGAACAAGATACACAACAGTTTCCTTTAGGTGGTGTAGGTGAAATAGAATCTGGAGTGAGCCTCTCAGATACTGATGGTGATGGTATGCCTGATGAGTTTGAAGACGGATATGGTTTGGATAAGAATAATCCGGACGATGCTTCACAAATGGCAGAAAACGGATATACCAATATTGAGAATTATATATTTACGCTTGATGAAAGATTGGATAAATAATTTTTTTATGATAAAATTATTGATGAAATACCTGCTATTTGCCGGAGTAATGGCAGTAGTAGTTGGCTGTACCGAAGAAAAAATGGAGGAAGTCTTTATAGAACAACCTAATTCTTTTCATATAAAAGTAGAAGGTGATGAAGCTTTTGCTTTGAATATTCCTTCCGGTGGAAAAATCGGTATTAATGGTAAAGAGGTACAAGTCTTGTCAAAAGGGTTGGTTAGTTTATATGAAGTGCCTGCCGAGGAAAAATATACGGTATATTATCCTTTAAGCGTACAGCTGCAAGAGGAGCGAATGAAGTTTAACATGCCCAAGGACCAGATTTACCGTACTGGCGGAGTTGATGTAGCAGCGTGTCCGTATTATGCCGTTGCTGATAATGAAGGATTGGCGGATTTGAAATTGAAACCGGCATTGGGTGCGTTAAAATTGATAATACCTGCCAATCAGGAATTTGCTTCTATATCATCTGTCGTTTTGAAATCAGAATCGGATGATATAATGGCTGGATGTATAGAATTGGATTTGGAAAGTGGTAATATTATCACTAAGGAAAATATGTCTCGTGAAGTCGTTTTAAAAGGAAATATTGATATAACTGAGAATAATGAAGCTATTATTGTTCTACCTCCGCAAACATTTACTGGGAAATTGGATGTGATGCTTGTGGCTCCGAAAGGAGGAGGAACGTATAGCCTTGATTTAACAGGAAAATCTATAGAAGCAGGTAAAGTACTTACTGCAACGCTTGATAATATAGATTGGGAAATGTGGACTTATTATTATGGTACTTCTAATTGTGTGATAGTACCACCGGGACAGCTTTCTGTTACAGTGAATTGTGCTGCCTATTATACTACTAGTTCTGTTTATGCATATGAGAATATCTCTGCAGGAGATAATTATTTACCGTTGTCTGCTGCACAATTGTGGAATGATGTTTCTTCTGATTTTGTAAAGGGAGTAACACTCTCTTCAGATCGTAAATCATTTACTGTAAATCTTGACGGACGACCAGGGAATGCAGTGATAGCTATTTATGACAAGGATGATCCTAAAACGGAAGATGCTAAGATTTTGTGGTCATTTCATATTTGGGTGACAGAGGTCAAGGAACAGCATTTGGGTATGAACGTAAAGGGAAATAGCTATACTGTACTTGACAGAAATTTAGGAGCGACTTCCGTTATTCCTGGAGAACGTTCCTCTATAGGATTACTTTATCAATGGGGGCGGAAAGATCCGTTTGTAGGTACAGGGGAGTATGGAAAAAATAGTAATGCCAAAATGTACAATGAAGTCGGAGAAGTTGCTTTTGCTACAGTTAAAGGTGGAGAAAGTACAGGCAATGTGAAATATGCCATACAAAATCCAACAAAGTTCATTATGTATTCTCGGAGTAAAAGCAATACAGCTAATCCACCTTATTATTGTGCTTACGATTGGCTATACTATGCTGATTGGGCATTATGGGGGAATCCAGAGGGATATACTTATCCGAAAGCATCCAATCTTACAAAATCTATATATGACCCGAGTCCAGAAGGTTATATGGTAGCTCCTAATGATACATGGATGGGAGCCAGCGATGGTTACGATAAAACTTCAAGTATTTTTGCTGCAGCAGAATGGAGTAAGGGATATGTTATGGTGGATGATAGTGGACAAAACTGGTGGTATCCGATAGGAGGATGGCGTAGTCGCAAGAATGGAAAATTAACTGCAGCAGATACTAATGGTTATTATTGGTGTAGTTCTACTGATAGAGAGAAGGCCGCGAATTCTGTACATCTAACTCTTGGTAAAGATGATGTCAAACTGAATTCGAATAATAGTCGTGCTAATTCCAGTTTGATACGTTGCGTCAAGATACAGAAATAGAAATAAAACTTCCATTCTCTACGCTAATGTGAGATAGCTCTAATAAGAATGAAAGTATTTCATTTGAACAGATAAGATAGGGAGGATTAGCTATTATAAAAAATATGGAGCTATAAAATATTTTGTGTAAATGGAAAATACGGGATTCAAAAATGAGTTCCGTATTTCTTATTTACACAAAACTTTGCATTGTTCGATTTGTTCTTGATAGAATTGACAGACTGTTTTCAATTCAAATTTTTTGTTTTCGTCATTGAGTAGAGTAGTGGTATTATATTCTTTCTGTTCAGAGTTGAACTCTAACATTCGTTGTTGTAACTCTGTTTGTTTATTAAGAATGATTTTCTGAATATACTCTTTATTGGGACAGTTTGGTTTCGGCTTATTTCGTGTAAAGCCCCAATAACGGGGTAGGACAGATATGCCTAAACTTTGATATTTTCGCTTTTCACCTTTAGAGATTTGGAGCATTAATGGGTTTTCACCATTGGATAATGTCTTTGATTTGTAGCAAACTACTGAAATACAAGTATTCATGATGTTTTTTCGGTTTGCATCTTGGTTTACATGCACCCCCTGAAACCGCCTAAATCTATGCTTGTAGTAACCTCTTAAAAGCAGAAAACCTCGACAGTTAATTGCTTAACTATCAAGGTTCTCATTAAGAGCGGAAGACGGGGCTCAAACCCGCGACCCTCAGCTTGGAAGGCTCTTTGATAATACTATTCAATTATTTGATTGTTAGTCTGTTAATTACTTCTTTAAAAGTCAATAGAACAACTATTGACCAACATTGGTAAGGTTTATACAATACCAATAGCAGCATTTAGTAATGCTAAGTTTCTTGTTTCTTTCTCATAACAATTTCTATTATTTTAAAATATCACATTTGCTCCAGAAGGTAGAGCCTAAAATAGCATAGTCCTCTTCAACACTCTTATCAACAAAGAATAGTTCAGAATAAGGATGTCCTTCATGCTCAAAGTTGAACTTTATAGCTTTACACCTTCTGAGTTTATTATCACTACACTTAACCACCTTACAACCCACTTCCCTATATACACCTTTGAAATGATAAAGTTTCAAAGGTTCTGGAAGAATAGGAAAAGCATCTTCACTTTCCCTCATCAGCTTCTCAACAACCATTTGGTTAGCTTGATATTCTTCTTCTATTGCAGGATACTCCTCTTTAAAGAATTTCAAAAAATCAGGGTTAATAAGGTTATGCTTCATTTTGTTGTCAAGAAGAAATGTAAAGCCTAAGCCTTTTACTTGAATAAATACTTCTATTTCATCTTTTCTTGTAGTCATATCCATACAGCTTTTTGAACTTATCCTTTGCTTGTTCTTCAACTATATCATCTGGAATAAACTCTGCATATTCATCTGCTGATTTTATCTGCCTAACTATTTTGTCAAAGTGATAATCATCCCTGAGCTGTTGATTTTCCCTCTCATCTTCCTCATTAAGATTACCAGTGAGATGTCTTATCTTATAGTCTTGTTGCTCTATGGTTTTCCTATTAGATTTCATTTCTGCATATAGAAGTATTGCAGCTCCTACGGCAAGTATTGCTATGCCCTCAATCATTACATTTTACATTATAAGTTTCAAAATCTATAATCCATTTATTCTCTATAAGGAATTGTACTCCAAGTACTCCATGAATCTGTATTCCAGTTTCATCCTGCACTTGTTTTATAGCCTCAGAAGCATCCAAAACTGAAAAAGTGGAAGTATAATCCCTCCCTTCAAAATTGAATGTAGCTTCAATGATAGGGGTTTCTTTGTAGTGTCCCTCTATCCCCATTGTTCTATATGTCCCTTCAAGTAGCTTAAACTCACTCTTAAAATGTTCATATACAAAGTCAAATAGGGTGTTATGAGTAGCACCAGTATCAATCAAGAAACAAAGGTTATTTGTTTTTCCAGATGTCAGTATCAGTGGTAAACCTGCTTTTTGCAGACCAAATGTTAGTGGAAATTCCATTTTCTATTCATTTAAAATTGCATTATTGTGGGAGGTGCAAATAATTGCCCTTCTTCATGTAAAATCCAAAAAGATTGGCTATTAGAACATGTTATTTGAGAAAGCATTGGACTTTTTGGAATTTCTTTATTCATAACTATTCCTTTTTTATTAATTCCATAATTAAAATATAATTCATTTGTTTCAGGATTTTCTTTCACACATATCTTTGGCATGTTCATTAGTTTCTTAAATTGTTCAACTGTTAAAGTTTGATTTGGTATTGTTGCAACCCATTCATTTTCATAAGGAACATAATCTATTAAATGAAAATGTTTCCATCTATTTAATATTATTTCTGCTTGAGACCTATCTAAAGAAGTCTGCTTGGAAATTGAATCTAAAATTATTGTACTTGAATTAGGTAATATGTTATATAGTAAATAATCATAGTCATTAGTATATAAAGTCATTTCTTTACTCTTTTTTTTGTATTCCTCTCTTTCTCTACATACATACAAATCTTCTGATTCAATATGTATATTTGTTTGACTTTCTTTTTGCGAAGAGTAATAGAATAAATAATATCCAATTCCAATTGAAAAAATCAGGATGAAAAACATACCAAAATCTTTCGCTTGTCCTTCTGCAAAATAAACAGAGAGTGCTATAAATATCAAGAAGGCAATAGCTTTTATGATGGACTGCATGATTTCTTTTCTTTTTGTAGCCATACTACAAAAAAGAAAGTGTGGTACTTTCCTGCTGAGTCCAAGGTATCACCACAACACCTACAATCACAAACAAGGAAAGCCCACACCTGATGGTATGAGCATTCACTCCCTTACTGCTGTGATTGTTAGTCTTCAAAGTGGTGATTTTAGGACTTCACAAGTAAGAAGCAAACACTTCTTTTTCTAATATGTCTTGTTAAACTTCTATTTCATTAGCAATCATTTGATTGTTTCTGTTGCAAAGTTAGGATTTTCCACAAATAAACAATCATCCGAAGACTACTTTTAATAGGTTTTCAGACCATATTAGCACCATAGGCATGAGCTTATTCTCTTATCTGTCATTAAGGCTCTTGAAGTGGAAAAGTAATAATATACCTCCATATCCACCAGTGGCAAATGTACCATTTATTCTATTACATATCTCTGATTCTCATATCTTTTCAAAATAAAAGCCCCAATTCCATGCTGGAACCGAGGCTTACAACAATAATAAACACAATACAAAGGCTATTCACCTTTATCTCTCTTTAGCCATTATACACATGAATATCAATCCAATAGTGATATTTAAAATGCCTTTTACCATTATCTCCATGTTATAACCAGTTCAAATACCTTAATACCCAACTACAGCCAGCTACTCCAGAAGGAATAACAAGAAAAAGATGGAGGACATTTCATATCCAATCTTTCTTCCAAACTACCTTCTGGAGCTTATTTTCCAGTTCTCCATTCAGCCACCATAAAAAATACCCCTTGCTCACTTACTTCTTATATAAATATAACCAAGTAAGTGTAAAGTGTCGAATTTTTATTTTTATTCCTATAAGGTACATTACAAGTTTTTTCGACACTACAGAATTTCCTAACATAATGGATAAATGGGAGCAGATACTCCAGAAGGAAATAGGAAATATAAGATTATTGTATAAACCATGAATATTCATTTTCTCCATACAGAGCCTTATTTAGCCCTTCTGTAAGCTGTGTGGCATTGAGTGACCTATCCAAGAAATTATCTATATAGCTGCTTTTATTGGCTCCAGTGAGCAAATTATATACATTCCACATAGATATGGCACTCTGATTCTCAGGAAGGGCAAAATTATCATCATTATAATATGATTTGGCTACAAGTCCTATCTGAGTATCTGTCATCAGCATTTGAGGAAGCCTTTTCTTCTGTTCAATTGGGAGATATTGGTATAATCTACTCTTTCCCAAGAACTGTGCAAATTGGCTTTCAGTCATATAACTATCCTTATAAGCACTCATGTAGTATAGGTGCTTGGCTATATTGTATTCTTGAAATAGCCTCATCACTGAACTAAATAAATCAGCAGTGCTCATCACCTTTAATTCTGACTTGTAACCATCAGTAGATACACACATATTACAGCAAACCAAATTTTTAAAACCAATGAATACCTTGAACTTTTCTGCACCTTTCTTACTATATAGATTCTCATGATTATATGCCCTTACTCCACCAATAGTAAGATTCAATCTATTGCCCATTATATCTTCATGGATAGTGGGAATTTCAAAACAGAACATCATCCTCTCATAGTAAATAGTCTTGTCTGATTCAAGTAAATCCTTCACTGGTTTATGAATAGCTTCGGGTGTTCTGCCTTTAATGACATGGCTTACTCTGATTGCAGGTTCTTCAATCCTCTCATTGGGAAATATCTGATTGGCAGCTTCCCAAACAGTTTCAATAAATGAAGGGTGACTGATAGTAATCTCATTATCCTTACTGAATACTGGCACTACACATTCTTCCCTTAGATGCTGTATAGTGACTTCTTTGGTGTTGGCTTCTATAAAAGGTAATCTTTTGTTTTCCCTTCTGGAGCTGATAATTTCAGTCTCTATAGTTTCAACTGGGGTTTCAATCTCAAACTTTGGTTGATTGAATGTTTGCATCAACATATTAGTTCTGTGTACTGGCATTAACTGCATTGCTTCCATAATGTATAAAATTAGGATTATAGTTGATAATAGGTTTATTGCTCTCTTCTTGTAACTGCATCTTCTTCTGCATGAAATCTGATGTAAGTTGTTGATACCATTCTGGGTATTGGTGATAAATGGAGGTAAGTTCTTCAATGGTTTTAGCCTGATTTATTTTCTGCCTTATCATATCCAAGTTTACTCCATTATTACACCAATCCAGTATTATTTGCCCAGTAGTGGGTGTAATAGTAAAATCTGGTTTACCCATGAATAGACTTGTTCTATCCTTTGATGCAATGGCTTGATGCTTCATATTAATATCAAGGACTATAGTAAATTCATAGTCTATTCCATCCCTCATGACAGCCTTTAAGCCCACTTTCTCAGGAATCATCTTGCCATTTTTTTCACTAAGAACATAATCCTGCTTGCACCTCATGGTACAAATAACATGGCTTGGAGATTGTAGAATCTTCTGCATGAAGGCATTAATTCTTGGTGTAATCTTCTGCCAATTAGTGAATGAATTGCCTTGTAGGTTAGCATGATACTCCAGAAGGCAATCCCAGCATTGGGAAATGCTGTCTATGATTATCACCTCCATTTTAGCATCCTCACATATCTTTATAGCTTCAATATAGGTTTCAGGTGTGAAGTTGTCTTGAAGGGGTAATACATTGTAGTTGCCTAAACTGGCATACAAATCAGCACTCCCATTTTCACTGTCAATAATGGCAATTTTGGTCCAGTTATTTGTCAGACCATAGGCTAATAATAAGGCTGAATAGGTCTTTCCTGAGCCTGCACAGCCTTGCAGAGCAAGCTTTATCTTAGCCTGCTTCTTTGATGATACTCTTAAATTTAACATGACTATATTCTATTAATGATAACTATTTAGAAAACAAAAAAGGCAGTCAGACTATTAATCCAACTGCCCTTCTGGAGCATTTTCATTAGTTTCTATAGAGTTGCCAATGTAGTAGCCCCTCCTTCTCCTTTCTGATGTAACAGAAGGAATATATCTCCAGTTTCAGCAGAGCATACTTCTGAAATGACTGGTATTGTCAGCTCTCCAGTCTCCACCTTCCTTGAACAAGCACCAGTTTCAAAGCCATAGACAAAGAAACATTTGCCAGTGTGTTCATTTCTTTTCACTTCAATCTTTTCCACATTGTGCTGTGCTTTAAATTCAGCTACACTCATTGTTTTTAAGAACTTCAAGTTTCTTTCCATAATTGTAAATTTATTATTGTTGTAGAGGGGACTATCCCCACCTTGAGTGATGGGGGAGGTGATTGGTTGGAGTGCATAACACTCATGGCTCCAGAAGAGAAAAAAATAAAAAAATAATTTTGGATAATTCTTTTAGGTCAGTAAAAACAGTTATACTATTACATATATAATTCAAAAATAAATAATGGGAAAGGCTCTATTTTCTGACTATTTTTACCAACCTTCTATTTCATTTATGCAACAAATTACTATGACTATTATTTAAAATCTGATTTATTTGTGTATTATTGAAACCTATAAATTTAAGAATACAGCAAATTAAGAGTTTTCTTAGATTAAAGGTTAAATTATATAATTCCCACCCATCAAGGGTATTAGGTTTCTTTGATTTATTCATAAAATGAGAGTAGTAATGCCTTGAATCTACAACTTGTTTGATTTTTATATTATCATTCTTCAATTTATCAATATCTGAAAATTCGGATATAATTGCTTCAAGCATTTTTGTAAGACTTGCTTCTGTTCTAAATCGAGTACAAAATCCCTCAAGAGCTTGTACTACAATAAGGAAATCTATACTTGAAAATATTTTTGTATTTTGAATGCTATCAATAAGATGTGCTCTTATTGGTGCTATATCCTCTTTGTCATTATACCATTTATGAATTATTTTCGGATATTGCTCAGAAATTAGATTATAATCAAACAAAAATTCATGTCTTTTAACTTCAGTAGATATATCCATCTTTTCTTGAATATAGAGGAATTGTATTGGATGACAAAATCTTTTCTCATTATTTATTGTTTTATCATATAGCAATATTTGGGAACAGTTTACAGTATGTAACGTTGCTAATGAAAGAAATTGCTCAAACATAAAGATATTGGCATAAAAATCTTCTACAGAACTATTATCCTGCTTCAATATCTTAATATAAGTATGTTGCCTTATATTAGGTGAAAAATAATCACCAACATAATTTACTCCTCCTTCTATCTTTATTGTTGTATTATCATCTATTGACACACTATTAATAAGTACACTTTTTGATTTAAATGATATTGTTGTTGTTGAAATATCATTATCATCTTTATCAATAGATATTGTTGTTGTTAAAGCACATGGAGAACACCAATAACTCAATTCTGGAATGGTTATATATGCTTTATAAAAACATTTTTGTTTGAACTCATCAAGATG
Source organism: Bacteroides stercoris (assembly GCA_958432865.1). Lineage (GTDB taxonomy): Bacteria > Bacteroidota > Bacteroidia > Bacteroidales > Bacteroidaceae > Bacteroides > Bacteroides stercoris_A. The sequence goes on from CAUAWO010000004.1 coordinate 93,586, forward strand.
TTTTCCTATAATAAGGAATTGACAACTATATTTCATAATTGGGAAAGGACAACCAAAATTCAAACTTCCAGAGGGATGACAATTTACTAATGTAATTTCTTCTGAATTAGAGGTTAATCCATGAATAATATCTTCAGACTTTGACGAAAAAAATGTATCAATAAAGTCTTTCTTAGAATCAAAGGTTCCTATCAATTCTAATAATATTTTTTCATTAGGAATGTAAGTTAATACACCTGCAATAGTCTCATTGGGATTATTAGGTAACCACCAATAACCTTTGCATTCTAATTTTTCATTAAAATTAATTGTCTTGCCCATTTCTATACTCTCCCCATCTCTCTATTTTTATAAACGGAATATATCCTATTGAATCGGAAAGTTCTTGAATCATTATTTCTTTCACAAAACTTTCATACTCCATTACTGTACAAATTGAATCATGAATGGTAAAAATAGGGACTTGTTGATTACCTTCCTCCCAAATCCTTTTACAACATCTATGTAGAATTATTTCACTTTCTATACTCTGTAAAAGGCAAGATAATGCTGTGTGGTCATCTTTTTTGGTGAGTTCTATTAGTTCATAAATAGGAAGGAAATTCATTTTAAAATATTTCTTGTATGTTGGCATATATCTATTTTTTGAGAATAGAGTAGTAAGTATCATAACTTTAATATCATCCCTGCTCAAATTAACCCTTTGAGTATAGTTGATAATTTGAATCATATATTCATAAATCTCTCCATGAGATGCTTTCTGTATGTATTCACTTAATGTAGAATCATTCCAATCTAAAAATGAAACATAAGTTTTGATTTCCTCTAATTGTTCTTCACTAAATTTATCTTGCACATTTTGGGGGAGTGTACCTATATTAAGAGGTATATCAGAATTTTTATCCCAAAATCTGGGGTTTAATAATAAGCAAAATAAATAAGGCTGACTATTAGAAATATCAATATTAACTAATGGAGCACCATTGTAATTTAAAAATCTACGGTATATCTTTTGCAAATTGGTTATTACTGAATGTAATCTATGAACATTAGTATCAATGGAAACCTTGTAATCTCCAAGAGCAATACTATTGATATTATATAGTGCTGCATGATACTGAGTAAGAGGATATTTCCTTTTAACAAAGTTGCCATGACTTTTGTCTCTATTTATATCCCAATACTCTCTACCTTTATTGAACTTATCTTGCATAATAGTATGAGCATAATTTACAGCAGCTTGTTCATCTATATGTAGTTCTTTTGTGTCATACCAATATGTTAAATAAGGGTAACTCATCACTGTGTTAGGTATAAATTTGCCATCTTCTTCACTAAATACTTCTGATGGAATAGTTTTTACTTCTCCTTGAAAGGCTGGATAATCATATCTCACCAATGATGCATTTTCATATCTTTCAGTGAACTTATACCCTATAGACTTTTTTCCTTTAATATATTGTCCATCAGTACATAATACATCAGTTGATACAAGGTAGTTAAGATAGGATAGATAGTCTTTGAAAAAACTCCTGATAAGGGTGGAATTGATAAAAACATAGCCATCCTCTGTTATTGAATCTTTATTTTTAGCAGGTCTGGAACTAACAAGACTCATGATATAGATAAGCCTATCCTTATCAAATACTGCACCAACAGTGCCATTCAAATTAACCGATTTTATATGTCCTGCATTATCTACAATAAATTTGTAATCTGTCAAAGGATAATTTACTAAATGAGCATCAATATCAAAGTTACTTGGTATCATAGCAAAATAACCAGAATATTTGAGTTGAATACCTAAAGAGCTGACAATAGTATGTATAGGTTCCAAAGAAGCAAAATAATTTTGAAGTTGATATTTTCTCTGTAACCACTTCTTTTCTATAAAATCTACCTTACAATCCATATCCATTATGTTAGGAAATTATTGATATAACAAAAATAGTAAAGAATCTCCATAATCCAATAAACCATAGAGATTCTTTTAAACCTACTTACTTCTGGAGACCACTGCCAAACACATATTTAAGAACTTTAGAATTAGCTTCGTTCTCAATCTTAAAGTCTCTTTCAATGTATATATCTGTGACTTTCATTGCTTCATCTATATGGTTGAGGGCTGAATGGACTGTGTATTTGTCTATGCCTACTTTGTTGACTGCTAAAGTAGCCCATGAGTGTCTTGCTGCGTAGTACTCCAAATCATCTATTTTCAAAAGTTTTCCAATCTCTTTGAGTCCTATATTTATAGCCTTATTGAAGTTGCCAGCAGTTGAATAAGTATGATAGAAATTAAATATTCTATTTTTTGTTTGGTCTTGGTATTTTTCCATTAGTGGTTGAAGAATAGGGGGAACTATAACTTTCATTTTGGCTTTATCTAATCTTCTGTCTTTGGTTTTACTTCTGTAGTAGGTGATTGCTTTTCCTTCCAGTGTAGAGCAACTGTATAAGTCTATTGAGTTCATTCCCATCAGGCAGAAAGATATAATGAAGCAATCTTTGGCTAAATTATATGGGCATTTCTTCTCTTTTCCTGTGTTGTTGTATTGATAAGGTAATTCCCATATCTTTTTGATGGCTTCTGCTGGTATGGCTCTCTTTCTTGTAGCCTCTTGCTTAGGTATTTCTAAGTTATCAAAAGGTGAATTGGGCACTAAGATGATATTTCTATCATAGTCATTATATCTTTTTTTGACTTCATTGTATAGATGTCTGAGGCATCCAATATATAAAGAGAGCATTCTGTTGGAAGGTATTCGTTTTCCATGTTTCTTTAATTCCTCAATTCTTTGGGCTCTTTTTAATTGTAGATAGTTCATGAAATCTTTTAATAGCTTTTTAGTTATTTGGTCTGTATCCAAGTGTTCTTTTCCAAGATAAGTGATGAAAGCATTAATAGATGTCTGGTAGTTGGCTTTTCCTTTTAATTGAGTAGTTTCCAACCACTCTTTTGAGAACTGAATGAAATCTATGGTAGTCTTTCTTTCATTTTTAACCTTGATGCACTCTATTATATCATTTAAGCTGTAATTAGCTGTTTCCAATGGGAGGGAAGCACATAATTCTTGATATTGCCTAACAATATTATTTGCTTCCTTAATAAACTTGGGATTCTTTATTTTGAATGCCTTGGTGAGGTCTTCCTTCCTTACATAGATAGAAGTAGGCAGTCTTTTGACTTCTCTCTTATAAGTCATTCTGATTTTGACATTATACGTACCATCACTCTTTTGTTTGCCTTTTAATACTTCGGCTTTGATTGTTATCATATCTATTGTTTTTTTGGGAACAACAATAGACCAACAATGATATAATTTATAGTATAATAAAAGGGTTCTCCAAAGAGTTTGTATAAAAGAAAAAGGATTAATAATCTATTGATTATTAATCCTTTCTTAAGAGCGGAAGACGGGGCTCAAACCCGCGACCCTCAGCTTGGAAGGCTAATGCTCTATCAACTGAGCTACTTCCGCAATTTTTAGTGGGCAAAGATGGATTCGAACCACCGAAGGCGTAAGCCAGCAGATTTACAGT
>CAUAWO010000005.1:0-96665 GCA_958432865.1 Bacteroides stercoris
GCTCAGGAAAGCAGCACCGAAGCAAGCAGAGAATGTCGGAGTCGGTTCAGTGATACCGCGTTCTGTACCGGCCAGCTTAGCGGTGAAACCGGACAGGAAGTAGTACTGAGCCTGTTCGGGGTTCAGGATAGATACCGGAGGCAATACACCGAAAGCATCAGCCGACAGGAAGATTACCTGATGAGCGTGAGGACCTTTAGATACCGGCTTAACGATGTTGTTGATGTGATAGATAGGATAAGAAACACGCGTGTTTTCAGTTGTGCTCTTATCGGCGAAGTCAATCTTGCCGTCAGCGTCAACAGTTACGTTCTCCAGCAGAGCGTCACGTTTGATGGCGTTGTAGATATCGGGTTCGCTTTCTTTGTCGAGGTTGATAACCTTAGCGTAGCAACCGCCTTCGTAGTTGAATACACCTTCGTCATCCCATCCGTGTTCGTCGTCACCGATCAGCAGACGTTTCGGGTCGGTAGACAAAGTAGTCTTACCTGTACCTGACAGACCGAAGAAGATAGCAGAGTCCGTACCTTCCATGTTGGTGTTGGCAGAACAGTGCATGGAAGCGATACCGCGAAGCGGGTTCTTGTAGTTCATGATAGAGAACATACCCTTCTTCATTTCACCGCCGTACCAAGTGTTCAGGATAACCTGTTCGTTGGTCTTCAAGTTGAATACAGTAGCTGTTTCAGAGTTCAGACCCAGTTCCTTGTAGTTGTCAACTTTTGCTTTAGAAGCGTTGAATGATACGAAATCGGGTTCTCCGTAGTTAGCCAGTTCTTCAGCAGTCGGGCGGATGAACATGTTAGTTACGAAGTGAGCCTGCCAAGCTACTTCCATGATGAAACGTACTTTCATGCGGGTAGCTTCGTTAGCACCGCAGAAAGTATCGACAACGAACAGACGCTTGCCGCTCAGCTGGTTTACAGCTTTAGCTTTCAGGTCGGCCCATGCTTCTTCAGAGCAGGGTTTGTTGTCGTTTTTGTATTCTTCTGAAGTCCACCATACAGAATCCTTGCTGGCTTCGTTCATTACAAAGAATTTATCTTTAGGAGAACGTCCGGTATAGATACCAGTCATTACGTTCACAGCACCAAGTTCAGTTACTTGACCTTTTTCGAAGCCTTCCAGACCCGGTTTGGTCTCTTCAGCGAACAATACATCATAAGACGGGTTGTGGATGATTTCCTTCACGTCTTTGATACCGTACTTGCTTAAATCTAAATTTGCCATTTCTTTTTAAGATTTTAAAATTGGTATTTGGTTTATAATCTCTCTTCGCATTCGTATGCTTCATTGCAAGGGGGCGAGTTTGTGGAAAACCGCGTTGTTCAGTAAGGCCCTTGTTTTTGCGACTACAAAAGTAATACTTTATTTTTAAAGAAACATCCTATTAGAGAAATTTTTCTGTAATAGGAAATCTTTTATAGAACCGTAACAATATCTGCAAACTGAATGTTGCAAATTGAGTGGAAATCGTTTACTTTGCACCTCTGTTCTATCAATATACGGAATAACCAATACATATTTTAATCTGATAATATAATGAAAGTTATCAACTTTGCCGAGACTAACTCAGTCTTGAACCAATACATGGCGGAGATACGCGATGTGCAAGTACAGTCCGACCGTATGCGTTTCCGCCGGAACATCGAACGCATCGGCGAAATCATGGCGTACGAAATGAGTAAGGAACTCACCTATTCCGAAAAGCAGGTACAAACGCCGCTGGGGATAGCTCCCGTCAGCACTTTCGATGATGATGTGGTGATTGCCACCGTCTTCCGTGCCGGGCTTCCCTTGCATGCCGGTTTCCTGAATGTGTTCGACCGTGCGGGCAATGCTTTCGTTTCCGCTTACCGTTATTATAAGGATAAAGAGTGCCGTACGGTGGATGTGCACATCGAGTATATCGCCACTCCCGACCTTTCCGGCAAGACTCTGTTACTGGTTGACCCGATGCTTGCTACGGGCGAAAGCATGGAACTTGCCTGGAAGGCTTTCCTTACCAAGGGCACGCCTGCCAAACTGCAGATTGCCTGCGTCATTGCCAGCCGGCAGGGAGTAGAGCATTTGCAGAAACTCTTCCCCGGCGACGAGGTTTCCTTGTGGTGCGGTGCTATCGACCCGGATATGAACGAGCATTCGTATATAGTACCGGGGCTGGGCGATGCCGGAGACTTGGCATTCGGCGACAAGCTGTAATCCGCAGGGCGGTTGCGGCCGTCCAATCCGAACCCCGGCACTGTTCATTGAACCATAAAGAGAGCCGTATCAACTCCGTTTGTGAGTAATGATACGGCTCTTTTATGTTTGCAAGTTACTGCATCAGGATATCCATTCCCGCTTCGCTCTCATTGTTCACTTGGCCCAGAACAGCTTTTCCGTATACGTGTCTGTGCCGGCTACATCCTTATAGTACGGATTGTAGTTCACTTCCGTGCTGGGGTATCTCCAGCGGTTCGGCACATTGGGGATAGTACCCGACACTTCCGGGAACACCAGTCCCGAAGGATAGCCTGTGCGGCGGATGTCACTCCATGCCTCGCGGCTGACAAGGAAACCGAAGTGCAGCCATTTCTGCGTGATGATGGCGTCCAGTTTGTCCACGTATGCCGTACTGTTCCATTTGGCATTGGCAAAGTCTGCAATCTCTTCATCGGTAGGAGCGTCGTAACGGCGGCAATTCTCTCCCGAGCCTATCGAATCGTAATAGTAATACAGGGCGATGGATTGGCTGACAGCGGTCTTGAATTCCTCTTCCGCCTTTGCCATATCCTGTGCCACACCGTACCCCATGGCATAGGCTTCCGCTTTCAGGAAATGTATTTCGGGCGAAGCCATTATCAGCATATCGAATTTATCGTTTTCCCAGAAAAAGCCTCTTTGGGTAATCTGCGAGAAACCTTTGTTGGCGGTGTTCACTTCGTCTTGTGCCTGAGCGCTGTAATACTCCGTCAGCTCGTCTGCTACCGTGAGGTCCGTACCCAGGTAGCGGTGTTCGTCCACTTGTCCGGTTTCGCGGTTGGTAATGCTCACGGGATTGTAGTTCAGCAGGATGCGGGGGTCGTCTTCGCCTTTGACGTAGACGCCGCTTAGCGGATCGCTGCTGGTCATGGCATAGTTGCCGTGGCCCAGCATACGGTCTATGATGGCGCCCGAAGCAAGGCGGTTCGTAACCCAGTCGCCCAATCCGTGGCCGGCGGTGAAGTTCAGTTGCCCGGACTTCTGGTTGACGATGAAGATGTTGTTTCCCTGCTCCTCTACGAGCGGATAGTCAGCGGGGTTTTCCAATATCTCCTTGATAACCGCACGTCCTTCCGCCTGCAAAGCTCCCTGCGTGGCTACACGCATGGCAAGGCGCAGGCGCAGGGAGTTTGCATAGCGTTCCCATTTCTCCATATCTCCCAGGTTGATGAAGTCCTGGGTACTGAAGTTTTTCGGTACGGCTGCCGAACGGAAACGCGGGGCGATGTCTTTCAGTTCGTCAAGGATTGTCTTATAAATATCTTCCGCCTTGTCGTAGGGAGCGTAAGAACCGTTTACGTCGTTGGTCAGCGGCAGGGTGCATGCTTTGAAGAAAGGCATGTCGCCGAAAATATCCACCGTTGCGGCAAAGAAGTCGTACAGTTGCACTTTGGCTGCCAGCATAAAGGATTCGTCCTGTGCCTTCTGCGTATCGTTCTCTTCATTGTACAGCGATTCCATCTTGCGGTATTGCATCAGTGCCGAATACAGGTTGTCCCATTGCCCGTCTATGGCAGGCGCATATCCGGGGCTGTACATACCGCCCGAATAGCTGTAGCCGAAGGTCTGCGCGTACTTGCCCACAAACTGCGAGTCGAAGCCGAAGAAACGTCCGTACTCATATACGTCATAATCTTTCACTTTCTGGAAAACTCCCACCATGAGGTTGCTGATGGTAACCTGGTTGACCTTTGAGGGGTCTTCGTATTTGCTGTCGAAGTCGGAATCCGTACAGCCGGAAGCTGTCATCAGCATGGCTCCCGCTATAACGAACGCTCCTATATTTATCTTTTTCATATCCATTGTCATTCACTCTAAAGTCTTATTTTTTCAATTCTCTATTTCCTAAAAGCTTGCCCGCAGCGACACACCGAAATTACGTGTTGCCGTAGTGGAGCCGCCCACTACCGCCTGGCTTGCCCAGGATGTTCCTACGGAAGATTCCGCATCGTAATTCTTCAGTGCCTTGTAGAAGTAGAACAAGTTGCGTCCGAACACTGAAACGCTCAGCCGCGTCATGCCCAGTTTGGAAATCAGCTTTTCCGGAAACTGGTAGCCGATGGTCAGCTCGCGCAGCTTCACATAGCTGTTGTCGAATACCGAGTGGCGGTACGTAAGCTGTTCGGGCTGGGTACCCCAGTTGTAGGTCTGGTTGTAATAGTAGCCGGCAGGGATGATGCGCGTGTTCTTCTCGCCGGTGGAGGCCACTACGCCCGGCAGGATAACGCCGTCGTGATAAACGGTTTCTCCGTTAGGCCCTGCACCCAGTGACGGGTCTACCTGCACGGGCACGCCGCTGGCGTTGTTGTTGCCCGGATAGTAGTAGGACAGGCCGCCGTGTTCCGTATCGCGGAATTGCAGCGACTCCGGTGTCAGACCCGATGCGGTGGAATACTGGTACATCTCGTTGATGACGTCGCCGCCTATGCGGAAGTCGATACTGAAATCCAGGAAGATGTTCTTGTAGGAGAACGAGCTGAACAGACCGCCTACGCCGTCGGGGTTGATGTTTCCTACTCTTTGCAGTTCGGTCTGGTTCATGTAAAGTCCCTTGTCCGATACGAGATACTCTCCGTTTTCGTTCATCTGGGGCACTTGCACGTAGATGTCACCCATCGGGCGTCCCTCTACGGCCTGTATCTTGGCTCCGCCACCGCCTATGTTGGATATTTCGAGGTACGGTACGCCGTCGGCGAGCTTCACGACCTTGTTGCGGTAGATGCCGTAGTTGGCCGTCAGGTCCCAGCGGAAATTCTTGGTCAGTACCGGAGTGGCGCTTACGGAGATGTCCCAGCCTTCGTTGGCCACCTCTCCCACGTTCATCAGCACGTACTTTACACCCGATGTGGAGGGTTGCGGCGTGGAGAGTATCTGGTCTTTCACGCGGTTGTTGTAGTAGGATACGTCGAAGCCCAGCCGGTTATTGAGGAACTTGCTTTCAAAACCTATTTCGTATTCGTACTTCTTTTCGGGGCGGATATTGGCATTTCCCCACGAAGAAGGAACGTAGTTCCATGTGAAGCCGTTGTCCGAACCCTGCTCGTAGATGATGTTGGCGGCATACGTTTCCGGTGCGTTACCTACGACGCCGTAGGAGAGGCGGAGTTTGCCGTGATTCCACCATGCAGGCATGCGGAAGGCGTTCGAGAACAGGAAACTGAGGTTGGCGGAGGGGTAGAAGAAACTTTGGTCCTTCAGTGTGGACGAACGTTCCTGACGCCCGGTGAGTTCGAGGAACAGGTAGTTGTCCCAACCCAGGCTCAGCGTACCCATGTATCCCGTTTTCAGCAGTTCCATACGTTGCAGCGTGCTGCTGGCGGTGTAGCGGCTGGCGTTGAGGTCGAACCAGTTTTCCGTAACCAGACCGCCGTTGGTGGAGACGCGCATGTTGTTCATGTTTTCGTAACGTCCCGTCCAGCCCAGTGTGGCGGCAATGTCGAAACGGCGGATGTTGTAGTTGAAGTTCAGCATCACATCGCCGTACACGATGTCATAGCGTCGGTTGATGTTCTGGAAGCTGCCGCTGGGATCGTACAGGGAGTTGGGGCGTTCCGTCTCGTACTCCAGCGTCTGCTTGGTGTCCGTGATGTCGGTAGAGAGTTGGGCGCGCAGACTCAGCCAGTTGGTTATCTGCCAGGTGGGGCGTATCATACCGATGAGGCGGTTCTCTGTCTCCTTGCTGTGGTGGTGATACATGTTCCAGAGCATATTCGATACGCCGTTCAGGTATCCCGGGTCGTATGCCCAGGATTCGTCCGGTGTCAGCGTGGCATCGCCGCCTGCGTACGTGTTGCGGTAGCCCAGGCTGGTGACGTAGCTCTGCTTCAGATAGGGAATATCCATGAAGGAGGAGAACATATTGCTGAAACTGCCGTACAGGTTCAGCGATGTTTGCGGGCGGTCCTTTACGTCCTGCACGATGTAGTTCAGCGAGTATTCTATGTTCAGCGTCCTTGCCGGTTTGTAAGAACCCGTCAGCTTGAAGTTATGTTTGGTGAAGCTGCCCGTCAGCGAGTTGGGTGTTTCACCCATGAAGGTGTAGGAGAAGCGGTTGCTGCTGGTCTCCGTACCTTGCGAGATGGCGAGGTTGTAGGTCTGGTTCCAGCCCGTGCGGAACAGCTCTTTCCACGGATTGTCCGTAGCCGGCAGGTAGGGGCGCATCTTGCCGTCCCAGTACAGCACGTCGCTGCCGTCGTACTTCGGACCGAAAGACATGGTCGTATTATACAGACTTCTGTAGCTTTCGCCGTTCATGGTGCGCTGGTAGAAACCGCCCGTCTGTTTTTCGTAATCGCTGTATTCCGTGTTGTAACGTCCCGGGCCGTATACGGTCTGTACTTTCGGCAGATAGGCGGGCAGGTTGGCGGTGACCTGCGCGGTGAAGTCCACCGTCAGTTTGCCGCTTTTGGCGCGTTTGCTGGTGATAACCACCGCGCCGTTTGCCGCTTCCGAACCATAAAGTGCCGTGGCCGAAGCGCCTTTCAGCACACTTACGCTTTCAATATCTTCGGGGTTGATGTCCACCAGACCGTTGGAACGTATCTGCCCGTCGTTGCCGAATTCGGCAAAGTCGGTACTCTTGCCCGTTCCGCCGTTACGGATGGGCACGCCGTCCAGGATGATGAGCGGCTGGTTGTTTCCGGTGATGGACGTGAGTCCGCGTACATTGATAGACACGGCTCCGGCGGAACCGCCCTGCGTCTGCGTGATGCGGATGCCCGGCGCCTTACCGTACATGGCGGATGCAAAGTTGGTTGCTCCCGCCTTCACTATCTCGTCCGATTCGATAGTGCTCACCGCGTAACCCAGCCGTTTGGTATCCTTCTTGATACCCATGGCCGTGACAACCACCTCTTTCAACTGTTGCGAGTCCTCTCTCAGCGTTACCCTCAGGTCGCCCTGCTTCTTGCGTTTTGCCAGATGTATTTCGCGGGTGGCATAGCCCATATAGGCTATGGATAGCGTTGCATCGGCAGGTACGGTCAGTGTAAAGTTTCCGTCCACATCGGTAATGACACCGTTGTTGGTTCCTTTCTCTATGACGCTGGCGCCGATAAGCGGCTCTCCCGTCACATCCCTTACCATACCTTTGATTGTTTTGGTTTCCTGCGCACCGGCACTTCCTGCAAACAGAAGCGCCAATGCCACAATCATACTACCTAATACCTTTTGAAAATGCAGCTTCCTGTGCGAAGCCATACTCCGTTTTTTCTTGATAGACTTCATATTTCCACAATGATTATTTCCTTGTACAATTAAATCTGTTGGATTTTATTTGTATTTGTTATAAGCAAGCAGTATGCCAAAAAAGATACGTAGACTATGTGAAGTATTTATACCTATGATATTCAGTTCATTGTTTTTTTATAAATACTTATAATATGTGTATGCAGGTTGTGGAATGTTGTGGAAAAAATCCACACTTGCAGGTTGCCATTCCACGCTTGTGGCGTTTGCATCTTATTCCGGCGGTTTTCCGGCGGATTATACTTTGTGCCTGCATCCGGAAGACCGTGTGGAAAATAGGATTATACCGCGTGTGAGCGGGGCAATCTCCCGGGTATAATGTGCCAATGCCTGGTGGAAAACTTCCCGATGCACCTTGTAAAATGTGCTTGTCCCTTATGTATTTCTTCGTTTTCCGGTTGCGGGCTGTCCGGCCCGCAGCTGGCAACCGTACAGCCCGCAGTTGGCAACCGCACGGCCCGCAGTTGGAAAACGGGGTTTTAGTAGATGTACAACGGGGTTTTATACAGTGTATTGTCACCTTTATGCTGAGGCATATCGGTATTTTGCCTCTGCCTTTGGAGAGCTGATGCCGCTTGTTTCTTTATGGCCAACCGGGATATAAAAAGCCCCCTTCACCCGCTGTCCCTTATGGATAAAGGGATGTGGAGGGTGAAGGGGGAATGTGTGTAAACTGAATTCCTGTTCCGTGGAGGTTATTTCACTTCCCAGGTATCATTGGTCATCAGCAGTTCCTCAAAGTTGTGATACTTTTTCTTGGCGGATACCTCTTCGATTTGTGCATGTACGGCATCATCGTAGGTGGGAGCTTCCACATCGCGGATTACGCCGAGGGCAATCGGGAAGTCAGGGCCTTCCATCAGGGCGAGTTTCAGTTGCAGGGTGTTGTCCTCGCAATGGGCGTCGTGGATAAGAATATCCTTTTCCGTAATGCCGTTCTCGCCGAGCTTCACCACTTTCAGCCCGAAGCCTTCCTGCATCAGTCCGTATTCGTTGTTCTCGCCGAAGAGCATGGGCTTGCCATGTTCCAGATAGATGGCGTGTTTGGCGCGGTCTTCTTTCTTGGCAACGGCATCGTGCGTGCCGTTATTGAAGATGACGCAGTTCTGGAGAATCTCGCAGACGCTGGCTCCTTTGTGGTTGTAGGCGGCTTTCAGGATTTCTACCGTTCCGGCTGCATCCGTGGCAACGGCGCGTGCAAAGAAGTGGCCGCGTGCACCGAAGCAGAGTTCTGCCGGATGGAACGGGTCTTCTACCGTACCGTAAGGAGATGATTTGCTGACGAAACCGCGGGGAGACGTCGGAGAGTATTGTCCTTTCGTCAGGCCGTAGATACGGTTGTTCAGCAGAATCATGTTCAGGTTGATGTTGCGGCGGTTGGCATGGATGAAGTGGTTGCCGCCGATGGCGAGTCCGTCGCCGTCGCCGCTCACCTGCCATACGGTGAGTTCCGGATTGGCAACCTTGCAACCGGTGGCAATGGCAGCGGCACGTCCGTGAATGGTGTTCATGCCGTAGGTATTCATATAGTGGGGCAGACGGCTGGAACAGCCGATACCTGAGATTACTGCTGTTTTGTAAGGCGGAACGCCGATTTCGGCCATAGCCTTATGCAGGGACGCGAGGAAAAAATGGTCACCGCAACCCGGACACCAGCGGGGTTGCCCTTTCTTGAAATCTTTTGCTGTATATTCGCACATAGTTCTTTTCTTTTTTAGTTCTTGATAATCTCCTCAAATGCTTGTACTAACTCGTTCACCAGGAAGGGCTGGCCTTTCACCTGATTGAACTGGTAGGGAACGAAACCGTCTACTTTCATGCGCAGGTATCCGGCAAACTGTCCCATGTTCTGTTCGGCCACCACTACTTTCTTGTAGCGCTTCATCACCTCTGCCGTATTCTTGGGCAGCGGATTGATGAACTTGAAGTGGGCGAGGGCCGCTTTCTTGCCTGTGGCGCGGAGTTCGTCCATAGCGGCGTGCAGATGGCCGTAAGTGCCGCCGAAGCCGACAATCAGCAGTTCGGCATCGTCCTTGTCGCCTTCCACTTCTACATCGGGCACTTCGATTTTGGCAATCTTTTCGGCACGCAGGCGGGTCATCAGGTCGTGGTTCTCAGGGTCGGTAGAGATGGCGCCTGTCTTGTTGTCTTTCTCCAATCCGCCGAGGATGTGGGTGAAGCCCTCTGTTCCGGGGATGGCCCAATAGCGGCTGCCGGTCTTTTCATCGCGCTGGTAGGGTGTCCATGAACCCTGCATTTCGGGGCGTACATAAGGCGGAACGATAGTGGGATAATCGGCAAGCTTGGGCAGTTTCCACGCTGCCGAGCCGTTGGCAACGAAAGCATCGGTAAGCAGTACGACGGGGGTCATGTGCTCCAGTGCTATCTTGGATGCCATGTAGGCGCATTCAAAGCAGTCTGTCGGTGAGGTGGCGGCAAGTACAGGCATGGGGCTTTCGCCGTTGCGGCCGAAGAGTACCTGCAGCAAGTCGGTCTGCTCGGACTTGGTGGGCAGACCTGTTGCAGGACCGCCGCGCTGTACATCGAGCACCACCAGCGGCAGTTCCATAATGACAGCCAGGTTCATGGCTTCCGATTTCAGGCAGATACCCGGTCCGGAGGTGGAGGTAACCGCCAATGCTCCGGCAAAGGATGCTCCGACGGCGGAGGCGCAACCGGAAATCTCGTCTTCGCACTGTACGGTCATTACGCCCAGTGACTTGTGCCTGGAAAGTTCGTGCAGCACATCGGTTGCGGGGGTGATGGGGTAAGAACCCAGATAAAGCTTCAGGCCTGCTTTCTCGGCAGCGGCTATGAAGCCGTAGGCCGTGGCCTTGTTGCCCGTAATGTCCATATAGCGTCCGGGAGTCTTTACTTTGCTTTCAATCTTGTAAGTGTGAGAGGCGGATGCGTGGGTGTTGTGCCCGTAGTCGTATCCGGCGCGGATAACCTTGATATTGGCTTCTGCAATTTCGGGTTTCTTGGCGAATTTCTCGCGGATAAACTCTTCGGCTATCGTCAGGTCGCGGCTGAACAGCCAGCATACCAGTCCCACTGCAAACATGTTGCGGCACTTCAGCATGGATTTGTTGTCCATACCCGTGTCGGCAAGGCAGTCTTTCACCATTTGGGAGATAGGAGCGGCAATGACATCCTGTTTGATGCCCATTTCTTCAATGGGGTTGTCCGTCTTGAAAGCGGCCTTTTCCAAATCCGATTTCTGGAATGCGTCCGTATCGATGATAATACATGCGGTAGATTTGGCAAACTTATACTGTGTTTTTAACGCAGCGGCATTCATCGCTACCAGTACATCGCATTTATCACCGGGGGTATAGACTTTGTTTGCACCGATATGTACCTGAAAACCGGATACGCCCGTCAGTGAGCCTTGCGGGGCGCGGATGTCTGCCGGATAATCGGGGAATGTACTGATGTCATTACCTACCGTAGCCGAAACTGTTGAAAAGATGTTGCCGGCGAGCTGCATACCGTCGCCGGAGTCTCCGGAGAAGCGGACTACCACTTGCTCCAGTTCTTTGACCATCATGTCGTTTGCCATAACTTACGAATTATTATATGTATTATATAAGGAAACTTATACTTATTTTGTTCAAAGACAAATTTCGTAAAGTTAATCGGATTAACAAAACTTTTTTCGGAAAATCAGCAGAATACATTATCTTTGTACTCGCATTCCATTGCTATATGCAGAATGTATGCAAAAAGGCTCTGTAGTTCAACGGATAGAATAGAAGTTTCCTAAACTTTAGATAGGGGTTCGATTCCCCTCGGAGCTACGAAAGGATGTCTGTTATGATACGGACGTCCTTTTTTTTGTGTGCGGAACTTCCTGCTGCTGTAGAGGAGTATCCGTAAAATTCTGTAGAAAAGAGAAAGAGGAAACCCCGTCACACCGGGATTTCCTCTTTCTCTTATTTTTATCCTATTTATATAATAGGAATTATTTTGCTTCTTCAACAGCTACTGCCTGTTCTGTATCTTTTTTGTTCTTCATCAGCATGTAAGCGATAGGAGATGCAACGAACAGAGAAGACAGTGTACCGAATACAACACCCAGAATCATGGCGAACGCGAAGCTGCGGATGGAATCACCACCGAGGATGAAGATACACAGCAATACAATCAACGTACTCAATGAGGTATTGATGGTACGTGCCAGAGTCGTGTTCAGTGAATCGTTGAACAATACTTTCTTGTTGCGTTTCGGATAGAGACCGAAGAACTCGCGTACACGGTCGAAGATTACCACCTTATCGTTGATTGAGTAACCGATAGCCGTCAGGATAGCACCGATAAACGTCTGGTCGATTTCCAAAGAGAATGGCAGGATGCCCCAGAACATGGAGTAGGCGCCCAAAATGATAATCGTGTCGCAGGCCAGTGCACATACGGAACCGATAGAGTAGGCAATGTTGCGGAAACGGAGCAGGATGTACAGACCGATAGCAATCAATGCCAGTACAACAGACCAGATAGCGGATACCTTGATGTCGTCTGCGATACTCGGACCTACTTTCTGTGAGCTGATGATACTGCCGCCCGTATGGTTCTCACGGTCGATGAAGGTTTCCAGCGTGATATTCTGGGTCAGCAACGGTTTCAGGGTCTCGTACAGGTATGCTTCGATTTCGGAGTCGATGTTGTTACCTTCTTCTTCGATACGGTAGTTGGTACTGATACGTACGGTCTTGCCGTCAGCACCGATAGCGATGACACTGACATTGGCATCGCCGAACTTGCTGGAAATCAATTCGCGTACCTGTTCGGGTTCTACCTTGTTCTCAAACTGTACCTTGAAGTTACGTCCACCGGTGAAGTCGATGCTCTGGCTCAAACCGCGGATGCTGAGGAAGCCGATGCAAACTACAACCGCTACACCTGCCAGCGTCATCCAGAGTTTGTTTCTGCCCATGAAGTCGAAGTGTACATTCGCCATCAGGTTCTTGGAGATTCCCGTAGAGAATGTCAGGTTCAGCAACTTGTCTTTGTTCATGAAGTGCTCGTAGAACAAACGTGTCATGAACACAGCAGTAAAGAATGAAATCAGGATACCGATAATCAGTGTCGTGGCGAAACCGCGGATAGGACCGGTACCGAAGTTGAACAGGATGATACCTGTGATGATAGATGTCAGGTTAGAGTCGAAGATTGCGGAGAAAGCATTGGAGTAACCGTCGGCAAGTGCTTTCTTGACACCTTTACCTGCACGCAACTCTTCTTTGGTACGTTCGTAAATCAATACGTTGGCATCCACAGCCATACCGAGCGACAGTACCATACCGGCAATACCGGACATCGTCAGAGCGGCCTGGAAGGATGAGAGGATACCCAGTGTGAAGAACAAGTTCAATATCAGAGCGCCGTTGGCAACCATACCCGGGATGAAACCGTACATGGAGCACATGTAAATCATCAACAGAATCAATGCCACAACGAATGACATGATACCGGCGTTGATGGATGCCTGTCCCAAAGACGGACCTACGATGTCTTCCTGTACGATGTGGGCAGGAGCCGGCATCTTACCTGATTTCAATACGTTTGCCAAGTCTTTTGCCTGTTCGGGAGTGAAGTGACCGGTGATTTGTGAGTTACCGCCGGTGATTTCCTGATTTACGTTCGGTGCGGAGTATACATAGCCGTCCAGTACAATGGCGATGGCTTTACCTACATTCTGTTTGGTGAGTTGTGCCCAACGGCGTGCACCGTCCGTATTCATAGACATGCTTACGGCAGGTTTGCCATAGTGGTCGAATTCGTCTTTGGCGTTTACAACTACGTCACCTTCCAGCGGAGCGCGTCCGTTACGTTCGGTAGACTTGATGGCGTACAATTCGAAAGTCTGTGCTTTCGGGTCGTATTCAAAAGGAGAAACACCCCACTTCAGGCGCAGGTCTTTCGGCATTTCAGCCTGAATTTCCGGCATGGAGAGGTATTTGTTGATATCAGCGGTATCCTTGTAGTTTGCATAACCTACAACAGGGCCTTGACCGCTGGGATTTACCTGAAGAACGGCCAGCAGCGGATGTTCTTTCTTGATTTGCTCAAGGTCGGCAGCCTGTGTTTTGCTTTCACCTTTCAGTGCTGCGGCAAGGCTGTCGGTAGTGCTGGTAGCTTGCGCTACGGCGGGAGCTTCGGCAGCTACGCTGTCTGTTGCTTCTGCTGCGTCTTCTGTGGTAGCCAGGATTGCACGCAATTTGGCATCAGCCGATTGCAGGTACGAAGCAACGTCTTTTGCGTTGTATGTTTCCCAGAATTCCAGGTTGGCAGAACCTTGTAACAATTTTCTTACACGTTCAGGCTCTTTGATACCCGGAAGCTCCACCATGATACGTCCCATTTTGTCTTCCAGGCTCTGGATGTTGGGCTGAACCACACCGAAGCGGTCGATACGGGTACGGAGCACGTTGAATGAGTTGTCAACGGCTGCCTTTACTTCTTCGCGCAATACTTTTTCAACTTCTGCATCGGAAGATTTCTGGTTTACCTTGTCCTTTAGCTGTTGGGTAGCGAACAGTTGTGAGAGTGAAGCATCCGGAGCGATTCTGTGATACTCTCTGATGAACAACGTGATAACGTCGTCCTGGCTGGTAGTAGCCTGTTTTGCCGCAGTGGCCAGTGCCTGGTTGAATGCTTCGTCAGACTTGTTGTCCGCCAATGCCTTGATGACATCGGGTACCGACACTTCCAGGATGACGTTCATACCACCCTTCAAGTCCAAACCTAAACTGATCTCCATTTCACGACATTGTTTCAGCGTCCAATTGCCGAACCACACTTTCTCGTTTGACAGAGAATCGAGGTAGTCCTGTTCTACTTTCACATCGCCTTTTGCGAACTCTTTAGCCTTATGGGCGTAATGGCGGGTCACAAAAGAGAAGGAGAGATAGAACACACACACCAGTGTGAGCAATATCGCAAAAACCCTTACAAATCCTTTGTTTTGCATGTTACTTTTAGTTTATTATGATTACTTTTTAATTGATTTCTATTGTATATAAGGCTGCAAATATAGCTTTTTTTTCACAATTCTTACTTCATACCGCGATTTTTTAACATCGGCTCTAATTGCGGTTCTGACCCTCTGAAATTCTTGTAGAGTGTCATCGGGTCTTCGCTGTCTCCTTTTTCCAGCACATTGCGGCGGAAAAGGTCGGCAGTTGCCTTGTCGAAAATGCCGTGTTCCTTGAATGCCTCAAAAGCATCGTTGTCCAGCACGTTTGCCCACAGATAGCTGTAATAGCCTGCGGCATAGCCGCCTATGATGTGATTGAAATAGGTGGTGCGGTAGCGGGGAGCTATTTCGGGGATTAAACCGAGTTGGTCCATAGCTTCTTTTTCATAGGCTACGACATCGATACCTTTCGTATCCGTCAGGTTGTGCAGGTTCATGTCGAGAATGGCGGCTGCCAGCAGCTCGGTGGTCATGAAACCCTGGTTGAAAGTCTTTTGTTTCAGTATCTTTTCGATGAGGCTGTCGGGGATGACTTCGCCGGTCTGGTAATGTCTGGCGTACATCTTCAATACCTCGGGTTCAGTGGCCCAATGTTCGTTGATTTGTGACGGAAGTTCTACGAAATCGCGCACTACATTCGTGCCGGAGACGCCCTGGTAGTTGCATTTGGTCAGCAGTCCGTGCAGTCCGTGGCCGAATTCATGGAAAAGGGTTTCCACTTCATCCATTGTGAGCAGGGAGGGGGTATCGCCAACGGGTTTGGTGAAGCTGGCTACGTTGCACACCAACGGACGGATGTCGCCTTTCTGTTCGCGGTAGTTGCTCATCCATGCTCCGCCGCTCTTGCCGGGACGCGGGAAGTAGTCTACGTAGAAGATGCCTAATTGCGAGCCGTCTGCATCTTTTACCTCGAAGACTTCTACATCGGGATGATAGACAGGGATATTGTTGAGTTTTGTCAGCGTGATGCCATAGAGTTTGTTGGCAACGGCAAAAGCGCCTTCGCGTACGTTCTCCAATTTGAAGTAGGGTTTGATCTGGTCCTCTTCGAGGTCATATTTTTCTTTGCGGAGCTTCTCGGTATAATACCACCAGTCCCAGGCTTCCAGCTTCTCGCCTTTGCCTTCTTTGTCCATCAGCTTCTGGAGTTCGGCAGCTTCGGCCTTGGCTTTAGGCAGGGCATAATTCCACAGGTTGTTCAGGAACTCCATTACTGTGGCCGAATTCTTTGCCATCGTATTGTCCAGTACGAAGTTGGAATAGCAGTCGAAGCCTAACAGGCGGGCTTTTTCGAGACGCAGACTGACGATGTCGGTAATGATTTTCTTGTTATCGTTCTTGTCGTTGTTGTTGCCGCGGTTGATGTAAGCTTTGTATATTTTCTCGCGCAACGGACGGTTGGCTGAATATTGCAGGAACGGGAGACGGCTGGCGTTGTGCAGCGTAAACAGCCATTTGCCTTCCTGTCCGGCAGCTTTTGCTTCTTCGGCAGCGCTTTGGCGGAACCATTCGGGAAGTCCGGCAAGGTCTTCCTGCTTGTCTACAAAGAGCATGAACTCATTGTTTTCGTTCAGGATATTGTTGCTGAAAGTGATGCCCAGCGTGGAGAGCTGCTTGTTTATCTCGCGCAGGCGGGCTTGCTTTTCGGCAGAAAGATTGGCGCCGGAACGTACGAAATCTTTGTATGTTTTGTCCAGAAGTCTTTGTTGCTCGGTGGTCAGGTTTAACGAATCCCTTTTCTGGTAAACGGCCTGTACTTTATTGAATAGCGCCTGGTTAAGCGATATATTGTCTCCATGTTCGGACAGTACCGGAGCGAGCTTTATGGAAAGTTCGTTCAGGGCGTCACTGGTCTCGGCATCCGTCATGTTGAAGAAGATGGCGCTTACCCGGTTGAGTATGGGTGAACTGTTGTCAAAAGCAACGATTACATTTTCAAAATCCGGCGCTTCGGTATTGTCGACAATAGCCCGGATATTGGCATTTTGCTCTTCTATTCCCTGAAGGAATGCCGGTTCGTAGTGTTCCAGCCTGATTTTGTCGAAAGGCGGAACACCGTTCGGGGTTTGAAACTCGGTGAGGAACGGATTGCTTTCCGTTTGGTTGGCACAGGAGTACATCATACAACTTGCAGCTAAAATTAGAATACTTCTTTTAAACATAAAGTCAGAGTATTAGATAATGAGTAGTTTATTGATAATTTCATCTTGGCAGGGAACGTCATTGCCGTTTGGCTATGTAACACCATATCGGATAGTGATCGGACTCTCTTATGGAACGGTCTACCGTACAGTTGTACGACCGCAGGTTCTTGCTGATTAATATGTTGTCTATCCTAAAATAGAATTTGTTCTGGTTGTAGGAAATTCCCAGTCCGCGTCCCGACTGGGTGAAAGCGTCATCCAGATTTTGCGCTATGACGCGGTGGGCGTATGAAATGGGAGTGTCGTTGAAATCTCCGCAGACGATGACGGACGGATGCCGGGAAGATGCTATCTCCCGTGCAATGGTGTCTGCCTGCGGGGCGCGGATGGCGGATGCTTCCGCCAGTTTATGCAGCAACAGCCGTGCGCCGCTTTTCACTTTTTCCGTTTCGGGAGCTTTCAATATTTCTTCGTAAATGTCTTTATCGGCCTTTGTCAGTTTGTTGGACTCCAAATGGTTGTTGATAAGGGTAATCGTATCTTCATTCAGTTTGAGTTCATACAGTACGGAACCGTTGTAGCTGCTTGCATAGTCCAGGACACGTGCGGATAGAATGGGAAATCTGGAATAACATGCTATCCTGTTGGTATAGCCGCTGCCGCTGCCTACGACGTTGATACGGCGGTAGGGATAATCTTTCAACTCCCGTTCGATGTCTTTCTGCGTGAGGTGGCGGGGAGATTCGTCGGATGCATATTCCTGCAGGCATAGGATGTCGGCATTGCTCTCTTTCAGATAGGTAAGTATCGGATTCTTCCCGTCTTTTTTGTAAGCGCCGTCAAAACCCATAATGTTGTAAGACAGGAGCTTTATGCTGCCTTCGGGAAGCTCGGTGGTGTGAAAATTAAGGGGCAGATAGGTCCGTAGCTGCGAGTAGCATAACAGAAGGCCGGTTAACGGTAGCAAAGCTGTCTTGTATCGTTGTATAACCAGCCAGAAAATCAGAAAGCCGCCGTTGATAAGTGCAAAGACCGGAAAGGTCAGTCCGAGACAGGATTGTACCGGATGCGTTGCCGGTTGGATGTAAGGACTGTATGCCACCAACAGCAAAAGACCCGTGAATAAAGCATTGACCGCTACAATCAGCAGGGCGACAAAATTACCGAAATGCTTCATACATACATTATCGTTTACTTGCATCGAACAAGCTCTTCTTTTCTTCCGTTGTGAGACTTTCATATCCGGACTTCTTCAATTTGTCGAGGATACGGTCTATTTCATCGGATTGAGCTTTTTTTCGGGCGTTATAGTTATAATCTTTCTGTCTTTCGGTTCCATAATGGACTTTCATCTTGGGCTTGCGGGGCTTGAAGCTGAACAAGGCAGTGACAGCGTCCAGAGACTTGTTAATCCATGCAGTGATATCCGCGCCTTTGCTAAGGCTGGCTGCAAACCACAGACCTGCCAACGCTCCGCCTAAATGGGCGATATGTCCGCCGGCATTGCTGGATGTGATGAATAACAGGTCTGTTACGATAACAATCAATGCCAGATATTTCAGGCGTACGGTTCCAAAAAGGAAAAGACGTATCGGGTAGTCAGGTTCCCGATAGGCGGTAGCCGCCACGATAGCGAGTACGGATGCCGATGCTCCCAGCATGAAAGAGTATTCCGTCATCGGACGGAAATAAGGGAAGATGTTGTAGGCGGTCATATAAAGCAGTCCGCCGCAGATTCCGCCTAAGATGTATACTCCCCGTAAGTGTCTGGCAGAGAAAAAGTTCAGGAACAAGGCACCGAACCAATACAGCCAAAGCATATTGAAAAGAATATGCAGGACTCCTGCGTGCATAAACATATACGTCAGGACAGACCAGGGCTGGATGATGAAGCGGGGCAGTGAAGCGGGCAGTTCCAGCCATTCGAACACTCCGCCGAGGCTCCGGTTGAAGAGCTGCAATATGACTCCTGTCAGTGTAGTGAAGATAAATACTCCTACATTGATATAAATCAGTTGGATGTAGATGTTTCCTCTACGGAACGATTCCTTTAAATCAGTTATAATAGTAGCCATTTCCTCTGTCCTTTTTTCTCCAGTACATTATTAGAATGAATCCGAATATCATACCGCCCAAATGTGCAAAGTGCGCCACATTGTCGCCCGGATTGTTGGCAAGTCCCGAGAATAATTCTATCAAGGCATATCCGATAACGAAATACTTGGCTTTGATAGGAAACGGTAGCGGAAAGACGAACATCGGTTGGTTGGGAAACAGCATGCCGAATCCCAGCAAGATGGCATATACGGCCCCGGAGGCTCCGACGGTAGTCATCATGTTGAGATATTCTTCCATGGGGATGATGGAATACCCGGTATTGACACTGTCGTATGCGGAAAGCACCGTTTCGTAATGGATGTATTGTACAAGCTCCTGGATAAGCCCTGCACCGATGCCGCATGCGAGGTAGTAGAACAGGAAGCGTTTCGGCCCCCAGACCTGCTCGAGTATACGGCCGAACATCCAAACGGCAAACATGTTGAAGAACAGATGGGTAAATCCGCCGTGCATGAACATATAAGTAATCAACTGTGCTGCATTGAAATCTCCGGCAAGGAAAAAGTGCAGTCCCAGGTAGTTGTTTAAATCAATGCCGTAACTCTGTGCCACAATTGTGCCGAGAAACATCAGTACATTGATGATTAAAAGGTTTTTGGTTACTGTCGGTATAGTATTCATAATCTGTTTTTTTCGCTTTATTTGGCAAAAATACGAATAAATTCTGTTCTATAACAGAAAAAGGAACTCCTATTCTTTCTTTTTCTCTGTTTTCCGCCCTTTTTTTAATGTTTTTATTTGATATTCAGAATTTTTGCTCTATTTTTGTAGGAAGTAGCATTGGAATTTTTCTTTTGTGTAACAATTAATTAATCATTCGTATTATGAATAAGTCAGAACTTATTAGCGCAATGGCAGCGGAAGGCGGTTTGTCAAAGGCCGATTCAAAAAGAGCATTGGATGCATTTATTGCATCGGTAACAAAAGCATTAAAGGCAGGTGATAAAGTCGCATTGGTTGGCTTTGGCACTTTTTCTGTAATGGAGAGAGCCGGACGCATTGGCATCAATCCGGCAACAAAGAAACCTATTCAGATTGAGGCGAAAAAAGTCGCTAAGTTCAAACCGGGTTCGGAATTGACTATCGAATAAAATCAATCATAAATAAAACTTGAGAAAAGGAGGCGCATACAACGTCTCCTTTTTTATGGAATTAAAAATAGTTCGTATCTTTGTACGCAGAAAATACATTTGAATCATGAATATAGAACAGAAGTTGGTAGCGTCCGTAATGAGCGGACTGAAAGCGCTGTACGGTCAGGATGTTCCGGCTGCACAGATACAGTTGCAGAAAACCAAGAAAGAATTTGAGGGACACCTTACCCTGGTCGTTTTCCCTTTTCTCCGTATGTCTAAAAAAGGACCGGAGCAGACCGCACAGGAGATTGGCGAATATCTGCAGGCAAACGAGCCGTCGGTATCGGCATTCAATGTTATCAAGGGTTTTTTGAACCTGACAATCGCTTCTTCGGCATGGATTGAGTTGCTGAATGGAATTCATGCGGATGCAAAGTACGGCATTGTTGCTGCAACCGATAACGCTCCGCTGGTGATGATTGAGTATTCTTCGCCCAATACGAATAAGCCGCTCCATTTGGGACATGTCCGTAATAATCTGTTGGGCAATGCGTTGGCGAATATCATCTCGGCCAATGGCAACAGGGTGGTTAAGACAAATATAGTGAACGACCGCGGTATTCATATCTGTAAGTCAATGTTGGCTTGGCAGAAGTACGGTAACGGTGAAACTCCCGAATCGTCCGGCAAGAAAGGCGACCATTTGATAGGTGACTATTATGTGGCTTTCGACAAGCATTATAAGGCTGAGGTAAAAGAGCTGATGGCGAAGTTCCAGAGTGAAGGCATGAGCGAAGAAGAGGCCAAGGCAAAAGCCGAAGCGGAATCTCCTTTGATGAAAGAAGCGCGTGAGATGTTGGTGAAGTGGGAAGCCGGCGACCCTGAGGTCCGTACTCTGTGGAAGAAGATGAATGATTGGGTATATGCAGGCTTCGATGAGACCTACCGCATGATGGGCGTTACGTTCGACAAGATTTACTACGAGTCGGAAACTTATCTGGAGGGCAAGGAGAAGGTTATGGAAGGTTTGGAGAAAGGCTTCTTCTACCGCAAAGAAGACGGTTCCGTATGGGCCGACCTGACCGGAGAGGGGCTCGACCACAAATTGCTGCTCCGTGCCGACGGCACTTCTGTTTATATGACCCAGGATATAGGTACGGCCAAATTGCGCTTTGCCGATTTCCCCATTGACAAGATGGTCTATGTGGTAGGCAACGAGCAGAACTACCATTTCCAGGTGCTTTCCATTCTGCTTGATAAACTGGGCTTCGAATGGGGCAAAGGGTTGGTTCACTTCTCCTACGGTATGGTGGAACTGCCCGAAGGTAAGATGAAGAGCCGTGAGGGTACGGTTGTGGATGCCGATGACTTAATGGCTGAAATGATTAATACCGCTAAGGAAACTTCCGGAGAATTGGGCAAGCTGGATGGTCTGACCCAAGAGGAGGCTGATAATATTGCACGCATTGTCGGTTTAGGCGCATTGAAATATTTCATATTGAAGGTGGATGCCCGCAAGAATATGACGTTCAATCCGAAGGAATCCATCGATTTCAATGGTAATACAGGACCTTTCATTCAGTACACGTATGCCCGTATCCAGTCGGTTCTCCGTAAAGCGAAAGAAGCAGGTATTTCCGTTCCTGCACAACTTCCGGCCGGTATTGAATTGAGTGAGAAAGAGGAAGGCCTGATACAGATGGTTGCAGACTTTGCTGCTATTGTGAAGCAGGCGGGTGAGGATTATAGCCCTTCTTTGATTGCTAACTATACTTACGACCTCGTGAAGGAATACAACCAGTTCTATCATGACTTCAGCATATTGCGTGAGGAGAATGAGGCTGTGAAGATATTCCGTCTTGCCTTGTCCGAGAATGTAGCCAAGGTAGTACGTTTGGGAATGGGATTGCTTGGCATTGAGGTTCCCGACAGAATGTAATCGAGATATTTTATCATATGAAAAAGCCCTCTTTGCAATTTGCGGAGAGGGCTTTCTTTTTTTATGGCTTCTTTACTTTTTCTTCTTGGCGTATTTGCCGCGTTTGGCTTTCGGTGCATCGGGGTCGCTCTGCAGTTTGATGATTTCCCTGCATGCATCCAGGTTTAAATCCTGCGGGATAATGTCCTTCGGGATTTTGTAGTTGCTGCCTTTATAAGAAATATACGGTCCGTAACGGCCGTTCAATATTTCCAGCTCCGGTTCTTCTTCAAATTTCTTGATATGTTTCTGGGCTTCGGCATCTTTCTTTTCCCGGATGAGCTGAATAGCCTCTGCCAATGTTATTTCCAGCGGATCTATTGTCTTCGGAAGCGAGGTATACATTCCGTTGTTGTGTATATAAGGTCCGTAGCGGCCGGTTCCTATGGTTACTGTCTTGCCTTCATATTCGCCCAAGGTGCGGGGAAGCTTGAACAGTTCCAAAGCTTCTTCCAGTGTTATTGTCTCAATGGACATATCTTTCTTGAGTTGGGCAAAGCGTGGCTTTTCGTTGTCTCCGGCAGTACCGATTTGTACAACGGGACCGAAACGGCCGATTTTTACGGATACCTGTTTGCCGCTGCCCGGTTCTTCGCCTAAGATACGTTCGCCGGCCTTGTGGGCATTCTTGGTGGCAAGCGTGTTTTCCACGGACGGGTGGAAATCTTTATAGAAATCCTTCAGGATGGCGGTCCACTTCTTTTCTCCTTCGGCTATCTCATCGAACTGCTTTTCAACGCTGGCAGTAAAGTTATAGTCGAGGATGTTGGGGAAATATTCCATCAGGAAATCATTGACTACCGTACCTGTATCGGTAGGCATCAATTTGGCTTTTTCGGCTCCTGTAATTTCCGTTTGCGTAACGTCCGTAATCTTGCTGTCCTGCAATGAAAGTATGTTGTAAGAGCGCTCTTCCCCGCTCTTTTCGCCTTTCTCCACATAGCCGCGTTGCTGTATGGTTGAAATGGTAGGGGCGTATGTGGAAGGACGGCCGATACCCAGTTCTTCCAATTTGCGTACAAGGCTGGCTTCGGTGTAACGGGGCGGATGTTGCGTGAAGCGTTCCGTGGCAATAATGCTCTGGTGATGCAAGACCTGTCCTTTCTTCAAAGGGGGCAGCAGACGGGTTTCATCCTCCTGCTCCGTGTCTTCGTCGATGGACTCGCGATACACGTGGAGGAAACCGTCGAATTTTACAACCTCTCCGGTTGCATTGAACGTATCCGCTTCGTTGCTGATGCCGATGCTTACGGTCGTTTTCTCAACTTCCGCATCTGCCATTTGAGAGGCTATCGTGCGCTTCCATATCAGGTCGTACAGTTTTCTTTCCTGCGGCGTACCTTCTATCTTGGCATTTTCCATATACGTAGGGCGAATGGCTTCGTGAGCCTCTTGAGCGCCTTTGGTTTTGGTGGCGAAATGACGCGGATATACATAGCGTTCTCCCATCATGTCGGCAATGACCGCTTTGCTGCTGTTGACCGCCAGTTCGGACAGGTTGACGGAGTCGGTACGCATATAGGTTATCTTTCCCGATTCGTACAGCCGCTGGGCTACCATCATGGTCTGTGCTACTGTAAATCCTAATTTGCGGGCAGCTTCCTGCTGCAAAGTAGATGTAGTGAAAGGAGCGGCAGGGCTTTTTTTCAGCGGCCGGGTAGAAATGTCATGGATGGTGAAAGAGGCTGACCGGCAGCTTTCCAGAAATTTTTGAGCTTCGGCTTTGGTCTTGATACGGCGCGACAGCTCGGCTTTCATTTCCACCGGTTTGCCGTCGGCATCGGGCACGAGGAATACGGCGGTCACCCGATACGATGCTTCCGATTGGAAAGCCTGTATCTCGCGCTCGCGTTCTACGATAAGGCGGACTGCTACCGATTGCACACGCCCGGCAGAGAGTGCGGGTTTCACTTTTTTCCACAATACGGGTGAAAGTTCAAAACCTACGATACGGTCCAGAATACGGCGCGCCTGTTGGGCATCTACCAGATTGATGTCGATATTGCGCGGTTGCTCGATGGCTTTCAGAATGGCGCTTTGGGTGATTTCGTGGAAAACGATACGCTTGGTATGCTCCGGTTGCAGTTTCAGCACTTCGTATAAATGCCATGCAATCGCTTCTCCCTCGCGGTCCTCATCGGATGCCAACCATACGGTTTCCGCTTCCTTGGCTTCGGCTTTCAACTCTTCTACAACCTTTTTCTTATCTCCAGGAATTTCATAATGCGGTTTGAAATCTTTATCAATATCAATACTGAACTCTTTTTTCTTCAAATCGCGTATATGACCGTAACTGGAAAGGACTTTATAGTCTTTCCCGAGGAATTTCTCGATAGTCTTAGCTTTTGCCGGAGACTCGACAATGACAAGGTTTTTCTGCATAAATTTCTGTTTTATAGTGACTCCAGCCACTAATTTGCCCGCAAAAGTAGGAAAAAACAAACTTTCCACCTTATAATATAAGGAGAATTTAGCAAAAATGACCTATTTTGTTGGTTATGTCTTTGATTTTGGCTATTAGAATTTAAAACTTACACCTCCGGTAAAGTTGATGCCTTCGGTGGGGTATCCCCAATAATATTGATAATCCTGGTTTAATAAATTGTCTATGCGAGCGTAAACGGATATGCCTTTAAAGAATTCGTAGCTGCCGCCGGCATAGAGGTTGTTGACCGCATCGACTTTGTTTCCCTCCACCTTCTCGCGCGAAATATGCCTGTAGCCGAGGTTAAGCAGTAAAGCGGATACGGGATGCACATCTATGTGCAAATCAGCTTCAAAGGCCGGTTTATAAACGAGGGCATAGGCGCCGGCATTGGACTGGCTGTCGTCCTTTGCATCCCAATTGCGGTAAACTCCGGTAGCGGAGAATGAAAATACGTTCTTATAGCTGTAGCGTATCTCGGCGCCGGCGTAGATGTTGCTTGTGTTCCATTGGCCGATGGAAAGCATCGGACTGTACTCATTGGCAGCGGATTCGAAATCTGCCGGTTGGAAAAACAAATCATCCTTTAAGTTCTGATATCCGCCGTACAGATTCAGCCATAAGCCGATTGCCGGACTGGCTTTGAAGCCGATGGCGGCATTTATTTGTTCGTAAGTGGCATCCGGTTGTGAAGAAACCTGTCCGTACGGGCAGAATGTTTCTAAACGGCGGAAGTCATTTTGCAGTCTCCCGCCTTTGGCCTGTGCATAGAGGATATAACTGTCCGAGAAGTTGTATTCCACTGCTACATCGGGGGCTGCCCGGAATTTCTTTCCGAAACCGAAGGCCATGTCCACCAGGGCGCCGATACGTATTTTCCAATCATCGTTTTCCAAGCGGTAATGCGGGTTCAGACCGAGAGAGGTGTAGTTCTCAAAATGATTGTTCTTGTACAGCACATTGTCCATTGCAAAGCCGATGCCTACGGTCTGTTCGTCTGATATGCCGCCTGTGACCAGTGCTTTGGTGCGGACGATGTATTCCCGGCTGTTCAAGAAACCGGAATCGTATTGACGTTCGTAAAGCATCAGGTTTGTTTCGGCATTGAACCGGAGGGGCAGTTCCGTATCCGTGGATTTCACTCCGAAATGAATGTCACCGGAAATGAACTTCTGTTTTCTGACGGCTGCATCGGGCAGGAAATTGAAGTTGCTCAATCCGAAGTTGCCCGCAACGTTCAGGTCTGCTTTTCTGAAGCGGTGCACATAATCCATATTGGCATGAGTGCGATAGTAGTAGGAATTCCATTTGCCGTCATTGTCGGGTAAATCGAGTTTGCCGTCCATGCCGTTCATCCGGAAATTCAGGTTGAGGCGGTCGCGTCCGGACAATGTGAACAGATAGCCGGCGCGTGCGTCCAAATTGCCATAGTTGCCATAACCCAAACGGATATATCCGGGATGTGTTTTGGCTTGCGTCTCCTTGCCGGTATATGCCTGCATGACAGTTGCAGGTATGGTGTTGGCAGGCACGAGAGTTACATCGTATTCCACCGCCTTTTTATTGGCAGTCGGCGCTTCCACTTGGGGGAGCACGTTTATTTTGGACGCATCCGGAATATCGGGGGTATATTCCTGTTCCACAACAACCGTACGGTTTACAGTGGAATCTTTGGCCTGTTGCTGGGCATGGACGCCCAAAGGTAGGGTTATCAGCGTTATTCCGCTGAGGATATATTGTATTTTTCTCATATTCATTGCATTCTTTTATTTCAGCTTTTCCAGTCTTTCTTGAATCATACGTTCGATATCATCATCGGCATGATAGTTTTGTTGCAAGCTCAGCAGATATTGGCGTGCATCCAGTTTCTTATCCATAGCGACATAAACATCGGACAGAAGGATAAAGCTGCGTGCCAGCCAGTAGGCGTGCGGGGTGCTCTGGTCGATGAAGTTCAGTATTTCCTTTTCGGCTGCGGCATACTCACCGGCATTGTACATCAACTGTGCCGACAGATACTTGGCTTCCGCACCGTATAATGTACGGGTGTCTTTTGCCAGAAGCTTGAGGTCGTCTGCCGCCTTTTTCACCGCTTTCTGGTTCAGATAGGCTTTGGCGCGGTAGTATAAGGCTTCATTTTGCAGTTCGGGAGTCAGTTTGGCTTCGGCCAGTAAAGCGGTTGCGGCCTGAATCACTTCTATGTCATCCTTCAAGAGCACACCGCATCGCAATACGCCGGTGACGCCCAGCTGCCGGCGTTCGGCGGTTGTGGCGCGGGTTTGCAGTTGCTTGTAGTCTGCCAGAGCCTGTTTGTACTCCTTGCGGTTGAACAGGATTTCTCCGTGCATCAGCAGGGCCTCTTCCGAATACGGGCTGTCCGGATACTCCAACAGTTTGCCGGTATGCTCCAATACACCGGTTTCATCTTTCTGTTCTTTTCCGATGAGGCTCAGATAGTAATGCGCGTTCAGGCTGAAAGCTCCGTTCGGATAGCTTTGCAGGTAACGGGTGAAGCTTTCCCTTGCAGGGATGATTTCCCCTTTCATATACACCTTTTCCGCGGCAATATAGGTCAGCGAATCCTGCTCATTGGGTTCAAAGCGGATAGCACCCGGCATTTGGGCGGCAAGCGCAGCAAACTCATCCACGCGGTTGGCTTCCACATAAATGGATTTCAAATCGCGCATGGCAAGACGTGCTTCTTCGCTGCCCGGATATTGGGTGATAACGTATTTATAGGCTTCGATGGCGCGGTTGTAATCATCATTCTGATAGTACAGCAGTCCGATTTCGGCGGCAGCCTTACGACTGACGGGGCTTTCGGGATATTTGTTCAGCAGTTCCCGGAAGGTTGCGATGGCCTGACTGTTATTGCGGCCCTGCACATACGAACGGCCTTTTTCGTAAAGTGCACTGACGGCATAGGGCGAATTCGGATATTTGTCGGCCAGCCGGTTCAGCAGCGTAATCTTTCCATCGTAGTCTTTTTGCAGACCCGACACCAGAGCCAGTTGATAGTAGGAGTAGTCACCGGCAGGCGTACCCAGATTTTCTGCCCGGGTATAGTACTGTTTGGCTTCGTCGAAGCGGCGGACGTGCATGTAGCAGTCGCCGACACGGTTGTACGCATCGGCAAGAACGGTTGCGTCTCCGGCCTTTTTCAGTTGGATGAATTTCAGGAAACGGTCTTGCGCCGTTGCATAATCTTTCTTATGGAAAGCTATGTATGCCAGGTTGTAGTAGGCAAGGGCATACATTTCCGTATTCTTCTGTGGGGTAAGGGACAGATAATCGTTAAAATTACGGGCGGCTTCCTGCATGCGGTTCAGCCGGTAATAGGATTCACCCCGCCAATAAAGGGCATCGGCCTTTGTTTGCAGGTTATACCCGCCTAAGGCAATGCTTTGGTTGAAGCAGCCGATTGCCTGCTCAAACTGCGTATTGGCAAAGGATTGGGTACCCAACTGGAACAGAATCTTCTGCTTGGCTTCCAAAATGGCCCTGCCGGGATGCGTAATGCGTTCAATGGACTTGAGTGCGGCGTCGTAGCTGCGTGTGTTCATATACACCTCTACCAGGTAACTGCTTACTTTATCGGCGTATGCGGAGTTGGGAAACTCATTCAGGAAGTTCTCGAATACCGTAACCGACTCGCCGAAAGCAGAGTAGGATGTTTCGTGAATGCAGAGAGCGTTATTGTAGGATGCCTGTTCCTTTATTTTCAAATCGGCATCGGATGCGGCGGCCTGTTCAAATGCCATACGCGCCTTGTTCTTGTCGGCAAGCTGCAAGTAAGCCAATCCCATGTGCAGATATGCGTTTTGCGTAAGCGCATCTTTGTTTGCAGTCACCTCGCCCAGGGTAACCGGAACTTGCGAGTAAACACCCGTCCGGTAGTAGGACATTCCCAGCATATAAAGCGCATCTCTTCTTGGGGCAGGCTCCGCGTTGTCTTTCAGATAGCTGCCGAAAGCTTTTATTGCTTCATGGTACTTGCCGAAATGATAATCGGCTGTACCTTGTATGCGGTACATCTCTCCCGTATATTTCTGGTTGGGGTAAGCGGAGAGATAGTTTTGCGCAACAATTTCCGCTTTGTCATAATTCTTTTTAATCAGATATATTTCCGCGATGTAATAAGGTACGAGCGCCTCGTATTTTGCATTGTCCTGCAGACTGAGGAAGCCGCTGAGGGCATCGTCGTACCGTTGTTGTGAGTAGCGGATATATGCAAGGTAGTACGTACAGTCTGCTGTATATCTGGAACCGGTGCTTCGCAATGTCTCGAACCAGATGGCGGCTTCTTTCACATTTCCGGTTTTCAGGTAGCAGGTTGCCAGGCGGTAGGTCATGTCATCCCGTTCTTCATTGCTCAGGAGGTCGAGCCGGGATGAATTGAACATGGCGAGTGCATCGTCATATTTTCCCTCGAAGAAATAGGCGGACGCTATGAGGGCGCAGATACGGTTGGCGTGGGGAGTGTCGGGATACGTATCGAGGTACTCCCGCAACAACTCTATGCTATTGGGATTTCTCAGTTCATATTCGGCGCATACCAGCATGTATTCGGCTTCTTCTTTGTTGCCGGCTGCGGATACCGGGGCGCCTTCCGCATCGGTTTGTTTTATAAAAGCCTGTAGGGGAGGCATGGCTGCGGCAAATGCCTTTTGCCGGAACAGACTTTCTCCTTCCTCATACAGCCGTTGCGGCGAAGTGATTTTCCCGCCCGTCTGTGCCGTGGCGAGCAAAGGTGCGCAGCAAAGCGCGGTGCATACTATGCGATAAATTTTATGTTTCATCTTCGGTGGTTATAGAATAGGGCTTTTTTACAAAAATACGGGTTTTGGTTTGAATATGTTCCACTTGTTTGGCTTTTTTAGGATATACCCGCCAGGAACATTTGCAGGCCTTTACGGATGGAGCCCAGCCCGAAATCTTCCGGGTGGATGTCTTTCAGCGGAAGGAAGAAGACTTCCGCCGCATCGTCCATTGCTTCGAAATGCAGGGTATCGGCTACCGTACAGCGGAAAAACAGGTCCAGCGTATGCACGGGAAATCCCGAATAGATATAGATGTTCGGTAATGAAAACAGGTATTCGGCTTGTGTCACTGTCATTCCCGTTTCTTCTTTCACTTCGCGCGCAACGCCTTCTTCACCGGTTTCCGCCATGTCTATGAAGCCGCCCGGTAAATCGAGTGTCCCTTTGGCCGGTTCTTTGGCGCGGCGGCACACCAGTAACTCGTTCCGTCCGTTCAATATCAGGGCGACGGTAGCGGCGGAGGAGTTGAAATAGTAGACAAAACCGCAATCCTTGCATTGTTTTGATTTTTCATTATGAATTTCGAAATGCTCCGAACCGCATTTCGGACAATATCTGAATTGAGAAAGAGGATGTTCCATATTTTAAAGCTTTACTGGTTGCAGTAGGCAAAGATAGTAAAATCTATTCATATAAAAAGGCTGCACCGTATGATACTCTGTTCATACGATGCAGCCTCAGTTATAGACAGGTTGTTTTTTAAGTCAGCCTGCAGGTTTTATCCCAGCGGATTTTCTTCCTCTCCGCCATTGCCACTGCCGCCGTTACTGCCGCCACTTGTAGCAATCTCCTCGCCGTTGGTCGAGATACGCGTTATTCCGGCGCTCTTTACCATATCTTTCAGCCTTTTTCCCGGAGTGAGGATCAGTTTCTGCCGGTAGATGCTGTCGGCGGTTACATCTTTTGCCTCGCTCTGGCTTTTGCAGTTCAGTCCCGGACGGATAGTGCCGAAATCTCCTAATTTCACGGTCGCTCCGAGACTGACGTAAGTGCTGAGCGCATCAATCAGTCCGTCCATAACCATTTTTACAACGCCGCGCGGAGCCATACCCTCCTTCGTAACCTGGTCGCACAGTCTGTCGTAGCTGATTTCTCCAATGGAGAACGAAGCGGCTACATACTTTTCCGACTTACTTTCATCGAAACCGAAAACTCTCTTTTTAACTACATAACGGAATGCCATAATCTTTTTTGTTTTAGATGGTTGTTACTTCAAAATCATATATCTTTGTGATCACAGTGCGAAGTTACAACATGCGGGAACGGACGGGTGCTTTAAAAGCGCTTTCGGTACTTTTCCTATGTTCGGAAAGCCCTATAAACAGATGTTTAATATTTTGGTTTACAGTTGATTGAAACTTTTTTAAAATATTTTGGAAATATCGTAAAAGAATCGCTTCATGGAGAATTTTGCCGCTATAGATTTTGAAACGGCCAATGAACAGCGCACCAGTGTATGCAGTGTCGGTGTAGTCATTGTGCGGAATGGAGAAATTGCAGACAGCTATTACAGTCTGATTCGTCCCGAACCGGAGTATTATACTTATTGGAATACCCGTGTACACGGTCTGACCCTGGCGGATACGTCCCGGTCGCCTGTCTTTCCGGCCGTATGGCAGGAAATAGCACCACGCATCGAGGGACTGACGTTAGTGGCGCATAATAAAGCGTTCGATGAGAGTTGCCTGAAAGCGGTATTCCGCATGTACGGCATGGATTATCCCGATTATGATTTCCGTTGTACTTTGCAGGCATCACGCCGTGCCATTAAGGGACTGCCCGATTATCAGCTGCATACAGTAGCGGCATGGTGCGGTTACCGGTTAGAGCAACATCACCATGCGCTGGCCGATGCAGAAGCCTGTGCCTGGATAGCCAGGCAGATTATTTAGAATATCCGTTTAGCGCAGAAATTCGTAATGACCGGCAGTGCCTTCAAAAGAAAGGATGCCGTCGTCCGAACGTACTTCCATGGCAGGGATATATACCTTCCCGTCTTTCTTTATTTGCCATGTTCCCGGAATGAGGTCGGTGATGACAAATTTCATGGCGGTGTTTCCGTCTACTTTCATATCGACTTTGCCGGACAGAGGCCGGCTGTCTCTGCTGAAGGTAACGATTCGGTCGGCTATCTGTACGCCTACCACTTTCTCCGCATCAATGCGTTTCACGTCGTGCATCCGTTTGCAGGTGTTGTCCGCAACCTGCATTACGTTCAGGAAGCAGTCTTCGGTGGCAGGTGCGGCAGGCGACACTTCCACACGCCATGCTCCCCGTTCGTTGGCATCATCGGGGCGGTTGGGCAGTGCGTCGTTCGGGTAGTTGGTTCCGAATACCCAGAATTCTTTTCCTTTGCCGCCCACCTTTTCTATCTGTGCATTTCCGGCTTCGGGCAATAATACATGGTTCTGCAACATTCCGGTATCACCGTTTTTGGTGCGCCGGACAATGAAACGGTTGCCTTCTATCGTAGGTTCTTCAATGCTGTGCAGCAGCCAGAATTTCTTGAATGTGGGGTCGGAAGACACAACTTTGTCAAATACGATAAGTGCGGCGGGCACTTCGGCAGCGTGCAGGTTCAGGAAGACGAAGGAGCGTTTCGCCTCTTTTACTTTATCCGTGTAGGCTTGCGTGATGTCGCCTTTCAGATAGGAGTAGTCGGGTTTGCAAACATCAGGCCCGAATCCGTGCGCCAGGGCTTTGCCGGTTGTGTAGTCTTTGCTTAGCAATTGCTCGAACGAGCGGCAGGTTTCCCAGCGGTCACCGGGCATGCGTTGTCCGCCGTCATTGGTTGCAAATTCGGTCTTGCCGCCTCCGCCATAGTTCCAGCAGGCGAATTTTTCATCGGGGTTATATACCAGCAGCGAATTATGTGCGATGGTACGTTTGAAGAAATTCTTGTTGTGCGGGCTGTTGTATCCGCCGGAACTTCCCTGATAGGCTCCCGCGTCGATGGCAAGGGGACCTTTGTAATAGAGCTGGAAAGAGCCGCCGTCCAAGTGCTGGTGGTTGCCGACAAACTGTTCGTTTATCTTCATTTCGGCAATCACGCTGTTTTCGTCCCATGCCGTGCGGGCTATCATCCAGCCGAAAGGACTTCCCGAATAGCGTGTCAGCGGCAGGTCATCGGGAGCTTTGGCCTTCAAATCCAAGTCTCTCCACAGAATGTCGAAGATGAGGCAGTGGCGTTCGATGTTGGGTTTGCGTTCGTACTCGTATGCCAGATAGCTGTCTTTGTAGAAGCTGGAAGCCAGCATGGCAGGCAGTGAGTAGGACGGCATGTTTTTTCTGATGGGATTCGTATCGCCGGCCGGCATCACCTGCCCGTCGGGACGGCGGCGGTAGAGGAAGTCGTACAGGACAAACTGCTGCGCCGGGTTGTATATGGCTCCTGCGCCCATGCGTTGCAGAATCCAGAGCGAGAAGAGGTCGTTGCTGAAACGTACATTTACGTAGCTCGTTCCCTGATGGTAGTTATGTCCGGAGTAGATGTAGTTTCGCACAGGCAGATAATCCTTGAACATCATCTTTATTACATGGTTGTACATGTCCGGATATTCATCGTAGATGGCTATGCCGGCAGAAAGCATGTCCCGCAGTATCATCCATTCGCTGGAGTGCCCGGCAATCGGTTCGTTGTTGCGTGGGGGATAGCCGCATTCCATTGTTTTGGCTATGCGGATGAAAGATTCTATGTAAGCTTTCTTTTCGGATTCTTTCATCTGGTCGTAGCACCAGTCATATACCATTGCACCGCAGGTGAGCATCACACCGCTGGCACGCGACAAATCACCTTTTGTTCCGTAATTGACGTTCTGAAGCGTGTCCAGCATGGCGGTAATGGCGCTTCTGGCCTGTTTCTTGTCGCCATACACCAGATAGTCGAGTGCCTGCACCTGTACGCGGCTGGTCACGCCACGCATTTCAAAGTAGTAGCGGAACCCTCTGTCCTTGACTTTTGCTTCTTCTTCGGGGGTACGGTCTTTGCCCAATTTGTTCAGGGTAGCCAAAACTTCCTTTACATGCGGGTGTTCCATGCGTTTCTTTAAATCGGGCAAATCGGCGGAGCGTACATAAAGCCGGGGGTGTACTTGCGGCGGAATGGGTACTGTGACGCCTTCCATATTCTCCCAGGTAACCTCTGGCCTGCTTTGTTGCGCATTACTTTTCAGACAGAAAACACAGAGGAAAAAACTCGTGATAAATAGGATACTTTTTTTCATGTTTTTTTGTTTGGTATATTAATAAGTAGTTGTTCGTCCATCCGTTCCGGTGGGGATAACCGTGTTTACCCCATTGTAAATGTAAGGCAAAAATTATTATCTGTCTTGCCTTTTGACGGACAAAATATACCTATTCCTGCATTTTTGAACATAAATGATATATGCTGGGACATTATTAATATCACGCAGTGCGAATACAGATTCAGTCAGACTGAAGATAATCGAAAATAAGGGTGAATACCGTACCTTTGTCATGGTGTGAATAAACGGAAATTGCACCTTTGTGAAGTTTGATTATTCTCTCTACCAATGCCATTCCAATACCGTTTCCTTGTGAGAAATCCCGGTTCCTGCCTCTGTAAAAAGGTTCGAACAGATGCTCCATATCTTCTTCGGGAATGCCGATGCCGGTATCGGAGAAACGGATAAGTACCTTATGTTTGGAAAACGAAATCTGTACCGTTGAACTTTGGTCAGATGAGAACTTGCAATTATTTTCGATAAGGTTTACAAATGCTGTCCGAAGCAGATAGTCGTTACCACGAATAGTGACCATTCCGTCATCTTCGGTATCGTCTTCAAACCTTAAGTCAACATTATAGCCGCTGTGGGCTTTCATCACCATGGCACTAGCATCCAATAGCACTTCGTCAAGACGTATTGCCGACATGCTTATTTGTTCTGTATTGTAGCTTGCCTTTGCCAAATCCATTAGTCCGTTGGATAGTTTCTCAATATTACGGGCATCGGAAAGCGCATTTTCAACCACTTTTTTATAATCTTCGCTTGAGCGCTCTTTGTAAAGAGAAAGTTCGAGTTCGGCAATCAGTGCAGCCATTGGAGTCCGCAGTTCGTGCGAAACATTACTGATAAACATCTTTTGGGCTTCAAATGATTCTTCAAGGCGGTCCAGCGTTTTGTTAAACGTTCGGGCAAGTTCTCCTATTTCGTCTTTGTGGTCTTCTACTTCCACACGCTTACTGAGATTGGAAGCGGTGATGGCTTCAACTTGTTTTACAATTTCCGATACTGGTTTTAGTACGCTGCGTGCCATGAAATAGCCGATGACAAACAACAACCCGAATGAAACCGCCCATACCGCAAGCAGGCGTGTATTTAGAATATGGAGCATATCGTAGCCTGCTTGTGGAAAGAGCAATTCTTCGAGCACAAAGAAGACGGCGATTACAAGTAATGCCGTAACAAACAGATATCGGAGCGTTAGTTTAGTACGGATTTTCATAGCTGAATATGAATCCCATTCCCGGTTTGGTATGGATTAGTTTGGTGTTGAAATTTTTGTCTATCTTTTTTCGCAAATAGTTTATATAAACATCGATGAAGTTTGTTCCGGTATCAAAATGGGTGTCCCATACCTTTTCGGCTATTTCGGTACGGGTTAGAATTCTTTCCGGGTTTTGGACAAAAAAGAGGAGTAAGTTGTATTCTTTCGGTGTAAGTATAATGGACTGTCCGTTTCGCGAAACGGACTTTGTCCTGAGATATACCTTGAGGTCTGCATACTCTATGCACTCTACTGTGGGTATTTGGCAGCGCTTCAGTAGGATTGATATGCGTGCATTCAGTTCTCGGAAGTCAAAAGGTTTGACCATATAATCATCCGCTCCCGAATCGAATCCTTCGAGTTTGTCGTCTGTCGTACCGAGTGCGGTAAGTATCAGTATAGGCACAGTTTCGTTTTGCCGTCGGATATCGCGGCATAAATCAAACCCACTGCCGTCGGGCAGCATTATGTCTGAAATGATGATATCCTGTTTTTCGTAGGCAAACATTCTCAACCCTTCCGATACATTGGTTGCCGTGCCAACCGTGTGTCCGGACTCTTCCAAACCGCGTTTGAGCAATTCGGCCATACGGTTTTCATCTTCTATAACAAGTATTTTAGCCATATGTTGCAAAGGTAGATGATTTTTTTGTAAGAACTGGGTCTCTAATGATTTTCTAATTGATTTATAAGTGTTTTCTAATGATGTAAGACTATGCTTATGGCTATTTTTGCCCGCAAAAAACAATGTTTATGATACGTTTGCTGCTCATAGTTTTTTTCTCTTTTATTGGTGTATCTGTACCGGCTCGGCAAATTAGATTGTCTTCCGACCAGATAGAGGCTATGTTTCTGAAACAGAACTTGGCACTTATTGCCGAACGGATGAATGTTTCGATAGCCGATGCTGCCATTGCCGAAGCAACAGTTTGGGACAATCCGGAATTATCCGTCGGTGATATCAACTTTTGGAAGAGGCGGGGGACTGATGAGTACGGAGGCGCGGTTGCCAGTCCCAAGCAGTTTTCGCTCGAACTCTCTCAGATGGTTTCGCTTTCGGCGCGCAGGATAAAGTTGGCGGAAGTTGAAAAAATAGATAAGGAGATAACCGTAAGGCAGTTTGAAGAGCTGTTGCGAAGTCTGAAAATGGAACTTCATATCTCGATAGCCGAGCTTGTATATCTACAAAATCTGCTTAAGGTTATCGAGAGTCGGCAGACTCTTCTCGAAAAGGTTGTTGCCGGATATCGGGCGCAGTATCAAACGGGGAATGTAACCGGAAATGAACTGTTGAGGCTGCAAACGGCGCTGTTTGCAGTAAACGGAGAAATGAACGAGGTACGGACCGAGTATAATGCACATCAAAAGAACATAAAGAATTTGCTTGCTTTGGAACCTTCGGTCGTGGTGATCGTTGCCGAGGAGCAGGTTGACTTTCCATCTCCTCTTACATTGGATCCTGCCATGCTTATGGAAACGGCTTTGGCATCCCGTCCCGATTTGGCTGCGGCAGTACTGCGGGCTGAATATCACCGTAAAGATATCGTTTATCAAAAGGCATTGGCGATACCCGACATTAGCTTGGGAGTAAAGTATGACCGTGCCGGAGGCGTGTGGGATAACTTCTTCGGTGTGGGAATAGGAGTGCAATTACCGGTTTTCAATCGTAATAAAGGAGCTATAAGGAGTGCACGGTTCAGACTTAGGCAGAATGAAATTTTGGTGTTGCAGGAACGGAATAATATACGGAATGAAATTATTGAATGCCTGGAAAATTACAAAGCCGTTTACTCTTTTCTTGAGGAGAACGGTGTGAATCGTTCCATACAAAGCGAGATGGACAAGATGCCGGATGTGTATACAAAGAATCTGTTGATGAAAAATATATCGATGGTTGAGTATATGGATTTCATGGATAGCTATCATGCTTCGAAAGAGGTGTTGTTGCGGAGCCGGAAAGAGCTGAGGCTTCAATTTGAACGCTTACAATTTGCAATAGGACAAACTATAAAATAACGAATGATGAAGAGAATAATTTATCTTTTACTACCGTTGCTGGCAAGCTGCGGAGAGAACAGCCGGAGCAGTCTGCCGACCCGGGAAACCGTTTCGGACGTTTTTTTGCAGGAAGTGCTGACAGCAAAAGCCGAGTTGAAGCGGTTGCAGAAGGAGTTTACCCTTGCCGGAAAAGTAGTTGTTGATTCCGACCGTACGATAAGCTATTCACCTTTAGTAAGCGGTGTAGTCGTGAAAAGCTACTTTTCACTTGGCGATTATGCAGAAAAAGGTAAAAGGATGGTAGATATACGTTCGGTCGAATTGAGTTCTTTGCAATCGGAACTTGCCGTGGCCCGACAGAATCTTAAAGGTGTGGAGTCCTTGCACGAGAGCGGGATGGCAACCGATAAAGAGCTTGTCGAAGCTCGTTCGACAGTCGGGAAGTTGCAGTCAGATTTTGTTCTTTATGGCGAAAATCAGGATAACGGCGTCTTTTCCGTAAAAGCCCCGATGAGCGGCTATGTAATCGGGAAATACTGCAATCCGGGAACCTCTTTCCCGGAAAGTGGCGGACCGCTGTTTTCGATGGCCGATTTATCGACAGTGTGGGTTGTAGCGAATGTCTATGCCGGAAATTTGCAATTTGTACACGAGGGGCAATGCGTTGAAATTACATCCGTGGCCTATCCAGCAGAGGTTTTCAAGGGTAAGATAGATTTCCTCTCACAGGTTTTCGACTCCGAGGACAAAGCATTGAAGGTGCGAATCACATTGCCTAACCCGGCATTGAAGCTTAAACCGGAAATGCCTGTGGTGGTAAAATTGTTCAATGATTCGAATTTGGAACTGGTAGCGGTTCCGAGCAGTGCGGTGATTTTCGACAATAACGGTTACTATGTAGTTGTTGGCGATAAGACTTTCGGGATTCGGAAGATCACCCCTTTCGCCCGGCATAATGACTTTACCTATATTACCGAAGGAATTAAGGCGGGTGAAGAGGTCGTTATAAAGAACCAACTGCTGATGTATAACGAAATAAAAGGGAAGTAACGATGCATAAGTTCATAGAAAACATCATAGGATTTTCCCTTAAGAATCATGTGTTTATCCTTTTTATGACGGGAGTTCTGTTTGTGGCGGGAATTGCCTGCTACCAGAATACTCCCATCGAGGCTTATCCCGATGTGACCAATACGCGGGCGAAAATCATTGCCCAATGGCCCGGACGCAGTGCCGAAGAGGTAGAGAAGTTCGTTACGCTTCCCATAATGCAACAGCTTAATACCATTCCTCGGAAAACGGATGTGCGCTCCACATCCTTATTCGGGCTGGCGGTTGTCAATGTACTATTTGAGGACGGTGTAGATGATTTTTATGCTCAGCAGTATGCTTCGAACCGTATACAGGAGTTGAGCCTGCCGGATGGCGTGGAACTT
Organism: Bacteroides stercoris; assembly: GCA_958432865.1. GTDB lineage: Bacteria > Bacteroidota > Bacteroidia > Bacteroidales > Bacteroidaceae > Bacteroides > Bacteroides stercoris_A. The sequence continues at coordinate 37,974 of CAUAWO010000005.1, forward strand.
TCGATTGAACCGCCGAGTGGAGCCACCGGGGAAATCTTCAGGTACATACTTAAGAGTGACCTGCCCATCCGCGAGGTTTCGGCCGTTAACGACTGGGTAGTGCAACGGGAGCTTTTGGCTGTGCCGGGCATTGCAACGATTGCTACTTTCGGCGGCGAGGAGAAAATGTACGAAATTCGTGTAAATCCGGTGGAACTTGCCAATTACGATATTTCTCCTCTTGATGTTTATGAGGCTGTAGGGAGAAGCAATATCAATGTGGGCGGCGATGTAATACAGAAGGGGGCGCAAGCCTATGTGGTCCGTGGTTTGGGACTATTGGAAAGCGTTGAGGATATTGAAAACCTATTGATTACCACCAAAGGCAGTTCGCCGATTCGGGTTAAAGAAGTTGCCACGGTATCCGTATCTGCAAAACCGCGTCAAGGGCAGGTTGGGCTCAATTACGATGATGATGTGGTACAAGGCATCGTGATAATGCTCCGTGGTGAGAACCCGAGCGAAGTCATCACGCGTCTTAAGGATAAAATCACAGAACTTAACGACAGAATTTTGCCTGAGGATATAAAGATAGTGCCCTTTATGGACAGAACTCGGCTTGTCGATGCTACTGTGCACACTGTAATCGGAAATATGCTGGAGGGAGTTCTGCTTGTGTCATTTATCGTGTTCTTGTTTCTGTTCAACTGGCGTACCACGGTTATTGTGGCTTCGGTCATCCCTCTGTCGTTTCTTTTTGCAATTACGATGCTTCGGATACAAGGGCTGCCCGCCAATCTGATTTCGATGGGGGCTTTGGATTTCGGGCTGTTGCTGGAGGGTACGTTGGTGATAACAGAGGTGGTTTTCGTTGCGCTCCTGCAAAAATCGCAGGAGAGGGGAAAGTACTTCGGCCGTTATGCCAAAAGCGGGCTTATAAAGAAGAGTGCCGGTTCGGTTGCTTCTCATATTTTCTTTGCCCAGATTATTCTGGTGGTGGCGCTGTTTCCTATTTTCTCGTTTCAGAAAGTGGAAGGAAAGATGTTTTCTCCGCTGGCTTTTACGCTTGGGTATGCTCTTCTCGGCTCTTTGCTATTGTCGCTTACTTATGTCCCTGTTATGTGCAAGGTGTTGTTCTCAAGACCGATAAGAGAGAGGAACAACAAGGCTGCAAAGGCATTGGAGGGATGGCTCATTTCGTTTTATTACTTCACTAAGCGTCATAGGAAAGCAACCGTTGTCGCATTCGTATTTTTATTCGGTATCTCCCTGTTTCGGTTTATGTTTTGGGGCACGGAATTTATTCCGAGTATGAACGAGGGAGCGGTTTATGTTCGCGCCACTTTGCCTAACAGTGTCAATCTCGAAGAGAGCGTGCGGCTAACCAAAGAGATGAAAGCCAAACTGCAAAGTTTTGAGGAAGTGGATTTTATTCTTACACAGACAGGGCGTCCCAATGATGGAACAGATGCAACAGGCTTTTTCAACATTGAGTTTCATGCCGAGCTCAAACCCGAATCCGAGTGGAAGCGCAAGATGTCCAAAGAGAAGCTGATTGAGCAGATGCAAGATTCTTTGGCTGTTTATCCGGGAATTATTTTTGCTTTTTCGCAGCCTATTCAGGACAATGTAGAAGAGTATGTTGCCGGAGTAAAAAGTGCGTTGGTCATTAAAATCTTCGGTAATGATCTGTATACATTGGAGGCTGCTGCCGATAGTGTTGCCGGAGTCATTAAAGGTGTCCGAGGGGTGGAGGATGTAAATGTATTCCGCTCAATCGGTCTGCCGGAATTGCAGATTAAACCCCTTGAGTCGAAAATGGCCCAATATGCCGTGTCTATGGCAGATGCCCAGGCGGTTATCGAAATGGCTATCGGTGGGAAAGCTGCAACTGTGTTTTACGAAAATGAGCGTACCTTTGACGTGATGCTCCGTTTTGAACAGCAGTTCCGCAACGATGAGCAGAAAATAGGTGATATTCTTATTCCGACAATGGATGGCAAGCAGGTTCCCCTCAAGGAAATTGCGGACATTAAGTTTGTGACAGGACCTGCGTTTATTTATCGTGAAGGAAGCAGCCGGTATGTGGGGATAGGTTTTTCCATTCGGGACAGGGACCTCGGGTCGACCATAGATGAGGCGCAAGCCAAAGTTGAAAGGTTGGTGCATTTGCCTGAAGGCAGCAAGATACAATGGGCAGGCGAATTTGAAAGCCAGCAGCGAGCCACCAAACGTCTTGCGGTAGTTGTTCCGGCCGTTTTGCTTCTGATTCTCTTTTTATTGTATATGAACTTCGGCACAGTCAAAGATACGCTGATTGCCGCAAGCACTATGCCCTATGCTTTTATCGGGGGATTTATTTCGCTTTGGGTGGCAGGCATTCCGTTCGGTATTTCGGCGGGTATTGGGTTTATCATCTTGTTTGGAATAGTGTCTATCAATTCTATTTTGCTCACGGCACTGATGAAATCGCTTTTGCAGCAAAGCCGCAATATAGGTTTTGCAATAGATGAGGCCGTACGCATCCGTCTTCGTGCTGTGCTGATGATTTCATTAATGGGTTCTGCCGGATTGCTTCCTGCCGCTCTCTCCACAGGAATGGGTTCGGAAGTGCAAAAGCCGTTGGCAGTGATGATTGTAGGCGGCATCCTGATATGTTTTGTGCTTTCGTTTACTGTTTTGCCTCAGGTTTTTTACTTTGCGTACAGTAAAAGTAAGATAAACGGCAACAGGTGATTTTTAGGTATTAGGCAGAAGAATTGCAGGATTTATTCGTTTCTTGTGGATTTATCATTATCTTTGACTGCGAATGCTAATGCGTTAAACAGCCGTTGCCCTTTCGTCAGACAACTGTGTAACGAAAGGGCAACATCTGTTTAACGCAAGGGTGACATCTGTCTGACGGATTACGGTTGGCGGTGCGGTATCTTGCTATTTATGAACGTATTGGCTGATAGTGCCAATCTAATACCTTATTACATATGAGTGCTTACTATGATTTGTATCAGACTCCCGACCCTTTGGGCGAGAACCGCAACGAGCCCCGTCTGCATGCCCGTATCCTGCCACGGGGAACAATCTCCGCCGATAAATTCCGTGAGTTGGTGGCTAAGGCCACCGGTTTCAGTCCCGCCATTCTCGACGGAACTTTGCAGGCTGTTACGGACGAACTATACAGTTGGCTGTCCGAGGGCTGGACGGTGGAAGTGGGCGAGTTGGGCTATTTCTCCGTATCGCTGAAATGCGACCGTCAGGTTACCGACAAGAAAGAAATCCGTTCGCCGTCGGTACATTTTCAGAATGTGAACCTGCGTCTCGGGAGCAAATTCCGTAACCGTTTCAATACGATGGAGCTGGAACGCAAAGCGTCACCGTACGTATCCCGTTCCTTGATGGGCGAGGAGGAAAGGAAAGAAAAACTATTGCTGCATTTGGATAAATATGGATGCATCACACGGGCGGATTATGAATCGATAACGGGTTTGGTGAAGCATCGGGCAGTGTCCGACCTGAACCGATACCTTGCGGAGGGGATGATACGTAAGTATGGTAGCGGCAAAACGGTGGTCTATTTGAAACCTTGATATCGGAAGAGAGACTTTTTTATAGGTGATTTGTCCCTACCTTTGGGCATGAAAACCAAATTTATGGAAAATACGCTTAAAGCCTGGCTTTTATCTTTTCTTCATTTATTCTTTCCCCGGCAGTGTGTTGTGTGCGGCACACCTCTGCAGGAAGGGGAGGAGGCTATTTGTCTGAAATGCAATATGGATTTGCCCCGTACGGATTATCATCTTTGTGCGGATAATCCGGTGGAACGTATGTTCTGGGGAAAAATTCCTTTGGAACGCGCTACCTCTTACTTCTTTTATCATAAGGGCAGTGATTTCCGCCGGATACTGCATCAATTGAAATATGGCGGCCGTAAGGACTTGGGAGAGACAATGGGGCGTTTTATGGCAGCGGAATTGACTGTTTCGGAGTTCTTTTGCGATGTGGATGTCATAGTTCCCGTTCCTTTGCATCCCCGCAAGCAGCGGATGCGCGGATATAACCAGAGCGAATGTGTGGCCAAAGGGGTTGCGGCGGTTACGGGTATTCCTTTGGATGCTGCTTCCGTAGTGCGCAAGAAACATACGGAAGCGCAGGTAAGGAAATCTGCCTATGAACGGTGGAAGAATGTGAACGGCATCTTTCATCTTCGCTATCCCGAACGTTTTGTCGGAAAGCATATCTTGTTGGTGGACGACGTACTGACTACCGGAGCTACCATTACTACGTGTGCCGATGTGTTTCGGGACGTAGAAGGTGTACGTATCAGCGTGCTGACGCTTGCTGTTGCGAATTTTTGATAAATTCCGGTATTTCGGAAGAACGGGAAGCTTCCGGATATGTATTAAAGTTTGTAATCTGTGTACTTTTTTAACAGAATAGTCGTTTGAACTAATTTGTTCTTTAGGCATTTATATGGCTCACTTTTAAAGTAGAAACTATATGAATAAAACAAATTTGTCAGCCTATATGGCTATGACTGTCTCTCAGTTGAAAGAAGAACAGCGCATGGGTACGGCGCATGTGTATCAAAGTACGTTGAATCGTATCAAGGATTTTATGGAGCAGGACTCCATCAGTTTTGAAGAGGTCACCCCAGTGTGGTTGAAAGCATTTCAAGAGTATCTGCTGGAGCGTCAGCTTCATTGGAATACAATTTCCACGTATATGAGGATGTTGCGTGCCACTTATTTCCGTGCCGTAGACGATGGGCTGGCTCCTTATCAGCCCAGGCTGTTCAAGGGAGTATATACGGGAACAAAGGTAACTGTGAAACGTGCTGTGGATGAAGATGTGTTCCGGCAGCTCAATGCACCTGTGGCGGATGAGAGCCTGGAGTTTACGCGCTTGCTTTTTTTATTACTTTTTATGCTTCGTGGAATGCCGTTTGTAGATATTGCTTATCTGCGGCATTGTGATTTGCATGGCAACGTGATAGTGTACCGTCGTAAAAAGACGGGTGCATGGCTTACTGTACGCGTAGAAGCTGAGGCAATGAAGATTATACGCAATCTCAGAAATACCGATAAGACTTCTCCCTATTTATTCCCTCTCATTCATCATCCGGGAAAGGATGAGTACCGGCAATATCAGAATGCTCTGCGTAGTTTCAATTATCATTTAAAGAGATTAGGAGAACGTATAAAAGGCGTTGCAGGACTGACAAGTTATACCGCAAGGCATAGTTGGGCTACCATTGCCAATTATCGGAATTATCAACAAGAACTCATTAGTAATGCAATGGGACATTCCTCCGTTAAAGTGACAGAAACTTACTTTAGAAGGCACTCGGATGATAAAATATGGGATATGAATAAGGAAATATTATCTTATATATTTGATAAACAATGATTTGTATTTGCCTGAATAAAAAACATTAAGTCTATTAATGTTTTGATAATACTACAAATGTTATCCGTTACTTTGTAGGTAACAGAAGTTATGTATTGCAACAAATATCAACAAAATATTTGTATTAAACAAGAAAAGAAAAGATTTTTTTCCAAAAAATAAGTAAAGCCGTCCTTTGATATGCTTACAAGACGGACTGACTTGAATGACAGTGTTTTCCTTTGGTGGAAAATGCATAATACCTTCATGTCTGCATTATATTAAATTAACACAGAAAATCTGCTCGTATTTTTTCGCTCTCTCCAATAATCCGCAACAGTTTATTATGTTGATGCAAGATGTCTCTTGCAGTGTGTTTGTTCCTGTTTTCCCGTTACCTACAAAGTAACGGAAATGTTAACCTGATAAAATATATAGACAGATAAGTTATATCTTAATAAAAATGGAGAGCATGAAAAAGAGCCTTTGCATTATTTTCCTGTTTATCGGCATTTCTTTGTCAGCACAGGACATTTCGTTGAAGACGAATCTTCTGTATGACATCAGTACTACTTTCAACCTTGGTGCCGAATTCCGGCTGGCTCCGAAATGGACGCTGGATGTTTCCGCGAACTATAATCCTTTTACATTTTCAGACAGTAAGAAGTGGAAACACTGGATGGCACAGCCCGAAGCACGGTATTGGCTGTGTGAGGCGTTTAACGGACACTTCTTTGGTTTGCACCTGCTTGGAGGGCAATTTAACGTGGGCAACGTGAAATTCCCTCTGGGCATTTATCCTACTACCAAGGACTATCGGTATGAGGGATATTATTACGGCGCCGGCTTGTCCTACGGCTATCAGTGGATATTGGGCAACCGCTGGAGCCTGGAAGCGAGCATCGGTGTAGGTTACGTACAGAACCATTACGATAAGTATGACTGTCCCAAATGCGGTGAGTGGAAAGAGAAGAATGACAAAGGGTACTTCAGCGTCACCAAAGCCGCGGTATCATTGATATATGTTATTAAATAAAGGAGGAAGTACATTATGAGAAAAGAATGGATATATGGCAAACTGATATGCAGTGCGTTGTTCTTGCTTGGAACGTGTCTTCCTGCTTCCGCGCAGACGGGACATCTTTCAGGCGTACGCGTAGTCAATGATGAAATAAAGAAGAACGGCCGTGAGGTTCATGTGAACTTTATACTTGATATAGAGGAGATGCATGTGAAGCGTCAGGAGAGCGTGCGTCTTTATCCGGTGGTGGTGGCGAAAGGGGGTGGTAAGAGTCTGGAGCTTCCTTCTGTGGTGTTGGACGGTCGTGTCCGCGATAAAGTACACCGCCGTGAGAAGGCGCTGACCGGGTCTGCAAAGACCGATGGCGCTTATATAGCGTTGCGCCGTAAAAACGGAGAGGCGCAGCAGGTGGAATATGCAGTGACTCTGCCCTATGAGCCTTGGATGGCTCAGAGCCGCCTGGTGCTGCGCGAGCAGGTGACGGGATGTCTGGAGTGTGCACAGTCCGGCGTGGAGGAAACACCGGTAAAAAACACGTTCCTGCAATTGTTCCGGCCGCAGTACGCTACAGCCTTCGTGCAGCCCGGGAAAGAGACTGTGAAGGTGCGCAACGAGGTGCGTGTGGCACGTTTGCAGTTCCGTCAGGACAGTTACAACATAGACCCGAAGTTCAAGAACAATGAATCGGAACTTGCCACGGTAAGCAGCTCTGTCGAGGTGGTAAAGACAAATCCCGATTTGACCATAACCGGAATTTATATTACCGGATATGCTTCTCCGGAGGGTACGGTGGAGTATAACCTGAAGCTGTCGAAGAATCGTGCGGAAGCATTGGCTGCGTATGCGCAGAAAGATACGGAAGTGGATGCTTCGCTGTGGCATGTGACCGGTGTGGGTGAGGACTGGGAAGGTTTGCGCAAGGAAGTGGAGAAACATCCGCAGTTACTGAAGATTGACGATGTGCTGAGGATTATCGATGAGTGTGACGGTGATAAGGACCTTTGTGAACAACGTATCCGCAATCTTGTGCCTCCCGAGATTTACCAACGTTTGCTGAACGAAATGTATGGTCCGTTACGCCGTAATGAGTACCGCATAGAATATAATGTGAGAAACTTTAATCTGGAAGAGGCAAAGAACCTGTTGAAAACCCGTCCCGACCTGCTGAGCGTCGAGGAAATCTATATGGTGGCAGATTCGTATGGGAAGGGCAGTGCGGAATATGATGAGGCTATGCTGACTGCTGCCCGTACATATCCGGCCAATGCCGCTGCTGTGGTGAACGGTGCTTGTGTGAAGATGGAGCAGGGTGACGTGAAAGGTGCGATAGACCTGCTGGAGGGTTGTGAGGTGAAGGATGATGCTTCGGTTCTGAATGCGCTGGGTGTTGCCTGTGCCAGGGACAAACAATATGACAAGGCGAAAGAAATACTGGAGCGTGCCTTGAAGGTGGGAAGCATGGAGGCGCAAAAAAATCTGGAGCAGTTGGCGGGAGTGGTAGCTGATTTATAGTATACCACAGGATACATGTTTGTAGCAACATATAACAGAATACACAAATAGAACGAGTTATTAATACTATTTTATTTAATTAATCTATCAACTTATGAAGTTAAACAAGTATTTTATGCTGGGATTGGCAGGATTGGCTTTCGCAGCATGTAGCAACGAAGATGAAGGTAATGATATCTTGACGAAAGGTACCAAACAGATTTCCGTGACGATTTCTGCCGGAAACTATGGACAGACAAAAGCCGGAAGCGGGTGGACAGAGGATACTGATAAAGCTATTAATCCTCAGAATATCAAACTTTACCTGTTGAAAGCAGATGGTAATATTGTTGAGGTAAAAGATGCACAGGTCGGTAGTGACAATGTCTATCACAATGTAAGTCCTGAAGTTACTAAAATTGCGGCTGTTGCCAATTTTAACGAAGATACCCCACTTCCTGTTGAAGGAAACTGGGATAATGATATTTTAAAAGCAACTTTGAATATGAACAAATATGGAGTTGCATCCACAGCACCTTTAGCAAGCAAAGTAGCTGATTTGGTTCCTAATGGTACTGATGCAACAGATGGCAATACGATGTATACGGCAACAGTTGAACTGGCGACCATGCTTTCCCGTATCGAGTTGAGCGGTAATCTTACATGTACCAACTTGGGTGTTAGTGCATATAGCAAGTTAGCATTGACTCACATCGGTCTTAATGGAGTGCATCAACAGTTTACATTGGGTGGAAAACCGGTTGGTAATGAATTATATGATAAGACCAACCAAGGAGGATACCCGGTAAGTGTACCTGCATGTTTTTATGATGAAACAGACGGTCCTGAAATCACTACTACTGCTGAAACGGCTTTATTGGCTGGTTATGGCTATAATGTACTGGGTCAGCCTAAAGAAATGCTTCTTAAGTTCAATACGGAATTCAAGAGCCCTGTAGCCGAAGGATTTATCGTTTATAATCCTGCCTATTTAAAGATTACAGGTCTGAAAACAGAGAAAGGTGAAGTAACCATGGAACCCGGTAAAATCTATCAGATTACAGACCTGGAATTTACAGAAGAAGACTTGACCGATTTGGATCCGGGAGAACCTACTATCTGCGTTACCGCTACTGTAAAAGTAAAGAACTGGGATATTGTAAAGGTAGAACCTGAATATGGCAAATAATCTCTACTAATTTTTTCAACCGGAGGGATTGTATCAAAACAAGGTGCTGAGACAGGAATTGTTCCCGGTTTTGATACATCCCTTCCATCTCTCTCTTTCAACTAATTCTAAGAAACATACATAAAATATGAAATACACCAAATACATACTATCCTTGATGTTTTTAGCTTCGCTCAACGGGTGCATCAAAGAAGATATGAGTGACTGTCCGGGCAACTGCCTGCTGGAGTTCAGTTATGTAGGCGACGGTACAACCCAAATCTTTCAAGATAAGATTCATAAAGTGGACATGTATGTTTTTGATAGTGACGGTGCGTTGCTGTCTTCTCATCCGATAAGCGAAGCTGATATAAAAACAAGAGCCACAGAGTTGAAGCTGCCTATAGGAAACTACCGGATTGTGACAGTGGGCAACACCTATCATACGGAGGTCAGCAACGGGCAAAGTCTGGCAACTGCCCAATTCTGTGATAAAAACTGTATAAGTGGCGAACGGATTGTCGGAAATGACTCTCTGTATTATGCTTACAAAGAAATCAGCATCCCTGGTGATGCACAACAGATAAAAGAACAGATGGATTTTGCCAGTTCGCACTACAAAGTCCATGTGGAAGTAGTAGGAACAGGACCTGTAGAGTCCGCTACCCGCACTCCGGTATGGCCGTTGCTGAGCATGAGCGGATTGTCTTCTATGACCGGTTTCGACAATAAGGCATGCGGCAATATTGTTACCTATTACCCTGAAACTGAAAATAATGCGGAAAAGCATACCATGCTGGCACGTTTTAATATAATGAGGCATACTAATCATGAAAATGTGAATTTAGACCTCACTGACGCTAATGGAGTGAACCTCGCTCATGTAAATCTGGCCGATTTCCTGGCTGCCAACCCTGTAGTAGACCTGACCAGACATGAAGCGCTGATACCTATCCGCATTGAGTTTAAGTCTATAGGTGCGGTGGTCACAGTTCCCGACTGGTACATAGTAGACGTGAAACCGGAATTTTAAAAAGAGAAAACGATGAAGACATTAAATACAATATATCTATGGCTGATGTTGGCTGCATGTGTGCTGGCACTTGCGGGATGTGTCGAGGAAAAAGTGTCCGGTACGGGAGAAGGCGGGAATATCAGTGTGAAAATGAATGTAAATGCCCGTGGCGGTTCCGACATACAGGCTGAAATGGAGAATGCCGTAAAGAGCTTGCGCGTATATGCTTTTATCGGACAGAAACAAATAGGGTATTATCGTGGAACTACCGGTTTAAATCCGGATGCAGGAGGTAAAATCTCTTTTTGGATGGATTTGGAATTACCGCCTTATTCTGCACTTGTACAGGATGTATGGTTCTACCTGGTGGCGAATGAGGATGCAATGCTGAGACCATCTGCAACTCTTCGGGAGGATATGACACGCGATGAATTGGAAAAGTTTTATTTTGGAGAGATCAATGCTCGTGGTTATGGTGCGGTTCCGATGGCGGTCAAGCAGTCTCAGAAAATAGACCCGAATAATCTGAAGGAAAGTACGGCAGGCGGTTCGCATAACGGACATCTGATGTGGAATGGAACAGTGGAATTTGGACTGGAACGGGTTGTAGGTAAGCTGGGCATGTATTTTGCCGCTAAGGAAGCTGGCATGAACTTAAGTATCGAACGTATTGATTTTTTGGGAGTGCTTCAATATAATTATCTGTTCCATCCGGAAGATGCAGTGTGGAAAGAAGTTCCTTCTTTGGACAGTCCATTCGAATTACTGACCACCTCTTCTCCGGTGACAAAGGTAATGACAGATGCTGATTATGAGTTGCTTGATAAAACAGATCCGGAAAGTATAAAGAAGGGGTTTAATGACTTTTTTTCCGTTCCGGTTTATATGTTTGAAAACTATTATGGTTCCGGTAATCCGAATAGTTGGGGAACGGCAGATACGGAACATAAAGGTTTTGTGGTCAGGGTTACTTACAGTATTAACGGGAATCAATCGGTGAAAGATATTTATTTGCCGCAAGTGAAGCGCAACAAATATTGTGTGGGGCTTAACCGTATCGGTCCGGACGATGTGATAACGGTGGATTATATGGTGGCCGACTGGGACGATGCCGATGCGTGGAATGACTTGACTTTTGAATATCCTACATATAGCAATCCTGTATTGCCGCTTGACGGCGATAAACCGAATACTCCTCCCGTGGTTTGCTACACAGGCGATGAGGGTTCGTCCACAGAGGAAGATGGAGCTTTTTCTGTTCTGTTTGAGATGACTGCACCGGAAAATCAAGAATGGGCTCCCACTCTGCTTACTGGTGTCGGAAATTTTGTCTGTAAGGTTTATCAAAATGGAAAGTTGGTAGATGCTCCTTATCAAGCTTCTCCCAATCCGTTTACAATCAAGGTGATTGCACGGAATCCCGATGCTGTAGGGCAGATTGTTAATTTTGGTATTACTTATTCTCCTATCTGGGATTCGGGAAGTCCCAGTCTGTTAATGATTAATGGAACACAAGGTGACATTGCATGGCCGGGAAGTGGCGACAGAGCAGATGTGATTACAATTAGACAAGTATCAGAAATTCAAAAATGATGAACAGATGAAACGGATATTCTACCATATGGCTTGTTGGTTGGCAGTGTTAGGTTGCGCTGCCTGTAGCAATGAAACGGATTTTGTAAAAACGGAAGCAGACAATAATAGTATTGTGCTTGACATTTCGTCTGCAACAACGCCGGTGACCCGTGCAGGCGCAACGGGTGCGGAAGTGACGGTAAGTTATGTTGATGTATTGATATTTGATGATACGGATAACAAAAGCTTGGCACATTATGAACGGGTGCAGGTGGTAGCCGACAGTCAGAAGAGCGGTAAAATTACATTGGCAAAAGCACAGCGGAATGATTTTGCAGCTAATGAATCATATTGGGTATATCTGATAGCCAATAGTACATTGGGAGAAGACAAATTTCAAGAGGTAGCCGATTTGGGAAAATTACGCGGGTTGATGGAAGAACAGCGTAATATACACATGACCGGCGCCGGTACTGACCCTGAAATACCGATGATTTTTCTTATGGACGGCATAGCCTACCCCGCTGGAACAGACGAACCGGAAACGCCTGGAAAAGTAGTGCTTAACAATGGCAATCTTTCGGATAAAACAGAATTGGCCGTTACATTGCGACGCGCTGCTGCCAAAATTGTTGTGAAGATAAAGAAAGGGGAAGATGTTACCTTTGATAATTCATCGGGAGCCTATAGAGCAGGTTATTATCTGCGAAACATGTCTTACAGCACAACCCTTATTCCAAACCCGAATGCGAATGATAATGTAAAATTGCGGACGCCCGATCCTACTGCGGGTAAATATTTTGCATGGACGGAAAATGAAATAACTGTTACGGCTTATGCTTACAGTCATAATTGGAAGGATAAGCCTTTGGAAAGAGAAACGCGTCTGGTGGTGAATATTCCGCTCTATTATAAGAAAGAACCGGATTTGCGCGGAGCTAATTATTATCAGATTCCTATCAGCAAAGAGAAGGTTCTGGAACGGAATACTTATTACGAAGTAACGGTAGAGGTAAATGCGCCGGGTGCAACAGAAATTTTAAAACCCGAAGAACTCGAACCTGTCAATTATACCGTGCAAGCATGGGACGAGACAATAATTAATGTTGGAGGAGAAACCGACCGGCCGAAATATTTAACGGTAAATGAGGAAGAAATGGAAATGTATAATATCTCGGATGATAACACAACGCTGGAATTTGCTTCTTCATCGGAGGTCTCGGTTAAGGTGACGCGGGTTTATTACATTGATAAATTTGGGCAAACACAGGCTACAACCAGTGAAAGGGAGATTGCCAGGATGGGTATTAATGTAGTACCGGATAAAGGATTGAACGGAAATATCAATATACACAGCCCGTTGCCTACCAACAATACGATACGGTACATAGAATTGGAAATAACCAATGAGGATGGAGTAGAGGCTCGTAAAGTAACGGTTGCCCAATATCCGTTGGAGTATATCGTCAATATCCAGAGTTGGTATTCTTATCGCGATGACTTTAAAATAAATGATTCCCGACCTACCACTTATGATTATATGGGAGACAGGGTATACGGAATAAGTCTTGCTACAAGAAGTATATCCAATTGGAATGGGAATTATGATTACGAAGTATCCAGCGGCTTCGGTTGGTTCGAAGATGCAAGTAATGGTTTTTTCAGATCCAAAGTCGTTACCAAGATAGTTGCTGGCAAATCAACCATTTTACATTACTACTGGAATAGCAGAGGAGTTCTTAGCACCAGTGAATCAGGAGAGTATAACGGTCGTTTGTATCATATTACGATTACTTCTACATCTGACAAATACACTATAGGCAATCCGAGACAGATTCGCGACGAAACGACTGGTCTTCTCGTTACAGATCCGGGTACAGACAATGCGGAACTTGTGTCCCCGTCATTTATGATTGCATCTTCATTAGGCGGGTTCATGTTGGGTGCCGGAAACTTGACATTGGATAACAGTGCGAACAGTTTGAGGGTTGCCCGTGAACACTGCGCCAACTATGTGGAAGTTGCGCATGATGGAACAATTTATGACGATTGGCGTTTGCCGACAAGGGCGGAACTGGAGATTATCATGAATTTTCAAGGAAAAGAAGATGAAGATGCAGATGCTATTGACTATCTGCTGAATGCCAAATACTATTATAGTGCAAATGGTAGGGTGGAAAACTCAAAATCAAATATGAATGGAACAGGAGTCCGCTGCATCCGTGATGCCTTTGATACCCAGAAATAGAGAAGAATAAAAAACAGAAAGATATGGCAAAAGCAATAAAGCATACAGTACTTGTTGTGTTGGGACTGTTGGTCTCATTCACCGCCTGCCAGACGGATGAGTGGACTGCTTTTCAAGAAAAAGAAGCTCCCGAAGGTTATGTTAATATACATTTCGAAACGGAAATACCGGCTATGCCGGTGGTGACCACCCGCTCTGTAGACCCGGATGGTAAAGGGGTAAATAGTATGCAGCTGTTTTGTTTCGACAGCTACGGATTATTTATAACAACTACGCCGGCAACAATCACTTCCCACGGGGAAGAGTCTGGAGAATTTACAGCAACCATACCTGCCAATACACGCCGTATTCATTTTATTGCCAATCAGAATATGACTGATTTCCAGGAAGATGAATTCAGAAATAAATCGGAGACAGATGTGATAGCTCTGCTGGAAGGTTCGTCCGGTATGATGATTTATTGGGCTCGTTTTGCATGCGATGCTAACAACGAAGAATCGATTGACCAACAATTGGCTAAAAATCCTAATATAATAATGATTCGTAACCAGGCTAAAATTACAATAGACAATCCGACAGGAAACGGTTATCTGGTAGTTACCGGTTTTACAGCCTATAATACGAATGCTTTTGGTACTGTGGCTCCTTATCATCCTACGAAAGGGTGGGTATGGTCTTCGAATGCAGACGTTGAGCCTTTTGTTACATTGCCTGCCAATGATGCCAAGTTGAGCGATATTCAGGATGTACAGGATATCAGCCAAAATCCGGAATTATATGTGTTCGAATGCGAAAACAGTTCGGAAGACCCGGTCAGTGTCATCATCCGCGGACATCTGCCCGGTGAGAGCGAAGAACTTTATTATCGGGTGATGCTGATTAAAGCAAATGGCGAGCAGGAACTGATACGAAGGAATCATCATTATATGTTTCATATTGCAGGAGCGCTTTCTTATGGACAACCTACTTTTGAGGCAGCGCTTACAGCAGCAGCCACAAACAATGTGTGGCTTTCCATATCGGACGAAGTTGAGTCGGTGGAAGATAACAACTATATATTGGCCGTGGACCAAACGAGTGTCGTGTATAATGATGAAAGAGCGGGTAAGACTGCCGAACTGAAATATACACTGTCGGGCAAGAACGGCACTCCCATTATCGGAACAGACAAGCCGGTTGTAACATGGCTTGACGGAAATACCGTGGCAGCCAATACGATAACGGAAGCTTTTACCATAAACAGTAACGGGGAAGGTGAAGGAAAGATTACCATTAATCTCCTGCCAATGAATAACAACCAGAAACTGGAAGGTACATTGTTGGTGAAAAAAGACCGCCTGCAACGTAAAATCAAGGTGATTATGGTGAAGAAGCAGAATTTTACACCAGCATGGGCATCTACGGAAATTTATGGCAATATGGATGATGGCGGTGCGCACGCTACTATAATGTTTACTATTCCGGAAGATTGTCCGACAGAGCTCTTTCCGCTCAGGGTACTGCTTGCAGTAGAGGCTCTGGATGTGCGCCATGAATCGGGTATGGTATTGCCGCTGGTGCGTGAAGGCGAAGAAGGTTATGGAACGGAGATGCCGGAATGGAAATATAAATATGTGTACACTGTGACGGAACCTGGTGTACAGCGTGTTTATTTCAGGAATATTCTGAATGAGGAAGATGGGACAACCAAGGATATCAGTATCGAAGCCGAACACTTCAAAACCATGCATCGTGTCTTTACTTTTGCAGGCTCTTCACAAAAGTCGATAACAGTAGTGGGACTGGGAGAATATAATGGAGCAGAAGGTGGAGGAGACTTTGCGGATGATGAGAAAATCCTTTACCGTTTGGTGCCGCAGAAGAAAGGAGCTTTAGTACAGTTTGATATGCTGTTGAAAGATGGTGTAACGGCTATAAATGCAGGTGATAGGGATGAGTTTTTACTTTATTCCCAATATTTGGATCATATAAAGGACGGAGAAGAGCCTGATGGAGTAACTTTTGATTGTACTTTTTATGAAGTAGACAAGAGTGAATGGGGTTCAGGAGGACGTGTATATATGTTTAAGCCGATTGATGCCGGAAATCCAGAAGAAACAGGACGTTATTCCATTTACATGAAGACTAATGTTGCACGGAGTGCGGAAGTAGTACGTATGGCATCCAACCAGCATGGTTCTCCCTCAGGGTTACCGTCGAATAATGAAGCCGAGTATACGGGAAATACTTATCGCTCCGTTACTTTTGAGCTTGCCAATTACCATCCTTTCCGCTTTGCCGCACGGGTGGATGATATAGGTACTGATGTTTCGGGCAATGCGGAGGAGGAGGAAACACCGCTGACATGGACTTATGAACCTGAACAGGAAGTGGATATTAGCTTTGATGTAACCAGTTTTACCGGTTCAGATGGAAAGTCTGTCGATCCGTTTGGAGAAGAGTTCGAAATCTATATTGATGCGCCTATGCTGGAAATAGATGATGCACGCCTGAAGGAATTCAACTTAGATAAAAACAAGCTGAAAGCCGATCCGAACACAGAAGGACGCTTTATTTATACGGTAGAGGCTAATCGGGAAGATGAAAGACGGTATGGAGTAGGTGAAGCCTTGCAAAAGGACGATGCTGCTGGTGCAGGAAGTCAAAGGGGAGAACGGAAAAAGCTTCCTTTCAAAACCAAATCAGCGGTAAGTGCCGGGGATATTGTCGTCAGTTCGAATAATAGGCAGGTGGTATTCTTTGAAAAGACATTTAAAGTAACCAATGAATCCATTACCGGAACCATCCGCTATACTGCTAACGGGGAGACTAAACCTGTGCCTAAGGGAGCTTTTGTATCTTTTGAACGTGAGGTGAACGGCAGCCGTATTGGTGTCATGACCATTCGGGAGGATGGCCGGTATGAGTTACGTTTGCGCAAGGAATATAATTTCGATTGGTATATAGACAATGTGGAACTGCATTATACGGTAAATGGAGAAGTTTATCATACTATGACCAAATTAAATGAGTTATTCAATAACAGAGATTTGGTTTTGACAGCAGCAACAACTGAATAACAGTAAGTATGCTGAGCCTTACAGTATTTATCAGATGGATAGAACTTATTCCGGTTGGAAAAGAAAATATATAGAATCTCTTATCATATACAATGGCTGTCTGTGACAGATGGCCTTGTTGTTTGTTTTGTTTGTATATCCCATTCTTGTAACCTGGTGAGGTAAGGAATGGGATATTTTTTACGTTGGTCCATTTTTTTGGGGGGCTCCTCTGGAGGAAATGGGATATCCAACAAAAAAAGGTTCGCCGTAATGACGAACCTTTTTGCTCTTCCTCTTGGACTTGAACCAAGGACCCTCTGATTAACAGTCAGATGCTCTAACCGACTGAGCTAAGGAAGAATGTTGCATTTAAGTTTTTCTTTCGCTCTTCCTCTTGGACTTGAACCAAGGACCCTCTGATTAACAGTCAGATGCTCTAACCGACTGAGCTAAGGAAGAATGTTGTTTTTTCTCAAATGCGCTGCAAAAGTAATAGGATATTTTGAAATATGCAATATCTTTGCAAAAAAAATATCAGAAATGGATAAAATAATTGGATTGGGAAACGCATTGGTCGATGTGTTAGCAACCCTTGACAGTGATGAAATCTTAACTAAAATGGACTTGCCCAAGGGCAGTATGACGCTTATAGATGAAGATAAGTTGCTGAAAATCAATGAAGAATTTAGCCGTATGAAAACTCATTTGGCTACCGGTGGCTCTGCCGGAAATGCAATCCGTGGCATGGCGCAGCTTGGAGCGGGAACCGGGTTCATCGGAAAGATAAATAATGATTCTTATGGTAACTTTTTTCGGGAAAGTCTGCTGAAGCATGGAACGGAAGCTGATTTATTAGTTTCAGATACATTGCCTTCGGGAGTAGCGTCTACTTTTATATCTCCGGACGGAGAGCGCACATTCGGCACATATTTGGGAGCAGCGTCTACGTTGAAAGCGGAAGAACTGTCGCTGGAGATGTTCAAGGGATATACTTATCTGTTTATAGAGGGTTATCTGGTACAGGAGCACGATATGATTCTCCGGGCTATTGAGTTGGCCAAAGAAGCCGGTTTGCAGGTCTGTCTGGATATGGCAAGTTATAACATCGTGGCGGGCGACCATGAGTTCTTCTCTTTGCTGGTAAATAAATATGTGGATATTGTTTTTGCCAATGAGGAAGAGGCGAAGGCGTTTACCGGTAAAGAACCTGAGGAAGCGTTGGATATTATCGCTAAAATGTGTAGCATTGCCATTGTAAAGGTGGGAGCGCGCGGCTCGCTGATTCGTAAGGGAACGGAAGAAGTACGTGTTGAGGCTGTGCCGGTGGCGAAAGTGGTTGATACTACCGGTGCCGGAGATTTTTTTGCGGCAGGTTTCCTATATGGACTGACTTGCGGATATTCTTTGGAGAAGTGCGGAAAAATAGGTGCTATCCTGTCGGGTGAGGTAATACAGGTGATTGGAACGGAACTGCCGGATTCAAAGTGGGAGAAGATAAAGGAAGATATAATAATGATAAATTAGAATATATGAAATATTTAAAGATACGTTGGATAGCTGTCCTATTGGTAGTAGTAGGTACAAGTTTCTTTTTCGGGTTTAAGAGTGGAGACAACCGTAGTTTTCAGGTGGCAAAGAATTTGGATATATTCAATTCTATAGTAAAGGAATTGGATATGTTTTATGTGGATACGATAGACCCGAACAAGACTATCCGTACCGGCATCGAATCCATGCTGTATTCACTTGACCCCTATACGCAATATTTTCCGGAAGACGACCAAAGCGAACTGGAACAGATGTTGAAGAATACGTATGGCGGTATCGGCTCTATCATAACCTGGAATACTAAACTGAAGCGTTCCATGATAGCCGAACCTTACGAACATATGCCGGCGGCTACCGTAGGCCTGAAGGCAGGCGATATTCTTATGGAAATCGACGGCAAGGACCTTGCAGGAAAAAATAATCAGGAAGTTAGCGAGATGCTTCGCGGGCAGGTAGGCACGAGCTTCAAACTGAAGGTGCAACGTCCCGGAACGGAACAGCCGTTGGAATTCGATATCGTTCGTCGTTCTATCCAGTTGCCTTTTATTCCTTATTATGCAATGTTGGATAACAACATCGGTTATATCAACCTGAGCACTTTCTCCGGTAATCCTTCCAAAGAGTTCAAGCAGGCATTTCTTGATTTGAAAAAGCAGGGAATAACTTCTTTGGTTATCGACCTGCGTAATAACGGCGGCGGTTTGCTGGACGAAGCCGTGGAAATAGCCAACTTCTTCCTGCCGCGCGGCAAAACACTGGTGACAACGAAAGGAAAGACCAAACAGGCAAGCAATACGTACAAGACGTTGCGTGAGCCGCTGGATTTGGAAATTCCGCTGGCTGTGCTGGTGAATAGTGCAACAGCTTCTGCATCGGAAATCCTGGCAGGTGCATTGCAGGATTATGACCGTGCAGTAGTGGTGGGTAACCGTACATTTGGAAAAGGGCTTGTGCAGACCACCCGTCCGCTGCCTTATGGAGGCACAATGAAACTGACAACTTCCAAATACTATATTCCGAGCGGCCGTTGCGTGCAGGCTATCGACTACAAACACCGCAATGAGGACGGCAGCGTAGGACGTATTCCGGATAGCTTGACTACCGTATTCCATACTGCTGCCGGACGTGAGGTACGTGACGGTGGCGGAGTTACTCCCGATATTACCGTCAAGCAGGATAAGTTGCCTAATATCCTGTTCTACTTGGTGAATGACAACTTGATATTTAATTACGCTACGGAGTATTGTTTGAAGCACCCCACGATTCCGGCTCCTAAAGATTTTAAGATAACGGATGCCGACTATGCCGACTTTAAGGCGATGGTACAGAAAGCAGATTTCAAGTACGACCAGCAGACTGAGAAGATTTTGAAGAACTTGAAAGAAATGGCGGAGTTTGAAGGATACCTGACGGATGCGTCCGACGAATTCAAGGCTTTGGAGAAAAAGCTATCTCATAACCTGGAGCGTGACCTCGACCACTTCTCAAAGGATATAAAGGAGATGATTGCAGTGGAAATTATCAAACGTTATTACTATCAGCGTGGAAGTATCATCCAACAGTTGAAAGATGATAAGGACCTGAAAGAGGCTGTCGGGATATTGACTGCTCCGGAAAAATATAAAGAAATGCTCAGTGTCCCGCCGGTTAAGCCGGATGAAGGCAAAAAGGAAAAATAAAAAAACATCATCATAATCTTTATTTAAACCGAAATAGTCCGCTATTTCGGTTTTTTAGTTTCTATCTCGTTTTTGTCCCGTTGTGCGTATGTGTGTAATCCTCTATTTTTGTAAAAATAGAACGAAATAAGCGTTAAGGGGAGTTCCCTTTAGTGCTCCTGCGCTTTCCTAAAATTACTGGTATGCTGAACGAAGGAGCCATAAGCAAAACACAGACAAATTATGATGAAAAAACTGTTTTGGTTGGTGCTGTCAACCGTGATTTTGACAGGACAAAGTATTTTTGCTCAAGAAGCTGATTCCGAAGTCCAATCTTCTCAAAGAGAGGATTCTTTACTGCAAGTGGTAAATGAACTCTCCGACAGAGTACAGAAAACTGAAGATGCGGCACGAAATGAGAGAATATGGAAAAAAAGAGCCAAGTATTTTAATATCGGTTATATTACAAACCAAACGTTGACGGATAAAGTAGATGCCGAAGCGGAATGGAAAAGTGATTTCGGTGTTTCTCTGACTTTCGGAAAAACGTATTACCTGCATAAGAAGCCGTTGCTGAATATGATTAAGTTCGGTATTGACGCAACATGGTTTGAACTTTCGTATGCCAAGTATTCCGAACCGGACGTCTTTGCAGAAAGTAGTTCGTACACACGTGCTTATAATGATTACAGCAGTGATTATGAAGACTATTACGAGGAAGATTTTGATTTGGGTATTCATCAGATAGATGCGTCTATGCACGTAGGTCCCTCCGTCACAGTCAATCCGGTAGGCGATTTGAAAGTGGCTGCCTATTTCCATTATGTGCCTACTTATTCTATGGTGGTCATCGATGACAGCTTCGGACACGGATATGTTTCCAATTTTGCGTTTGGTGCTTCTGTTGCCTATAAAGCAATTTCGGTCGGTATAGAGCATCGTTGGGCGAAGAAAGCTACTTATAACGGACTTTCTTTTGATGAGGAAGGTATGGATTATGATGCTCCGGACTTTGAGGATGTAATTGAAAGTGACAAGTGGAAGATGAAGTCAAAATCCTTCCGTGTATTTTTGAGTTTCAGATATTAGGATTCATCACAAAAAAGCACAGGGTCTCACAGCTTTTGGGAATCCGGTAAGCATTACCCGCATCCGGAACAAAAGAAAACTCTGTGAGGCTCTGCGCTTTTTTGTGGTGAAGGATAAGAAACCTACCGCTCGGTATAATCTCCGTTCTTTCTGATAAGTTCAATCAGCTTTTCTACGGCTTCCTCTTCGGGGATATTCTTTTCGATACACTCCTTTTTCTTATACAGGCTGATTTTGCCCCGTCCTGCACCTACATATCCGTAATCGGCATCGGCCATTTCACCGGGACCGTTGACTATGCAACCCATGATTCCGATTTTGAGTCCTTTCAGGTGTGATGTAGCTTGCTTGATGCGGGCAATGGTGCTTTCGAGGTCGTAGAGCGTACGGCCGCACCCCGGACAGGATATGTATTCGGTTTTGCTGGTACGGATGCGTCCTGCCTGCAGGATACCGAAAGCCGTGGTGTCTACAACCTTGTCGTCTATCGCCTTATCGCCTTCCTTGCCGGTTTGGTTGAAAAGGAAAATACCGTCGCAGAGCCCGTCGATGATGAGTGCTCCCATATCAGCAGCCGATTTGATTTGCAGATTTTCAGTTTCAGTCTCAGCGTAATGCTGGAAGAAGACAAGTGGATTCTTTAATCCTTCATTCATCAGTTGGTGCGCCAATGCACGGTATTCACCCAGTCTGTTGGGATGGTTGCTTTGTGCGACAAGTACCACTTCCGGAAGGTATTTCAGTCCGGCAATTACTTCGTCGTTCAATCCCATATAGGTGATAAACAGAAATTTCAGTGATGCGCTGCATCCGCTGATAAACGGCAGCTGTTCGCCTTTAAATGCAGGCCATGTGTTGGCTTGTCCTTCCCAAAGGTCGGCATCGATAATGTATTGTATGCCTTCGGTGGGAGATTCGGGCAATTGACGGCCCACGTATACATAGTCGGGCATAAACTGCGGATTGAAATCCATATTGCCGTCCAAGCGTGCGGCAACGACAACGGGAAGGTTTTCTCCGCCTATATTGCGCACGGCTGTCGTGGCTCTGCGTTCAGGAGACAAGTACTGGAATTCGGGAGCTACAGCACCCGGTATGTAAGGGTGGTTACGGCGTTGTACAATATAGTCCGCCAATTTCCGGGCAACAGGAATTTCTGCTTCGGGAGCTTCACTTAAAGATACGCGGATGGTATCACCCAACCCGTCTGCCAGCAAAGCACCTATGCCTAAGGCCGATTTGATGCGTCCGTCCTCACCGTCACCGGCTTCCGTCACACCGAGGTGCAAGGGGAAGTGCATCCCTTCTTTCTCCATGATGTGGGCAAGCAAACGTACGGTTTTCACCATGATTACCGTATTGGATGCTTTGATGGAAATGACTACGTCCATGAATTGCTCCGCAACGCAGATTCTCAGAAACTCCATGCACGATTCTACCATGCCTTCGGGAGTGTCTCCGTAGCGCGACATGATACGGTCGGATAACGAGCCGTGGTTCACACCGATACGGATAGCCGTGTGATTGGCCTTGCAGATATTCAGAAACGGGACGAAACGGTCGCGTATTTTCCGGAGTTCCTGTGCATATTCTTCATCGGTATACTCCAGATGCTTGAAAGTGCGTGCGGAGTCTACGTAGTTGCCCGGGTTGATACGGACTTTTTCCGCATATTGCGCTGCCACATCTGCTACTTTCGGGTTGAAATGCACATCGGCCACCAATGGGGTCATGTAGCCGTCCTGACGTAAGGCTGCGTTGATATTCATCAGGTTTTCAGCTTCTTTGACACCTTGAGTGGTAAGACGTACGTATTCTCCACCGGCATCCACAATACGTTTGGCCTGTGCTACACACGCATCGGTATCTTGCGTGGAAGTGTTGGTCATACTTTGTATGCGGATAGGATTGGAGCCGCCCATAGGGGTGGCTCCGATATTCACTTCTGATGTTTCCCGTCGGGAATAATTGAATATATCCACGTTATTAGTGATTAATGGTCAGTGATTATCAATCACTTCTTTCAGTTTGTTTTATACTCGTATTTAACTTCTTTCAGGTCTTCGTTTGCTTTCACGATTTTCTTTTTCAGACCTTCTTTATAAGCAGTAAAGGCTTCTGCCAGTTCCTTGTCGCTCAATGCGAGCATTTGTACGGCAAGAATAGCTGCGTTCATTGCTCCGTTGATGGCTACGGTGGCCACAGGGATGCCCGGAGGCATCTGAATGATGGAATAAAGCGCATCTACTCCATCGAGTACGGAGCCTTTTATGGGCACGCCGATTACAGGCAGTGTGGTATTGGCTGCAATAACGCCGGGCAGGGCTGCTGCCATGCCGGCTGCCGCGATAATAACTTTAATTCCGCGTTTACGTGCCCCTTTGGCAAATTCTTCTACTGCTTCCGGAGTACGGTGGGCGGAGAGGGCGTTCATTTCGAACGGTACATGCAAATCGTTGAGCAACTGTGCGGCCTTTTCCATGACAGGAAGGTCGGAAGTACTGCCCATGATGATACTAACAATTGGAGACATATTATTTAAATTAGTGGTTAGTGATTAGCGTTTAGTGATTAGTGTTTAGTGATTAGGGGATTGATGAGAAAAGATTTTAAAACAAATTATTACTGCTAATCATTACCCTAATTACTAAACACTAATCACTAAATGCTAATTATTAATCAGTGCTTTGTATGCTTCTGCATCCAGCAGTCTGCCGAAATCAGCATCGGCAGCGGGTTTGATTTTGATGAGCCAGCCTTCGCCATACGGGTCTTTGTTAACCAGTTCGGGCTGCTCTTCCAATGCTTCGTTTTGTTCCAGCACTTCTCCGGCAACGGGCAGGAAAAGGTCGGAAATGGTTTTTACTACTTCGATGGTGCCGAATACTTCATCGGCTGCCAATGTTTCGCCTACGGTTTGGATGTCGACAAATACGATATCTCCCAATTGTTCTTGGGCGTAATCGGTAATTCCTACATAAGCTACATCTCCTTCGAGACGAATCCATTCATGTTCTTTCGTGTACTTTACATCATTAGGAAAATTCATAATCGTTAGTTTTAAGAGTTAATATTTGATATTTAAAATAAGAATATGCTGAATAGACGGAATAACAGTTTGCTGAGCGGATGAAGTACCAGCAAGGTACAAATCAGTCCTACGGCAAATCCGCCCATTACCTCACCGAGCGTATGGTGTTGCAGGATAATCCGTGCCGTGCCCAATACGCCTGCTACGAGAATGAATATACACAGCCAGCCCACCGGATTGTATCCGAACAGGGCACTGAAAGCAACCAGCCCACCTATTATGGCACCGGCTCCCGCCATGTGTTCGCTGAGCTTCCATTTCAGGTTGACAATGACACAGATAATCATCACGATAAGAGAGGCAAAGATAATTCCTGTCATATACCAGGGGATGTTCAGCCGGTGCATCATGAGCAGGCAG
Source organism: Bacteroides stercoris (assembly GCA_958432865.1). GTDB lineage: Bacteria > Bacteroidota > Bacteroidia > Bacteroidales > Bacteroidaceae > Bacteroides > Bacteroides stercoris_A. The sequence goes on from CAUAWO010000005.1 coordinate 62,640, forward strand.
AACACATAGGAAGTGATGGTCAGGATGAAAGGCACATATCTCCGTTTCCGTTCCGTTAAATCCTCAGGAGTGAATCCGTTGATTTTGCGAAAGAGGAAAATGGTCAGTGTGGGCATAAGGATTGTAAAACAATATACCACGCCCAATACAATCAACTTGTATTGCAGGGGCATGATTCGCAGGTATGAGAATACGAACAGAATCAGAAATGCCATGAAAGGTATGGAGAATGGTGTAAATATCATCGAAATTACCCTGGCTGTCCTGATAAGGTTTTTATCTGCTATAATATGTTGTTCTATTGCCATTTTTTTATTTTTGCATTATCACTCTACCGTTTGGATTGCCTTGTGCCGTTTCTATTTCCTCAGCCTTGCTACCGGAATGTTTAATTGCTGGCGGTATTTGGCTACGGTGCGGCGGGCAATGGGGTATCCTTTCTCTTTCAATATCTCGGTCAGCTCGTCATCGGTATAGGGTTTCTTCCTGTCCTCGTTGTCGATGCATTCCTTTAGTATTTTCCGTATCTCCCGGACTGACATTTCTTCGCCGTCTTCCGTAACATATCCATCGTTAAAGAAGAACTTCAGCGGGTAGATGCCGTAGTTGGTCTGTACATATTTGCTGTTGCTGACGCGGGAGATGGTTGAGATGTCGAGTCCTGTGCGCTCGGCAACGTCTTTCAATATCATGGGGCGAAGCAATGACTCGTCACCGTCGAGAAAGAAAGGACGTTGCAGGTCGATGATGGCCTGCATGGTAGTCATCAGGGTATTCTGCCGTTGCTTGACGGCATCGATAAATCCCTGAGCTGCATCCATTTTCTGTTTCAGGAACATCATGGCCTCTTTGGATTCCTTGGACTGGTTTGCCTTGTTCTTGGTGTGTTCCTCTACCATTTCGGTGAAATCGCGGCTCATGCGCAGTTCGGGAACATTCCGGTTGTTGAGCGACAGGTTGATAGTGCCGTCGTCATAGGTATCCACAATAAAATCGGGTACGATTTGTTGCAGGTTCTTGCCGATAGCTTCACCCAAAGACGCTCCCGGACGCGGGTTCAGTTTGCAGATTTCTTTTATGGCTTGCTGGAAAGCTTCTTCTTCCAGTCCGAGTTTCTGTTGTATTTTGTCCCAATGCTTACGGGTGAAATCTTCGTAGCATTCGGAAATGATTGCTTCTTCAATATAAAGAATCGGATTGGGAGTGAAGTGCTGCTGTTCTATCTTGCGCCGTATCTGGATGAGAAGGCATTCCTGTAAGTTGCGGGCTCCCAATCCGGCAGGATCGAAATCCTGAATGATTCTCAATGCTTCTTCCAGTTCTCCGGTAGTAGCTTCGATGCCGGCATAAATGGCAAGCTCATCGCTGATGCTGTCCAGTGATTTGCGCAGCAGCCCGTCGTCGTCCAATGAGCCGATGAGATATTCGGCCAGTTCACGCTGGTGTTCGGTAAGGTTGCGCTCACCCAGTTGTTCTTTCAGGGTTTCATAGAAGGAAGTCGTATCGGAGAAAGGTATCTCTTCGGCTTGTTCTCCCTTGCTGTGGTTGTTTTCCTGTAATTTATAGTCGGGTATGTCATCCTCGTTGAGATAGTCGCTCAGAGAATCGTAATCGGTATCTCCACCATCTTCTGCATTGGAGTCTGCATCGGGGGTATTGGAATATTCATCGCCGGATGTATCATCTTTTCCCTCTTCCAGTGCCGGATTTTCCAGAAGTTCGGCACGTACGCGGTCTTCCAGCTCTATTGCCGGAAGTTCCAACAGCTTTACTACCAGAATCTGTTGTGGTGACAGCGTCTGTATCTGCTGCTGCGCTTGGGTTTGTATCTGTCGGGAGCCTTGTGCCATAAGTTACATTATTTATCCACTGCAAAGATAAGTTTTATCTTCGCACTTTTTGCAAAAATAGTGAATAGTTCGGGAACGAAAAATCTTCTTCTGTTATATTTAACAAGAAAGCTGCGGTTCGGTTGTTTTTTCTTGTTGGGTTGTAAGTCAGTATTTCCTGATTTTCCTTATCCTTTCAAATATTCTCTTTATCTTTGTGGTATAACAACTAAAACTATGAACATTATGTTTGCTAAAGAAACGTATATACAGCGTCGGGCCCTGTTGAAGAAAAATATAGGCTCAGGAGTGTTGCTGTTTTTGGGTAATGACGAACAAGGACTGCATTATGAGGACAATACTTTCCGTTATCGTCAGGATTCTACCTTCTTGTATTATTTCGGTTTGTCGTTTGCCGGTTTGTCGGCGATTATCGATATTGATGAGGACAAGGAGATTATATTTGGCGATGAACTTACGATTGACCATATCGTATGGATGGGAACGCAGCCTACCCTGAAAGAGAAAAGCGGGCGTGTGGGCATAACGGAAGTAATGCCTTCTGCCGAAATCATGAACTATCTGCATAAAGCAGTGCGCAAGGGACAGACAGTGCATTACCTGCCTCCCTACAGGGCGGAGCATAAATTGAAACTGATGGAGTGGTTGGGCATTCCGCCTGCACGCCAGGAAGGTTCTGTTCCATTTATCCGTGCAATTGTGGCACAACGCAGTTATAAGTCTGCCGAAGAAGTAGAAGAGATAGAAAAGGCATGTAATGTGACGGCTGATATGCACATTACGGCTATGAAAGTACTTCGTCCGGGTATGTACGAATACGAAGTTGTAGCAGAAATGAACCGGGTGGCCGAATCCAATAATTGCGAGCTTTCTTTTGCAACGATTGCCACCGTCAACGGACAGACTTTGCACAATCATTATCATGGCAATAAGGTGAAGCCGGGAGATTTATTCCTGATTGATGCCGGTGCGGAAGTAGAGTCGGGTTATGCGGGCGATATGTCCTCTACCGTTCCTGCCGATAAAACGTTTACCCCTCGTCAGCGGGCTGTTTATGAAATTCAGAATGCAATGCATCTGGAGGCTGTCAAAGCGCTTCGTCCGGGTATTCCTTATATGGATGTTTACGACCTTTCCGCCCGCGTAATGGTAGAGGGCATGAAAGAACTCGGTTTGATGAAAGGCAATGCCGAAGATGCTGTACGCGAAGGCGCACATGCCTTGTTCTATCCTCATGGATTGGGGCATATGATGGGGCTGGATGTGCATGATATGGAAAACCTCGGCGAGATTTGGGTTGGTTACAACGGTCAGCCTAAGAGTACGCAGTTCGGTCGTAAGAGCCAGCGTCTTGCCATTCCTCTGGAACCGGGTTTTGTACATACCGTTGAGCCGGGCATTTACTTTATCCCCGAACTGATAGACCTTTGGAAAGGAGAGAAGAAGTTTAAAGACTTCATCAATTATGATAAAGTGGAAGAATACCGCAACTTCGGAGGTATCCGCAATGAAGAAGACTATCTGATAACGGAAACCGGTGCACGCCGTTTAGGCAAAAAGATTCCGCTGACACCGGAAGAAGTGGAAGCGTTGAGATAGTTAAAGATAACTGAGAGTTGAAAATTACCGTGTAGCACAATGGCGGCACTCATTTTCAACTCTCAATTTTTTAATTCTCATTTTTTTAAGTGTGTAGCTCCAATACAAACCGTGTGCCTTTCGCATAGCTACTGTCCAATGTAAGGCTGCCATCCATTTTGGCGGCAATCAGCGCGCAGATGGGTAATCCCAGACCATCGCCCTGCGTCAGGTCTTTTACTTCGGTGAAAGGCTTGAATATGTTTTCGCGCTGTTCTTCGGCGATGCCGCAGCCTGTATCGCTTATGATGAACTGATGTGTATGGGCGCCGCGTTTTTTGAAGTCCAGCCCTATTTTTCCGCCGGCGGGGGTGTATTCGGCCGCGTTTTCAAGCAAATGCAGTAAGATGCGTTCCAGGTGTTCCGGATTAATCTTTATGTTCAGTTTGGGAGCATTGACAATGAGGGATACATTTTCCTGTACTTTGCCGCGTATTTTGTTCATAACGTTTTCACAGAAGGCCGAAATATTCTCTTCTTGCATTTCATACGGTTCTGATAGGCTGTTTTCCAGTTCGGACAGCTCTTGTATGTGAGCGGAGAAAGTACGCAATGCCTGTACGCCGGGCAGCTTCGGGTCGAGAGTGTCCAGTGTAGGCTCCATCTGGGCGGAGATATTTTGGATGAATTCGGTCTTCAGTTCATTGTGTTCGTTGGCAATGCCGATTGCTTTCTTTTGTTTGCGTGTCAGTAGGATGAAGCGTAGTAATATGATGGCTCCTGTCACTAATGCTGCCGCTAAAATGGCTGCCAGAACGCAAAGACCGGTGATGATATGCTGTTTGGAGGAAAGAGAGTCGTCTTTTTCCTGAATGATAGTCAGACTTTCATTATATTTCTTTTTCAATGCATTCAGTTCCTTCTGTGCAGTGAGTGCTTTAACAGAATCTGTCCAGGTAATGTATTTGTCGTAAGTACGCGCCATTAATTCTGTATCGTTTGCCCGAAGGGCAATGTTTATGAGATTTTGATAGCATTCATCCGCTTTGGCGTAGTTCTTTTGTTGCTTATACTGTTCTATCAGTTTCTTGAAAGCTGTATCTCCCTGTGAATTCATGCCGAAAGTGTAGTAATAGCTGGCTTGGGTATACAGAAAGTCATTGCTTAGAGAGTCATTTTGGGCAGCTTTGGCTGTTTCTTCCAGTCTGTTTAACTGTTCTTTGGCACGGGTGGGGTTTTTGAGGCTGATGTACATTTGCAGACGTTCTTTGTTGATGCGGAAACGTAAATCAGGAAAGTCCTTTTTGAGTTTTTGTTCGCCGGTTCTCACCAGCAGTTCGGCATTGCGCAGCAGTTCGAATGCTTCTTTATAATAATTCTCCCGGTGATAGAGGGCGCTGGCATTTACACCGCATTTTACAGCCTGGGCATAGTTTTCTTGCGTGGCGAAGGCATTGTAAGCCTGTAAAAAGAGATAGCGTGCCTTGATGTATTCTTTCTTTGCCAGATTTTCCTGTGCCTGTTTCATCAGTTCATCAGCGCGGTTTTGTGCAAATGTTTGGGTACACAGGCAAAGGAGAACCGCAAGAAGTATGGGAATGCTTTTTTTCATTATAACCGGATTTGTTTTGTTTGCCTACAAAGTTAAAGTTTTCTTTGTCTGTTGTATGCGGATGTTTGTAATTCCCTGTCAGAATTAACAGAATGTTTGGTATGGCAGGAATTTTTGTCCGGACCGAAGCTGTTTGCCGGTTCCGGACAAAGAGATTGTTTGGGTGTCGGGTTAGTATTTGAAACTACTGCCGCCTAAGAACTCCCTGAGCAGGGATGTCGGCGGAATTTCCTTATCTTGTACCGGAGTGAAGTATTTGATGAACTTCATAAGCCGGTAGGCTTCGGCGTATTCCGGACAGTTGCGCGGTACGCTGGTAAGGATAGGTTCTGCATGGCAACGCAGTACGGCAAATTCAAACAAGAGGGCGGAATTGAACATGACATCGGCATTTTCCTGATAGGGGAATATCCATTTGTCTTCACCGGCACGTACGCTGGGCCAGCGCGAAATGGTTTCTTGTGCTGAATATCCCCGATAGTTGAAGTCGCGGATGATGCGGCGCAACAGGCGGTTGTCCGTAGTAGGAATCCAGTTGTGATCGTCCAGTGAGATGGTGGTCAGTGCAGATACATAAATTTTGTATTTGTTTTCGGCAGGAATCTGCGGAGTGAGCTCCGGATTCAGGGCATGGATTCCTTCCAATATAAGAATGGTGTGCTCGTCAATGCGCAGTTTGTCTCCCTTGTATTCTTTTTTGCCCAATGTGAAGTTGAATCGGGGAAGTTCCACTTCTTCTCCCCGTAGCAAAGCTTGCAATTGATTGTTGAACAGCTCAAGGTCGAGGGCGTAGAGAGATTCGTAGTCATAATTGCCGTTTTCGTCCAGCGGGGTGTCTTCCCTGTCTACAAAATAATTGTCCAGAGAAATGGGGTAGGGGCGCAGGCCGTTGGTCATCAGTTGCACCGAAAGCCGTTTGCTGAAGGTCGTTTTTCCGGATGAAGAAGGGCCGGAGATCAATATGAGCTTTACGCGGTCGCCGTTTTCTCCCCGGTGATAGATTTCATCGGCAATCTGAGCAATCTTTTTCTCCTGAAGGGCTTCTGCTACGTTAATGAGGTCGGTTGCATGTCCGGCTTCGCATGCCAGATTGAAGTCGCCTACATTGCTTAGCCCCATGATGTAGTTCCAATGCAGATGTTCCTTGAATACATCAAGCATCTTTTCCTGTTTTACCACTTCTTCCAGTACGGTCGGGTTTTCTTTGTTGGGGATACGCAGCAGCAGACCGTCATAATATTTTACGATGTCGAACAGCTTGATAAAACCTGTGCTGGGCAACAGGTTGCCATAATAGTAATCTACCGTATCTCCCAATGTATAATAATAGGTGTATATGGAGCCGGAGGTTTCCAGCAGCTTTACCTTATCGTTCATTCCCCGTTCGCTGAATACCCGTACGGCTTCGGTGGTATGGCATTCGGTACGGCGGAAAGGGATGTCCTCGGCTATGATTTCCTGCATCCGCTTCTTGATTGCCGACACGTCTTCCAGCTCAATAGGACGTCCGATGCGGAGATTGCAGAAATAACCTTTGGATACGGGATGCTCTACAAACAGCTTCCCTTCCGGGAACAATTCGCTGACAGCCTTATATAGGATAAAACAAAGTGAGCGGACATACGTACGCATGCCGGAGGAATCCCGTACATCCAGAAATTCCACATCTTTATTATTATATACCCGGAAATTCAGCCCTTCGGAACGGTTATTTACTTTGGCGCTGACCACTTGATAGGGGAAATTAAGATTAAAACCGTAATAAATATCCAAAAGTGAGCTCCCTATAGGGAATTCTTTATAAATATTATTATTTTTGCAACAAATTTGTAACATATGTTTCATGGTGTCTTTTTTTGAGATTATTAATACGCTAAATATAGGACATTATAACAAATGGTACAATGAAACACTTTAACTAATTAAAGATGGAATATTCTTTTTATGATTTTTTAAAGCTGCTTGGCTCATTGGCATTGTTCCTCTACGGAATGAAAATTATGAGTGAGGGACTTCAAAAATTCGCCGGCGACCGCTTGCGGAAGATTTTAACCGCTATGACGACCAACCGGGTGACCGGCGTTCTGACAGGTGTGCTTATAACAGCGCTTATCCAGTCCTCTTCTGCAACTACGGTTATGGTAGTGAGTTTTGTCAACGCCGGGTTGCTGACCCTGTCACAATCTATAGGTGTTATTATGGGGGCCAATATCGGTACTACTGTTACTGCCTGGATTATTTCAGCATTAGGTTTTAAAGTCGACATAGCTGCTTTTGCCCTTCCTCTCTTAGCCTTTGGCATTCCTCTCCTCTTCTCTCAAAAAAGTAATCGCAAATCCATCGGTGAATTTATTTTCGGTTTCTCTTTCCTGTTTATGGGGCTTTCTTATTTGAAGAACAATGCACCCGATTTGAGCCAGAATCCGGAAATGCTGGCTTTTGTGCAGGATTATACCGATATGGGGTATATATCCGTACTGCTTTTTGTGCTTATAGGAACGGTACTGACCATGATTGTGCAGGCCTCTGCTGCAACGATGGCGATTACGCTTATCATGTGTGCGAATGGCTGGATTAGCTTCGAACTGGGAGCGGCACTTGTTCTGGGTGAGAATATAGGAACAACCATAACTGCCAATCTTGCGGCGCTTACCGGTAATACGCAGGCCAGGAGGGCTGCATTGGCGCATCTGGTATTCAATGTGTTCGGCGTTATATGGGTGTTATGTCTGTTTGTTCCTTTTACACAGGGAGTATCATGGTTTGTGGAAAATATAATGGGAACCAAAGATCCTGCCGTTGCCGTTTCCTTTAAGCTGTCGGCTTTCCATACTTGTTTCAATATCTGCAATGTGTTGATATTGATATGGTTCGTGAAGTTTATAGAGCGTACGGTCTGCGCCATTATTCCGCAGAAGGAACAGGACGAGGAATACCGTCTGCGCTTTATTACGGGCGGTATGCTTTCTACGGCGGAGCTTTCCATTCTGCAGGCAAGCAAGGAGATTCATCTGTTTGCCGAACGTACGCATCGTATGTTCGGTATGGTACGCGACCTATTGCATACCGAGAAGGATGACGATTTCAATAAGCTGTTCAGTCGGATAGAAAAGTACGAAAATATCAGCGACAGCATGGAACTGGAGATTGCCAATTATCTGAACCAGGTGTCGGAAGGACGGTTAAGTTCTGAAAGTAAGCTGCAAATCCGGGCCATGCTGCGTGAAGTGACGGAGATAGAAAGTATCGGTGACAGTTGTTATAATCTGGCACGTACCATCAATCGCAAGCGTCAGACCAATCAGGAGTTCACAGAAAAGCAATATGAACATATCCATTTCATGATGAAGCTGACCGATGATGCTCTCGGGCAGATGATTGTGGTGGTGGAACGTTCGGATCATCAAGGCATTGATGTGAACAAGTCGTTTAATATCGAGAATGAAATCAACAATTACCGCAACCAGTTGAAGAATCAGAATATCCTTGATGTCAATAACAAGGAGTATGATTACCAGATGGGAGTCTACTATATGGATATCATTGCCGAATGTGAAAAGTTGGGCGATTACGTTGTCAATGTGGTAGAAGCCAGCAGCGATATAAAAGAAAAGAAAGCGTCTTAGGACGCTTTCTCAAATTCATCTTTGCCTACTCCGCACAGGGGGCAAACCCAATCGGCAGGGAGGTCCTCAAAGGATGTTCCCGGTTCTATTCCGTTTTCCGGATCTCCTAATTCCGGGTCATAAACATATTCGCAAATAGTGCAGATGTACTTTTCCATAATTGTCTTGTATTTAAATTTCTTCTTTAAGAACAATTGGATTTCCCTTTTTGTTTTCCGTTCGGGCAGAAAAAGATGTTTTTGTTAGTAGGCTCTTGAAGTAAGTTTCTATGGAAGTGGCTGGCAGATGTTCATAGAAAGGAAAAAGGCCGGATTTGTAAAACCTATAAAAAGATTTAATAACATTCTCTATACAAATTATTGTTGTATTTTTGCAATTCAATTTAAACCTAACGAATTGCATGACTGCAACAAAGGATGATTTGTATCACGTCGGACTTACTGACGATGAAGTACGGAAGAGCCGTACCGAGCATGGTGTAAACCTGTTGACGCCTCCGAAGCGCCCGTCTTTGTGGAAACTTTATCTGGAAAAGTTTGAAGACCCCGTAGTAAGAGTATTGCTGGTGGCCGCTTTCTTCTCTTTGATTATTTCTATAGTGGAGAACGAATATGCCGAAACAATCGGTATCATAGCTGCTATTTTACTGGCTACGGGCATTGGCTTCTTTTTTGAATACGACGCCAATAAAAAGTTTGATTTACTGAACGCAGTGAACGAGGAAACTTTGGTAAAGGTGATTCGTAACGGACATGTACAGGAGGTTCCCCGTAAGGATGTGGTAGTAGGAGATATTGTTATATTGGAAACCGGTGAGGAAATTCCCGCAGACGGTGAATTGCTGGAAGCCGTTTCTTTACAGATAAATGAATCTAATCTTACGGGTGAGCCTGTTGTGACCAAAACTACTGTAGAGGCGGATTTTGATGAAGAAGCCACTTATGCTTCCAATCGTGTGATGCGCGGTACAACAGTGGTCGACGGACACGGAGTTATGCGTGTAGAGTTTGTGGGTGACGCCACGGAGATCGGAAAAGTTGCCCGCCAGAGTACCGAACAAAGTACCGAGCCTACTCCGTTGAATATCCAGCTTACAAAACTTGCCAACCTCATAGGGAAAATCGGCTTTTCGGTAGCCGGTCTTGCATTCGCTATCTTCTTTATAAAGGATGTTGTCCTGGTTTATGATTTTGCCTCATTCCATACTTTTGAACAATGGCTGCCTGCTTTGAAAGCTACTTTGCAGTACTTTATGATGGCAGTAACCTTGATTGTCGTTGCCGTTCCCGAAGGCTTGCCCATGAGTGTGACACTCAGTCTGGCACTGAATATGCGCCGCATGCTTTCCACCAATAATCTGGTGCGGAAGATGCACGCCTGCGAAACAATGGGTGCGATTACCGTTATCTGTACGGACAAGACGGGTACGCTGACACAAAACCTGATGCAGGTGTATGAACCGAATTTCTACGGATTGAAGGGCGGAAAGGAAATAGGAGAAGATGATTTGAGTAAATTGGTAATGGAAGGTATCAGTGCCAATTCTACAGCTTTTCTGGAGGAAACGACTCCGGAAGAGAAGCCCAAAGGCGTGGGTAATCCTACGGAAGTAGCTTTATTGTTGTGGCTTAATAGCCAGCAGCGTAATTATCTGGAGTTGAGAGAGGGCGTGAAGGTGCTTGACCAGTTGACTTTCTCTACCGAACGGAAGTTTATGGCAACATTGGTACACTCTCCTCTGATTGGGAAGAAAATACTTTATGTAAAGGGTGCTCCCGAAATTGTATTGGGCAAATGTAAGGATGTGCTTCTGGATGGCAAGCGGGTGGATGCGGTAGAATATCGTTCTACGGTAGAGGCTCAGTTGCTGAACTATCAGAACATGGCGATGCGTACGCTTGGTTTTGCCTATAAGGTAGTAGACGATACGGAACCGGCCGACTGTGTGGCATTGGTTGCAGAAAACGATTTGTCTTTCCTCGGCGTTGTGGCCATCAGTGACCCTATACGTCCGGATGTGCCTGCGGCAGTTGCAAAATGTCAGTCAGCAGGTATCGGCGTAAAGATAGTAACGGGAGATACGCCGGGTACGGCAACCGAAATTGCGCGGCAGATAGGTTTATGGAAGCCGGAAGATACGGAACGTAACCGTATCACGGGTGCTGCCTTTGCCGAACTGACGGACGAAGAGGCGCTCGACCGGGTGCTGGACTTGAAGATTATGTCGCGTGCCCGTCCTACCGATAAGCAACGTCTTGTTCAGCTACTGCAACAGAAAGGCGCGGTGGTAGCCGTGACGGGTGACGGAACCAATGATGCTCCGGCCTTGAACCATGCACAGGTGGGCTTGTCTATGGGAACGGGAACATCTGTGGCGAAAGAAGCAAGTGACATCACGCTGTTGGACGACTCTTTCAACAGTATCGGTACGGCCGTGATGTGGGGGCGTTCATTGTATAAGAATATCCAGCGTTTCATCGTATTCCAGTTGACGATTAACTTCGTGGCACTGTTCATTGTGCTGTTGGGTTCGCTGGTGGGTACTGAATTGCCGTTGACCGTAACGCAGATGCTGTGGGTGAATCTGATTATGGATACCTTTGCCGCTTTGGCCTTGGCGTCTATCCCACCCAGTGAGAGTGTTATGAAAGAGAAACCCCGCAAAAGTACGGATTTCATTATAACCAAATCCATGCGGAATTATATACTTGGCATGGGAGTGGTTTTCCTAGCATTGCTTATGGGCATGTTGTTCCGGTTTAACAATGAAGAAGGCGGTATGACGGTACAACGCCTTACAATCTTCTTCACTTTCTTCGTTATGCTGCAATTCTGGAACCTGTTCAATGCGAGAGTGTTTGGAACATCGGACTCCGCTTTTAAGGGAATATCCAAATCCTACGGCATGGAGTTGGTGGTACTTGCCATTCTGGGCGGTCAGTTTGTCATCGTACAGTTCGGTGGGGCTGTATTCCGTACGGAGCCGCTTGATTTTACGACATGGATGATAATCATTGCTTCTACTTCTTTGGTATTATGGGTGGGCGAAGGTATTCGCCTTGTCCGACGTCTAATGCAAAAATGAGATAATGAAAAGAAAAGGAATTAAAAACCTTATAGTAGACTTTGGCGGTGTGCTGATTGATTTAGACCGCCAACGTTGTTTGGAGAATTTTAGAGAATTGGGGTTGCCGGATGTAGAACACACCCTCGACCTATATCACCAGCAGGATTTTTTCCAGCAATATGAGAAAGGCCTTATTTCCAGTGCCGATTTTCGGAATGTGATACGGGAAAAGATAGGAAAAGACGTTGACGATGCCCGGATTGATGCTGCATGGAACAGCTTTTTGGTGAGCATACCGACCTATAAACTGGATTTATTGCTGGCCCTGCGTAAGGACTATGTGGTATATCTGTTGAGCAATACCAACGAAATCCATTGGAAATGGTCCTGCGAACATGCTTTTCCCTATAAGACATTCCGCGTAGAAGATTATTTCGAACATATTTTTCTTTCTTATGAAATGAAGATGGCGAAGCCCGATGAAGAAATCTTCCGCAAAGTGCTGGATGATGCGGGTCTGGATCCGAAAGAAACTTTCTTTATCGACGATTCGGAAGCCAATTGTATGACTGCCCGGTCATTAGGTATTTCCACTTATGTTCCGAAAGCCGGTGAAGACTGGAGCCATTTATTTAAATGAACCAAACCGCATGAGGTGAATATGCAATTATGTACCGGAACATCTGGTAGTAAACTCCTGCCCAATGTAGCCACTATCGGCTTTTTTGACGGAGTGCATCGGGGACATCGGTTCCTGATAGAACAGGTGTGTAAAGTTGCGGCTGAACGTGGGCTTGCATCATCGGTAATTACTTTTCCGGTTCATCCCCGCAAAGTGATGCAACCCGATTTTCGTCCTGAGCTGCTTACCACTTGCGATGAGAAAGTGTCTCTGCTTGCCGGTACCGGGATAGATTATTGCATCATGCTCGACTTTACACTTGATTTGGCGTGCCTGTCGGCCAAACAATTTATGGCTATATTAAAGCAAGATTACCGGGTGCAGGTTTTAATGATAGGTTACGACCACCGTTTCGGACATAATCGGAGTGAAGGATTTGAGGATTATGTGCGTTATGGACAGGAGTTGGGAATAGAAGTGCTATTGGCGCAGGCTTATTACACTGATGCAATGACGGTCAGTTCTTCAGCTATCCGCCGCCTTTTGCTGCAAGGAAACGTTTCGGAGGCGGCAAACTGTTTGGGTTATCAATTTTTTTTGGACGGTACGGTTGTGAACGGTTACCGCGTTGGGCGTAAGATAGGTTTTCCAACTGCTAATCTGCGCATCGGCGATTGTGAAAAACTGGTTCCGGCTGACGGGGTATATGCCGTTTATGTTTTCCTTGGCGGGGAAAAGCATGCGGGGATGTTGAGTATCGGCTACCGCCCGACATTGAATAATGGCATAGACCGTAGCATTGAGGTGCATATCTTTAATTTTGATGCTGACATTTACAATCAACCCATGCGGTTGTCCTTCGTTTGTCGCACTCGTCCGGAACTGAAGTTCGATTCCATAGACGAACTGATAGCGCAGCTCCATAAGGACGAGGCTGAAATCACTGCGATTCTTTCATAACACTGCTTTTCAGGTTTTCATTATTGAGCTCTTTCTTGTATATTTATTGAAAAACATATCTTTTTTATTGTTTTTCGATAAAAACATGCTGTTTCTCTTTGTCTTTTCAGAAAAAGCTCTTTTATTTGCATATCGAAAAACGATAAATTCTTATTGAGAAACAGAATAGGTAGATAAGAATAAGTGCTGATTATAAAAAGTCTACGGTTATGAAGAGAGCATTTATGAGTATTACATTGTTGGTACTGTCACTTTCTATGGTGATGATGTTGTTAATGGGAGTTGCTGCTGCGGCTTGACGAGTTCGCAGGAAAATGTGTATCTTTACACGCTCTTAAAAAAGAAGGAACGATGAAAACAGCAATAAAACTGGTTTTGATTTATTTTGTAATGCAGATTTTGGCTGCATTGTTGGTGATGCCTTTTGCCATGCTTTATTCGTATGCAGTCAGTGGTACGATAGATGCTGCAAGCGTTATAGCTTTGGCTCCGAGTATGTTGCTGGGATTTGTCGGTATGGGTGGCTATTTGTGGAAGAAAGGCTATTTGAAAGATGACGGGCGGATATGGTCTCCGGTGTCGGTTGCTTATTTGGGATGGAGTATCATTATAGGCCTTTCTACTATTTTCCTGATAGACTTTGTGATGTCCAGACTGTCTTTCCTGCCTGATTGGATGGGAGCTACATTCGATGTGTTGCAATCGGGTTGGCTGGGCATTATCTGTATCTCGGTGTTAGGGCCTGTCTTGGAAGAGATGTTGTTTCGGGGGGCGATTACGAAAGTATTGCTGCAAAGGTACAGTCCGGTGAAGGCTATTATCCTTTCCGCCCTTGTTTTCGGAATTTTCCATATTAACCCGGCACAGGTGGCAGGTGCTATATTATCGGGGGGCTTGTTTGCCTGGCTCTATTATAAAACGGGCAGTCTGATTCCTGGAATTTTAATACATATTCTGAACAACAGCCTGTCGGTATTCCTCAGTTTGCATTATCCCGATGTGAAATATACATCCGATTTGCTTGGAGAACCGGCCTATTGGAGCTGTCTGGCGGTAGCGGCAGTGTTGTTTGCCGTCTCTTGTAAAGTAATGAATTCTTATCGGTTACCGGCAACTGATACAACTTTTAAAATATGAAAAGACGACTGAATATTCTTTGTGTGATTGTAGTGCTCGTGTTGAGCTATTCGGTTTTTGAGACCGGCTACTATTTTATCGTAGGGGTGAAAGCCGGTGTGGAAGCCGGGATTGACGGCAATGCTTCCGAGGCAAGCCAGAAAAAACTGATGAACATGAAGTACATTAGCCTGCTGCCGGAGCACCTTTCCGGTTTGGGCGATAACGGTCTTTTCCAAGATTCCGTTTATAATGAAAGGAGCGGTGAATATGTACCGGTCTCTTTCAACTCGATGATGGTCAGTGTCGATACGGAATCCACAACTTTGGAGCAGGCTGCTTTTACTTTGTTGAATTTTCTCCATATAGTTATATGTGTCTGGAGTATTGTGCTGTTTGTCCGCTTGGTCATTTCTATAAACAAGTCCGATATCTTCAACTGGAAGAACGTCCACCGCTTGCGCCTGTTAGGGGCGGCATTGATTATCAGTTTCTGTACGGCGCTTCTTCCGGCATATCTTACTTTTAGGAGTGTAGGCAATGTTTTTTCCGTTCATGGTTACGAGTTGCATCTTTCGGATACGGTGAATACAACTACTTTGGTATTAGGAATTTCCACATTGATTGTGGCCGAGGTATTCGCAATAGGATTGAAGATGAAAGAAGAACAGGACTTGACTATTTAACCGAATATTGGGAAAAAGAAAATGATTATAGTAAACCTTGACATTATGATGGCCCGAAGAAAAATATCTTTGGGGGAGTTGGCGGAGAAGATTGACATTACGCCGGCGAATCTTTCTATTCTGAAGACCGGTAAGGCAAAGGCTGTCCGTTTCTCCACATTGGAAGCTATTTGCAAGGTATTGGATTGCCAGCCGGGAGATATACTGGAGTATGTGGAGGGAGAAGAAAAGTAAACCGATGATATATATATATATGAGAGTGTGTCAAAATACATTTGATGATTTCTTTTAGGCACGGATTTCGCGGATTTCACGGAAAAAGAACAAAGAAAATCTGTGTTTTCCGTGTAATCCGTGCCTAAAAAGAAACAAATAGCAAGCGAATGTTAGTTTTGACACACCCTCGAAATAGCAACAGTCTGCTTAATCATTAGCGCTTTTTGCCTTGAATGCCAACGCATACATCCGCATCTGTTTCACCATCGAGAGCAATCCGTTACTGCGTGTGGGAGAAAGATGCTCCTTTAATCCTATCTTGTCTATAAAGTAGAGGTCCGCATTCAGAATCTCGTCCGGGGTATGTCCGGACAGCACTTTGATAAGCAGCGAGATAATGCCTTTTACAATTAAAGCATCGCTTTCGGCTTGGAAAACGATTCGGCCGTTTTCCTCGTCCGCCTGCAGCCATACACGGCTTTGACAGCCTTCAATCAGATTCTGTTCTGTTTTATATTTGTCATCAAGCGGTTCCTGTTCATTTCCTAAATCAATGAGGAGCTGATAGCGGTCCATCCAGTCGTCGAAATCATTGAACTCGGCGATTACTTCATCTTGTACTTCGTTGATACTCATAATAATTTTATCTTTAGTATTTATTTTTCATTGTAGATAACTTCCATGACCGTCTGGCCTACCGCCTTCAGAGTGTTGCGGTCGATGCCGTCCATATCATCTTTCAGGGTATGCCAGTTTTCGTAGAATCCGGTTTCCTCGCTGTATTGAATGATATCGATGGTAGGGATGCGTGCGTTCCGGAACACAAAAAGGTGGTCGTCGGTTACGATATTCCCTTTTTCTTTTACGAAATAACGTCCGTAGCCCAGGTTATTGGCCGCATTCCATACTTTCCGGTTGATGCCTTTGGCAAACTCTTCGGAGTATCCTTCGTAGAAGAAAGTGGCGTCTTTGGCGCCTACCATATCAAGAAGGATGCCAAAACGCGCATTATATCCCTGGACATGGGGATTCTGTGCCCAGTACTGCGAACCGAGCGCCCAATACTCTTCCTTATGGTTGCCTGTATAGGATTGGTGAGGGCCGTAGTCTTCGGCATCTACCAGTACGATGTCGATGCCCAGTTCGGGTAGCTGTTTGTGCAGTTGGCGGGCTATTTCGAGCAATACGCCTACCCCGCTCGCACCGTCGTTGGCGCCGAGAATGGGTGTGTGACGGTTTTTCTCGTCAGAGTCGGCATCTGCCCATGGGCGGCTGTCCCAATGCGAGAGTAGCACGATGCGTTTCTTCGTTTCGGGCTTGTAGCTGCCGATGATGTTTCGGGCTTTTAGGAGGGTGCCGTCATAGGCGGTTAAATCCACTTGCTGGTTGTATACCGTGGCGCCGAATTGTTCCAGCTTCTTTGCAAGATATTCTCCGCAGGCTTTGTGTGCCGCAGTATTGGGTACGCGGGGGCCGAAGTCTACTTGCTCCTTGACATACCGGTAAGCGCTGTCTGCATCGAATTGGGGTACGCTGACTGTGCTCTTGGGTTGTTTTCCCTCACTGTCGGTATTGCCTTTGCTTTTATTGCTGCACGCTACCATCGCTATGAGCAACAGCAGTGACAGTGGGATAATTGTATAATTCCGTTTCATTCTTTGTGGGTGTTAAATGTTAGTTTCACTTCTTTTTTTCCAACTTCCAGCGTGACCTGCGCACCGTTAATCATCGGTACGTTCATCGTAACGTGTCCCACCGGAAATCCGAAGCATATAGGATAATCGTATTCTTTTACCAAATCGGCCAATGCGCCGTACAGCTCTTTGCCTAAAGACATGTTCTCTTCGTATTCGGTAAACTGTCCGATAATCAGTCCGGACAGCTTTTCGAGTACGCCGCCCAGTTTCAGATTGTACATCATACGCTCTACGGCATGGGGACGCTCGCCTATGTCTTCGATGAAGAGTACCGTACCTTCTGCCGGAATGTCATAAGGCGTGCCGCGCAGCCCGTAAAGCACCGCCAGGTTTCCGCCCCGAAGGATGCCCGTTCCCTCGCCTTTGCGATTGAGCTTGTGTGCCGGGCAGGTATAGCTGAACGAGGTTTCTTCCTGCAGTTTATTGCCGAAGAGGATGTCTTTCAATGCCTGACAGCAAAAATCATCTTCCGGCTCCACGGTGAGATGCCGTGCCATGGGAGCGTGCAGCGAAGCGAAGCCGTTTTGCTGAAACACGTTGTGCAGGGCGGTGATGTCGCTGAAGCCGATAAGCCATTTGGGATGCTGGCGAAACCGGGTGAAGTCGAGCTGCCCCACCAGATGCACAGCACCGTATCCGCCGCGACTGCAAAGGATAACTTTGGCTTTCTCGTCGTCCATGGCTTCCTGCAGGTCTTTCAACCGTTGCTGTATGCTTCCGGCGTAAGTGCCGTGCGCACTGCCTGCATGCTTGGCAATGATAACCTCCAGTCCCCATGACTTCAGCCGTTTTTTGGCTCCTTTCAGGAAGGACTTGTCAATCTTGCTGGAGGGGGAGAGGATTATCGCCCGGTCGCCCTCGTGCACGTATGGCGGAAAAATAAGGCTGTTCATATTGTATATCTCTCTGTATTTGTGACAAAAGTACATAATTCACCACAGAGGGCACAGTGTTTCACGGAGTTTTTTTTATTTCTTTAAGGGGTATTCCGGCAAATCACGGCATGTTCAGGCTTGCGACATGGCATGTTTTTTTATCAAAAAGAACAAAAAGACAAAGCGGAATATGTTCTATTGTTCTTCTCTCTGAAAAATGTGATGAAGAAATATGTTTTTTTTGTCCCGAAAACTCCGTGAAACTCTGTGCTCTCCGTACTGAACCTGTCAAAATGATATAAAACATAGAAATAAAATGAAGTATACCGTTCTTTTTCTCGACATTTTTTTAGATATTTGCTAAAAATCTAACGTTATGGAACCTATTCGGAACTTTGATCAATTAACTTCTCATCTCAAGACCTTAAATAAAAGGAAACGCATTGCCGTAGTCTGTGCCAATGACCCCAATACTGAATATGCCATAGCCCGTGCTTTGGACGAAGGCATTGCCGAATTTCTGATGATCGGCGATTCGGCCATCTTGGAGAAATATCCTACTTTAAAGAAATATCCCGAATATGTGCAGACGTTGCATATTGAAGACAAGGATGAAGCGGCGCGCGAAGCGGTACGCATCGTGCGTGAGGGCGGTGCGGATATTCTGATGAAGGGTATTATCAATACGGATAATCTGCTTCATGCCATTCTCGACAAGGAAAAAGGACTGCTGCCCAAAGGAAAGATTCTGACACATCTGGCTGTCATGCAGATTCCCACCTATGATAAGCTGCTGTTCTTTTCGGATGCCGCAGTCATTCCCCGGCCCACCTTGCAGCAGCGCATAGAGATGATTTGGTATGCCATCCATACCTGCCGCCATTTCGGTATCGAACAGCCGCGTATCGCACTTATCCATTGTACGGAAAAGGTGAGCGCCAAGTTCCCTCATTCGTTGGATTATGTCAATATTGTGGAACTTGCCGAGGCAGGCGAGTTTGGAAACGTCATCATCGACGGCCCGTTGGATGTAAAGACTTCCTGCGAAAAGACGAGCGGCGACATCAAAGGCATTGTATCTCCCATCAACGGCGAGGCCGATGTCTTGATTTTCCCGAATATCGAATCGGGCAATGCTTTCTATAAGGCTGTTTCCCTTTTCTCTCATGCCGATATGGCGGGGTTGCTTCAAGGACCTATATGCCCTGTTGTGCTACCTTCACGCAGTGATTCCGGCTTGTCCAAGTATTACAGCATTGCTATGGCATGCCTCACCAGTTGCGGCTCGGAAACTGCGAATGATATTTCGCAACTATCAAATTGTAAATCGTAAATAATAAATACATCGATGAAGTTACTCGTCATCAACCCCGGTTCCACTTCGACAAAAATTGCCGTATACGAGAACGAAGTACCCCGCTTGGTACGAAGCATCCGTCACACGGTAGACGAACTGTCTTCCTTTTCTCATATCATCGACCAGTTTGAATTCCGCAAGAATCTGGTACTGAAAGAATTGGAAGCCAATAATATACCTTTTGAGTTTGACGCCATAGTGGGGCGCGGCGGACTGCTGAAGCCCATACCGGGCGGCGTATATGAGGTGAATGACGCCATGCTGGATGATATTCTTCATGCCATGCGCACCCATGCCTGCAATTTGGGATGCCTCATAGCTTCCGAACTGGCCGCGCTGCTTCCGGGCTGCCGTGCATTCATTGCCGACCCCGGTGTTGTGGATGAGCTGGACGAGATAGCCCGCATCACCGGTTCTCCCCTTATGCCTCGCATCACTATCTGGCATGCGCTGAACCAGCGCGCCATTGCCCGTCGCTATGCCGCCGAGCATCATACGCGCTACGAAGAGCTGGATTTGATTGTCTGCCACTTGGGTGGCGGCATCTCCGTCGGCGTCCATCATCATGGCAAGGCTGTCGACGTAAATAATGCGCTCGACGGTGAAGGCCCGTTCTCGCCGGAACGTGCCGGTACGCTTCCTGCCGGGCAGTTGATAGATCTTTGCTGTTCCGGTCGCTACACAAAAGACGAACTTAAAAAGCGTATCTCCGGCCGTGCCGGACTGACAGCCCATTTGGGCACGACCGATGTGCCTGCCATTGTCCGCCGGATAGAGGAAGGGGACAAGCATGCCGGATTGGTATTGGATGCCATGATTTACCAGATAGCCAAAAGCATCGGTGCGGCTTCCGTTGTGTTGTACGGTAAGATAGATGCCATTCTGCTGACGGGCGGCATGGCACATTCCGATTATATTATTTCCCGTCTGAAGGAGCGCATTTCGTTCCTTGCACCGGTTCATGTTTATCCGGGTGAAGATGAAATGGAAGCATTGGCGCTGAATGCGCTTGGAGCATTGAGGGGGGAGCTTCCGATACAGGAATATAAATAAGTGTCATAGCGCTTATAATCAATAAGATATATGTACCAGGTTTGTACTACTCTTTGGTATGTCTTGTACCAAGCAGTGGTACTTGCCGTACCAACCTAAGGTACATGGAGTACCAACCTTTGGTAGCTGCCGTACCACTTGTTGGTACACGCCATACCAGCCGCTGGTACACCTCAAAACCTGCGGACTTATCCGAATAACTCCCGGCCTTTAGGCAGACAAGCTCTTGCAACTGTCCGGGTGCTGTTATAAGACAGTTTGTTTATGCCTTATGGAAAAAGGAGAACCGCTTCGGTCTCTTATATATGAAAAGAAGGAGCAAAGCCCCCCGACTTTGCTCCTTGCAACCTTTTCCCGTAATAACTAATACGGAGAAAACATCACTAATCAAAAAATATGCCTTTGTGTTTTTTAGAAGTTATTCCGTCCGGTATCCCACCAAAGACGTGTGCCGCCGTTGTCTGCACCACCCAGCTTACTGACTAAGGCGTCATACAATGCCTTGTTGTCCGTCTTGTAATCTTGGTTGAAGAATACACGGCGAATCATATCGTCGGTACTGATGGTATTGCCGCTGTTGTTCACCGCAACCTTGATGAGCCGCGGATAACCGGTACGGCGTTGTTCCGCCCATGCTTCACAACCTTCCGGATAGAGGGCCAGCCACTTCTGGGTGATGATTCTCTCCAGTTTTTCTTCCTTATCGGCTGTATTGTCCCATTTCGGAGTGATTGTCGAAGGTGCATCCGCATTGAACTTAGCATCGAATACATCTACGTAGGCAGCCGGTCTATCGTCACTTTCCAGATAATCGCTGACGCCATTGGCATCCCATTGTGCAAAGGATACGGTAACACCTTGTTTATAACAGTTTTCCACATCATCGCCGGTGTTATATCGTAAGGCTGCTTCTGCGCGCAGGAACCATACTTCTGCCGCGCTCATGACAATGATTTTACTGGCGGTTGTAACGGTGGTCTGCGAGTGTGTGGAGTAGCGGTTGTCGGCTACGCCAGTGCCTTGACGGACACCTTTGTATTCATCTTCAATGCTGCTGAGTTGTTTTACTCCGGCAACTTCTCTGTTAATGTTGCCGTCTTTGTCTCTGCCGTCTTGTGCCGGGTTGAAGTAGGATTTAAGGCGAGGATCGTTGTAGCCTTTCAGGAAAGACTCCAAGCTTGCGTTCATATACACTTCGCTCCAGCCGGCAACACCACCCAGCGGATTGCGGATGCCGTATTCGCCTACCGTTTCGTTGGCTGTTTCCAGTACGCCGCCGTTGGCAGCATCCAAAGCTGCTTTGGCCTGTTTTTCGGCAAGTTCGGGAGCTACGTTAGATACGCGCATGGCCAGACGCAAGCGGAGAGAGTTGGCGAATTTCAGCCATTGTGCGGGAGTGCGTTTGCCTTCCGGCATCATGAAGTCGGCGCTTTCAAAGGATACGCCGCCTTTATAATCTTTCAGTATGTTCACGGCTGTTTCCAGGTCTTCAAAGAAACGTTTGTAGACTTCTTCCTGTGACTGTGGCTTCTGGTCGGCTGTTCCGAATCCGTCGTAAAGGATAGGCCCGTAATAGTCGCTCACACGATGAAGGGTAGCTACTTTCAGAATCTTGGTAATGGCGTGGTAAAGAGGCCATTCCTTTTCTGTATTCAGCGCTTCCGCATCGGCGATGGAAGGCATGACGTATCCGTAGGTGTATACCCACATGGCACTTGTCCAGCCGTTGTTCAGATTATAGGTGGAGTTGTTGGCATTGAACGAACCGTTCATGTCGTGGAAGTATCCGCAGAACATGTCCGCCACTAAGTTCTGTATAACCTGGTATTGCCAGTCCGTACCGTCCACTCCGGTCTGGTAGATGATACCCTTTTGAATGGTGGCAAAAGGTACGAGGTTGGTCTGGTTATCGTATTTCTGCAATTCTTCTGTATAAGCTCCGTCGGTACTGTTGAAGTCGGCAAAGTTGTCGGTACAGGATGAAAAACTCAGGAGACCGCCGAGGAGCAATGCGGTTGTATATTTTATCTTATTCATATCGTTCGGGTATTTAGAAAGTAAATTTAATGTTGAATCCTATGTTTCTTGTTGAAGGCATGCCGAAGGTGTCCAATCCCTGGTTGTCATTGCCTACCGACATTGTGGCATCCGGATCGAACGGTGCATCTTTGTAGATGAAGAACAGGTTGCGTGCCACCAGCGACAAGTCTACTCCTTTGATGAATCCGGTCTTTTCAAGCATTTGCTGCGGGAAGGAGTAACCCAAGGATACTTCGCGCAAGCGGATGTTTGTTCCGTCATAGCGGTAGAATTCCGTGGTCCCGTTGCCGCGGTCGCCTACCATTTGATAGAATTTCTGTACATCATTAATCTTTTGTCCTTCCAGCATATAGTAGCCTGCGTCGCGGGCATCACCGGTTGCCTTGCTCACACCGGCATAGTCCAGTCCGGCTTGTGTCAGCGAAATTACGTCGCCGCCTACGCGTGTGTCAATCAGGAAGTAAAGCGAGAAACCTTTGTATGTCACGGTATTGCTCCAGCCCAGTGTCCAGTCGGGGTTGAAGTTGCCTATCTTGGCGGCTTTGTCGGTTGTAACCTGAGGCAGACCGGCTTTGGCGTTGGGGTTACCGTCTTTGTCTGTTGCCGGTTCCAGCAGGATTTTACCGTTTGCATCGCGTACAAATACGTTGCCGTAGATGTCGCCCAGCGAACCGCCTTCTACAACCATCATTTTATAGGGCATGCTTACATTGCCCGAAGCGTATTGGAAGTTGGGTGTGCCGCCCAAGGATACAATCTTGTTCTTGTTGGTAGCAAAGTTGAACTGGGTTTTCCAGCGGAAATTATCGTTCATCAGCGGCGTAGCGCCTAAGGTGATTTCAACACCCGTATTGCGTATCTTACCTGCGTTTATCCAACGGTAAGGACGTTGTTCGGCGGTAGTGTTTACGCGGATCAGTTGGTTTTTGGTATCCGTGCGGTAGAATGTGAAGTCGAAATCCAGACGGCTGTTGAAGAACTTCCACTCAGTACCTACTTCGATGGAGTTGCTGATTTCCGGTTTCAAATCTTCTGCAAAGTAGTAGTCGATGGGTTTCACTACGCCGCCTGCCGTGATGGTCTGCGCCGGGCTGGTGATGCCGATGGGAAGGTCGTTGCCGACTTGTGCCCAGGAAGCACGAACCTTGCCGAAGCTTATCCATTCGGGCAGGTTGAGAGTTTTGTTGAGAATCCATGAGAGACCTATCGACGGATAGAAAAAGCCGGAGTCTTCGCTTTTGGTGTTGGCAAGTGTGGAAGACCAGTCGTTGCGTGCGGTTACATCCAGATAGATACTCTCTTTCCAACCGAGCTGTGCGGTTGCGAACACAGACTGGATGGTACGTCTTTGGTTGGCTGTTTCATCTATGTATGAAGTGCCTGCACCGCTGAGATTCATATTGGGAACTGTGAACACATTAGCCTTGTACAAGCCGGATTTACCGGAGTCGAGACTTAAGGAGTTGACTTTGGTGGTATTGATACTGCTGCCTATGGCTGCATTCAAGCTCCAGTCGTTCCATGTTTTGTTGAACATGGCCATAAAATCACCGTAAATCATGAAGTCCTGACGGTTCATTTTGATATAGCGGCCGTTCTGGTGAGCTACATCGGCCGTTGTCCCGGCATACATTTTCTGCTCGTAATTGTCATTGATATAGTCTACATTACCGCGTGCCTGAACGCTGAACCAGTCGTTTATCTTCAAGTTCGCGCTTAAGGAAGCTAAGGTACGGAAACGCTTGTCGTTACTGGTAACTCTGTTCGTCAGCCAATAGGGGTTCTGGTTGAATCCGCTGATGTCCGTATACCAGTTCTGCAATGGCATGGATCTGTTTTCATCGTATTTTTCGAATCCGTTATTATCGCGATAGATACTGAGGTCTTCACCGCGCGGGAAGGTGTACAAACCTACCAGCGGGTTCATGTAGTAGCCGCCGGAAGTAGGGCGGTTCTTGATTTTCTGGGTCATCAGGTTTACATTGGCATCCAATGTGAGGCGGTCGTTGAACAAAGAGGCTGTTTCACGGAAGGTGATATTATGCTTTTGCAGTTTGTTTACATCGACAATACCTTTGGCGGTGGTATTGGCATAAGAGAAGTAGGTCTGCATTTTCTCTTTACCCGTCATGATGGATAGTGAATTGGTCGCAGTAACTCCGTTGCTGAAATAGTCGCCCACGTTATCGTAAGCTTTGATGGGTGTGGAGTTTGCATTTTCCGGAACCGTACCCCAGCTTGTAGCTCCGCTTGCACCGTATTTGTCTTGGAATTCGGGCAGGCAAATGGCATGGTCTATGGTCAGGTTGGAGTTGAATACGATACGTTGCATGCCGGCTTTACCCTTCTTGGTGGTAATCAGGATTACGCCGTTGGCAGCTTGTGAGCCGTAGAGGGCTGCTGCGGAAGCACCTTTCAGTATGCTCATGCTTTCAATGTCGTCCGGATTCAAGTTGGAGATACCGTCGCCCGAGTCACGGTTGCCGGCATCGTTGTTACCGCCCATGGCGGAGAATGCCTGCTCGGCTACGTTGTTCAGCATAGGCACACCGTCGATAACATATAACGGTTGGTTGTTTCCATCGGCATTGGCAGAACGGATACCGCGGATGGATACTTTGGCTGAGCCGCCCAGACCGGAGGAGTTACGGGTGATGGATACGCCTGCTGTCTTACCGGCAAGGGCGTTAATCATATTAGGGTCTTTGGCGCGGGTCAGTTCATCGCCGCCCACCTGTTGGGTAGAGTAGGTGAGAGAGGCCTCTTTTTTCTTGATGCCCATAGCTGTTACGACAACGGTTTCCAATGCCAGCGCTTCTTCTTTCATTTGGATTTTTAGCGATGTACGGCCGTTGAGCGTAACGTTTATAGGTTCATAGCCTATGTAGGAAATGACTAAAGTGGCATTGGCAGGTGCGTTGAGGGTGAACTCTCCGTCCAGGTTGGTGATGATACCGTTGGTCGTACCCTTTTCCAATACATTTGCACCGATAATCGGTTCGCCCTTGGAATCGGTAACGACACCCTTTACAGTGACTCTTTCCTGTTGTGTTCCGGCTACGTTTTCGATGCTTTCACCTCTTTTGGTCAGGACTATATTTTTGCCTTCCATTACATATCTGATGTTTGTTCCGGCAAATATTTCATCCAGAAGTTCGGCTACGGCTTTGTTTTTCGCATCTACATTAACAGTGCGCCGTACATCGACACTCTTTTTGTTGTATACAAACAGATAGTCTGTCTGGGATTCAATTTGGGAAAGTATTTGCCCTACTCTCAGCTGAGAATCGGGGATACTTACTTTGGCGTTCTGAGAGTAGCTATTCCCGCAGTATGCTTGGAATGTTACAAACAGAAGAAGGAATAGTGTGGTCTTCATAGTACGCAATAATTGCTTGTTTTCAAAACTTTTTGGACAAAAAAGTCCATTCAAAGAAATTTTTCTCATATCTTTGTCACTGTGTTAAGTTAATAAATTGATTAAGGTCGATTTTTGACTGTTTCGGATCGGAAAGTATGGGGGTACTTTCCGATCTTTTTTTATCAAAAAAGGGAAGTAATTCTTAGGACTGTTGCTTTATGGTTTCATGCTGTTCGGTTTTAAGGGGTTAGTACTAAATTTAAAGGTTTTGTTTATTCATATATGATTATCGAATCTTTGTTTTCATTAATGCGGAACTTGAACGGATGCTCTTTGGAGATGGCTCTCAAGATGTGCTCTATGCCATCCTGTTCCCTGAATTTGCCGGTCAGACCTTCGTGGGTCAGTAGTCTGGGGCTGGTGACGGTTATCTTTACGTTGTAGTATTTTTCGAGTTTGTCCAGGATGCCGCTGAAGGGTACATCATCAAAACAGTATAATCCCTCTTTCCAGCGGAGATATTCGTACGAGGGGAGGATGGTTTTCTTGCAGCGTCCGTCATAATTGGCAAAAAACTCATTCTTTTGAAGGCGGGTAATCACTTGGTTGTTACAGCTTGGGTAGATGTCTACGATACCCTCCACCAATGTTGTTTCGAACTCTTTGCTGCCTTTGTATGCGCAGACGTTAAAGCTGGTTCCGACCACTCTTACTTTGTGCATTTCCGTATGTACATAGAACGGTAATTTTTTGTTTTTGGCAACTTCAAAATATGCTTCGCCGTCTAACTCGACGTTGCGGTCATTGCGACCGAAGTCGGAAGCATATGTAAGCGTGGATTGGGCATTGAGCCATACGCGTGTACCGTCGGCAAGTGTAATTTGAGCGCGTTGCCCGGCAGGAACAGTAATGGTTTGAGGCTGTGCATCCTTATTATATATATAATTTGTGGTCATGTAGTAACCTGATATGGCAATGATGACTGCCGCTGCAATACGCGCCGCCCAGCGGAGCGTTGGCATGAGTTGTATTGTTTTCTTCTTATTGTCTTGTTTTGTGGAAAACAGGGATACGTCGAACAGCATACGCTCTTTCAGGTAGGCTTCCCGGTTTTCTTCAGAAGCTTCAACCC
The DNA here is from genome assembly GCA_958432865.1 of Bacteroides stercoris. GTDB lineage: Bacteria > Bacteroidota > Bacteroidia > Bacteroidales > Bacteroidaceae > Bacteroides > Bacteroides stercoris_A. Next base: position 89,488 of record CAUAWO010000005.1, read on the forward strand.
AGTCCAGAATCTGTTTCTCTTCTTCAATGGATGCTGTTCCTTTAAAATATTTGTATAGTAATTCCTGGTTCATCATAAATAGAGTTGCTTGGTTAAAGAGAGGGACTTTACCGCCTTTCTGTATATATAACCGGCGAAGTGTGGACAACCCTATCAAAAAAGGAAACTTTTTTCTGAAAAAATACTTTTATTGCTCAGAGAAGTATGGAAGCCAGGTAATCTTTCAACTCCAATCGCAGTATGCGGAGGGCTTTGGTGATATGCGCTTCTACGGTTTTCAGTGAAACATGCAGTTGCTCTGCAATTTGTTTGTTGGGGAGATTCTGGTAACGGCTCAGCATGAAAATAGTCCGGCTTTGTTGTGGCATTTGCTCTAAGGCCTTGTGAACGATGTGCTGTATTTCGTTGTCGAATATCTGTTCGGGTTCGCAGGCTTTCAAGGTGGATATACGCAAGTTGAGCTCCCGCTGGTTATGGCTGTTTATATTTTCTTCTGCTTGCAGGCGTATTTTTTTGTGCTCTAACAGATTGAGTGACTTGTTTTTGATTATGGTCAACAGCAAGGCATGCAGATTGCTTCCTTCTTCCCAACGGTTCCGGTTTTCCCATAGGGCAATCATGGATTCCATTAGCACGTCTTCCGCTTCCGCTTTATCTCTGAGGTAGGAATAAGCAAAAGTCAGGAACTTTTCTTGGTTCTCCTGGAAAAAACGCGAGAAAAGGTCCATCGTATGTAATTTAATGGAGTCGGACATTCAAATTGGAGTTTTTTCGTACGATTTAAGGTTTCGTATCACAAAGCAACATAATCTTTTTGTAATATGCAAACAATACCTGTTGTTTTTTTGATTTCCATGGGTGGGGAGTGAAAAAAAGCCCGGCAGATCACTGTCGGGCTCATATATCCTATTTATTGATAGGGATTATTTGTCTTTCTTTTCCGGTCTTTCCTGTCTTTCCGGTTTCGGAAGCAATACTTTGCGAGACAGTTTGAACTTACCGGTCTTAGGATCAATGTCAAGCAACTTCACATCAATCTCGTCACCTTCCTTGATTCCGGCTTCTTCTACTGTTTCCAGACGCTTCCAGTCGATTTCAGAAATATGGAGCAAACCGTCTTTGCCCGGTAAGAATTCAACGAATGCACCGTAAGGCATGATAGAACGTACTTTACCTTTGTAGACTTCACCTACTTCCGGTACTGCCACGATACCTTTAATGATACGCATTGCATCGTCGATAGACTTCTTGTTGGTTCCGGCAATTTCAATTCTACCGATATTGTCTATTTCCTCGATAGTGATTGTTGCACCGGTTTCTTCCTGCATACCCTGGATAATCTTTCCGCCCGGGCCGATTACTGCACCGATGAATTCTTTAGGAATAGTCATGGTTTCGATGCGTGGAGCATGCGGTTTCAGGTCGGCATGCGGTTCAGCGATACATTCGGTGATTTTACTCAGAATGTATTCGCGGCCTTCTTTAGCCTGTAACAATGCTTTTTCAAGGATTTCATAAGACAGACCGTCTACTTTGATATCCATCTGGGTAGCAGTGATACCGTCCTTTGTACCGGTTACCTTGAAGTCCATATCGCCGAGGTGGTCCTCATCACCGAGGATATCGGACAATACTGCGTATTTTTCTTCGCCTGCATTCTTAATCAATCCCATTGCAATACCGGATACGGGCTTCTTGATTTTTACACCGGCATCCATCAGTGCCAGCGTACCGGCACATACGGTAGCCATGGAAGATGAACCGTTTGATTCGAGAATATCGGATACTACACGCACTACATACGGATAATCGGCAGGGATTTGTCCTTTCAAAGCACGCCATGCAAGGTGTCCGTGACCGATTTCGCGACGACCTACACCACGTTGTGCTTTGGCTTCACCCGTAGAGAACGGCGGGAAGTTGTAGTGCAGTAAGAAACGTTCTTTTCCATGTTCCAGAACGTCGTCGATAATTTTTTCGTCCAGTTTTGTACCTAAAGTAACGGTAGACAAAGACTGGGTTTCACCACGTGTGAAGATAGCGGAACCGTGAGGACCGGGCAGATAACCGATTTCGCACCAGATAGGACGGATTTCGGTAGTCTTACGTCCGTCGAGACGCTTGCCTTCATCCAGGATGGAACGACGCATGGCTTCTTTTTCAACATCGTGGTAGTAGCGGTCGATAAGCGGAGCTTTTTCTTCCAGTTCTTCTTCGCTGAATTGTGCCTTGAATTCTTCGCGGATGGCATCGAAAGCATCCATACGCTCATGCTTATTCTTGTTACCGGAAGCTGCAATTGCATAAGCCTTGTCATAGCAGGCGTCGTGAACAGCCTTGCGGAGTTCTTCATCGTTTACTTCGTGGCAGTATTCGCGTTTTACGGTAGAACCGACTTCTTCTGCCAGTTCCATCTGGGCCTTACATTGTATCTTGATTGCTTCGTGAGCAGCTTTCATGGCTTCCAGCAAGTCTCTTTCGGAAACTTCATCCATTTCACCTTCCACCATCATGATGTTTTCATAAGTGGCGCCTACCATCAGATCCATGTCAGCCTTTTCCAATTGCTCAAAAGTAGGATTGATAACAAATTCGCCGTTGATACGTGCTACGCGTACTTCGGAAATCGGTCCGTTGAAAGGAATATCTGAAACAGCGAGGGCTGCAGAAGCTGCAAGTCCTGCCAGTGCGTCCGGCATGTCAACGCCGTCTGCTGAGAAGAGGATGATGTTTACATATACCTCTGCGTGGAAATTGTCGGGGAATAAAGGGCGGAGAGCACGGTCTACGAGGCGGCAGGTAAGGATTTCATAATCAGAAGCACGGCCTTCGCGTTTTGTAAAACCTCCGGGGAAACGTCCGAAAGCGGAGAATTTTTCTTTGTACTCTACCTGTAACGGCATGAAATCTGTTCCGGGAACTGCGTCCTTGGCGGCACAAACAGTAGCTAACAGCATGGTGTTACCCATACGAAGCATTACAGAACCGTCTGCCTGTTTTGCCAGCTTTCCCGTTTCGAGCGTGATGGTTCTGCCATCAGGAAGCTCGATCGTCTTAACAATTGGGTTAATCATAAAAAATGTTTTATATCTATTTTTCTTTCAAAATGCTTGCAAAGATACATATTTTATTCGTGTAATACGGTGGGAATGAGATAAAAAGTTTGTATTTAGTTGTTTTTTGCACTTTTATAAGTGTAAGAAGTGGGAAAATGCTTTGACTAACCGTGAAAAGGAGTATATTTGCACGTTCTTTTTAGAAAAATACATGAAATATGAAAAAGATTCTTTTTGTAGCATTGGCTGTTTTGGGGTTAAGCGCATGTAATTCCGGACCGGAATTTAAAGTGGAAGGTGAAATATCCGGTGCTGACGGTAAAATGCTTTACCTGGAAGCTTCGGCTTTAGAGGGTATTGTTCCTTTGGACTCCGTTAAGTTGAAGAGTGACGGTACGTTTGCTTTTAAGCAGGCATGCCCTGTATCACCTGAATTTTATCGTTTGCGTGTAGATGATAAGGTTATCAACTTTTCCATAGATTCTGCGGAAACGGTTCGGTTTAATGCACCGTATACGGATTTTTCTACGGCTTATACAGTAGAAGGTTCGGCAAACAGTGTGAAGATAAAAGAACTTACATTGAAGCAAATGCAGCTTCAAACCAATGTAAATGCGTTGATTCAAAGTATGCAAGCCCATAAAATCGGTACGGATGTGTTTGAGGATAGTTTGGCTACACTGATGAAAGACTATAAGGATGAAGTGAAGATTAATTATATTTTTGCCGCTCCTAATACGGCAGCTGCTTATTTTGCTTTATTTCAGAAATTAAATAATTATCTCATATTCGATCCGTTGAATAATAAAGATGATGTGAAGTGCTTTGCTGCAGTGGCAACCAGCCTGAACAATTATTATCCGCATGCTGACCGTTCGAAGAATCTTTATAATATAGTAATAAAGGGAATGAAGAATACCCGTGCCCCGCAGCAGAAGGTCGTGGAACTTCCTACGGAGGCTGTGTCGGAAACAGGTATCATTGATATTAACTTGCGCGACATGAAAGGCAATATGCACAAGTTGAGTGATTTGAAGGGGAAAGCTGTTATTTTGGATTTCACAATCTATCAGAGTGCGGTTTCTCCTACACATAATTATATGCTGCGTGATTTATACGACAAGTATGCCGGTCAGGGCTTGGAGATTTACCAGGTTTCTTTGGATGCTGATGAGCACTATTGGAAAACAACAGCCGATAATCTGCCGTGGATATGTGTACGTGACGCCAATGGGGTATATTCCAGCATAGCTGCGGCTTATAATGTACAGTCGCTTCCTGCTGTCTTCCTAATCAATAAAAAGAGCGAGTTGAGTGCCCGTGGCGAAACAATTAAAGATTTGGATGCAGCGGTGAAAGCCTTGCTGTAACATGTTATAAATTAGAAGATTTCATTTAAATATGTTACAAAGCACTGCTTTTTGCTTGACACGCATTATTTAAAAGTCTATCTTTGCAAAGGAAAAAATAGGAAGAGGGTTCCAGCATGCTGACCATGTTGGAATTCTTTTTTGTTTATAGTACCATTAAAAAACATTATAAATAATAAGGAGGAAAAACTATGGCTTATATGTCAGAAGAAGGCTACAATAAGTTGTTGGCCGATTTGAAACAGTTGGAAACGATAGAACGCCCGAAGATTGTGGCAGCTATCGCTGAGGCACGCGATAAAGGTGACTTGTCGGAAAATGCAGAATATGATGCTGCAAAAGAAGCTCAAGGTCTTCTTGAAATGAAAATCAATAAACTGAAACAGGTTATTGCGGATGCAAAGATTATTGATGAATCTAAATTGAAAACCGACAGTGTACAGATATTGAATAAAGTGGAACTGAAAAATGTGAAAAACGGTATGAAGATGACTTATACCATTGTTTCTGAAAGTGAAGCTAACCTGAAAGAGGGAAAGATTTCTGTAAATACTCCGATTGCACAAGGTTTGCTTGGTAAGAAAGTGGGTGATGTTGCTGAGATTAAAGTACCGCAGGGTATCATCAATCTGGAAGTAATGAACATATCATTTTAGAGGAGGGGCAGGTCTGCATGCGGGCTTGCCTCATTTTATATAAGTAAAATTATGGCAACAATATTCAGCAAAATTATCGCGGGTGAAATACCTTGCTACAAAGTGGCGGAGAATGATAAGTTCTTTGCTTTTCTTGATATTAATCCATTGGCGAAAGGGCATACGTTGGTCATTCCTAAACAGGAAGTGGACTATATCTTCGATTTAAGTGATGAGGATTTGGCTGCAATGCATGTTTTTGCAAAGAAAGTGGCATTGGCTATTGGCAAGGCTTTTCCTTGTAGGAAAGTGGGTGAAGCAGTTTTAGGTTTGGAAGTTCCTCATGCACATATTCATTTGATTCCTATGCAGAATGAAAAGGATATGCTTTTTTCCAATCCAAAGCTGAAATTGACAGATGAAGAATTTAAGGCGATAGCCAAAGCTATCACCATGGCGTTCTAAAAGATTTTATTTCCTCCCATTATAAAAAATCGGCAGTTGGAAATAGCAACTGCCGATTTTATTTTACTTTTTTGTCGTTGAAAAAACTATTTATATATAGTCCTCTCCCAATTTAATTTGAGCATCATTCACATACTTACGTATGGAATGCTCTTCATCTTTTTTACAAATCAGCAGGACATTGTCGGATTCGGCAATGAGGTATCCTTCCAGCCCGTCGATGACAGCAAGTTTGTTTTGCGGAAGTACGACAATATTGTTTTTACTATTGTATAATAAAGACCTGCATTTCAGAGTGACATTCTCCGATTCGTCTTTTTGAGAAAGATCGTACAGGGAGCCCCATGTACCTAAATCAGACCATCCGAAGTCGCCCAATGATACATATACATTGTCTGCTTTTTCCATAATGCCGAAGTCGATGGATACGTTAGGGCATGCAGGAAAGTTCTCATCTATGAATTTCTTTTCTTCCGGTGTTCCGTATACATCTTTTCCGGCTGCTAATTTAGTGGCCAATTCCGGTAAAAGCAATTCACCGGCTTTGATGATACTGTTTACATTCCACATGAAGAGACCGGCATTCCAATAAAATTCTCCGCTTTCTATAAAGACTTTGGCTAATTCCAATTCGGGCTTTTCTGTAAAGGTTTTTACTTTATAGAAGCTGCTGTCTATATGTTCGGCTACCTGTATATAACCATATCCTGTTTCCGGGCGGTTAGGCTTAATGCCAAGAGTTAGAAGCTTATCAGATTTTGCAACGAATGCCAGCCCTTTCTCTATGGCTGAAAGAAATTCGCTTTCTTTTAGGATAAGATGATCCGAAGGAGCTACTACGATATTGGCATTTGGGTTTAATGCACGGATATGGTAAGCAGCCCATGCAATGCACGGGGCAGTGTTTCTGCGTGTAGGTTCTAATAAAATCTGTTCGGAGTTTAATTCGGGAAGCTGTTCTTTCACCAAGTCGGCATATAGGTCATTGGTTACAACCAGTATGTTTTCTGTAGGGATTACTTGCTTGAACCGATCGAATGTTTGTTGCAATAATGAACGCCCTGTGCCGAAAAAATCTAGAAATTGTTTCGGAAGAGTTTTGCGGCTGAAAGGCCAGAAACGGCTACCGATACCGCCACCCATGATTACACAGAAATTATCCTTATTGGTTATCATATTAAATGTTTTAAAAGTTTCTGCTAAAGTACTGTATATTTTATAAACGCGGAATGCTTGGAGAATATTTTCTCGTTTTTTCGCCTTTTTTTAAGGAAAGTATTGTAGTTTTCAAAAAAAGCTGTATCTTTGCACCGCATTTGAGAAATCAACATGCCCAGATGGCGGAATCGGTAGACGCGCTGGTCTCAAACACCAGTGGATTCACTTCCATCCCGGTTCGACCCCGGGTCTGGGTACGAAAAGAGGAAATTCTTGTAAACTTTTGATTTACAAGAATTTCCTCTTTTCGTACTGAAACATAGCTGAAACATTTAAAACGGTACTTCTATTTATCAGTTGCCATTATGCTTTCACTTTCATCATGTAGTGAAGATGACAACTTAGAGAATGATTTCAAACCTACAACGTATGACGTTTTGGATCAACGTAACAATCTGAGGGATTTTATATTTAAGCATATAATTTAGCAAGTC